>CABZOI010000034.1 GCA_902527245.1 uncultured SAR92 cluster bacterium | reverse complement strand
CGCAGCATCCCAACCGACGCCTAACGCAGCCGCCATAGGAGCCAGCTTCCAATCACCTACAATTGAGACACTGGCCGCAGAACTTACTGCTGTTCCAGAGGCATCTGTTGCAGCTACTGTAATTGAATCAGGAGCAGTAACCACAGGCGCTGTTACATCAGCAACTGTCAGTGTTGCTGTCGCAGTCGCAGTTAAGTCTGCCGAGTCAGTCGCTGTAAAGGTGACGACCGTATCTCCAATTGGGAACACATCAGGTGCGTCATTTGTCACAGTTACATTACTATCAACATTGTCTTCAACCGTCGCCGAATCTAAGAAAGCTGCCGCATCTGTCGCTGTAGCTAAAGTTCCGTTCGCATCAGTCGCAGCAATTGTCGCATCTGCAACCGTTATAACGGGCGGTGTCTGATCCTCTACAGTGACCACTGCGGAGCTTGATCCAGAATTTCCAAGTGAATCAACAGCGCTGAACGTCACTGTTGTCGCACCCAGAGGGAATACAGCTGGCGCATCATTTGAGACGGAGACAACCCCATCTCCTGCATCAACTGCACTCGCACCTGCTAAGAATGCTGCTATCTCCGAATCTGTTGCTGGTGTTCCATCGGCATCCACTGCGGCAACCGTTATATCCGCCGGTGCACTAACTACCGGCCCAACTGTATCTTTAGTTGTAGAACCTGTTGCCGTATTTGATTCCAGCGTTGTTGATCCGGTCGCACTCACCGTAATTGCACCATCAGGCAGAGAGCTCGCATCAACAGTCGCACTCCACGCACCCGATGTACAATCAACTGCAGATCCTGAGACTGTTGTTGAGCCTCCTGTCATCGATACCACGACCGAGACGCCATCTAAGTTACACGTTCCAGTCACTGGATAACTTCCCTCGTTCGCATTGGTAACAATACTTAAGCTTCCCACTGTGATTGCTAATGCCTCCGCCTTCTCAAGAGTAATCGAGTAGGTGGTTGTACCCACTCCATCTTCAGCAGTGACTGTCATACTGACTGAGTTTGTGCCATCAGTTGGTGTGAATGTATTCGCCGTCACAGCACTTCCGTTTGCAGTATATTCAGTAACTGATGCAAAACTATCTGTCAGCGTTGGGACAAATGTGACTGAGGTAACAGGGTTAGCAACAGTGGCTGAATAACTTGTCACGTCAGACGCAAATTCGGGAGTTAAGGTGATGCTTCCCGTTGTCGTTGACGCCTGATTCTCTAGCACACACATCGGCCAGAATGGATTCGTGTTGGCACGTCCTTGAACCTGATGCACAGAATTTCCATTACTGGTGTTGTATGTAATCCAAGCCTTATGCCGAGATCCGTCACCTGGATCATCCCCCGCGACACTTGCCGTCCAATAATGAGAGCTCTGCTGTGGCCAGTTAAGTTGTGTCTCCCAAATACCATCAGTAGTTCCAGAAATCGGTGCGATGTGTGTTTCAATTTCGGCTCCCGTCGCCAAGCGGCCGTTAAAGCTCTTACACCATGCATCTGCATTTTCCCAGGTGAACTTTCTGAAGTATCGGTTGGTACCGACACGATTAAGATCTCGGCCCGCTGCATTACCCCATGTGGCTGCAGGGGCTTCAGCACCCAATGGAGGTCTGACAAAAGTTAGTCCATCAACCTCATACAAATCTTTGATAGTGACATCATCTGCATTGCCCAAGGTTCCATCAGGTCCATTCCCTGCAGGATCATTTGAAGAGTAAGGGCTTTCAGGAGCAGTTGCTTCACTTGTGACTGAGTAGGTCCCTGTTATGTTCGAAAGAGTTGAGACCGTTCCAGGGATCTTACCAATGACGACATCTTCAGATGAAAAGCTGAATCCTGCTGCGTTTGATGAGACTGTAAATTTCAGGGTTGTGCCATTGTATCCACTTAGCGCTGTTAAAGGCACTGTGTACAAGTCCACTGGTTGCGCGAGAGGCTGACCTGTATTTCCATCAACTGGCCAACCGGCACCACTCGTGTCAGCCCATGATGTTAAA
>CABZOI010000033.1 GCA_902527245.1 uncultured SAR92 cluster bacterium | reverse complement strand
AATTTACGGCGTAATATTGTAGATGGAAAAAATCCGTTTGAGCGAGATCAAAGCTAACCATTGGTAATTGAAATGACAAAAACAATGGATGAATTGAAAATTTCAAATACCACTGAAGCTCTCATTATCGCGAAATCAATTGAGCTAAATGATGGCTTGACATTGTTAGTTGCGCCGAGTGCTAAAGCAGTGAACGTGTTATTTTCAAAACTCTCGTTTTTCCTTAAAAATAAGGATATCCCCCTAATACGTTTCCCTGATCGAGAAACACTTCCTTATGACATTTTCTCACCTCATCATGATTTAGTCTCAGAACGATTAGAGACTTTACAGCAACTACATACATTGGATCGAGGAGCATTAATTTTATCTGTTACAACCCTAATGAGTCGTTTATCACCAACAAATTTTATTTCTTCTCGATCTTTTAAATATGCGATTGGCGAAAAACTTAATCTGACTAAGTTAAAGGATCAGCTCTCAGAGAATGGATATAGGAGAGTTGAAACTGTTTACGAACATGGTGAATATGCTCTCAGAGGTTCAATAATTGATGTGTTTCCAATGGGCGTGGACAAACCCTTCCGAATTGATCTATTTGATGAGGAAATTGAAACAATCAGGATATTTAGTCCAGATACACAACTCAGTAACTCAAACATCCCAAGTATTGACCTCCTGCCAGCGAACGAGTTCCCGATGGATCAAAATGCTGTTAATTTATTCTCAAAAAATTGGATTAGTGCGTTCGACTCTGATCCATTGAGATGTCCCATCTACATATCGATAAGGAAAGGAATCATACCCAACGGAATAGAAGCATATTTGCCTCTGTTTTTTGAAAAAACCAGCAATCTTTTCGATTATCTTCCCAGCAATATTTCTGTGCTTATTACTGAGGATATTCATAAGATCTCAACTCAATATTGGAATGAAATAAACTCGAGATACGAAACTTTTGGTTCAGACATTACTAGGCCAATACTTCGACCAGAACAATTATTTATATCACCGACTGAGATTTTAACCAGTATTAAGGCGATCAAACCTCTAGATTGTGGCAAAGCACGAACAGAATATTTAGACAAAACCCTCCCAGGTTTTGAAGAAAAAGAAAACATAGATAAAACCCTAGCAGCCATAGAAACCTTCATTAGCAAGGAGCAGACTAAGGTTCCTGATACAAAATTTCTTTTCTGTGTTGAATCTCCCGGACGTCGCGAAGTACTAATGAACATGCTTCAAAAAATAAATATTTATCCAAGGGAAATATCTAGTTGGAGTGAGTTTGTTATATCTGAAGATCAATACTCAATAGTCGTCTCCGATATTAGCGATGGCATGAACCTATTTAGTAAAAAACAAATCATATTTTCAGAAAGCGATATCTTCGGAGAGCAAGTACATCAGCGAAGATTGAGAGAGAATAATGATACTTTTAAGCATAACTTTTTTAGAGACTTATCAGAATTAAAACTTGATGAGCCAGTGGTTCATTTGGAATATGGAATCGGGCTTTATAAAGGTCTTCAGACCTTGAGCATAAACAATATTGAGAGTGAATTCATAACCTTAATGTACGCGGAGGAATCTAAGATTTATCTTCCAGTTTCATCCATAAATTTGATATCTAGATATAGCTCAGGAAGTAACATTATTCCAAAATTGAATCGATTAGGTTCGGACAGCTGGGGAAAGGCAAAAGGAAAAGCAGAAGCGAGAGCAAGAGATACAGCTGTGGAACTTCTCGATGTGTATGCACGAAGAGCAAAGTCAGTTGGATTCTCTTATCTTGCATACGAGGATGAATATCAGAAATTCTCTAACGAATTTAATTTTGAGGAAACACCTGATCAAAGACAGGCCATAGCTTCGGTCAGAAAAGATTTATTAGAAAAAAACTTAATGGATAGGCTTATTTGTGGAGATGTAGGTTTTGGTAAGACTGAAGTATCAATGAGAGCAGCTTTTTCAGCCATGATAAATGCTAAACAAGTAGTTGTCCTCGTTCCAACCACTCTTCTTGCACAACAGCACTTATCGACATTTAGAGATAGATTCTCGAATTGGCCATTCAAAATT
>CABZOI010000032.1 GCA_902527245.1 uncultured SAR92 cluster bacterium | reverse complement strand
CGAAGCGACAGCAATGATGCAGAGAATGCGTGAATTGGCAGTGCAGGCAGCGTCTGGAACGATGTCATCTACTGATAGAACAGCTCTTAATACTGAATATCAAGCACTCAATGATCAGATTCTTGAGATTGCAGGGAACACCCAGTGGAATGGTACAAACATTCTTGATGATACTGTTGGAACTACTGGTTCTGTCGACTTCCATGTTGGCGCTAATGCATCTCAGACCATAACAACTGACTTTGGTAGCCTTGGATATACTGGCAGAACCGCAACTGCTGCTGTTACAGCTGCAGATACGGTGAATAACGTTGCAGCCTTTGTAGAGTTCACTGTTGCAGGTGGTGCGTTAGTAGACGGAGACCAGATTTCAATGTTCTTTGGCGATGAAGGTGGTTGGTTAACGATTGAATTGGGATCAGGTGATGCCGCTCATATAACAGCTGGTACGGCTATGGATTCTCCACCAACAATAACATTCGAGACAACAGGACAGAACTATGACGCTACTGTTCAAGCTACAGGGTTCTTTTCTAGTACTGGTGCTGGAAATGCCGCAGGTAATTTGTCTATAGCCGCAGGATCAGCTGCCAATAAGTTCAAGTTATCAGGGAGTAATACCGCTTCGGCATCGACTATTGTTGCCCCGACGGATATCCATATTACAAGAGGAATATCTGCCGGAATAATTGCAACTAATATCACCGCAGTTGACCATGCGAATGCCGCTATTGCAAAACTTGATACTGCAATTGCATCCATGAATTCGCAGCGAGCAACTTTTGGATCAGCAATTAACCGTCTTGAGTATGCATCTGATAACTTAAGTAATGTAGCGCAGAATACTTCTGCTTCACGCAGCCGAGTATTGGATGCAGATTACGCTTCAGAGACAACTGAACTTGCTAGAACGCAAATCATTCAGCAAGCAGCAACAGCGATGTTGTCACAAGCTAATCAACAAGCTCAATCAGTGTTAGCGCTTCTTAAGTAATAAAAATTACTCTAAGTTAAGCTAAACTTCTAAAAACCCGGCATATCCTGCCGGGTTTTTTATTGTCCAAAATAAAATAGGTAATGATTTGCCACTTTAAGTTAAAGGTTCTTAATTATTTGCCGATATTACTAATACAGGGAAAAGTTGACAGGATATCAATTGACTTTTCATTTGAAACAACCCAGAACAAAGGGATAGAACAATGACTGTTATAAATACAAATGTAGCAGCAAGTATTACAGCGAATGCTCTGACTAAGAATGAGCGAGCCATGAGTCAAGCCATGGAGCGTTTATCAACGGGTCAGCGTATCAATAGTGCTGGAGACGATGCTGCGGGTCTTGCGATCTCAAGTCGAATGACTTCACAGATCAATGGATTAAATATGGCTGTTAGAAATGCAAATGATGCAATCTCAATGGTGCAGACAGAGGATGGTGCTATGATTGAAGTAGCCAGTATGCTTCAGAGAATGCGTGAACTTGCAGTACAAGCAGCGTCTGGCACTATGTCCGCTACAGATCGTGATGCACTCAACGTTGAGTTCGCCGCACTGTCAGCACAAATAGAGGATGTGGGCAGTGACACTCAATGGAATGGAACAGCTATTCTTGACGGATCAGGTGTTTCTGGTGCACAAAGCTTCCATGTTGGAGCAAATGCATCTCAAACTATAAGCCATACCTTTGCTGTTATTAAGTCTTCTGACGTATCGGGCCAAACTCACGTTGAAGCTCAAGTTACAAATCAGGACGGAAGTAATGCAGAGGTTCAGAAGTTGACACTAGGTGGTGGTACTTTTGCAGTGGGCGACACCATACATTTCCAAATTGACGGTGTTAAATTCGGAGCAGAAGTGATGGCTCTTGACGGTGCGACTGTCGAGTCTGTCAGAGTACATGGTCGCTCGACAACGGTGAGTGTTGATAGTAGTACAACAGATCAATTTACCTCAACGTCTACATCTGGAAATATCACATTATCAATGGGTGCCGATAATGTTTTAACATTTACAGGAACAACACAAACTGTTTCTGCAGGTTTCGAAGTGAATTCTGGTTCCGGTTTAGTAAAGCGTGGAGCCGTCGCAGCAATTACTGCAGTTGACGTTGATACCGCCGCAAATGCTCAAAATGCAATTAGCTCACTAGATGTTGCTATAGCATCATTAAAT
>CABZOI010000031.1 GCA_902527245.1 uncultured SAR92 cluster bacterium | reverse complement strand
GATAATCACTTTTCATCTGACTAATCGCAGTCGAAGTCACCGGACCTTCCCAAGACTCAAAGTGGAAATAAATTGGCCATTCACTTCGCTCTTTAATATTCCAAAGCGGATTTTTAAGACCGGAAAAATTATCAAGACATATTTCCTGGAACCTCTGCGCATTAACAACAAACAAGTCCTTTTCATTTTCGGTCAAATCCATTCCAATCAGAAACGGTTCATAGTAATCAGGATCTGAAGATATAAAAAAAGTCCAAATGAGCTGGTACAAATTTAAATTCCCACCAAAAGAGGTCGTGTGTCCCGCACCTTGAACTATAAAATATTTAACTCGATGACTATCTTGACATGCATTAAATGAACGCTCTTGAACCTGGTAATTGCCCCAAGTGCGATTGATGGTAGTGGGATTCATATTGCAGTTGAAATTAGAAGCCCAATTCTCAGCACTTTCCGCGGCAGACATAAAAATATGTCCAGCAACTCCGTTGCCTCCATTTATCGGCACCAAGCCATCCTCAGTACCGCCTACCTGAAAAACTGACATTGAAGAGGAAGGAACGATAGCTCCAATCTCTTCAGTTTGTTGTGAGATCAAGGGAGCTATGCCTTTAAAAATAGCTGTCTCCTTGCCAATCTTATTTGCAAGACCCGCGCCATTTGATGTGCCAATTGCATAAATTTTGTCAACATTGAAAAGTTCATTAGAACTAAATTCATTGACAATTAATGTCACAAACTCCACATCATCAGCATTCGTTTCAGTCCCAACGTTCCACTGATTCTCAAAACCATCAGGAAATATTCCAATAAAATTTTCTTGATCAATTAAATTTTCAATCTCAGGACGATTACTAAGCCATCTTTGGCCATTACCTCCTGCACCATGAAAAAAAAAGACAACTGGATAAGAAGCTTTAGTAACTTCACTGGGATATCGAATCAAGTAAGTGCGATCAACCTGTTGACCGTCAATTGTCTGAGTTATCGTTTTAGTCTCAGAAACTGGAATTTCTTGAGTCGGTGGTTCTGTTGGCTGAGGAATTGGTAAAGGATTAGGTTCCTCCGTGACATCTCCAGAACCCCCACCACAGGAATAAAGTATAAGCAATAAAGCAGCGTGTGCAATAAAAAGAAAGGATTTAAACCGAACCATAATCTTATCAATGACTAGCTGACCTTCAAGGCCAGCTACCATTAATCACAAAGAGCATCATCTTTTACGATGCGAAAAATTAGAATTTAGTTCGTACCTTTCATTGCATACCAAGCGATATATATATAGCAAAGCATGGGCACAACAAAACTTAATTGCAGTCCAATACTATCTGCAACACCTCCTTGAAGGACAGGTATCAATGCTCCTCCTACAATTCCCTGACAAACAAGAGCAGAGCCCTTGCTCGTCATTGAACCAAGCCCTTTAACCGCTAAAGTAAATATAGTTGGAAACATAATCGAATTGAAAAATCCAACTAAAAGGATGGAATAAACAGCCATATCACCGGTGGAGTTCATGCTAACTATAATCATCAAAATTGCCATAAACGCATTTACAACCAAATACTTCGTGGCAGCAATATAATTCATCAAAAAAGCGCCTATTGCCCGACCCACCATGGCACCTCCCCAGTAGTATGCAATCATTTCACCAGCAACCGCCTTATCCATCCCTGCGATCGATGATTCAGCAAAGTAATCAACTAAAAAACTGCCAATTGCAACTTCGCCACCGACATAAAGGAAGATAGCAAGCGCTCCCAAAACCATTGATCGATACTGTCTCAAACCATAAAAATTGTATGCGAGAGCGACGAGCACTATCAGCCCCGCTATAACAGTGAGACCAAATGCCATCGCAGCAACAATTGCAATGGAAAAAATAATGTGACTTGTCATACTGCTGGAGGCATCCGCTTCGGAAGCCTCAACATGAGCGAGTTTTGGAAGTGTAATGAGTTTAAAGAGAACTGCTGCACCGATTAGGATTAAACCCATTATTAAATAAGGCATCTGGACCACGGATGCTCCCATGCCAGCCATGCCAAGAATCAAACCTGACATGAGAATAGGAGCAATATAAGTTGCAAATGAGTTAGCAAACTGAGCAGCATTTAGTCTACTAGCAGCTGTTGATTCTGGCCCTAAAGCAGAGACATATGGATTTGCCGCAACTTGAAGAATCGTTATACCACTTCCAAGCACAAATAGGGATCCTAAAAAAAGTAAGTACACATTTAAATTTGCTGACGGATAGAACAAGAAACAGCCAAGTGCCGTTACTATTAAGCCGATAACCAACCCCATCTGAAATCCAAATTTATCAATAATTCGATTCGCAACAGGAGAGATAATGAAGTACGCCCCGAAAAAACAAAATTGCACAAGACTTGCCTGAGTGTAGGAAAGATCATAAGTCTCTTTTAAAAATGGAATTAATAAATCATTT
>CABZOI010000030.1 GCA_902527245.1 uncultured SAR92 cluster bacterium | reverse complement strand
CTTTTTCTGCATAACTAAAATACAGCAACTGATTCTGCTCAAAGCGGGGGTGTAGTTTAATATCTCCAAAGCCGCCTTGACCCTCAAAAACCACACTAGGTACCCCAGTAATATCGTTTAACACAGCCCCATTTTCATCGAGTAATTTAAGTTTTCCACTCATCTCGCTGACCAACATTTTGCCAGATGGCAAAAATTCCATGGCCCACGGAGCATTTAAGCTCGCAGTTTCTGTGACAAGAAATGGATATCCGTTATTATCTGAGAGTGATGATGAAGCAAAAGAGAAAAAGCATAGAAGAACAAAAATTCGAATTAACATAAATGCGCGGCACTCGTAAAATATGATCATAATTGATGAATGGTTGAATTAGAGTAAAGTAAATATTACCTCGTCTATTGATAACAAACATAGTTAAGATATGAAAAATAGTCAACTAATCAAATCACACTATCATTTCAATTATTTGGAGCATCGAATCCTAGATTTTTAATAAATTAAGGTGATTATGATAATATAGCAATTTGGGGGCGTTCTGGATTCGACGCGGATTACAAAACCTCTGGTGCATGTCGAGATGGTGGCGAATCTCGTAAAATCAAAGTCACAACTTTATAGTTGCCAACGAAGACAACTACGCACTCGCTGCTTAAAACCCAGTAGGGTGCCGTCTGACTGGAGCCGTGCTTGTGCGTCCAGAGCCCTTTGGGGCGTTCAGGCGTCATATTACACAAGATCGTGAAAAAGTTTGTTCGGGGCCGCTTCATTAAACTTTTACCGAAATCGCTCTTAGTGTTCCCTGACAGTCGGGTTACTAAGTGCTAAATTTAAAGACTGATCTAAACATGTAGAGTCACTGGTAGCGGATTGGCGGACGCGGGTTCAATTCCCGCCGCCTCCACCAAAATAAATATACTGAAATCTGAGAGAAGTATTTTGGATAACCTTTGGGATACATTAATTGAAGAGTCTGGACCTATTATTTCAGGGTCATTTAGAGCTCCTCGACAAATGCTCGCAGAACAAGAATATGATGGTCATCTATCTATTCATGATGATGCTCAAGCGGAGTCTCTCGGATTTAAGGGCGCTCCGATTGAAGGGCCCACGCATTTTTCGCAATTTGATCCTCTGCTGCATAAATTATGGGGAGATGACTGGTTTAGATTTGGTTGTATAAGCTCTCATTTTAAATCGATGGTGGTAGAGGGTGAGGCTGTCAAAGCCTACGTTGAAAGATCAGATGCTGAATCCAACGTTGTAAAAATTTGGGCGACTAAAGAGAGTGGTGAAATTGTTTTAGAGGGGAGTGCTAGCCTTGGCCCTAATCATCCAGAGAATTATGTAGAAAACCTCTTAAATTCAAGACCGACGGCGAAAAATCTTGTAGTTTTAGAGCATGCAAAAATTGGAGATCGCACAGCTGCGGAGAAAAACATCAGTATTAAATTTAATCAGCATCTGGGCAAAAACTACCCTTTCACTCTAAATCAAAAGTTAAAAAAGATAACAGAGAGTTGCAAATGGTACCTTCCTGAACATGGACAGGAGTCTCCCTGGGGTAAACCAATCTTGCCAATAGAAATGATAAATCCTTTCGTAAGTTTTACGCGATCACTCCTTCCCCGGGCAAAACAGCCATCTATAGGTTTATTTGCAGATCTTGAGGTGAAGTTAATAAATGGACCAATTTTTGTAAATGAGGACTATACTTTGGAACGTGAGATTGTTGGTCTTGGCGAAAGTCGACGGACTGAATCAATGTGGATTAAAACATCGATCTTCTTATCTAAAACTTCTGAGCTAATTGCTACTGTTCTTTTAAATAGTGCTGTTCTAAAGGATTCATACCCAAATTATGAGGCAGAAAAAAAGCTAACCAATAGCACAGATATTTAGACATTCTTTTTATTTTTACAACAAGTAAATAAAATCATACGCTGACTCAGTAAGTTTTCTCTTTTGTATATTAAATTTGATGATCTGTGTTGCATGAGGTGTCACAAAACCTGAAGTCTTAAAGAATTAGCTGTAAAAAATTTTTACTTATTGGTTGTCCTTATTTGATCGATCGAGAAATTGCCAAATTAATAGGGGAGTCAAAGTTCCATTTATATCTTTAGGCCATTCGTGATCCCAATCCATAAGGGCATAATGCTCAACTTTCGCGCCTTGATCACAATCAAAATAGTCTATGTAAAGGGTGGAATCTGTCTTTTTTTGATCGCTGTTAGTGCAGTTAAATTTTTCTATCCAATATTTAATTAGAGCTGGGATATCTCGCATGGTCCCTACTGAATCCCAGGCCTTCCAGTCCCAGCTCTTATCATATTGAATAATAGGATCATCTGTACCATGAATGTGCATTATCGAAACATTTTGCTCAGGATTGCAAGATTTTGGTTGAACTGGCATTGTACCCGCGAACGACGCTATTGCAGCGAATGTTTCACTCATTTGACATGCAATCTCATAGGAGAACATTGATCCCAAGGAGTAACCAACTCCATATACGTCTCCAAATCCAAACTCATTTTTTACTCGAATGTCCTCCAACATTGCATCGATGAAGTTGATATCCTGCATCGTTTTGGAATCTGTATTTAACTGCCATGCACTTTCATTATCGAAGAAAATTTTGCCCTGTGGTATAGCAATAATGATTCCCTCTTTGACTGCCAGCTCCTCCCAAATTTGTTGTTGGGGCATAAGCCAGGCGCCGTCGCTACCCGCGCTGCCACCTGGAAAATAAACAACAATATCTAGAAGTTTTTTTGAAGAATTTTCTGGAAAAAATACGTTATAGTAGCGTTCCTCCGATTCAACGTAGACAGTATGCTCTGGAAGATATTGACGGTACTCATGGTAAAGGTAAGACCACCAGACAGCAATCACGAGCACGCCCAAAAGAAAGCAGATTCCTGAAATTTTTAGTATTTTACTCAATTATGACTCACTTTTAAGAAGGAATTTTTGTAAGCTAACATAAATTCTTTGGTAAATCT
>CABZOI010000029.1 GCA_902527245.1 uncultured SAR92 cluster bacterium | reverse complement strand
ATTACTCTTCCTCGAGAAGTTTATTAGCATGTTGCAAGTCGCTGGCCGTATCAACACCTATCCCAGTTTGATACTGTGTAAGTCCCACATGAATATTTACACCATTACTCATAAATCGAAGCTGCTCCAACGAGAGTTTTTTCTCTTCTTTGGCAATTGGCCATGAAACGAACTTTTTTAGTATTGCCACTGAATATGCATAGATTCCAAGATGTTTATATCCAAGTACACCAGCACTGTGCATAGGATCTGAAATTCGCGAAAACAATAAAGCTTTTCCTTCGGAATCAAATGAAACTTTAACAACCGAAGGTTCAGTGAGTAAATCTGGATCTATTATCTCTTCACACATTGTTGCAACACCAAATTCTGCATGTGATTCTTTATTTTCTACTAATTGATCAATTAGAAGAGGTGACATGAAGGGCTCGTCACCCTGTAGATTGACCACAACTTCAGAATCTAATAGTTCACAAGCTCTACATACTTCCATGATTCTGTCTGATCCAGAGGTATGATCACTGCTTGTCATTTGACACTCAGCACCAAAACTAATGCAGGTGTCATAGATTCGTGAATCGTCTGTAGCAATAACAATACGACTAGCCCGACTCTCTGATGCTCTATTCCAGACATGTTGTATCATAGGTATGTCACCAATCAATCGGAGAGGCTTACCGGGCAGTCGTTTCGAACTATATCTAGCAGGAATAATGATTGTATATGGCATGTTATTTACATTGTAGTTTAGTAATTTTTCTTTCTAAGTCTTTAGTAAATTCATCACTTAATTTAACACAGGTTTTTACACTCCATACGTTTTGAGATATATCTCCATTGAGCTTGACTGCATCTTTCTCAGTAATAAAAATGGGTAAATCGTCTTTTAATACTATATGTTCTTGAGTCACAGGCTGATGATCATCTAGTGATAGAATATCCCCTGAGAATCCATATGACAAAAGCGTTCTAAGGACTTTTTCAGGGTATGCAATTCCTGCAATTAGGTGAATTTCTTTTGATAACGACCAATCGTCAACTAAAACAAATTTTCCAGTGCTTATATTTCTCAGACCGATGATTTCATGCTTTACGTTACAGCATGGTATGTTTTCAAAGCGTGAGGCTATTTTACTGTCTAAATTCCCATAAGAGATGAAATAGTCAATAGTCTTTAATCTTTGAATTGGTTCTCTTAACGGCCCAGATGGAAATAGCATATGATTTCCAAAGTTAGCATCTGTATTAAATACTGCAATTTCGATATCACGATGCATGAAATAGTGCTGCAATCCGTCGTCACTAATAATGACATCACATTCAAAATTTATTAAAAGCTTCTCTATCGCTTGTCTTCGAGATGGAGAGACAACTACAGGGCAATTACAAGTTTTGTAAATAAGTAATGGTTCGTCACCACACTCAGCGTATTTCGAATCATCCTGAACAATTAATGGATAACTTTTACTAGTTCCTCCATATCCTCTGCTCACGACACCAGGCGTAAAACCCTTTATTTTTAGGGCATTTACAATCGCTATTACAGATGGTGTTTTTCCACTTCCGCCTATGTTGAGATTACCAATAACAATAACAGGTACTTTGTTTGAAATACCTTGGTAGATTGACTGTAAAACTACTTTTCGAACTGTAAAGAGCACATAAAAGGCAAAGCTTAATGGCATAAGAATGTAGAGCCATTTAGATGAATTTTGCCATGCTTTTACAATGAAGCTCTGAACTGACAAAGTTATGTATCCTTAATGTCTTCAAAATCATTGTTATAAAGACTTGCGTATCGTCCATTAGCAGATAATAAAGACTCATGAGAGCCCTCCTCTACCACTTCTCCTTTTTCAATCACTAGTATTCGATCTGCTTTTTCAATCGTGCTTAATCGGTGAGCGATCACAAAGCTAGTTCTATCCTTAATAAGTTCCTCTAATGCTTTTTGGATCTGCCTCTCAGAGTCCGAATCCAAAGCTGATGTAGCTTCGTCAAGTATTAAAATTGGAGCATTTTTTAAAATTGCTCTCGCTATTGCGATTCGTTGACGCTGTCCACCGGATAAGAGTACCCCGTCATCACCTATTTCTGTGTTGTAGCCATCAGGCAAATTTTCAATAAACTCATGAGCATTTGCAATTTTGGCGGCATTTATAATTCTCTCTCGATCTCTATCTTTTAGCTCACCAAATGCGATGTTATTGATGACAGTGTCATTAAACAAAGTGACGTTTTGACTTACAAGAGAAATGTGAGTTCTAAGATTTTCCAATGTAAATTTCCTTATATCGATACCATCCAAGAGAATTTTTCCCTCGGAGCAGTCATAAAATCTAGGGATCAGGTTAACTAATGATGTTTTGCCACTACCCGAGGAACCAACAATAGCAACTGTTTCGCCCGCCTTTACGGAAAGACTGATATTTTTCAAAACTTTTTGATCATTTGAATCATATTTGAAGTTAACATCGCAAAAATCTATGTCGCCATCGACAACGTCTTGTTTATGTATGCCCTCATCTGGCTCACCTGCTGTATCAATAACAGCAAAAATTGACTCAGCAGCTGCTATCCCTCTTTGTATATCACTATTGATTTCGGTTAGTTGTCTTATTGGCTTTATCAATACACCAGACGCGACTATAAACGCAATAAAACTTCCTGCAGTGAGAGTATCCAATATATAAGGGTTTAACATAAAGCCCGTGACTCCGGCAAATGCGATAGAAACAATGAATATGATGAGAGGGTTGCTGAGTGCACTGGTAAAAGCCATTTTCATGTTTTGTCTTCGATTGTGATGACTAGCATCAGACATTTTTTGCTTTTCACTTCTTACCGCCCCATACATCCGAATTTCGTTATAGCCATTCACTGCCTCTTGCGTGACATGAGTCACCTCTCCCATTGCCGATTGTATATTTTTGCTTATACGCCTGAACCTTAAACTTACCTTATTAACAATAAATCCAATGAGCGGTAGCACGCATATAAAAAATAACGTCAATATCCAATTGGTATAGATCAAATAGGCTAGCAAGCCAATCACAAGGCTTCCTTGTTGTAATAAAGTTTTGAGCGCTTTTGTACCTGCTTCAGTAACCTGCTGAACATTAAATGTAACTGTGGATATTAAATTTCCTGACATCGATGTGTCATAGTAAGAAAATGGTAAGTATAAATAGCTGTCAAACAGTCTTACTCTTAGCGAATGAACTAGATAATTTGAAACAACAGCGAGGCAATATGTCCCAATAAGATAGCCTAAGCCTCTCGTAGCGCTAATTAAAATGAGCATCAGAGGAATTGCAAGCCATTTTATTGATGCAATCGTCTCACCAAAAATAGAGGCAGTAAAACTTTCTACCAAGCCTGATGATTGCTTATTAGTTTCATTAGCGGTATCAGTGACTACAGCAATAGTGTCAGTCATAAATCTTAATAGATCTATAAAAGCAATTTCAGCGAGTGAGTGGACGATTAAACCAATAATCCCAATTAAGAATGGAAACCAATAACGCATAACATAGCGA
>CABZOI010000028.1 GCA_902527245.1 uncultured SAR92 cluster bacterium | reverse complement strand
ATCATCATCAATATCCCAATCACCTACCTCTAATTGAGAACTTGAATAGGTTGAGGTTGATAAGAAAATTAATAATAGAAAAGGTAATCGGCTACGGCAGAGTCTGGATATCATAAGAGGCTGCTAAAACTCAGCGTGCTCCATTAACATCAAAACTCGAAACAAAGTCCCAAATTAATTCCTCAGTGCTGTCGCCATTAAAATCAAGGTCAAACCAAGTATGATATCCACCATTAACTTTAAAATGATCAACTATAGATCCATTGTTACCCTGTGTATAAGAGAATTTTTCAACAATGAAGTTATTTTTGGTATCCGTAACTGTCTCGGTTGGCAATGTAGTCTGAGTCTGATTGAAGAGAGTCCAATAATCAGTGACAGCATTCATGGAGAGATAGTATCCACCCTGATAAGTAAAGTATGAATCTTGTGTTCCGTGGATGGTCATTACAGGTGTAGGATGTTGTGGATCACACTCTTGCTGCTGTGTCGGCGACATACTGCCGGAAACTGAAACAACTGCAGCAATATTCTGACTTTGATAACACGCTAACCCAAACGCAAACGCAGCACCATTTGAAAATCCAGCCGCATAAACTCGATCAGTGTCAATCTGATAGTTATTTGACAATTCGCCGAGAAGTGTTCCAAAGAATCCAAAATCATCTACAGTACTCTTATTATCCCCGCCCACCGGATCAAAATTCCAGTGAGATGGGTCATCTCCTAATGGTAAACCTTGAGGGTATACTAAGATAAAGCCATGCATATCTGCCAGATCAGTCATATCAACATAGTTGAAATAATTTTGAGCAGAGTCACCATTACCGTGAAAATTAAACATAACAGGATAGGACTCTGAGCCGTCGTAGGTCGCTGGAACATAAAGAACATACTGCCTAGTCTCACCATCATGCACCAAGGATTGCAATGACTCCTCTGCAACCTTAGTTAACTTAAAAGTCCAGTACGAATCATTTTCTTCCGAATCCAAAAGCTGAATTTGAACAGTCATCGAAGAAGAAGTACTCGCAACTATCTCATATGTGATTGATTGAGGCACGCTCGGCGGATTTGAAGAATCTAATTCGCCTTGATTGGTTACTTTTGGCAAACCCAAATGAGCACCCAATCCAGACAGCACCAGCTCCTTCGAGGATTCATTAAAAGTATAAGATGCGCTCGCATTCCCGTCATGCGGGCTCACTGGTGTACCACACGCATCAGCGGAACCACTTTGCCAAGTTTCTATCCACGTTTCATCTCCCATTACATTAAAGAATGCTCCACCCGATCCGAACCTGAACACGTCATCAAACAAACAGGGTCTTTCGGTGATGGTCTCTTCTCCACTTGCCCAATAGGAACTACTGCCGGGAGAGGGACCAACTCCCATTGCCTTCTCGACGGGCGCTAGTTTCCAATCACCTACTAACGATGAGGCTGTTAATGAATTCTCTATCGCTTCGGGAGGATCATCAGCAACAGCTTCAGTGGGGGTAAAACTGAACCAATTGATATTTATACTGCCTGACGCTGCCTCGACTCGCATTGTGTATGTTCCAGATTCCAAGGTAATGACCCTTCCCGTTACGGTTTGCCAATTCTGCCATCCACCTGTATTAGGGATAACCACCGAATCAACCCAAGTTCCATTTAATTTTAAATTAAGACCCGGTTCACTTCCTCCCTGGCTGGCGATGCGATACTCAACAAGATAATTACCTGCAGTCTCAACTGATAGAGAATATTCCATCCAATCACCGGCATCGATCCATCCAACATTTTGACCACCACCAGAATCAGAGGTATTTTCTGTTCCAACATCACCAGACGTACTGAAACTTTCAGCCTCTATCATCAAAGTACTAGTAGACTCAGAGGACACAAAATCTATCCTTCCACTCATATTTGCGTGCAAGGTACAATAATAATAGAGAGGATTCGTAGTAGATGACGTCACCCTCAACTTTATTATTCTGTCAATGACTCGTGATTTATCAACTCCAATCGTGTATTCAATACCTCCCCCAAAAGGTCCATCATATGTCTCAGAGAATCTGAATGGGTGACCACCTGGATACACAAATGTATATGTCGTCCCGACAAGTAGGGTTAGGTCTTTGTTGATTACACCGTCGATAAGATAATTCAGTCCACTTGAGGAGACATTAATTGTCTCAGTAGGTGGCTGATCATCTGTTCTTATTAATTTAAATTGCCAGACTCCAGATCCATAATTAATCTGTAGGGTCATATTATTACCATCGGATGAGAAAGCAACAATCGAATAGGTAATACTCGAGGGAACTGACGGTGGCGAGGACGAATCAAATTCTCCTTGATTTGTAACCTTTGCTAAACCTATATGAGCACCTTTGCCATTAATTACGAGGTTTTCGTCGCTGACAACATAAGTTGCATTTGTATTACTCGTATTATGCGGGGCAACCGGTAAACCACATCCATCAGCTGAGGCTCCCTGCCATGTTTCAACCCAAGTTTGGGCGCCCATTTCTTGTATGAAAGACCCATCGTCATTAAAGATAAATAGATCATCAAAGAAACATGATCGAGTCGTTACATCTGATAGGCTGGATGAATACCAACCCCCTATGTTGGACGCATCCCAACCAACGGCAAATGCACCAGCCTCGGGCGCCATCTTCCAATTTCCAACCAACGATGCGGCTGTCACATCTAATGGAATTGCACCGATAAATTTGATGTCATCGAAGTAATAAACTTCGTCCGCGCCTACTACTCCATAATTGAAATATAAAATTAAATTGTCGAATACATAGCTCGAATTCAAAGCAGGGGTACCTTCACTATGATTTCTAAAATCAAATGTAAGAGTTTCCCAACCGCTTGACACTGACGTGACCGCGTCAGTTTCAACGTGCTTTGATGTATCTCCTGATTCCTCCAACTTCATCTTTACCTGAACACCAGCAGCGGGCGACCATACTCTGACCGTTATTCCTGTTTCAGTACTCGTAAGTGGATAGAAAATGCTCCCTGAAGCAACACTAGTTCCAGCCCAATCATCTGATCCGGCATTCTTGGCAATAGAAACAACTTTGTTATTACTATCAGTCGGATCTGCAACTATTGAGCTTGTGACTCCACCAAAATCAGTCAGTCCATAATCAGCTGTTTCCGATTCAAAATCTATGACCTCTCCAATATTTAAAACTTTATCTATGCCCGTACCCAGTGCACTAACTGGATCAGTTCCATTATATTTAGACAGTTTAAATTGCCATACACCATTCCCAACAGAAATCTGTATTGTCATACTTGATCCATCATCAGCAAATTCGATTACGTCATAGGTGCGGCTTGATGGAACCGCATCTTCCAAAGATCCAAGCTCAGCACCATTGGTTGCCTTAGCTATCCCAAGGAACGCACCGACTCCATCAATAGTGATTTGTGAATCACCAACAGTGTAAGTAGAGTCAGTTAAGCTCCCGTCATGTGGGCTTACTGGAGATCCGCATCCCTCATCTACGCCTTGCCAAGTTTCAACCCAAGTTTCATCATTCATCTCCTGAGAAAATGCACCTGATTGATCAAACGTATACAAGTCATCGAATAGACAGGCTCGTCGCCAGACATCAATCTCATTATTAGACCACCAACTGAGATCATCTGATGCTGGACCCACTGCTAGAGCACCTGCTTCCTTAGTGAGCCTCCAGTTACCCGTCAAGCCTTCAACTGAAAGCGCGATCTTCTTAATCACCGTTACAATCCTTGTGATTTCAGCGATATTTCCAACGGAATCCGTCGCCGTATAGGTGAGTGTATAAGTACCTGCAGTGGTTATATCGACGGATCCTGTTACAACAACATCCACAACACCATCCACCGCATCAACGGCAGTTGCACCCGCATCGGTGTAGGAAGTATTTTGATCAATCTCA
>CABZOI010000027.1 GCA_902527245.1 uncultured SAR92 cluster bacterium | reverse complement strand
GACGCAAAAAGAACGAATGGTGAGATTACTCATTTTCAGGCCCTGTCTACTGCCATCTCGGGAACAGTGGGTATAGGTAATATCGGAGGAGTAGCTGTGGCAATTTCTATTGGTGGTCCAGGGGCAGCATTCTGGTTGTTTTTAGCGGGTTTTCTAGGCATGTCAACAAAATTTGTTGAGTGCACTCTGGGAGTGAAATACCGAAAATCTAATTCAGATGGATCGGTATCGGGTGGGCCAATGTACTATCTAGAGAGTTTCCTATCATCAAGAGGCTACCCTGGATGCGGTAAAATGCTTGGATCATTCTATGCAATTTCACTAGTTATAGGGTGTTTTGGTATCGGCAACATGTTTCAGTCGAATCAAGCATACGTTCAATTTTTATCCATCACGGGCGGCGATAACAGCTTCTTTGCAGACAAGGGATGGTTGTTTGGTATTCTGCTCGCGAGTGCGGTCGCTTTGGTGATCATCGGTGGCATAAAATCAATAGCAAATGCAGCCTCTAGAATTGTCCCTTCAATGGCTGGCTTGTATTTGCTATCTGCCCTTACAATTCTAATGCTTAGTATAGATAAAATAGATGATGCTCTTAATTTGATAATACAGAGCGCATTTGGTTTGGGGAGCTTTACAGGCGGTGCAATTGGAGCACTAATCATTGGATTCCAGAGGTCTGCCTTCTCTAATGAGGCAGGCATGGGAACGGCCTCGATAGCACACTCTGCAGTCGAAACTGACGAACCAATTTCTGAAGGACTAGTGTCACTTTTGGAACCATTCATCGACACGATGGTCATCTGCACGCTTACGTCATTGGTTATTATAACAACTCTTTATACGAATGATCCCTCATTGGGAAATCTCGAAGGAATTGCTATTACCTCTGCAGCATTCGCTTTTCATATTGATTGGTTTCCTGTCGTTCTAGGAATTGCCGCTTTATTATTTGCCTTTTCTACTGCAATTGCATGGGCTTATTATGGCTTGAAGAGTTGGACTTACATTTTTGGAGAGAGTCGAGGCTCCGAGCTCGTTTTTAAGATGATATTCTGTTTATTTGTTTGCCTTGGGTGCATGATAAAGCTATCTGCAGTATTAGATTTCTCAGATGCAATGGTTTTTGTGATAGCGGTGCCAAATATAATTGGTTTGTATCTTTATGCTCCTGAAGTAAAACGGGATTTAAAAGCTTATTTGGCTCGCTACAAAATATAATTTTGAAAGCTATGCGAATAGGAATATTAAATACAGATGATGTCAGGACAGAGCTTAAAAACGATCACGGGCAATATCCTGAGATGTTCAAAAATCTTTTACAAAATCCCGGTGGGCAAAAAGCTCACCTGGAATTTAATGTATACGACACGCACAAGCGAATATTACCATCATCAATAGATGAAAATGATGCTTACCTGATAACTGGAAGCAGATTGAGCACTTATGACAATTTTGCATGGATAAAAAATCTAGAAGAATTTATTAGAACAATTCATCTTCATAAAAAAAAATTAGTGGGTATTTGCTTTGGACATCAGCTTGTTGCTCAAGCACTAGGGGGCAAAGTTGAAAGATCAAAGAATGGCTGGCAGCTAGGTATTAAAAAGGCGTCAGAAATTAAAAATTACTCCGAATTTAAACTGAAGGAATTTAATCTGATCTACAGCCATCAAGATGAGGTAACAAAACCACCAGAATCGGCAAAAATAATGGCTTGCACGAAATATTGTCAGAACGTTGTAATGTCGATAGACAAGCATATTTTAACTTTTCAAGGACATCCAGAATTCTCTGTGGATTATGCGTTGGCATTATTAAAGATAAGGGCTGATATTTATTCAAATAAGCAGATCAACGAAGCAAAATTCTCCCTTAATAAAAATACTGCTGATAAAAATTTAATAGCCGAAAAAATTCTCAAATTTTTCCACGATTCGAATTAATTACCTGACTCTACGGTAATCCTCTCCAGCTTTCTGTGAGCCGGAAAATAATCATTAATAGGCTTGTGCTGCGTGCACCGGTTATCCCATAGGACGACGCAATTTGAGCTCCAGTTGAACCTGCACGTGTATTCAGGCGTTTGAATATGCTTGAAGAGGAAATTGAGTATACTTTCACTTTCTAGTTTAGGGATACCAAGGATTCTGGTGGTAAACAGCTCATTTACATAGATACAAGGTTTGTTTGTTACCGGATGTAAATTAATGACTGGGTGCTGAACTGGAGGATTATCAATGATGGCTTCCTTAAGCCTTTCTCTGCCCTCAGCTGTAGAAAGTGTTTCCTTGAATCCGTGAGTAAAATCGTGAACGGCATACAAGTTACCGAGCATCTGTTTCATGTTTGCTGAAAGTCCCTCATACGCCGCTGTCATACTAGACCACATTGTATCTCCTCCAATCTCAGGAATAATGCGGGATCGCAGAATAGTGCCTAAAGGTGGATTTTTACTATAAGTCATGTCACTATGCCAGCATTCAATTTTACTGGGTGCCTCTGCAGTGCTCTCCAGAATAGTAATTTCTGGGAAATCCTCCACAGTTTGATAGGCAGGATGAGGCTTTACAACGCCAAACCTTGTAGCCATCCTTTTATGACTCTCATGAGAAATATCTTGATCTCTAAAAAAAAGTACCTGATGCTCCATCAGGAGAGAATCTATTTGTGCATACATTGCATCATCATTTTTCTCAAGATCAAGACCATCTATTTCAGCCCCAATCACGCCTAATCTTTTCGTTACATACATAAATTAATTATAGACTAGTTAATAAATATCTTCTAAACATTTGTTTTTAAACGTTTAATAGCAAATGCTCTCTTTCCCATGATGAGATCACTTGATTAAATTGTTCAAATTCAACCAATTTGATAGATGTATAAAGTTGAATAAATTTATCACCAAAGATTTGAGTAATTTCGGAGTTTTCTTGCAAACCTCTTAATGCCTCTTCAAGATTCCTTGGAACATCAAAATCTTGCTCATATGCATTACCTTCATACGCCTTTGTTGGTTTCACCTTATTTTTCATTCCTAGAAATCCGCACGCCAAAGTCGCAGCAATTGATAAATATGGATTTACATCCGCACCAGGGAAACGGTTTTCAATTCTATAATTTTCTGGGTCTGCATCAGGAATTCTCAGGCCAGTTGTTCTATTGTCATATCCCCAATGCAGATTAATAGGCGCAGATATTTCTCGAGTAAAGCGACGATATGAATTTACATTTGGAGCATATAAGCTCATAACATAAGGAGTATACTTTTGAAGACCTCCAATATAATTAAAGAACTGGTCACTATATTTACCCTTTTCTGATGCGAAGATGTTGCGCTCGTCACTTTTATTCAAAATACTTTGATGAATGTGGGTTGCAGAGCCTGGCTCCGATGCCATTGGCTTCGCCATAAAGGTCGCATACATGCCCTCTACAAACGCAATTTCTCTCACTGCTCTTTTGAAAGTAAAAACCTGATCTGCGATGGATAGAGGATCTCCATGAACAAAATTTACTTCTAATTGCGCTGCTCCAGACTCATGAATCAAAGTATCTATATCAAGATTCATTTTCTCACAACAGCTATACATGCGTTCAACGAAAGACTCGAATTCGTTCGCTGCATCGATACTATAGGATTGTCTCGCCGTTTCAGGTCGACCTGAACGGCCCATGGGTGGTTTCAAAGGTAATCCAGGATTAGGATTTTTCTCTACAAGATAAAATTCCATCTCAGGCGCAATAACAGGCATAAGATTCTCGCGCTCGTATAGCTTTAATATTTTTTTTAAGATTGCCCTACTGGAAAAATCATGTGATTTACCATCCTTTGTATAGCAATCATGAATGATTTGACCAGTGATTTCATTTGCCCAAGGAACCATCCTTATTGTATCTGGATCAGGCTCTAGTAACATATCACCATCTATTGTCCCAAGCAGATCCCAAAAATCCTCAGAATATTCTCCTGTAACAGTTTGAGCAAGAATACCTTCAGGTAACCTGCTTTCTTGTTTGAGGAATTTCTTCGCAGGGATAAACTTACCTCGTGCATTTCCTGTCATATCAGGCACTAAACACTCGATCTCAGAAATATTATTTTCCAGAATCCACTTACTGATTATTTCTCTTTTTACATCATCCATAATTTGAATAAATATTCGATTTTTATTGAATTATTATTCAATTTAGTGATATTGTCAATTCAGGGAAAAGGAAAAAAAATGGAATCATATTACACAGCATCAATTGACAAGAATCTTAGTTTTGAAAAACTGAGCGAGGATGTACAAGCTGATATATGCATAATTGGGGGTGGTTTCACAGGTATTTCATCCGCGCTTCATTTGGCAAAGTCAGGCTTCAAGGTAGTAGTGCTCGAAGCACATCAACCAGGTTATGGCGCATCCGGACGCAATGGAGGCCATGTTGGGATTGGACAGCGAGTTGATCAGTTTTATCTGGAAAAAAAGTTTGGTTTGGCAAAAGCAAAAGCTCTTTGGGATATGAGCGTTGAGGCTGTCGAGACTGTTAAATCATTAATTAAAAACTACTCAATCGACTGTGATCTAAAGTATGGAAATATACATTTTGCGCATAAAAAGTCTTTATGTAATGAGCTTCGAGAAGAAGCGGATCACTTAACAAATAACTATAATTTCTCAGGCAGATATCTCTCTAAAAATGAGTTGAGCGAATATATTGGCACAGATATCTTTTTTGGGGCACTCATGGATGACCAATCTTGCCATTTACACCCTCTTAAATATTTACATGGTCTTGTCTTAGCTGCAAAAAATGCTGGAGTGGAAATATATGGTGACTCCAAAGTTATGGATTACACGAACCACCCTACCCTTG
>CABZOI010000026.1 GCA_902527245.1 uncultured SAR92 cluster bacterium | reverse complement strand
CTTATAAACCTTAAAAAGCAACAAATGTATTGATCAAAGATTTTTGTTTATGAACGAACATTACATCTCAAATTTAACCGCATTTAGCACGAGTGGAGGGTGCGGTTGCAAACTTGATCCTAACTATCTCAAAAAAATTATTGGAGAAAGTGGCCGACAAGTTTTTAGTAAAAACTTACTCGTCGGCAACTTATCAAATGATGACGCAGCAGTGTATGATCTCGGAGATGGCACTGCTATTGTCAACACTACTGACTTTTTTACACCAATCGTTGATGATCCTCTAAGTTACGGACAGATTGCTGCTACAAATGCGATAAGCGATATTTATGCGATGGGGGGGACGCCACTGATGGCCCTAGCAATTTTAGGTTGGCCAAAATCGAAGCTTCCCTCAGACGTTGCACGCACTGTTCTTGAGGGTGCGCAGCAAGTATGTCGTGGCATCAACATTGATATTGCAGGTGGTCACTCTATTGAATGTTCAGAACCTATTTTTGGATTGAGTGTTGTTGGACGAATCAAATGCAACCATATAAAAACAAACAATAGAGCTAACATTGGAGATCAAGTTTTTCTCACAAAACCACTAGGTACAGGACTTCTAACATCAGCGAGCCAAAAAAGTATGCTTCAGTCTGATGACATATCTCGAGCAGAAAATATGATGAAAAAAATTAACTCCGTGGGTGAGGCGCTAGGAAGCCTTGACGTTGTATCCGCAATGACTGATGTAACAGGATTTGGTCTCGCAGGTCATCTTACGGAGGTCTGCGAATCAAGTGGTGTTACTGCGAGACTAACTTTTAAAAATATCCCTTTACTGAGTCAATCACTCCAAAATTACATTGATAATGGCTGCGAGACCGGGGGAGGTAAAAGGAATTGGCTAAGCTTGAGAGAGAAAATCAATGTCCATAATGAATATCAAAGAAAGATTCTTTGTGATCCACAAACCAGCGGTGGGCTTTTGGTTTTTGTAGATCCCAAAGGTACTAAAATAGTTAGATCAATTCTTGAGGAATACAAATTAGTGAGCTCGCCTATTGGAAATCTAGAGAAGTATACGAAAAATAATAAATACATCGAGGTCTCTCCGTGAGCGCCCTTCCATTGATAGATCCAAGTAGGATTAAAGAGTTAATTATTAATGAAAGTAAATTCATTGATGTCAGATCTCCTAATGAGTTCTCTAAAGGTTCTGTAACCAATGCCGTTAACATGCCGATTTTATCAGATCAAGATAGACACGAGGTGGGCATTTGCTTTCAAAACAAAGGGCAAGATGCTGCAATAGAACTCGGCAACAAATTAGTTACAGGAGTCAAAAAAAAACAAATTGTCACAAATTGGTCAGAATTTATAAGAAACAATCCCAATTCAATTATCTATTGTGCTCGTGGCGGTTTAAGATCTCAGATTTGTCAGGAGTGGTTAAATGAAAATCGGATGGTCTGCCCAAGACTCGAGGGTGGATACAAATCAATAAGAAATTTTTTATTGGATGAGCTGAACAAAATTTGTAAGTCTCAAAATATTTTTCTCTTATCTGGAATGACAGGATCAGGAAAGACACAATTAATACAAAAACATCACAGAGCAATCGATCTTGAAGGTATTGCAAATCACAAAGGATCAAGCTTCGGGAAACCTTTAGATAGTCAACCAGCGCAGATCGATATTGAAAATTTGATTTGTGTGAATTTCATGAAGCTTCTTAATGAAAATTCACATCCAATTCTACTAGAAGACGAAAGTCGAAATATTGGTGCTCGACACTTGCCACTCGAATTGTCGAATAAAATGTCAGACAGCCCAATGGTGCTCATCGATGCAACGTTTGATGAAAGGATTAATTTGCTATGGAAGGAATATATTGTAGATAGATATCAAGAAACAAAAAACTTCTTCTTGGATGATGAAAAAGCAAATGTAGAATTTAGCCTTCATCTTACGGGTAGTTTAAAGCGTTTAGAAAAACGTTTAGGAGGAGAAAGAACTCGCAAAATTTTATCTCTTTTAGAAAATGCATTAAGAACCCAAGCTGACGATAATTTTGAAAGCCACAGAATATGGCTCAGAGAAATTACGAAGTTATACTATGACCCACTTTACAAGTTTAAACTTGAGAAAAAGAAGAGTCGTATTGTTTTTCGGGGTTCGAAAGAGGAAGTTTTTAATTGGTTGCAACATCATACTTAAATTTAAATAACCTTCTCAGTGATTTAAACCAGTTATTTTCGAAAAATAACCCCATCAATGATAATTTTGAGAGCAAAGATGATTAAAAAAAGCTTAAAGTTTATCGCTTTTATTTTTGGTTTATTCATCACCTTAACAATTGCAGTGACCATAGTTGTCAAATCTATGATTAATCCCAATGACTATATAGATGAACTGGAGAGAAGTCTCAGCACCCAAAATGTAGACATCACAATCGAGGAAGATATTTCTTGGTTATCCCTTCCATCTTTTGGGTTAAAGTTAAATAACGTATCTCTTAAAAGGGGAAACGAGCTCTATAGTAAGATAAATGAGATCACGGTAAGACTAAACTATTTATCACTATTGAATTTGCCATTATCAGGATTGGATGGAATACAATTAAATGGCCTTATTCGTGAAGGAAGTATCGTTATCCAAAGTCAATTTTCAGATGTTCCTCTAAAAGTTTCGAACATAGATATCGCCGTGGATGGATTTTCAAAAGGACTCGATGACCTAAAAGTGAAATTTTTTGCCACTCTGTTAGATAAATTTGATATCCAAGGGAAAATGGGTTTAAAGATAAAATCGATCACTGGAACAAGTCAAACAATAAAAATTCCTGAACTTGAGCTCGGGATAGATTTACTCAAAATTTCAGGAAACTTGTCGCTAGATTTCTCCGAATCAAGTTTCGAAGGTATGTTGAATATCAATGATTTCAATCTGGCGGCTCAGCTTAACAAACTGAGGCAATTTTTCCCTTTGCTGCCCATTCCGTCGTTTAAGGATAAAAATGCTCTTACAAACGTTTCATTGGTTTCGAATTTTTCAACAAATTTGAATGAATATTCAGAGTATCTCCATGAAATCAACATAGATAATCAGAAATTTAAAATAGAAGCTGAGACTGATATTAATGCTGGCACAATGAATAATTATATTCAGGGGAATGCACTAAATATTGATAAATACGTGACAGAGGAAACAGAAAATTCTCCGTTGGGTGCAGTTTTTGCGTCATTGTTAATACCTTCATATCTTTGGGGTCAACAAAGTAGTAGCGAGATTATTATTGATAAACTCGTGGCAAACGATGTCGTTTTTTCAAATTTGTTCATCGCACTCGAGAATTCTCCTAACAGGGCAAATCTATCTTCGTTTAGCGCTGACTTAAAAGATGGTGGAATTAATGGTTTTGGCACACTCGAGCTAGATAATTCATTAAATTTTGAGCTGTCAGCAAAAACTGACAATGTATCAATTGCTTCCCTATTACCAATATCGAAAACATCAAACGTCAATGGCAAGCTATTTGCGAACATGGAATTACGTGGATCTGGATATGATATTAAATCAATTAGAGGCTCTGGATCTTTTGTCATAAATGATTTCGAGATACCAACGATTGATATGGAAAATGAAATGTGTGCCATCTTAACGCCCTTTACAGGGTTAGGACACACCATGTCATTAGCTGAAAAAACTGTGCTCGAAAATCTAAATGGTAAAATTCAGCTAGAGAAAGGTAACCTATTCGTCAGGGATCTTCGAACAAAATTGGGCAACATGGATTTAAAATCTAGAGGTGAGTTAAAAGTAAACAATAATTTTCAGTTTGATGTAACTGTCAGGAATAATACAGAATTCACCAGTGAAAATGGTTGCAAAATCCCCAATATATTTATCAATAGAGATATTCCTATTTCTTGCAGTGGAAGTCTCGATCAAACATTTGATGTCATGAACAATTGCCAGCTCAATCCCAAAATAATGGAAACAGCGATCAAGGGGAAAGCCTTAGAGAAGATATATGAAAAAATAAATCCAAACATTGATTTATTTAAACGGATAATAAATTAATATTCTCACTTCGCATATGAGTTTAACAAGGTTTCAAAAATCAATTCTAAATTGGTATCACAAAAATGGTAGAAAAAACCTACCATGGCAACAAAATATCAGTGCGTATAGTGTTTGGATCTCTGAAATAATGCTTCAGCAAACACAAGTGGTGACTGTAATTCCTTATTACGAAAGATTTATGTCGTCTTTCCCTACAGTAAGAGATCTGGCAGAGGCAACACAAGATGTTGTGATGGAGCATTGGGCAGGACTCGGATATTACTCAAGAGCGAGAAATCTTCACCAAACAGCTAAAATGATAATTTCAGAGTTCCAAGGGATTTTCCCAAGTGAAATGGATGACTTAGTTAAACTCCCTGGTATTGGCAGAACCACCGCAGGAGCAATCAAATCTCTTGCGTTTAATCAACGGGGACCCATTCTAGATGGTAATGTGAAAAGAGTTCTCTCGAGGTATCATAAGATAGAGGGATGGTCAGGTAGCTCTAAAACTAATCAGACTTTGTGGTTCTATGCAGATAAACACACACCAAATACACATGTTCGAGAATATACTCAGGCAATTATGGATATTGGAGCAACCGTGTGTAAAAAAAATAATCCTTGTTGCACTTCATGCCCAATCCATGAGAAATGCAAAGCATTTATGGAAAATGAAGTTCTATCTTATCCCGCAAAAAGACCTCACAAGAAAATACAGGAAAGATCTTGTTACTTTCTGATAATTAAAGATAAAAACAGTAATATTTTCTTGGAAAAAAATCGTCATAAAGGCATTTGGCAAGATCTCTGGCTTTTCCCAAAATGTAATGATTTAGAAGATATGGAACAAATATGCGCCAGCCGAGGTTTAAAGATAAAAACGTTTGAAATTTTGGAACGACAGACCCACACATTCAGTCATTTTAAGTTACTATATACACCAATCATTATTGAAGTTTCTGTAAAAGAACAGCTTGGAAATAACAGTCAAGATAGTGTTTGGTACACATCAAATAACAAACTAAAACTTGGAGTTCCAGCTCCAGTCAAATTATTATTAAACACAGCAGGTAAGATGCTTATTTTTAATGAGGTGCAAAATGGCTAGATTAGTGAACTGTCGTCTATTGAAAAAAGAGCTTCCAGGACTTGAATTTCCACCTTTTCCTGGACCAGATGGACAATCTATATATGATTCTATTTCGAAAGAAGCTTGGTCAAAATGGGTCGCTCATCAGACAACACTTATCAATGAGAAAAGGTTAAATATGATGGACGAAAATGCCAGGAAGTATTTATCTGAACAAAGAAATAGATTCTTTAATGGAGAGGATGTAGATCAGGCGGTAGGGTTTGTTGCCCCAAATGAATAATACCTTGACGAATTTAATTTCAAGCGATTTAATACCGCCTCTTTGATGTTTTAACAATTGCCCAGATAGCTCAGTTGGTAGAGCAAAGGACTGAAAATCCTTGTGTCGGTGGTTCGATTCCACCTCTGGGCACCACCAAAACCAGTCATACTAAGACTCTTAGACGATTTACCAAATATTCATTTTCATAAAAAAATCTACACACCTCTACACACCAGCAAAAGTGTGTAGGAAAGTAAGTAAATCATTCAAACAATTATTTTGACGTAACGTTTACTTCACATATAATAAATG
>CABZOI010000025.1 GCA_902527245.1 uncultured SAR92 cluster bacterium | reverse complement strand
TTTCTCTTAGCTTATCCAGCTTTAATGGCTGAGCTAATTATTGGACGTCACACCCGATCAAACATGGTAAATGCTCTAACCGAAATATCTTCAAATAAAACGATTAAATATTTTGGAAGAGGTGTTGGAATTGCAGGTATGGTTACCGCTGGCTTAATTTTGAGTTTTTATGCGATTGTTGCAGGTTGGATGATTGCTCACATGCTTGAGCCGATTACAAAATCCTTTTCCACCGAACTATCAGGGTGGTTAGTGAGCAATGATCTTTCAAGAAACATAGTATTGTGTGGATGCTTTAGTTTATTTACAGCCCTAATTATTTCCAAAGGGGTTGAGAATGGTATAGAGAAATGGTCAACTCGTCTTATGCCAGCCCTATTTGTCTTGATGGCTCTCCTTATTATTTATGTTCTTTTCCAAAAAGGGGCTATTGAGGGATTAAAGCACTATCTTGTGCCTGATTTTAACCAATTATCCGATTCTAATTTAATTGTAAACGCAATGGGACAAGCATTCTTCTCAATGTCTCTTGGCGTTGGAACAATGTTGATTTATGGCTCATATATCCGTTCTGATGAAAATCTACCTGAAGTTGGAATACTTGTAACATTAGCAGATACTGGCGTGGCCTTTCTGGCAGGTCTTCTGATATTACCTGCTCTATTCGTCGCTCAAGAATATGGAGTTAGTATTTACAATGATGTGGGTAATTTAATAGCAGGTCCTAACTTAATTTTCCAGGTACTGCCCGCATTATTCGAAAGCATGGGAACTTCAGGTTTATTAATTGCATTCATATTTTTTCTATTGATGTCTATTGCAGCAATTACCTCATCAATTTCAATGTTGGAAGTTCCTGTCTCGTATGTTGTTGAGGAATTTAAAGTAAAGCGCCAAAATGCTACTTACATTATTAGTTCAATTATATTCTCAATAAGCGTAATTATTTGTTTGAACTTTGAGTCTTTATTTAGTTTTGTCATTACATTAACGACCGAGAGAGCTCAACCACTTCTGGGCGCATTAATATGTATTTTTGCAGGATGGGTGTTTTCTCGAAACAAAATACTCACTGAGATAAAAAACGGTAATGATAATGCTGAACACGGTGTCTTCTGGAAAATATGGCCAAGCTATGTAAAATTTGTGTGTCCTGTTCTCATACTCATTATTTTCACTCAAACTATTTAAATGTTCTAAATATTCAGGATCGTTTAATATTATTTTAAGGTATCGCTAGTCATCACTCGTAGTGTAGACTTTCTAAAAACGAAAAAGGCAGATCATTTTGAGCGAAGATAAAAACCCCGCAAATTTTGAGGAACAAATTAAGAAACTTGAGCACCTGGTAGCGCAACTCGAGACTGGCAACCTTAGTCTTGAAGACTCAATAAAAGCCTATGAAGAAGGCGTAAAAATAGCACAGAATTGTCAAATGACTCTTAAAAATGCAGAGCAAAAAGTTGAAATATTAACGAAGCAAGGTGAAGAACTGGTAAAACAAGACTTTAACTCTGAAGATATCTGATTTCAGTATTTTTATAATGAATGAATACTTTGAAAATCACCGTAAGTCCATCAATAACAAACTTGATGAGCTCCTACCAAAAAGTTCTCAGAAAGTAGGAAACTTATTTTCTGCAATGCGATATTCAATGCTCAATGGTGGAAAAAGAATCCGTCCATTGCTTTGCATTGCCGCAGCAGACTCGATTTCATCAAGTAATGAGGCAACTGTTGTAGCCGCATCAGCAATCGAAATGATGCATGTTTACTCACTAATCCATGATGATTTACCTTCAATGGATAACGACGATTTAAGAAGAGGTATCGCTAGCTGTCATATCAAATATAATGAAGCAACAGCGATACTTGCTGGGGATGCATTACAAGCATTGGCTTTTGAAACACTGTCAAACATCAAATCATTGAGTTATGAAAATCACTTAAAAATAATAAAAATATTGTCTAATAATATTGGATGCTCGGGTATGGTGAAAGGACAAGCACTAGACTTAGACACGACATATAAACCTTCAAGTCGTGAGGAATTAGACGAAATGCATCGCTGCAAAACTGGCGCACTCATTGAGGCTAGTGTGTTAATAGGCGCTGTTACGACACAGGAAATGACAGATTCGCAAGAATTTGCGCTGAAAAATTTCGCTCAAAAAATTGGTCTTGCCTTTCAGATAAAGGATGACGTCTTGGATGTTGAGAGTTCAACTGAAGCTATGGGCAAGTTAAAAGGATCAGATGCACATAACAAAAAGTGCACATACACTTCCATTCTCGGACTTGATAAATCAAAAGCTATTGCATCAAAACTTTATAGTGAGAGTATTGAGTCTCTTAGTGGTTTTGACGAAAGAGCGTCAGAACTCAAAGAGCTCGCAAAATTTATAATATCTCGTGCATATTAAAACTATTTTTAGTGTAATATCAGCTATCTGTAGTTCTTTAAGTTAAATCAAAATGGCAAAATCATTCACTGAAATACCGGTTTCTGCTCCTGAAACACCTACACTTGACTTGGTTAATGAGCCCAAAGATTTGCGAGATTTAAATGAGTCGCAACTCGAAACTCTAGCCGACGAATTGAGAGAATTTCTTCTCTTCTCTGTGGGTCAGACGGGTGGTCATTTTGGCGCAGGTTTGGGTGTCGTCGAATTAACTATCGCACTTCACTATATCTTTAATACACCTGATGATCGGATTGTTTGGGATGTGGGACATCAAACCTATCCACATAAAATCATTACGGGCCGCCGAAACAAAATGGATACCATGCGACAAGAAGGGGGTCTATCTGGATTTCCAAAAAGGTCAGAGAGTGAATATGATACTTTCGGAGTAGGTCACTCAAGCACTTCCATAAGCGCTGCATTAGGGATGACGCTGGCATCTGATCACCAAAAGAATCCGCGGAAAACTGTCGCAGTTATTGGCGATGGTGCAATGACCGCTGGAATGGCTTTCGAAGCTATCAACCATGCCTCTCACGTTGATAAAAATTTGTTAGTGATACTCAATGATAATCAAATGTCGATTTCAAAAAATACTGGTGGATTATCGACTTATTTTTCGAAATTGTGGGCAAGTCGCTTTTATACTCAACTCAGGGAAACGGGTAAAAAAGCACTTAAATCATTGCCTCAAACAAAGGAGTTCGTGAGAAAAACTGAAGAATACATGAAAAGTATGGTGTCTCCTGCCACCATCTTTGAGGAACTTGGTTTTTATTATATAGGGCCCCTCGACGGTCATGATATACCCTTGATCACAAGCACATTGAGAAAACTCAAAAACATCAAGGGACCTGTCATGCTGCATGTAATCACGCAGAAAGGAAAAGGGTTTAGTCCAGCAGAAGGTGATCCTGTAGCATATCACGCACTTACAAAAATAGATCCTGTAAATGTAGACACTAACAAAACCTCCAAACCTAAAAAGAAAAAAACACCTAAGTACTCAGATGTATTTGGAGAGTGGTTATGCGATATGGCAAAGCAAGATGATCGATTAATAGGAATCACTCCAGCGATGTGCGAAGGCTCTGGCATGAACACATTTGCTGAAAAGTTTCCAGATAGATTTGAGGATGTAGCAATTGCCGAGCAACATGCGGTAACCCTTGCTGCAGGAATGGCATGCGAAAGAATAAAGCCTGTAGTGGCGATATATTCCACTTTTCTACAAAGGGCGTATGATCAATTGATCCATGATGTAGCGGTGCAAAATTTAGATGTTCTTTTCGCTTTAGATCGAGCAGGCCTAGTCGGACAAGATGGAGCCACTCACGCGGGAGCTTATGACATAAGTTACCTGAGGTGTATCCCTAATATGATTATTATGACACCGTCAGATGAAAATGAGACGAGACAACTTCTTTACACTGGCTTTATGCACTCAGGACCAGCAGCCGTCAGATACCCGCGTGGAAGCGGACCTGGTGCAAATATACAAAAAGAAATGAAACAAATACCAATTGGAAAAGGAAATACTTTAAGGCATGGAGCCAATGTTGCTATTTTAAATTTTGGAACTCTCTTGCACTCAGTGTTTGATTTATCAGAAGAACTTGATACGACGTTAATCGATATGAGATTTGTTAAACCATTAGATGAGGCTCTTTTAATTGATACTGCCTCTAAGCACAAATTGATTGTAACAATCGAAGAAAACTCGATAGCAGGGGGTGCGGGATCTGCTGTTTCTGAATTTTTAAATTCAGAGGGAATGACCATACCAATATTACAACTTGGCCTACCGGACATATTCATCGATCATGCTGATCCTAAGGATCAACTTGCATCTGTTGGATTAGATCCTAAAGGCATTAAAGCATCCATAAGTAATAGAATGAAAATCCTAAATATCGATTTTATTAAGCCAGTCTTAAAGGAAAGTAATTTATGAAATTTTATGATTGTTCCACAGCACCTAGTCCAAGAAGAGTCCGGATATTTATTGCGGAAAAGAATATCGATGTGGAGACAATCGAGGTTAATCTGATGAAGGGTGAGCATCTGACGCCCGAATACAAAGCGAAAAATCCTAATCTCGAGGTACCCCTCCTTGAACTAGAAAATGGCACAACCATTGCGCAAGCAAATGCTATCTGTCGGTATCTAGAAGATATCAAACCAGAGAATCCTCTGCATGGTCGAGATTCAATTGAAAGTGCTCTGGTTGACGGAGCGAACACAAAAATTATGCTTGATGGGTTTATGGCAGCTGCCGAAGCATTCCGCAACTCAACACCGGGTATGAAAAATAGAGCGATGCCTGGGCCTCATAATTATTCCCAAATACCTGAACTTGCTCAGCGTGGCTTGTTGCGTCTGGATAATTTTCTCGCTGGTCTCGAGATCCACTTTGAGTCAAATGAATACATGGTTAATGATTACTTTTCAGTCGCGGATATTAGTGCTCTCGTTTGTATCGATTTTGCAAAGTGGGTTAAAAAAACCATACCGGAGGATTATGAAAACCTCAACCGCTGGTACAAAACGGTAAGCACTCGCCCAAGTTGTAAACTTTAATTGACTCTATAATCCAGTGGGGGATCTCTATCTCCCAACAGGGCTTCATATTTAAAATCCTCTCCAACTCGACTAGCTAACTCCTGCTTCGCATCAACAATAATTTCGGGATTTTCATATATTTTTGTAGCTGAAGCGGTCAGAACGTTTGCTGCTAATTTCATACCCTTTAAACCAATCGACATACCTCCTGCTGCTACAGCTTGCCACGAGTGAGCAGATGTGCCCGGAACCCAAGTTGCTGTTCTTATGCCAGCGGTTGGAATTAACCAACTTACATCGCCAACATCAGTTGAACCATATGTATGAGATTGTTTGTACGGCATAATTTTTTTCTCATCTCCGAGCTTTAAGGAAGGCTCAAAAAGTGTTTCATATATTTGCTCGGCATATTTTTGCTCAGCAGCGGTATACTCAATTCCACCAAAAGCGCTGAGTTGTGAATGTAGTAATTTTTGAACAGTATCATTTGGCATTAAAGAATAATTGCCATGCATAACCTCGTAGCTCAATTTAGTCTCAGTACCCATAGCAGCACCCTCAGCAGCTTTTACTACCCTTTCAAATAACTGTTTTACAACCAGTCGATCAGGATGACGGACATAGTAGTAGACTTCTGCAAGATCAGGAACGACATTTGGCGCGAGTCCTCCTTTCGTAATTACATAATGTATTCGGGACTCCTGCGGAATATGCTCTCTCATCATATTGACCATCATGTTCATGGCTTCAACGCCATCTAATGCAGATCGACCTTTGTCAGGAGCGCTTGCAGCATGAGCTGATATGCCTTTGAAAGTAAACTTACCTGATTTGTTGGCATTAGAGGTACTGGAATTTGCCTGGTTGGATGAAGAGGGATGCCAATGGAACATAATATCCACATTTTCAAAAGCACCTTCTCGTGCCATGTAAACTTTTCCTGATCCTCCTTCTTCAGCAGGTGTTCCAAAAAATATAATACGTCCAGGTGTTTTTGTTTCTATCAGCCATTGTTTTATCATGACCGCCGCCCATGCAGAACCAGCACCAAACAAATGATGCCCACATGCGTGGCCAGCCCCATTTGAATTAGGTGCCTTTTCTTGAAATGGGGAATTAGTTTGAGAAAGCCCAGGAAGTGCGTCGAACTCGCCCAGTATTCCTATTGTTGGACCTGACTCTCCATAAACTGCCCTAAAAGCAGTTGGTATATCTGCTAAGTTATTTTCAATTTTAAATCCTTCGTTTTTTAACTCTTCTTGTAGTAGATTTGAACTTTTAACCTCTAGATATCCGAGCTCAGGATAATTCCACAGTCGCAGTGCGAGATTTTCAAAACGTTTTTGCTGTGTTTCAAGCATGTCACTACTTAATCCTTGATTAACAATAAGTAGAAGTATTAATACGAATATTAGTCTAAACATTTAAAAGCCCATCTCCATATCTATATATACTGAGTAAGTGTATTACAAAATTTCAAGAAAAAAAAAGGCCCCAAAAGGGGCCTTGAAATGGGGGTTACACCTACTAAAGTGAACCAGGGGCTAGAGTGAACCGGGGATAGCCCACTCAGCATACCAGGGCGTCTCTCCTGGCTTAACAGCGCCTATGTAATCCGTCGAATCGAATACAAAAGACGAACCGTTATCTTGTGGGGCAATAGCTTCAGCCGTAACAGATGCAGAATCGTTC
>CABZOI010000024.1 GCA_902527245.1 uncultured SAR92 cluster bacterium | reverse complement strand
ATGAGAACAACAATAATGTAACACCAGAGGACCAAATCAAAAAACAAAGATGTGTAAGGAACAATATTCTTGAAATGACAGTTTATTCTGACTACGGATATCAACGACAAATTACCAAATGGTGCAGATTTGATAGACAAATAGTAGTAGACAAAAAGTCTGATAAACATACCGGGCAGAAAGTTGATATAAGTTGTGTTTTGTATTCATCCGAACCCAGAGAGGACTTGCGGAAATGAGAGAAACTCTGAAAGCAATTATTGTACTTACCGCAATACTCGTATTCTTTGTTATTTTTAAACCTTTCCTATAAATTCTTTGATTTGTTGTTCCAGTTCATCAACAGTGGCAGGTTTGGTAAAATCGATAAAAGATATTTTGTCCATTATCGCGATAAATTCATTATCGGTTGTTTCACCGATCACAGAAGGATAGCTGAAATTCTCCTGTTTAATCTTTTGTGGCACCTCGTCTCCATGTAAAACTTTGACCCTGTATTCTTTCTTAAGTCTTCTAATGAATCTTAACCAACTAGGTCTGATGAAGTATTTATGATGAGAGATATCGCATAGTTCACATGCGCTTTTATTCTTCTTAATATGTTTTTTATACCAATACTTAAGCTCGTTGAACAAACCACCATCTGCATTATAGATAAAATAGATTGTTTTATATTTCCTTGTCACTTGAGATCTTATTTCTTTTTTGATTTCCAAGTTCCACCATATTGATAAGTATCCTCATATTTCTTTTTGACTATTTTTAGGCATTTATCGCAAAGAAATATCCAATTGCTTGAGGATTGTAATCGACATCTATACAAGAGATGTTTTTTATTTTTGCAGTGAAAGCAATTTTTCTCTCTTGATCGCATGCAATATGACCTTGTGTTAGCTTATGAACAATATTAATTGACTCCTGCTGCATGAGATATTGAATACCTGATAACAACGCATTGAATTATTTGTGAAGTCGGGTGTAAATTACACGCTCAGTCGCTATGATGACGCTATCATTATAATTTTTTCAGTACAATAGAATGAATCAAGAAAAATTGGCTAGTGCACTTAAGTATTTCAAGGATGGTAAATGGAGTGCTGCAGCTGATACCTTTTGGGATATAAAAGATCAGATCACTCAACCAAAAGACATTCATGCGTGTGCAGTCGCTTTTTTCAGAGATGCTAGATTCTCTGATGCGCAGGTTTTGATAGAAAATCTTATATCAAAAATCCCAAAATCCCCCGCGCTTTTTTCTTTGCTTGGTGATGTTACTAAAGCTCAGGGAGATAAAAAATATGCACTTCAAAATTATGAAAGAGCCGTAGAAATCTCACCTAATCAACCAGAACTTCGATTTAATTTAGCACTTTTCCTCTATGAAGAAGATAATTTTCAACGGTCAATGAATTTTTTAAATGAAGCACTGAGACAAAGACCGAGTTATGTTAAAGCATTGGTTTTGTTAGGAAGATGCTACTCTGCATTGGAAAAATTTGACGAGGCTGAAAAAGTATTTAAAAAAGCGTGTCATCTAGAGCCCAATAACTACTCGGCTCATTACAGACTTGGCAGACTATATACGTACACTGCAAAATTAGATGAAGCAGATGCAGAACTGAAAAAATCATTAGATCTGAACCCACAATTAAACCCAGCATATGAGGCTATTATTCTCAATAATATCTACTCTGGTAATTTAGAAAATGTAAAAACTGCGATAAATAAAGGTCTCGTCAAAAGTAACTATGACCCTTACGTGTTGAGAATTGCTACTGATTGGGCCATAGAGACGCAGAGTGGTGATCCATTTTCAGATTACAAATTTGCCTGGTCACGGCAAGCATCACCGAACATTTTTTCAGACTACGTCAATCGTCTTATTTTATCCTCTAAAACAGATGCTGCATTAAAACTGATCAAAGACTATGAGGAAAAAAAGGGACGAGACTTATTTTGGGAGACAGCTACTATTGATCTATTGATACAAAATCAAAGTTATGAGGAAGCACTTAAATTTGTGCACTCATCAAAAAATAGATCCAATCACACATTGAGCGAGTGTTTAATATGTTTCGCACTAGGAAACTATTCGAGAAGTCTCGCTTGTGCAAATAATTTACTTCGAAATAAACAAAATGATCAATATTACAGAGCATTATCACTCACAGCCTTAAGATGCTTAGATGATCCAAAATATAAAGCTCTGGCTGATTATGACAAAATCGTCTTAGAGAAAAATCTGGTTGATAATTTTCCTAATACCGAGCGCTTCGAAACATTTTGGCAGAATCTCGCAAATACTATTACCAAACTTCATATCACTGAAAATGCACCGCTTAATCAATCAGTAAAAGGAGGCACACAAACCCCTGGAAACTTGTTTATACAAAACCGCAAGGATACATACATAAGTGACTTAAAAGAAATTATTATGAATACGGCAGAATCATTTTTCTTACAATTTGACTCAAGCAACTTTGATAAAGCTCATCCAATTTCTGTGTTCAATCCAAAAAGAAAGTTTTTTCGCGCGAGTTGGTCGATTCGTACCACAGATGGAGGCTTCCACATGCCCCATGTTCATACTAAGGGTTGGTATAGTAGTGCTCTCTACATAGATCTTCCTACCACTATAAATGACGAATCCGAAGACGGTTATCTCGCTTTAGGTAAACCTCCTTTTAAAATAAAAGATCCATTGGATATTGAGCGAAAAATCAAACCCGAGTTAGGGAAATTGGTCCTTTTCCCAAGTTATATGTGGCACTCAACCCTCCCTTTTTCTGGAGAAGGTCACAGACTAGTCGTGGCATTCGATATCGGCGAGGCAAATACATTTGTTTGACAGAAGTGTTCATAAAACAAAATGAAATTTCCTGATAGCTTTATTCGTCTCCATTAATTAATACTCTCAATTAAGAGATTGGACTTTCCTTCTCTTTTTTGAAGTAAAAATTCATCATATAACTCGCCAGTTGCTTTAAATGCTCTAAATCGTAATCTTGAATTGTTTATGTCTATAATTTGGTATAGTTGTGTATTTTCTGCCATACTTTTTGCAAATGTGCCTTTGGTGATTTTGTACATTTTGGGCCCACTCACTGAGACGACATACACGGTTCCAATACTGGCATCGTATGCCTTTTCATAGCCCTCAGGAATATTTTTAATACCTTCAGAATCGATACGTCCAGTACGTGCATAAGTATGATCATGTCCACTCAGGACTAAATCAACTTTGAATTCATCCAGGAGAGGCTTCCAAAGTTGTCGTATTTCTGGATTATCCCTATCTGAGCCGGGTGAGAACATCGGATGATGGAATGTTATGATGGTCCACCTGTTAGGATTAGACTCCAACACACTGCGGAGCCATTTTACTTGGGATTCCTTTTCATTGTTTGAGTCAAGAGAAATAAATCGAGCACCTTGATAATCAATAAAATAAACAGTCTCACTAAGCTTTGGATCTGGTATATCTTGAACAGGAAATGCAAACTGTGCTCGCCAGTGGTCGCTCAGGGAAGCTTGCTCAGGATTGCGTTGTCGATTAAAAAGTGGTGGACCATATAAATTTCGACCGAGTAATTCTTTCTTAGAAAATCCTGTAATAGCTTCTATCTGATCGTCTGCTCGGATTAACACACCGGAGTCATTGAATTCTACAGATATTTTTTCACGTTCGGATGCCAATAATGAAATTTTATAAGACTTACCTTGATCATTAGCTTCCTCGACCATCGAAGTCACCACGATTTCGACATCGTCTCCGTTCTTGTCAGTCCAGTAAAACTCTGCATTGGATCGTTGGTCATAATTAAAGTATTCGTGGTTACCTGGTGTCGCAATCACGGGGATAGTGCCATTAACCCAATCTGGACCTTGATGCCACTCTCCCCACTCGGAATCACTATACTTTCGATTTACCAAATCACCAGCATGTAGTGTAAAGGCAGCTCTGGGAGCATCGCGAAAGGCTTCTCGAAACACTCGGGACCAATGCGTCCGTACTTCGTTTTGAGCATCCCCAAAGTATATAAAACTAAAAGGTTCATTGCCTTTGGATGCAGTTTTGAAATGATAATATTCGGTAAAATTAACACCATCACCGACGCGATATGCATAAAGTGTATCCGGCTCTAGATCTCGAAAAATTACGGTATGATAATGTGAATCATTAAGATCAGTTTGGAGGAAAGTTGTCTTTGCAGTGAAAGACTTTGGTTTTAATGCTCTACCATTAGAGTTTGCAACAGCCAATTGCGCTATACCTTGCTTTATGGTGGTATCAGTTCGCCAAGAGACGGATTGAGTGGTTGCAGGATCTCCCTCCCATGTTAATACAACTCTATCTGGTAATGGCGTCGGTGCATGAGCATCTTTTGACGAATATGCGGTTGGCTCCCCACTCTCATGTGCGGACAAATTAAAGGATAAAATAAGGCTTATCAAAATTAATTTAAGCAATGACAAGTAGGACAAGACAGTTCTCCATTTCTAAAATTATTTCCGAAGTTTTAAACACTTTTTTCTTGCACAGGTACAGCACACCTTCTGCAGCTCAACATGTGACCAATTGGATTTTTGAAGTGTTCACTTTCGTTTAAATACCCTTTCCATTATAATGACATGGGAAGCACACAGCACTCTTAATATGTATACCTTGCCCTTAATTGAGCAATATCAAGACTCGATAATCCTATTTCCGTTTTCAAATATTTCTCAACGCTTCCGTAATCATCTTTAATCGCATCAAGGGCCGTCTTCAAGAATGGAACACCATCAGATGATCTCAGTGGATTACCTTGTTTAGCAGGCTTGCCAGCTCCATAACTAAGCATGAGTTTTGCAAATGCGTTGGTTTTTGCCTTTTCAAAATAATTAATATCGCCCGCTTCTATTGAGGGACGTCTCAGGTCAGTAGAAAGGTTGTAGTCCTCGTAAATCAAATCTTCAGAGACACCCAGTAATTTCAGGAGAACTGCTGAAATGAAACCTGTTCGATCTTGACCTGCCGAACAATGGAGGATTACAGGTACTTGCTCGTTTAAAAGTGCGTCAAAATATAGTTTAATTTGTGGCACCAGAGTTTTATGCATCACTTGATAGTAATTGCCGGTATCCACTTTCCCATCATTAGCACTTGAATCTTCACTTGAGGAGGACATCAAATTCATGATGCTGTAATCATGAAAAATATAGTTGATTGACTTATCCTTGAGAACCCATCGATCTGGCTGCAATTCCCTCTCTTCATTACTTCTGAGATCGACGACGGTTTTAAATTTAAAATTCTCTAAGTAGTCAATATCTGATTCCGACTCGATCGCGTACATCGCGGCTGATCGAAATAATTCTCCTCTTATTACCCTTTTACCACCTATTGTAGGGTAGTCTCCGGCATCTCTAAAGTTTGAGCCGTTCTCCAAAGGGAGTACTCTGCGATATGACATGTCTAAGTTGCTTAATTCTGCTGCAATAATCGACATAGTTGAGAGTAACCCTAGTAATAACACCATAAACTTTTGCAGAATCATGTGTATTTTTCTCCAACCTGTGATATTTAATTCTTCTTAGAAACTCACACGTAACCCTAACAAATACCTAGGACCATAACTCTCAGATTGATTCACTGTCCCATTACCTGCGAATCTCACATCTGTTTCATCTGTCAAATTATTTGCATTGAAATAGATTGATGCATCACCAAATCCTGCAAAATCCGGTAGCTGATACTGTAGGTTCAAATCTAGCCTAGTTAACTCATCCCAATATTCGCTTGGATCCTCAATCGGTGAAATCCAGTCATCGCGATATTGGTAATTGAGTCTAGCGGATAAACCATAATTTTCATAAATCAGAGACGTGTTATAAATAACATCTGAGGTACCTGGAAGTCCAAGTTTGCGGCCATCTAGTGTAGTAAATTCTGAATCCACAAAAGTTACGTTAGCAGAAATCCCCCATCCGTTGAGGTTAGGATGCAAATCCAAACCCTGTCCTATGAAATTGAATTCTAGACCATAGATCTTCCCGTCAGATCCGTTGACTGCTCCAGAGATCTCCCAGTTTTCTCCTTCCTGACCCCCGTATACGTATCCATCTACCTCCTTGACATCTGAGTAGATTACATTGTCAATACTTTTTGTAAAAAACCCTGCCGCGAGGATACTTGATGGGGCAAAATAATACTCAAGTGTCAGATCAACGCCCGTGGCATCTTCAGATTTAAGTGAAGGATTGCCCCCACTGACCGTCTTAGGAGTGGTAGTAGGATTAATTGATGCGGAGGCACGCCATTCAATATAGGTTGGCCTGTTTACCCCGGTTGAAACAGAGGCTCTTGCTTTAAGGTTCTCAGACACATTGTAATTTATATGCAAGCTTGGAAGGACATTAACAAAACTATCCTCGTAGTAAATAGGTTCCAAGGCACCCGTTTCATCATTTAAAAGTGAGCCTTCGGAAGAATACTCTGTTTCCTCTATTCTGACTCCATATACGATGTTTCCCCAATCATACTCGGTATCTATCATCGCATAAACTGCCATTATGTCCTCAACAATAGAGGTTACATCCTCCTCAGGAGCAGCGGGAGTCAAGTTGCCTCCAGCAGCCTCCCAGTCGCGTCTTATTGCAACGTTATCCCAATAAGTTGCATTAATACTATTCGTTGTGTTGGAGTACCAAGGCTCGTCGGTTAAGTAGCTATTCCAATCGAGATTGATACCCCCAAAAGCGCCTATAAATTCTGTTACCGCGAATACAGTTGCGTTAGCTCCTGCAACATCCCTGTGATTAAGCTCTCCACCAATAGATAAGGTCGAAGGTCTTCCGGATATGCTCATGTCTTTCTCGAGATCAACCTTGAACTTATCTGCTTCAACGTCCATAGGCCAATTGATTTTGAATCCGTAGGTAGATTGTGGTCCGTATACTATTTCATCTGGCGTCATTCCAGCCATGGTGACAATCGGATCCAAAATATTGCTCACATCAGCTGACCCCAGAAAAATTTCAGGTGTCCCAGCAAGAACATTTACACCAGATTGATAAACAATCGGTAAAAAAGTATTGAATTCTGTTTTCGTAAAATTGTACTTAGCACTTACAGTCCATCCATCCACCTCTGTCTCCATTCCCAGTGTGGTTGTGTCTGTAGAGTTGTTGTATTCTCCGTCTTCAAGCAATCTATTGACATACATAGGTTCATTCGAAAATACTGGACCGGTGGGTGCACCTACAAAATTGAACACATAATGATTCCTCTGCTCATAGTCAATAAATTTAGAGTAAAGTTTCGACAAATAAATCCGGTTAGCATCATCAAACCTGAATTCTATATGACCACCATATGCTTCATCCTCCCTCGTTAACTTATAACTGCGCATATCGAGAACATTAACAACATAACTATCACCCGAAGGCTCAAGATCATATTCCCTGTTGTCGGTTATTTGATCACGACTATTCTTGGAGTAATAAGTCATCACTCCAATGTTTGAGTTAGAGAAGCTGGTTCTCAAGCCAAACTTATCCATATCGCCATTTCCAAGAGATTGCTCTCCCAGTCCAACATCGAGTTTTGTCGAAAAACCTTCGTTATCAAAAGGGCTAAATGTTCTTATATTAGTAAAACCTGCCGTTGCCTCACCTGGCATTGAGGGTAACACCGCCTTATTG
>CABZOI010000023.1 GCA_902527245.1 uncultured SAR92 cluster bacterium | reverse complement strand
ATCATCATCAATATCCCAATCACCAACCTCTAATTGAGAACTTGAATGTGCTGTGGCTGCAAAATAAAGTGAAAAAAATAAATAAATAGAATTTCTAAAACAAGATTTCACAAACTTTATACTACCAATTCTATGGTCTCAAATTGAGTTTGCACTCCAGAGTAGAAGAAAAGAAGGAAATAAGGTGAAAGTATCAAAAAATGCGGTGAAATTTATTATTCAAAAAAAGAGTTGTTAATGGATTATCTCACGCGAATACGAGAAAAGTGGTGGGCCGTACTGGATTCGAACCAGTGACCAATTGGTTAAAAGCCAACTGCTCTACCAACTGAGCTAACGGCCCCACTAAAGTCCGCGTATCATACTGACAGGAAACTAAATTTCAAGAGAAATTAACAGCTTTTCATTTATCTGATAGATTATCGTCGAGAAATTTTAATGCCTTTTCAGCGATAGGTCCCTTCTCTTTTGAAGCATTTCTGAGCAAACTCTTTGAAAGATCCAATTGACCCAATTCGAAATATATCTTACCGAGTTTAAAACTTGAGTCTCTAGCCTTCGGATGATCCTGATATTGTTCCAAAATAATTGTAAATTGTTGTCTTGCGAGTTCTACTTCTTCTTGAAGAAGGTATATTTCTCCTAACCAATATCGTGCATTAGGCACATAATTACTTTCTGGGTATCTATCAATGTGTGCAAGTAGAGATAGAGTAGCTCCATTTATATCTCTATCTCTCAAGAGTTTTTGAGAAGCGCTCTCATAATCTTCCCTGATCTGAGCTTGCAACTGTGGGTCAAGATCTGCCGTAGGCTCAACATTCATGTCGCCTATGCCAGTTTCATCTGCAGTCAGCAATTCATTTTGATCATCATCCTCATCTGACGCATAAGTTTTTCTCTCCGCAGCGCCTATTCGTCTATCTAAGTCAAGGTAATCATCAAGTTGCTGCTGTTTAAGTTCTCTCAACTGAAAAGACATTTCATCAACAACACCACGCAACTCCCTAACTTCATCTCTCAAGCTTTGCATCAAATCGAAAGTTTGATTAGAACCTATTTCCGGAACATCCTCTCCAACGATAGAGAGCTGTTCTGTTGGTGGGAAATATGTAGGTATGCCCTCTTCAATAGGCGTAAGTTGTTGATAAAGCCCATGAGCAGACGCACCCATAAAGGTCATAACGAATCCGAGTGTAACAAAAAACTTGTTACGCGAATTAATAATCATTAAACGATTGAAATATTCTAGAGTTAATTAATTTTTTAATTCGACTCTTCTATTCATTCTCCATGATGACTCATTACTACCAAACGATGCCGCTCTCTCTTCACCATAACTGATTACTTCCATCGATGAAGCTGCGACTCCTTGAAGCACTAAATACTCTTTGACAGTTTTAGCACGTCTTTCTCCGAGCGCCATGTTGTACTCTCTAGTTCCTCTCTCATCCGCATGACCTTCGAGTCGGATAGAAGCTGGGTTAGCCTTCAAAAACTCAGCATGTTGCATCAAGGCCGCACGCGCCTCGTCATTAAGAACCGCCTTGTCAAATTCAAAGTAGAATACTGTGGCTGCGTCATTTACGGGCACTTCATCTTCCTCAACCATCTCTGGAACTGGATCTGGTTCAGTATCAACGGTCGCAGTCGCTACAGAGGTATCTTCTATTGTCGTAATCGACTCACTACTATCTTGCGTTGTGCTCGTGCTACATCCCACTGTTGCAAAACAAATAATTGTTAGTAATACGTATAGTTGTCTTGAAAAATAATTCATGTTTCTCTCCTTTAAATTTTTGAAAGCTTTTCGCTCGAGTTTACCTTAAATAGGGGGACCATGCAGGCTCTCGAACATCTCCCGATTCTAACGGCAAAAAATACTTTACTCCCGCATCTATGGACACTGCAGCTAGTATATCTCTATCGCCCTGCTTCGTGGCGTAAATAAGCATCGCGCCATTTGGTGCTACTGTTGGTGATTCATCCAAACGAGTCTCGGTTAATTCTAACATTCTATTGGTCTTTAAATCGAGTGTCGCGATGTGAAAAACGTCGTTGGCCCTATGAACCATGACAAGGGTTCGGCCATCAGGAGCTAAACTGGGACGCGCATTGTAATTGCCTGCATATGTTATCCTTCTAATTTTTCTCGAATCGAGCTCCAGTTCATAAATTTGAGGAGTTCCACCTCGATCTGATGTAAATAAAATTCGATCTCCATTTGGGTGCCAAGTAGGCTCAGTATCGATAGAAAAATGTCTAGTTAATCGAGTCAATTTCCTTTCCATAAAATCGAGAACATATATTTCAGGATTACCATCTTTGGACAGAACCATTGCGAGTTTATTACCGTCTGGCGACCAGGCGGGCGCGCCATTAAGGCCTTTAAAGTTGGTAAGTTGCTGCCTTTTTGCGGAGATCAAATCTTGTCTATAAATCGCTGGCCTTCCAGATTCAAAAGAAACATAAGCTATTTCTTTCCCAGAAGGCGACCAAGCAGGTGACATTATTGGCTCAGTAGAGCGCAACATAAGCTTTTCTTGCGCTCCATCAGCGTCAGAAACTTTCAACTCATAGATGAGAGAGTTATTATTTTGTATTGCGGTAACATATGCCAGGCGCGTGCTAAAAGCACCCCGGATGCCAGTGATTTCCTCATAAATCAGATCTGAGGCTCTGTGTGCGATTTCTCTCAGTTGATCACTGTTGCCCTCAACAATATGCTGTATTAAATCGGATTGGAGATTAACGTTCAGTAAATTAAAAACAAAGCGTATTTGTTTCTCTTCTAATTGTTCGATCGATCCGACTACCAAATATTCTGCTCCCAGTAAACGCCAGTCTCTAAAATAGACGTCATCCGGAGTTGATGGGTAAGCAAGCATGTTCTGCCTTGGTATAGTTTTAAACATACCACTTCTCTGTAGATCGGATTCAATAATTAATCCAAGATCCTCAGATAAATTAATATTTCCCGATGCAATCGGTGATATTGCAATCTCGGTGGGCTTGTCATTCCCTTTCGTTACTTTGATTACTAGCTCAGCGCTGAGATCCGTTGAAAACAAAAGACTCAAGGGTATAACTGACAACAATATCTGAATGCTAAAGATTTTTAATTTTTTTGATATCGTCATAGTCGTAAGTCCTCAGGACTGAATAAAACCTCTATTGTACGGAACTTTTGCTCAAATAATTTAGCCGGCATCGAACCAATTTCCTCAAAATAGGCTGATTTAAGCGCCGCCTGCTCCACTGATCTATCAAATGCTAAATCGCCACTTGAATTTATAATAGTAATTCCAACGATTCTTCCCGTTGGGACTAAGTTTAATCTCAATGTTGCTTGCATACCTGTCCGAGCACTTGGTGGTCTACTCCAATTATCAGAGAGTTGTCTCTGAATAATCTGTCGAAAACTATTGGCAATTTCCTCACGTTCTCTATGTTCCAAGTTTTTTTGCTCACGTAATAGGCTTTCCTCGAAATCCTTCTCTATTTCAGCTCGTCTTAGCAACGGATCTTCATTTATTTTTTTCTCTTCTATTTTTTTGATCTGTTTATTATTTTTGTGCGGCATGGTGTCTTTAACGTTGCTATTTTTCGTTACTTTTGGTGCCTTTTTCACAGCTTTCTTTGGCGTAACTTTTTTTTGCAGATTATTATCTGTTTTTTTTACTGGTTTTGGATTTGGTGCAAACTTAACCAAAGAGGCCTCAATAGCGCTTGGCGTTATAATTATTTTAGACTCGTTGGAGTCCCAAGCATACAAGAGAGTTGTTAAAATACTTCCGTGAATAATAATGCTAATCAGTATCCCTAGTGGGTAACCATTAAAGATATGCATTTTAATCTCTGGGTGGGTCAGTTATTAGCCCTACTGACGTAGCTCCAACCTTTTGAAGCTCACTCATCAACAGAACAACAGATCCATAATCAACTTTCTCATCACCCCATATTAATATCTGTTTCTCAGGGCTTTGAGATAGAATTTTCTCGATAATTTGTTTAATTTCATTAAGATTTTTATTTTGATTTTCCCCTCTTTGGTCAATCCAATAACTCCCATCATTCTTAATAGAAACTATAAATGGATCATTATCATTACTCTTTATCGGAGCAGAGTCTACCGCTGGCAAATTTACTTGAACTCCCTGCATTAGGAGGGGTGCCGTAACCATAAAAACAACCAGTAAAACAAAGGTTACATCAACATATGGGATTACATTGATCTCTGCTACCAACTTTCTTTTTTTATGTTTACTGCGGATCAAATTCTTACCCTTTTGATTTGAGTTTCCTATCTTGCGTGAAGCTGTCTGTTTAAGATGCTAGAAAACTCTTCGGCGAATGTCTCATAGTTAGAATTTAGTTCATCGACTTTTGATGAAAACCGGTTGTATGCAAGTACGGCAGGAATTGCTGCAAATAAACCCATCGCCGTGGCAATGAGCGCTTCCGAAATACCAGGTGCAACCGTCGCTAGGGTCGCCTGCTGCACCATCGCAAGACCTCGAAATGAATTCATTATACCCCACACCGTGCCGAATAATCCCACATAGGGGCTGACAGAGGCCACGCTGGCGAGAAAAGGTAAATGGACACTTAATTTTTCGTTTTCTCTAGCAAGAGCAATTCGCATCGAACGATCTACTGCCTCGATAATCATTTCAGAATCAGTATTTTCTGTCGATACAAGACGATGATACTCTTTGAAACCTGCCTCAAATACACTCTCAATGCCGTCTATCTGCTCACCATCATTAACTCTTTTTATTAAATCTTCATAATAGATGTTAAGATCTTGGCCAGACCAAAATGTGTCCTCAAAATTTCTATAGTTTTCTGTAGATTGTCGTAATGAAATACCTCTTTGCACAATCATTACCCACGACGTAACAGATGCAAGGAGTAAAAGTGCCATCACAAATTGGACAAGCAAACTGGCATTTATAATTAAATATATGATCGATAAATTTTCTTCTGCCAAGACATCATTCTCCTATCTTTTTAAGGTCTTCTAAACAGTCATATATATCGTTCGGTAACGGCACAAGCTTTTTGCTCAATTTATCAAGCGCTGCCAATCTCACGTTACCATCGATCAATAGATCAGTTTCTCTGTAGACCTGTTGTTTTAACCAAAAAGATGCTTTTTTTAATTCTTTCAATTCTACTGAAATCCTCAATGTGTCATCAAGCATGGCAGGCATTAAATACTTCAGATCAAGCTGCACCACAACAAGCTGCGAATTACTCATAAGAGCTGGTTTGCTGAATCCGAGCGCTCGCATGTACTCAGTTCTCGCACGTTCCATAAATTTCAAGTAATTAGCGTAATATACTATGCCGCCTGCATCAGTATCTTCAATATAGACACGCGTCTCTAAAGAAAATTCATTCATTCTCGATTTTTAATTCCGATTGACTTGCATTTGATGCTGGCAAACCCAGATGCCCATATGTTAGCTTTGTTGCCATGCGACCCCTTGCAGTTCTCATTAAGTAACCCTGTTGAATTAAAAAAGGCTCTATTACATCCTCAATAGTACCTTTCTCCTCACTAAGGGCGGCAGCTAGACTATCTAATCCTACAGGACCTCCATCAAACTTTTTAATCAATGTTTCCAAAAGTTTTCGATCCAAATGATCTAAACCAATGCAATCAACATTGAGCATATCAAGTGCCAAACTAGCTGACTCTTTACTGACGTTTCCATCGAATTGTACCTCCGCGTAATCTCTGACTCGCCTCAATAGACGATTGGCAATTCTTGGAGTCCCTCTCGATCGTCGAGCAATTTCAGTCGCGCCTGCCTCATTAATATTCACGTTGTTAATCTTGCTTGATCGTAGAATAATTTTCGAAAGATCTTGCACCGAGTAAAACTCAAGTCTTTCTACAATGCCAAACCTATCTCTCAGAGGGGACGTTAATAATCCTGCTCTTGTTGTGGCTCCAACAAGCGTAAAAGCAGGTAAATCAATTTTGATTGATCTCGCGGCAGGTCCCTCCCCTATCATGATATCCAACTGATAATCCTCGAGCGCCGGATACAAAATTTCTTCGACAACAGGACTTAGTCTGTGAATTTCATCAATAAACAGAACATCGCCCTCACCTAAATTAGTTAATAGAGCCGCCAGGTCACCCGCCTTCTCCAAAACAGGTCCAGATGTCGTTTTTAAATTAACCTCCATTTCATTTGAAATGATGTGAGCTAGAGTTGTCTTGCCCAGACCTGGAGGACCAAAAATAAGAGTATGATCTAATGGTTCATTTCTCCGCTTCGCAGCCTCGATAAAGATACCCATCTGATCTTTTACAGTTTTTTGACCAATATAATCATTCAATGATTTGGGCCTTAAGGCTCTGTCGTACCGATCCTCAGCGGAGGTTTTTGGAGATAACAATCTATCAGGTTCTAGCATAATTCAAATATTAATCAATGAGAGAAGTAAAAAAGTATAACTCATTCAAAGCTTCGCAATCGATTGCAGTGCCATTTTTATTATATCTTCAGAGCTACTTGCGTTCTTATAATCCAAGTTATTCAGAATTTTGGTTATATCTTGTGCTTTGTAGCCCAGACTTAACAAACCACTCTCTGCCTCTAATCTGATATCACTTTTTGTTATAGTATTTTCAGTTGCTCCCGATAACCCCACACCATCAATCGCATCTTTCATCTCAATAACAAGTCTTTCAGCGGTTTTTTTGCCAACACCTGGCAATTTAACTAATGAACTAACATCACGATTCAGAATAGCTCGAGCGAATTCATCAACCGTCATACCCGACAACATTCCTAACGCCATTTTTGGTCCAACTCCATTCACTTTGATTAGGTCCTTGAATAAGGATCTTTCATGAACGGTGAGAAATCCGTATAAAGTATGTGAATCTTCTCTGACAACAAGATGAGTGTGCATTTCAACATCACTTCCGAGAGAGGGAAGGTCTACGAAAGTCATGAGCGAGACATTTATTTCATATCCGACACCATTTACGTCTATCAGTGCACAGGGCGCTTGCTTATCTAATAATTTTCCCGCCAATTTCACGATCATAAAAGCATCCTTTGAAACAAAAATGCATTAGCACAACGCTATCAATCGTAACACATTATCGGCATAAACTTTGATTTGCTATCGAATGACAATGACAAATTGAAACGGCCAACGCATCCGCGGCATCCTCAGACGGCTTTCCAGTTAACGATAGTAAATGCATAACCATCATTTGAACTTGATTCTTATCCGCTGAGCCTGTCCCAACAACTGCCTGCTTCACACGTTTAGGCGAATATTCTCCAATTGAGAGTCCCAACATTGTTCCAGCCACAATGGCTGCTCCCCTAGCTTGTCCTAACTTTAGTGCAGCGCGAGGATCTTTCGCAAAAAACACTTCCTCAATTGCCATATGGGTTGGCTTATAAGTTTCAATGATTTGTGTCACTTCCTGAAAAATTATTTTCAGTCTATTAGGTATATCACTACTCGGTAATTTAATTACACCGCTGCAGACATACTGAATTTCGGAATTACTAAAATCGCAAACTCCATAACCAGTTCGTCTTGATCCAGGATCAATACCTAAAACTCTCATTGTTTTTTTGTGCATCACCTCAGAATCTTACATTCAGTCATTTTGTTGTAAATCGAGATCCTAAAATTCAGCTGATAGCTAGTTTCCTAGCTTTCAGTTTTTGCTTTAGTTTTTGGTTTTGCTTTTGGAGATTCTTTAGCCTTTGCCTTTGAAGCTGATTTTAGCTTAGTCTCCTCTTCAGGTGCG
>CABZOI010000022.1 GCA_902527245.1 uncultured SAR92 cluster bacterium | reverse complement strand
ATTTAATTCTACATTTCCCATTCCTATCTCATTACCCCCATCACCGATTGAAATTTTTGGACAGGAAGCGTTCTCAAAAAATACATCAAAGTCAGCACATTTTTCAGTTATATCGATTCCTCGCATATTATAATATCTGGAATCCTGGTTTTTCCCCGGACGCTCTATTGATATCAGCAAAGAGGGATTATATTTTCTTAGGAGAGCTTCAGATGAATCCTTACCATGCTCTATTTTTATGGTATTAAACTTGTCATTAATGGCAGTAAATAATGGTTCATCGCAGACGATAAACGCCTCTCCTCCCAACTCTTTTATACACTTATAGAGAGCAATTGCACCGAGTGGTCCGTCGGTTTCAAAACTTTCGTTGACAGGGAATCCTGTCCCAACGAATACAACCTTATTATTTTTTCTCAATAGCTCAGCAGCTCTGAGGTAAGAACCTTTCGGTACAAACTTACTTACTTTCCTCATACCTCTGATATTTTTAGAAGTTAATAAGTTTTGGATTTCATGCGCTAATACCTTAGAGTTAATGACTGGCCGATGTTGATTTATACGAAATTTTCTAAGTGATAGAAGATTATGTGCTTTTTCGGTATAAATTTGCTGAAATTTTATTTTATCTCCTTGATTTAGCTGAGATAACTTATCGAGATCATCAGAAATAATGGATCCAATTTTTGGATATCCGCCTATCGTCTGTCGATCATTCATAAGAACGATTGGTTGTCCATCTTGAGGTATCTGAATTGCTCCTAAACATATACCTTCTGAAAGCATATTCGCTCTTTTAGACTTAATTTCTGGTCCAAGCATACGAATTCCCATACGATCATTTCGGTCTGAGATTGTGTATTCAGAATTAAAGAATATATTTTGTTGAAGATCAGAAAAATCTGTCGCTTGATACCCTAAAACAACTCTCATTACAGAAGAGCTGTCCTGTGAATGATTAATTATTCGGTGGGGTATTTCGGCACATTCGTATGGAGTGATAATATTTTCACATTTACAGGGAATAAGATCTGATCTTTGAAGAGGTTTACCGTCTTGATGGACCCCACCTAATGATTCTCTAACTGAAGTTGCAGTGCTATCAAAAGTTTTTTTAACATCAAAACCTCCAGCCGTAGCCAAATATGAACGCATACCATTTTTCATGTAGCCAAATTTTATGATATCTCCTTCAGAGATTTTTATTGTTTTCCACATCTCAATTATTTGATCATTTACTTGAGTAGGGATTTGAGCACCTGTAATCGCAATGGATGTGGAGACATTTGACAGCAGTTCAAGACCACCCACAGTGATTTCAATTGCCGGATCTCCAAGGTTATTCCCACAAAGTTTATTCGCCCAATAGAAAGATTCTCTATCCATTGGTCCGCTATTAGTTATACCTAGATGATTGAAGCCAAACCGACCTTCATCCTGAATGATTGAGAGAATGCCTTCTTGGAGCACTTTAAAATGAGACATTCTATTTCAGTAGCTTTTCTTGTATTTTATCAAATTGATTTTCGTCAATTGATTCAAATTTAACAGTATCTCCTACACTAACGGGCATATATGGTGGAGACAAAGAATTAAACATTGGTATGGGGCATATTCCGATTATGTTCCATCCTCCAGGGGACTCTGCTGGATATACTGCAGTTTGTCTATCTGCAATCGCTACGGCGCCTTTTGGTACCATTTGTCTTGGAGTTTCGAGTCGGGGTGACGCGATTTTTGGATCTACTTCGCCAAGATACGCGAACCCTGGTGCAAAACCTATTGCATAGACCAAATATGGTTTAGATTCATGGATTGAAATCACCTCTCTTTCCGAAATTCCAGCATTTTTTGCGATTGTTGATAAATCTGAACCATTTTCACCACCATAGAGAACTGGCAAAGTGATAACTTGTTTTTCTTCAGATACGCCACTTTTTTTCGATGACTTTTCAAGTTTGGCTAATGATGCTCTCACAATTCTTTTGATTTCAGAGTGGCTGATATTGGATACATCAAAAATTAATAATACTGACGCATAAGAGGAAATTAAGTCGATAATGTATGTCTGATAATTTGTTTTCATGTGAATGCAAAAAGCATTTATTTGATTGCTAATAGAATCTGAAGTTTCTGAACCAAAATAGACAATTATGGAATTTTCGCTCGCATCATTTATTGAGATCATATTATTCAAACTGAAAGGATAAGTTTTTGAATATCTTTTATTATTGAGACACCAGCCTCATTGTCGCCATGGACACAAACTGAGTCAACATTGAGCGAGAGAGTTTTTCCGCTTTCAGTGGTTATTGATTGATGATTTATTAATTGATGTACTTGCTTTATTGTATTTTCTCTACTGTGAACTGCATGCATTTTGTCTCGATTAACCAAAAGGCCTTGGTCAGTATAGCAGCGGTCTGCAAATGCTTCGAATATAAGATTAATTCCAAATCTAGAAGCTTCCTTAGCAATTAAGTGTTGCTGATTACTAGCCATCACCATAAGTTTTCGAGGTTTATTATTTGCTCTCACAACTTTCATGATGATTTTCCTTATTTTTGAGTCCTTCATCATGTCATTGTAGAGAGCACCATGTGGTTTGATATAGGCTAACTCAACCTCTAAATCATTACATATGTTTTGTAGATTTTGTATTTGACTAGTGAGCGAATCTGATAGGTTTTTCTCAGAGATATGCAAAGATTTTCTTCCAAAATTCTCTCTGTCGGGATAGCTTGGATGAGCACCGATTTCAACATCGTTCGCTTTTGCAAGGATTGCGGTCTCTTTCATAACTTTTAGGTTTCCAGCATGGACCCCACAGCATATATTGGCCTGATGTATGAAGGGCATTACTGAATGCTCTGGGCTACCCTCTGTTAACTGATCTTGCTCTGCTAAATCACAATTGAGACTTAATTTCATAGTGTATTAATTTTTTATTTCTGCATTAAGTTTATCGGTGACTAGCATACAACCAGGTGAATGAGTGATACAAATAGGTGGAGATGCATTTTGCACTGCAATCTGGGGAGTAACTCCACATGCCCAAAAAACGGGAATTTCGTCAGTTTTTATCGTCACTTTGTCTCCAAAATCAGGCTTAGAAAGGTTATTTATTCCAATCTTTGTCGGATCGCCTAAGTGGATAGGCTCTCCATGCACTCTTGGAAACTGCCTTGTAATTTCTTGCACTTTGGTCACTTCGAATGACTTGAAAGGGCGCATACTTACAACCATTTTCCCATGGAATTTTTCGGTCGCAGCACATTCAATATTGGTAATGAACATTGGAACATTTACGTTCTCCGATACATTACGAATTTCGAGATTATTGGCTATCAAGGCCTCTTCAAAAGAGAATGAGCAACCTAGCAAGAAAGATACAAAATTCCTCGACCAGTCTGCTTTTATATCAGTCTGCTCTGATACCATAATGCCTTTTTTAAATATCCTATATTTTGATATGTCTGTTCTAATGTCTATATCTTCGCCTAGACTACTAAACTGATATTCCCCAGGCTTTGACTTATAAATAACTGGACAAGGTTTTGGATTTAATTTGCAGAATTGGTAGAAATCTTCCGCCCACTCTTTCTCTAATATAACTAAATTACATTGCACATAACCGCTACACAATCCGCTTGTCATGGATGTAAAGTTACCAGCTCTTATCTGCTGACGGAGCTTAAGAGGATTTTTGTGATACAGAATCATTTGATTATCTGAACTTCATCAGCAATGTACTTTATTGTTTCTTCAAGTTTTATTCTACGAGACTCTGATGAGAGCCGTTGTTTATATTCAATATATCCATCATTTAAATCTCTTTCTCCGATGACAACGATATGAGGTATTCCAATTAATTCAACATCAGCGAGCATGCTCCCTAATCTCTTATTCTCTTGATCCATTAGCAAAGTGTCATATCCACTATTTTGAAGCGCGTTGTAAAGGTCTTCAGAGGTTTTTCGGACTAATTCCGATTTGTGCAGATTTATTGGAACAATCACTACTAAAAATGGAGCAAGTGAGTCAGGCCAGATGATGCCTTTTTCATCATTATTTTGTTCAATAGCTGCTGCAACAATTCTTCCAATTCCTATGCCATAGCAACCCATATGCATCAGTTTGTCTTTCCCATTTTCGTCTAAAATTTTCGCCCTCATGGATTCACTATACTTAGTTCCTAACTGGAAAATGTGGCCGACTTCAATGCCTCTTTTAATTTGTATTTTACCTTTTCCATCTGGGCTCAAATCGCCTTCGAGAACATTACGAATATCCGCTGTCTCGAAATTAGATACCTCTGACCAGTTGGCGTTAATTATGTGCTTATCATCCTCATTTGCACCACATACAAAGTTTTTAACGTTTTGTGCAGCTGTATCGATGATTAAATTAACATCAAGATTAATAGGACCAATAGATCCTGAGTGACATCCTAAAAGTGTTTTAATTTCGTCATCTGAAGCAAATTGAAGATCACCAGATATTTTTAAATGATTTTTTGTTTTCACCTCATTTAGCTGATGATCACCTCTAAGCACCAAAGCATAGAAAGTTTCTTTGTCATTAGTGATATTTTTGACAACGAGTGTCTTAATCGTTTTTTGCACATCAATTTTCAGGAAATTAGTGAGTTGATCAATAGTTTTAATGTTTGGTGTCGCAATAACACTTGAGCTTTTTTCGGTCTCTTTGCTACTGTCATTAGGTTTTTCAGTTAATGATATAGCCTTCTCAAGATTTGCCGCATAATCGCTAGAGTCTGAGAATGCGATTGCGTCCTCTCCAGATTCCGCCAAAACCATAAATTCATGAGAGCTATTTCCTCCAATACTCCCTGTGTCTGCAATAACTGCTCTAAATTTCAAACCAAATCTTTTGAATATATTGCTATAGGTATCGTGCATCGTTTGATAAGTGTTTGCCAAACATGCTTCGTCACTATGAAACGAATATGCGTCTTTCATGCAAAATTCACGCGTTCGTATTACCCCAAATCGTGGACGCCTCTCATCTCTGAATTTAGTATTAATTTGGTACAAGTTGACTGGTAGTTGCTTATAACTACTGATTTCGTTTCGAACAATATCTGTTATAACTTCTTCATGAGTTGGTCCCAAACAAAAGTCGCGTTGATGTCTGTCTTGAAAGCGCATCAGCTCAGGACCAAATTCATTCCATCTTCCTGATTCCTCCCAAAGATCTGATGGCTGAGCAGTGGGCATCAGTAATTCCATTGCCCCTGATTTGTTCATTTCATCACGAACAATAGATTCAACTTTTCTGAATACTCTCAACCCGACTGGTAACCAGCTATACAAACCAGCTGCGACCTTTTTGATCATTCCAGAGCGCAACATCAATCTGTGGCTGACTATCTCAGCCTCGGCTGGATCGTCTTTTTTTGTCTTCAATAAAAACTGACTTGCTCGCATGGAACTATTTCTTATCCGCGTGGACTTTTAAAATAATATATTACCTTTCTTGGTATCTATCATCCATCGATTTATGTTTTAAACAGCTTATTCTCTATCAAGCTCCGCTAGGGTATACTGCCGCTTCGATGCATAGGTAAAACTTCATTCAGGGATGTTCTTCGAAAATGCCAATTTATGAGTATCGTTGTCAGTCATGTGGGTATGAATTTGATAAACTTCAGAGAATGAGTGATGCGCCTTTGATTGATTGTCCTTCTTGCGGTGAATCATCTCTGAAAAAACTTGTGTCAGCTGCTGGATTTAGACTAAAAGGTAGTGGGTGGTATGAAACAGACTTCAAAAATAACAGCAAAAAAGCTGATGATAAAAAAGGTCAAGATAGTAAAAATGTAAAGAGCCCAAATGGTGAATCCGATACAAAAACAGCTGAAACATCAACGAAAGCTAAAACAGAAGATAATAAAAAAGAATCTAAAACAGTTTAATTGAATTATCGAGATAAATACTATGTTTAGAACAAACTACTGTGGACAATTGAATGAGAAAAATGTTGGCGAGGAGGTAACCTTATCTGGATGGGTTGATCGAAGACGAGATCATGGCGGTGTTATTTTCATCGACTTGAGAGATCGTGAGGGCATCGCTCAAGTGGTTTTTGACCCTGATGCGGGCGAGTTTTTCCATCTAGCAGATACACTTCGTTCAGAGTATGTTGTTAAAGTGACCGGAAAAGTCAGAAAAAGGTCTGATGAAACAATTAATCCGAGTATGAAGACAGGCGAGATTGAAGTCTACGGAATATTTTTAGAAATCTACAATACCGCTTTGACACCGCCTTTTCAATTGGATGATTACGTGAATGTAGGTGAGGATGTGAGACTGAAATACAGATACATGGATCTCCGTCGAACCGAAATGCAAAAAAATTTACGATTTAGATCCCAAGTTACTTCCACAATAAGAAATTTCCTCGATTCCCATGGGTTTCTTGATATAGAAACTCCAATTATGACGAGAGCAACACCTGAAGGCGCAAGAGATTATCTGATTCCATCAAGAACGCATGAAGGTAGTTTTTTTGCAATGCCACAATCACCTCAGCTTTTTAAGCAGTTGCTTATGATTGCAGGTTTTGATCGTTATTATCAGATAGCAAAATGCTTCAGAGATGAAGACCTGAGAGCAGATAGACAACCAGAATTTACGCAAATTGACATTGAGTCATCATTTATTGATGAAGAGGATATTTTAAATCTGTCCGAGGAAATGATTAAACTTATTTTTAAAAACCATTTGCAAAAAGACTTGTCAAATTTTCCCAGAATTACCTACAAGGCCGCCATGGACAAGTATGGTTCTGACAAACCTGATCTTCGTATCCCACTAGAATTGATTGATGTGAAAGATTTATTGAAAGATATCGAGTTTAAGGTATTTTCTGGACCTGCAAATGATCCATTAGGGAGAGTTTCCGCATTGAAAGTACCAAAAGGTGGAGACTTATCGAGAAAACAAATCGATGACTACACCAAATATGTGAGTAATTTTGGCGCAAAAGGTTTGGCTTGGATAAAAGTAAACTCATTGACAAAAGGTGTCGATGGATTGCAGTCGCCTATTGTTAAATTTCTTGGCGATGACGTGACGATGTCCATAATGGATCGTGTTAAGGCGAGCGATGGCGATATTGTATTTTTCGGCGCAGATTCCTATAAAGTTGTCTCAGATTCATTGGGTGCATTGAGATCAAAGCTCGGAGAAGATCTAAATCTCTATGAATCAGAATGGTGCCCATTATGGGTAACCGACTTCCCTATGTTTGAGAGAACGGATTTGGGAGAACTGACGCCATTGCATCATCCTTTTACCTCACCATCTGGTGATATCGATGCGCTAAAAGAGAGTCCTGAATCAGCATTATCTAGAGCCTATGATTTGGTTTTGAACGGAGTAGAATTGGGCGGCGGATCGATAAGAATAAGTGATCAACAAGTTCAGTCGGCTGTATTTGATATTTTGGGCATTAAAGAGGATGAGCAAAAATTAAAGTTTGGGTTCCTTTTAGATGCTTTAAAGTATGGTGCACCTCCTCACGGTGGAATTGCATTTGGTTTAGATAGACTCATCATGCTGCTTACGAAGACGGGATCAATCAGGGATATTATTGCATTTCCAAAAACTCAATCCGCAGCATGCTTACTGACTGATGCGCCGGGTGAAGTTGATAATGAACAGCTCGTTGATTTAAATATCAAAGTTATCAGAAATCAATAGGTCTCGATATGGCAGGACACAGTAAGTGGGCTAATATAAAACATCGAAAAGCCGCACAAGATGCCAAAAGAGGGAAAGTTTTCACGAAGCTAATTCGTGAGCTTGTCGTCGCTGCAAAGAGTGGCACGCCTAATCCAGAGGACAATCCCAGATTAAGATCCGCTATTGAGAAAGCTCTGAACGCAAATATGAAAAGGGATACTATTGATAAAGCGATTGCGAGAGGATCTGGTCCAGGAGAGGGCGATAATTTTGAAGAAATAGTTTATGAAGGCTATGCTCCTGGCGGAATTGCCGTTCTGGTTGAATGCACCACAGATAATAGAAATAGAACTGTGGGTGAGGTGAGGCATGGGTTTACAAAAAGAGGGGGAAACTTAGGTACTGATGGTTCGGTTGCGTATTTATTCAAGCGTTTGGGACTTTGTTATTTTGCATCTTCTTGTGATGAAGACGACCTTTTGGAGGCATCTTTAGAATTAAGTATTGAAGATTTTTATAGAAATCAGGATGAGACTTATACTGTTGTCACAGAGTGGGAAAAATTAACAACAATTAAAGAGAGTTTGGTGTCACAAGGATTTCAACTTTTAGATTTTGAAATTGTAAGAAAAGCAGAAATAGAGATAGACATTGAAAAAAAACATTTAGAAAACCTTCTAAGTTTAATGGAGATCCTGGATGATTTGGATGACGTTCAAAATGTTTTTACCAATGCAAATATTTCTGAGGATATGTTGGAAGAATTAGACTCAAATATCTGAATATTATGAGTTTATTTTTAAGTTAAACGAGTAGTCAAAAAGAGAGGAAATGAAGATGAAAGTAGTTAAAAAAACGGAAATGTTCACGATATACGTCAAATCATCTGGGCGTTTTGCTGTGAAAGATGCTAATAAAAATTGGATTAATGCTGAAGAGAAAGTAAAGATCCTAGTAGAAAATGGGTTTATAAAAGCGTTTGTACCTCCTGTAAAAAAAGAAAGCGACGTTGAACAGGAGATAAA
>CABZOI010000021.1 GCA_902527245.1 uncultured SAR92 cluster bacterium | reverse complement strand
TTTCTAAGCCCTCATACTGAATAATCCGCGAAAGCCTCTCATTGGACCACCACCAAGCTATGCCTGTCTCAATAACTGCAATACCCAAACTAGCACAATTCTTGTGAAGTAATCGCTTTCTTTGGATCTCTGTAAGATTTGGGAAACAAAGTTTAATATTTGTCTGTGCAATTTTTTTTCTCGAACTTGGCAATATATACAGTAACTGCCCAAGTAAATAGCCAATTCCAACAAGAACGGGATACGGAAGAAAAATAATTAACCGCCAAAAACCCAAAACGACCCATGTCATCCAGTATTTTGGATACAGAAATTTACTCTCAAACTCTGGCGTCATAATAAGCTTCAGCGAATAATTTTATAAATTGATTATTCCAGGGATTACCTTCTCAGGGTCCACATCCCGAGAGTAATCAATGCCAGCTATCTCAAATCCAAATAATCTAAGGAAAGATCGTTTGTACTCATCAAAATCAGCGAGCAAAGCCAAGCTTTCATCAGAAATGTTGCCCCATGCATCAGAAACGCTTTTCTGAACCTGACGATCTAACTCATAATCATCTACTCGATATCGGCCTTCGATATCATAATTTTCTCCATCTGAAAAAAGCCTAGTTGTTAGAAGACGATATAATTGCTGAATACAATCCTCATGGGTGCCTCTAGATTTCATTTCTTTGAACAGAATTGAGAGATAAAGAGGCATTACGGGGATTGCGGAACTGGATTGAGTAACTACTGCTTTTAAAACTGAGACTCGAGCATCTCCGTTAATGTTCTTAATTTGCTGTCTTATTGACTTAACTTTTCTGTCCAAGTCTTTCTTTGCAGCTCCAATAGTGCCCTCCCAGTACAAGTCCCAAGTAATTTTGTCACCGATATAAGTGAATGCAGTTGTTTTAAAATTATTAGCCAGAGCCCCAGCCTTGTCTAATTGTTGTATCCATCTACTCCAATCATCTCCACCCATAACTTTAATTGTGTCATCGATCTCACTCTTGGAGGCAGGTTCAAGCTCTACCCTCTGAATACACTCTTTGTCAGTATTCAAACCCAACATTGATATGTTCTTACCTATTGGTTTGAGCACAGAAGTTATGATGTCTCCAGTTTCAGGATCTTTTTTCCTTGGGGCCGCTACACTATAGATTAATAAATCAATTTCCTTTAAATCTTTTTTGATAATTTCAATTACTTTTGATTTAACCTCATCGCTAAACGCATCGCCATTTATCGTTTTTGCGTACAAATCACTTTTTTCTGCAAGATCATGAAATGCAGCCGTGTTATACCAGCCAGCACTGGCTGTCTTGGAACTGGTTCCTGGCTTCTCAAAAATAACGCCGAGAGTTGAAGCCTTTCCACCAAAGGCTGCTGAAATTCTAGCTGCTAAACCGTAACCGGTAGAACTACCAATCACTAATACCCGCCGAGGCATATCTATCTCTGGTTGAGATTTTATATAATTAACTTGTTCCTCTACATGCTTGCAACAACCATCAGGGTGACTAGTTACACACATGAACCCTCTCACTCGAGGTTTTACTAACATATCAAAATTCCTTTTAAAGTTTTTACTAGAGCAGTTTTAAAATACTAACTTAAATACATCAGTTAACGTACTTTTTAACAGCTCTTATCCTTTGAGTCTAACAAATTTTAAAAGTAAATTATTCAAGTGAGTAACTTATATTAATCAATATTAAATACAATTCCGTATGTTAATGAATTAACGGTTAAGTATGCGACTCTCATATCCTTTCTTAAGCTATCCATTTTTCGATGCATTGGAACAATCGGGTTGTACTACAGAAGCAACGGGTTGGAATCCGATGCATGTTACACAGCTGCAGATTGAGACCGATTTTTTTATGCCCTTATATAACAAAACCCACTCAATGGGTGAATATGTGTTTGATTATGTTTGGGCTAATGCCTTCCACCAGTATAGGCTTAACTATTATCCAAAATTAGTCACTAGCATTCCTTTCACACCAGTGCAAGGGCCCCGAATTTCAACAAAAAGTCCAATGAATAGACAACTATGTGAGTCACTTCTCGATCACGTTAAAAAGCAGTGTCAAATTTCAACTGCATCCAGTTGGCATATGTTATTCGCAGATAGGGATACTGTTGGTCATTTTAAGGATTCAGATCTGATGACCCGATATGGAATACAATTTCACTGGAAAAATAAAGAGTACAAATCGTTTGATGACTTCTTGTGCACATTGAATGCCAGAAAGAGAAAAATGATAAAAAAAGAACGGATGTCCATTCATGATCAATCAATAGACGTGAATACTCATTTTGGCGCTGATATTTCTCAAGAAGTTTGGAATTTCTTCTTTAAGATGTACGAGAGAACCTATTTCAAAAGAAACGGTACACGGGGATATCTGAACAAAACTTTCTTTAATCTATTATCAATCTCTATGCGGGATCAACTCTGCATGGCAGTTGCAAAAAAAGATCAACGACTGATTGGATGCGCTCTCTACTTTTTTGATCAAGACAAACTATATGGCAGGTACTGGGGAAGCACTGATGAATATGAGTTTTTGCATTTTGAGCTTTGCTGTTACCAAGGAATCGAAATTGCCATTGAAAAAAAAATGAAAATATTTGACGCAGGTGCACAAGGCGAACATAAATTGCTTAGGGGCTTCGAACCAGTCAAAACTCGTTCACTTCATTGGATAAAAAATGAAGATTTTCGAAAAGCAATATCTGACTTTCTTGTAAGGGAGAAAAAAGAGATTGATATACAGATGGAGGCTTGTAGACAGATTCTTCCTTTTAAAAAGACGACTCTATAAAAACTTACCAAGATCCCTCGTTAGGCAAGGACGCCCAAGGCTCCATCGAGGGCAGAGCTTCTCCCTCTTGAAGCAGCTCAATGGATATGTTATCCGGAGATTTTATGAATGCCATCCTTCCATCCCTCGGTGGCCGATTTATCTTTACACCTGCGGCAGCGATTTTTGCACAAGTTTCATAAATATCTTTCACTCTGAATGCTAAATGCCCAAAATTACGACCTGAATTAAGTGATTCTGTATCCCAATTATGAGTCAATTCAATTAAAGGTGAATCAATTTCAATACCATCCTTCACATCATCTGGGGCAGACAAAAAGACAAGGGTAAATCTACCCGCCTCATAATCTACTCTTCTGACTTCAACTAACCCAAGAATATCTACATAAAATCGTAAAGACGCATCGAGGTCATTCACCCTCACCATCGTATGCAAATATTTCATAATCAATTCCTTTTTTTAAAGATTAGAGGATCATAGTGCGTACATCACTTAATAAACGTACAATACTAGTCAAAAATTTGCCAGCATTACCTCCATTTATTAATCGATGATCATAGGAGAGACATAAGGGCAACATCAGTCTTGGTACAAATTCAGAATCAACCCACACCGGCTTAATTTGTGCTTTTGATACTCCCAAAATTCCAATCTCTGGGCTATTAACAATTGGTGTGAAACCATTGCCACCGATAGCTCCTAAACTTGATACCGTAAAACAACCACCTTGCATTTCATTTGGAGTTAACGCCCCATTTCGAGCTTTATCAGCCATGTCCAAAACATTTTTTGCTATTTCCCAGACTCCCATTTTATCAGCGCTTTTGATTACTGGAACAAACAACCCTTTTTCCGTGTCCACTGCCATACCAATATTCACATACTCTTTTTGTACATAATTATCTCTATCATTTAGCGGAGACCGATTAAATTCAGGATTCTCTTGTAAAGCGATCGCTACAGCTTTTATGACGAATGCTACAGGGGTTAGTTTTATTCCTTTCTCTAACGCTGAGTTTTTATGTTTTCCTCTAAATTCTTCAAGATCTGTTATATCAGCATTATCAAATTGAGTGACATGAGGAACATTCAACCAATTTTTTTGCATATTTAAGGAAGTTATCTTTTGTATTTTGGACATTGATCTCACTGAGTTTTCGCCATAATTATCAAAAGGAGGGATATCCACAGAGGGCATAATCATTTCAGAACTTTGTTTAGTCGTGTTAGATGATTTTCCCAATCGAAGTTTTATAAAGTTGTGCACGTCATCTTTTGTTATTCTACTCTTAGGCCCACTGCCGCTGACTTCTGACAAATCGACACCAAGTTCTCGAGCTAGCATACGAACTGATGGCCCTGCATGAATAACCTCAGCCTGAATATTTTCCTCGTTAAAACTTTTAACCGGGTCTTGTTTAATTTCATTTGCTGTTTGAGTCTCTGTTTCTTTTACCGCCTCTATCTTTGTCTCTATTTCTGTATCAGATTCAGGCTCTGTTTCTGGATTCTCAGTATTTTGATTCTTTTGGACATTCTGTTCATTGAGATTATTAGTTTCAATCTCTGCAAGAGGATCTCCTACAGAAACGGTGTCACCTTCAGAAACCAAATACTTCACAAATATCCCACCAACTGGTGAGGGAACATCCATTGTCGCTTTATCCGATTCTAAGACGAGGATAGACTCTTCTTCCTCTATCGAGTCCCCTTTATTGAGAGTGAGTTCGATTACATCAACTGACTCTGCTCCGCCTAAATCAGGTACTTTTACTACTGTATGTTTCATGTTTTTATTTTTAATAAATAATCTTTTTACAAAAAGTGATCCTGGATCACTATAGTATTAGTGGATTCAATTTATCAACATCAATGTCAAATGTTTTAATCGCCCTTTTCAACTCATTCGCACTGATCTTGTCCTGTTGAGCCAAAATATTTAATGTCGCAATCACAATAAAGTATCTATCAACTTCGAAAAAGTTTCGGAGAGTTTCTCTACTGTCACTGCGTCCAAAGCCGTCTGTTCCAAGTACATGAAGGTCATCAGGTATATATTTTCTTAGTTGTTCTCCATATGCCTTCATGTAATCAGTCGCAATTACAAAGGGGCCATTGGAGTCCTCCAATATCCTCTCGATGTATGCCATCTTTTTGTTCTTTTCAGGATTAAGCATATTCCATCGATCAATCTCTTGGCCATCTCTCACCAGTTCATTGATGCTTGTAAGACTCCAAATATCAGATGTGATAGAGTAATCATCTGCTAAAATTTTTGAAGCGGCAATGACCTCATGCAATATCGTGCCCGCCCCCATCAAATTTACATTGATACTTTTCTTTTTGTTTTTAGTAAGCTTAGTTGAATCTACTTTATACACTCCAGCAATGATGCCTTGCTCTACTCCCTCTGGAATAGATGGATGATTATAATTTTCATTCATAGTTGTGATGTAGTAAAAGAAGTTTTCCTTTTTTCCATACATGCGTTCTAGCCCATCCTGAATAATTACCGCCAGCTCATATGCATAAGTAGCATCATAACTTTTACAGTTAGGAATCGTGTTTGCGAGGATATGACTATGTCCATCTTGATGTTGCAGCCCCTCTCCATTTAATGTCGTTCTACCCGCAGTTGCACCTATTAAAAAACCTCTTGCTTGACTGTCACCAGATGCCCAGGCTAGGTCGCCGATTCGTTGAAACCCAAACATAGAATAGAAGATATAAAAAGGTATCATTGCCTGTTGGTGAGTGCTGTATGAGGTGGCTAAAGCAAGCCAAGCGGACATCGCGCCAGCTTCATTAATTCCTTCTTCTAAAATAATACCCTTCTTATCTTCTTTGTAGTACATGATTTGCTCTCGATCATGGGGTACGTACTTTTGTCCTGCAGCACTGAAAATACCCATTTGCCGAAACATTCCCTCCATTCCAAATGTTCGTGCTTCATCAGGAACAATCGGGACAACTCGCTTTCCAATTTCTTTGTGCTTTATTAGGGAGGTCAATATTCTCACGAAAGCCATGGTGGTAGAAATTTCTCGGTCTCCACTACTCTGTATCAATTTTCCAAAATACTCTAAATTTGGGACAGAAAGAGCTACAAATTCTGATCGTCTAGAGGGCACATTTCCTCCCAGCATTGACCTTCTCTTGCGCATATACGAGAGCTCTGGGCTATTTTTTTCAGGTCGATAGTATGGAACCGTCTCTAATTGTTCATCAGATATTGGTATACCAAATCGATCTCTGAACCTCCTCAAATTCTGGAGATTCAATTTTTTTACTGAGTGTGTATCATTTGCTGCTTGTCCACCATCACCAAGGCCATAACCTTTAACTGTATGCGCTAGAATAGCAGTCGGCGATCCTTTGTGAGCTGTTGCCTCAGCGTAGGCTGCATAAACCTTATAAGGATCATGGCCGCCTCGATTAAGTGCCATTATTTGATCATCACTTAAGTCTTTGACAAGATCCAACAATTCTGGGTACTTTCCAAAAAAATGTTTTCTCGTGTAGGCTCCTCCGTTAAATTTATAATTTTGAAGCTCTCCATCGCATACCTCATTCATTCTCTTTAAAAGTAGACCACTTTTATCTTTTTCAAGTAACGGATCCCAATGTCGACCCCAAACTACTTTAATGACATTCCATCCCGCACCTCTAAAAATTCCCTCCAGCTCTTGTATTATTTTTCCGTTACCACGCACTAAACCATCTAATCTTTGTAAATTACAGTTGATAACAAAAATTAAATTTTCCAATCTCTCCCTTCCAGCAAGCGAAATCGCACCTAATGTTTCAGGCTCATCACATTCACCATCACCTAAAAAAGTCCAAACCTTCCTATCTTCACTAGAGACTATCTCTCTCGCTGACAGATAATTCATAATATGTGCTTGGTAAATAGCTTGAATTGGCCCAAGACCCATAGAGACAGTGGGGAACTGCCAATAATCAGGCATTAACCAAGGATGAGGGTAAGATGACAATCCATCAACATCTACCTCCCTTCTGAAGTTATCAAGCTGCTTTGCGCTAAATCTGCCCTCTAAAAAAGATCTTGCATACATTCCTGGAGAGCTATGACCTTGAAAAAAAATTAAATCGCCAAGATGGTCTGCGGTAGCACCTCTAAAAAAATAATTAAAGCCAACATCGTAAAGTGTGGCAGCAGACGAAAAAGTTGCAATATGCCCGCCTATACCTTCGCTACGTTCATTTGCTCTCATCACCATGGCGAGTGCATTCCAGCGAATCAGTGATCTAATTCTCCTCTCCATAAAGAGATCTCCGGGCATCACTTTTTCGCGATTAGCGGGAATGGTATTGCAGAAGTTAGATGTAACTGCAGTAGGCAGCTCAACCCCACTATCGGCGGCTTTTTGATTCAGTTCAGTTAAAATGTGCCTCACTCTCTCCTCTCCGTGAGTAGCATAAAGAGAAGAAAGAGCGTCCAGCCATTCTTTTGTTTCGCCAGGATCAATATCAGACATGAGAAACCTTTGGTTTATTTTGTAGTATAACTACAAAAAAAATTAATTTAAACAAAAATACGAAAACAAAAACGAGATAATATTAATTAATTTATGCTAAAATATTGATTTATAGATAAATATTAATTTTATTATATTTAATTTTACTACAAATTTTAAAAAGAATTTTGGTTAATTAACTTTTGAGTCTTCCACCATGACTCATTTATCTCCAATAATCCGAGATCCGTAACTATTCTTTTTAATCGTAGCTTATCATGTTCGCTCAAAAAGCTGCCTACTTCCACACTAACATCATCGTCCGAAATACTAAATCTAGGCAAATGTCCTGTCGAAGCACTAGGATGCACTACAAAATAGCATGGTCGTTTTAAGGTTTTGACAGTACCAATTTTTCTGATGCCAGATTTGAATGTAACAGAAGAAGAGTCAATCGTTATAATCTCAGCAGCATAAGTCGACTCACAAACTCGATAAAAAAAATAAGAAAAAATTGCTATATCCAAGATCACAAATGGAAATATTAACCATACTCCCATCAATAGCCATCCCATACCGATCAATAACATAAAACCAGTAAGGCAAATAATTGCAAGACGTGTTTGCTTCCAACTAGCAGATCGATTTGGCTCTAACCGAATAGAAACAGCGTCTGCAGTATTTTTAACACTCAGCATCTTTGCTATCGCCCATAAGAAGAAAATTATTCTTTTTGATGACAATAATACGTCTATCGAAAACCTTTGGTTGCTAACACTACCCTATCTGTTTTATGGGCCATGCATTTAAAATAGCCCTGATTAAAGTAGCTAGGGGAATGGCGAAAAAAACTCCCCAAAATCCCCAAATCCCTCCAAAAAAAAGAACTGCAGTAACAATCATAACAGGATGCAAATCAACAACCTCTGCAAATAAAATTGGTACCAATATATTCCCATCTAAAAATTGTATAGCCAGGTAACACACGACTAACCAAAAAAGTTCAGGAGAGTAACCCCATTGAAGGAGACCCACCAACACCACAGGAATGGTAACTACAAGTGCTCCTATGTAGGGAATTAATACCGATAATCCTACTGCAATTGCTAGCAAAGCAGCGTAATTAAGTTTGAACATCGAGAAAGCAACATATGAAACCAATCCAACTATCAAAATTTCTATTGCTTTCCCACGTATGTAATTAGCCAATTGAAAGTCCATTTCATGCCAAATTTTAAGCAACACATCTTTTTTATCAGGCAATGTTTTTGAAAATCTATTTAAAAGCGTATCCTTGTCGACCAATAAGAAAAACACCAGCACAGGCACCAAAAGCACATACACCCCAACCGCCAAAATACTAGGCAAACCCGATATCGAAAACGCAAACACTTGTTCGACTAAACTTCCTATTTTCTCCGATGCACTCAACATAACAACTTCGAGTTGCTCTTGTGTTACGTAGTCACCAAATTGCTGTGGAAGATCAGATAATATATCCCTCACCCGCGAAGCAACATTTGGAAACTCTGAAACAAGCAGTGACATTTGTTTACCCGCAAGAGGCAGCACGACAACTAAAATTGTTATAAACGCGCATAAAAATAAAAGAAACGTCACGTAGACAGAAATAGTTCGGGAAAAGCCCAACCTTGAAAATTTATTAACAACGCCCTGCAGAAGAAAAGCGATAACTACTGCTGCGAAAACAGGTCCTAAAAATGAGCCAAACAATGCAATAGAGCCCAAAGTCCCTAATATAATAATAACGAGCAGAATTGATTCCTCACTCGAAAAATAACGATTTATAAAATTTTTAAAAACATTTGACACAATTCTATCACCGACTGAATGAAGGAAATATCAGACATTAATTATACGGATTTTGCAACTCACAGAAATTAAAATCTAGGGATTAACTGACAAATTTTAATTTTGCAGAAAGAATATTGGTGACATAATAATTACTGTGCAATAAAAATTTAAATCTGATGAAAATAAGATCCATACTTATATTGTTAATTATTTCAGCGGGCTTTCAATTAAAGTCAGATGAAATTGTACTACCCACCATTGGTGACACATTATCAGGTATCGTATCAACGCAGCAAGAATATAGAATGGGTCAATCTTGGCTCAAAGCTTTCAGAAGTCAGGTAAGAGAATTTAACGATCCTTTAATTAAAAGTTATTTGGAAAATCTTCTCTATAATCTCGCGACATATAGTGAATTAGATAATCCTAAATTAGAAATCATTCTAATTCCCAATAACACCATTAATGCTTTTGCTGTTCCCGGAGGCATAATCGGCGTGCACACGGGTCTGTTTGAGTATGCAGAGACTGAAGATCAATTTGCGTCAGTTATGGCCCATGAATTGGCGCATCTCAGCCAAAGACACTTTGCACGGAGGATTGAAAATAACAAAGATAATTCTATTGCAGGCTTGGCAGGACTTTTGGCTGGTCTGGTGCTAGCCTCGACACTGGGCGGAGATGCTGCAATGGCGGCAATGACTGCAGGTCAAGCATTTGCGGCAGAAAATCGCCTAAGATACAGCAGAGCCAATGAAAAAGAGGCAGATAGAATCGGCCTTAAAACGATGAAAAAAGCCAATCGAGATCCTAGAGCCTCGACTCAAATGTTTGAAATCATGTTAAAAAAACTTCGTCAATATGGAGACAGACCGCCAGAGTTTTTATTGACTCATCCAGTGACTGAGAAGAGATTAGCTGACGCTAAATCTAGAACAATAAATGAACCTAGGAAGTTTTATGAATCTTCATTGACATATCATTTTATAAGAGCAAGAGTGAAAGCTCTTACTTCAAATAATCTGAAAGACTTAAAAGTTGAATTTACAAACGATATAACAAAAGGATATAACACCGAGCTCGCTGCACAATACGGGCTTGCATTAATTTTAAGTAAAAAAAATGAACATGAGGAAGCTAGACGTGTCATGAACGAGCTTCTTACCTCTCAACCAGATCAAATATTGCTCACTTACTCAGACATAGAGTTAGATATTAATGCAACTTTAATGAGTCGAGCATTCAAAAAAATTGACAATGCTCTATCCAGAAATCCAGATAATACTGCGCTGCTCTCTTTGCGAGCAGATGCATTTTGGAAAAACAAAGAATTTCAAAAATCTGCTGGAGACTACAGAAAACTGGTTTCTCAAAATCCCAGTGTGCCACACTATTGGTATCAACTTGCTGAAGTGGAGGGATTAGCTGGAAATATAAGGGATGTTCACACTGCAAGGGCGGAGTACTTCATTTTAATAGGTTCCTACGAAAAGGCTGAAGACCACCTAGCAATAGCCAGAAGACTATCTTCCGGTGACTTTAAGAAAAATGCAACGATTGCACAACGTATTAATGAGCTTAAATCAATGCAAGCAGATGCTGAAAAAATTTAAGTTGTTTTTCTAAAACTTAGCATTTTGTTCAGTGATTTTTTTGCACCTGCTGCTATGCTCCCGTCAACGACTATTTCATTGCTTTTATGCTCGATACAGAAAAGTAAGTTTTCTAAATTGTTCATCGCCATCCATGGGCAATTAGCACAACTCCTACAAGTAGCACCTGACCCTGCAGTAGGCGCAATATAAAAGTTTTTACCGGGCATCATTTGATTCATTTTATAAAAAATACCAGCATCAGTTGCCACAATGAAATTTTCATTAGAAAAACGCTTAGCAGCCGATATTATTTGTGAAGTGGATCCAACAAAATCCGCTAGTTCAACCACTGAGTCTGGCGATTCGGGATGAACAAGTATTGCAGCATCTGGATAAACTTTTTTTAAGTCCAAAATTCCCTTAGCTTTGAATTCCTCATGAACAATGCAACTGCCATCCCATAAAATCATGTCAGCACCTGTATTTTTTTTAATATAAGAGCCTAGGTACTTATCAGGTGCCCAAATCATAGACTCTCCGCATTCATCTAA
>CABZOI010000020.1 GCA_902527245.1 uncultured SAR92 cluster bacterium | reverse complement strand
AGGCCAAGCCAGAACATCCTGTTCTCTTAACTCCGACCCTAACCCCAATACCTTTCTCCCTATCGGCAACGCTTTGTCTGAGTTGGCTTTTTGCTGAAGAAGTAAGTGTTATGGACATCTTATTTAGCTATTGTTTTGCTTTTCTCGAATATCTTTGATAGCTGTTTTAATGGCGTCTTCCGCCAATACAGAGCAATGGATCTTCACTGGAGGCAAGGCAAGCTCTTCAGCTATCTCCGTATTTCTAATTTGCTCTGCATCGTCAAGGTGTTTACCTTTAACCCACTCTGTTAGCAATGAGCTTGAGGCAATGGCTGACCCACAACCATATGTTTTAAACTTTGCATCTTCAATAATACCATCATCATCAACTTGTATTTGAAGACGCATTACATCCCCACATGCTGGCGCGCCAACCATACCGGTCCCCACATTTTTCATTGTCTCATCTAATTGACCAACATTTCGTGGATTTTCATAATGATCTATTACTTTATCGCTATATGCCATTTCTAACCTCCCTAAAGCCCCAGTATACTATGTTAGTTATAATTTTTTCTAATGCGCGGACCACTGAACAGTGTCCAAATCGATTCCCGCTTTGAACATGTCCCAAAGTGGAGATAACTCTCGCAACTTACCAACTGCATTTCTAATCTGCGACAGTGCCTCATCAATGTCTGACTCGGTGGTATATTTTCCTATACTAAAGCGTATCGAGCTGTGAGCCATTTCGTCGTTTAATCCTAAAGCACGCAAAACATATGATGGTTCCAAACTTGCAGAGGTACATGCTGATCCGGAGGATACAGCAAGGTTTCGGAGCGCCATCATCAATGACTCTCCTTCGACAAAGGCGAAGCTCATATTAACTATACCAGGGACATGACTGTCTTCAGATCCATTTAAGTGAACTTCTTCTATGTCCGCGACACCATCAATCAGCCGCTGACGAAGCACTGTTATCCTTTTCATTTCAGAATCGAGAACTTCTTTTCCAATCTTAAAAGCCTTGCCCATGCCCACTATTTGATGAGTTGGTAATGTACCCGAGCGCATGCCTCTTTCATGCCCACCGCCATGCATCTGCGCCTCTATTCTTACTCGCGGCTTTCGTCTCACATAAAGGGCACCTACTCCTTTGGGGCCATATATTTTGTGTGCGGAGAATGACATCATATCTACATTCATTGACTCCACATCTATTGGGGTTTTGCCCGCGCTTTGCGCAGCGTCTACATGAAATATAACCTTATTTTTTCTGCAGAGCTCTCCAATATCTTGAATAGGATTGAGAGTACCCAATTCATTATTAACATGCATGATAGATACAACCGTTGTATCTGGCCTAAGAGCTTCTTCTACCATCTCAGCCTGTATCAGGCCATTCTGATCTGGATCCAGGTATGTGACATCGAAACCTTCCCGCTCCAACTGTCTGCAAGTGTCAAGGACGGCTTTATGTTCAATCTTGGAAGTAATTATGTGCTTGCCTTTTCTAACATTGAAATGAGCACAACCTTTAATCGCAAGATTGTTAGCCTCGGTTGCACCCGATGTCCATACAATCTCTCTTGGGTCCGAATTTATAAGATTTGCAACATCTTCTCGTGCTTCTTCTACAGCGGCCTCAGCACTCCACCCAAACATATGCGATCGTGATGCTGGGTTTCCAAAGTGACCTGATGGCGTCATAAACTCCATCATAGATTCTGCGACCGAAGGATCAACTGGCGTTGTTGACGCATAATCCAAATAAATCGGTAAACTCATTTACTTCTCCAAACGTTATGATCTTCTGCGCTTAAGCAACTAAACCCATTGGTATGAGTATATTTTATATTTGTTGTCTCGACCAGAAAATCGCAATTATTTATGTCGAATTTTACGCTCTACTGACGATAACAGACCACGCAGGATAGAGATCTCCATTTTGTCCAATCTCACTCTAGAAAATAGTCTCTTGAGTCTTGTTGTGAGCTGCTTTGGATTCTCTGGATCATAGAATTCCAACTCTATTAATACCGAAAACAAGTGATCATAAAAAGATTCAAGTTGTTCTGAGGAGGCAAATGGCTGATCCCATTCAACAGAGATCTTGTTGTTATCGCAAGATGCTACTTTTATCTCATAACATAATATTTGTACTGCCATAGCCAAATTCAATGAACTATATTCTCTATTCGTTGGAATATTTACATGAAATGTACACTTTTGTAATTCATCATTGGAAAGACCTCGATCTTCGCGTCCAAACAAGATAGCAACCTCATGAATCTTAGCTTCAGAGTAGACTTTCTCGCCACATTCTCGAGGATCTAAAATGGGCCAAGGAATTCTTCGATCCCGAGCGCTTGTGCCGATGACCAGAGAGCACCCCTCTATCGCATCATCGATAGAATCTACAACTTTTGCGTTATCAAGCAAATCAGATGCATTTGCAGCCCGCCAAGTTGCTCTGGGAGCCGGGAAATCTTTTGGCCTCACCAAATATAATGCAGACAAACCCATATTTTTCATCGCTCTCGCCGCGGCTCCAATGTTTCCAGGATGAGATGTTCCAACTAAAACAATTCTTATTTTAGAAAAAATATTTGGATCACTCACGTCAAATCCTACGCATTAAGAATTAGCATAAAGGTTGTGTTAAATAAAATGAAAGTGTATCAGATATAAGTATCTCTGATACAATTCAAACGCGCACATTGAGAGGAATTAAACTATGCAGCCAATGGTCACCATCGCATTGCGAGCGGCTCGCCAAGCAGGGGAGATGATTGTTAAAGCTGCAGATAATCTTGATTCGGTTCAAGTAAGTGAAAAAAGTAAAAATGATTTTGTTACCGAAATAGATAAAAGATCCGAAGAAATGATCATTGATACTATTTCAAAAGCGTATCCAGATCATCATTTCTTGAGTGAAGAAAGTGGCTTTCGAGGTAGCGGTTCTAGCGATATTCAATGGATCATAGATCCCTTAGATGGAACAACTAATTTTGTTCATGGTATCCCGTATGTGTCCGTTTCGATTGCCTGTATTATCAAAGGAAAACTTGAACATGCTGTCGTAGTTGAGCCTTTTTCTCATGACGAATTCACCGCAAGTCGAGGATCTGGAACCAGACTGAATGGTAGGCGCATAAGAGTTTCTGGAAAAACAGAGAAGGAAGGGGCACTTTACGCAACCGGTATACCGTTCAATGATCCATCTTTCAAGAATATGTCAGAATATCTCACTTGTTTGTATGAATTCGCAGAGAACTCACGAGGAGTCAGACGCATGGGAGTTGCATCACTCGATCTTGCGTATGTTGCGGCAGGGAGATTTGATGTTTTTTTTGAAATGTACCTAAAGCCTTGGGATATCGCAGCGGGCGCCCTTCTAGTGCGTGAGGCTGGAGGCTTCGTAAGCGATTTTGAAGGCGGAGAGAACTTTTTATCAACCGGGCATGTTCTAGCGTCTACGCCAAAACTCTTTAAACCAAGTTTACAGACTATTTCAAAACATTTGAGTAATCTAAAATAGAATACTTAGATCAGTTGCAGAGTTCTCTGCAAAAACCAAAAAGTGCCTAGTGCGCCAATTGCAGAAACACAGAAGGTTGAAAAAGCATCATTTAACTTTGAAGACACAAGCCGACTATTGGTGAAAAGATACATTACAATAAAAATCAATGCGATGAACATTAACTGACCAATTTCTACACCAATATTAAAAAACATAAGCGCATTTATTTTCATATCAAAAGGCAACCCTAATTCCTGAAGGACAACTGCGAAACCAAATCCATGTAATAGACCAAAAAATGATGAAATTGAAATTGGATATTTAACAGAAAAGGGAATTGCAACTAAATTTCTTTTCGCAGTTATTATTTCTCTTGCCAATACAACAATACTAAGGGCGATTAACAATTCAACCAACTCAGTTCTCACCTTTAAAATATTCATAGTTGCAAGACTAAGAGTTATTGAATGAGCTATTGTAAATCCAGTTATTGCAAGAATAAGTTGCTTTGTCGTTGAGGCAATTAAAATTAAACACAACACAAAAAGCAAATGATCAAAACCAATTAAGATATGTTCGATCCCGGCAATAATGTATTGTCGCGCAATATCAGCAAATGACTTTTCTGATCCAATCAAGATTGATGTTACATCAGGACTAGAAAAAATCTGTTGGATAGCACCGTTATATTTTTTATAAACAACTAATGATGTTAACGCCGGATTAGCAGTTGGATAATCAATACTTACCGTAATTTCTCTCGATAATTGATTGCAAGTATAGAAGGCCCTGCCCAATAATCGAGTCCCAAGCCGATTGCCATCCTCACGACATCGATCACTGTAAAGTTCAATGGAGGGTTCATCAACTGACAACATAACGGGTGGCAATTTCCATTTTAACTCCAAATTTGTCTCAGAATTCTCAATTATTTCAATATACACAGGTCGCGCTTCATCGCTAAAACCGTGCAGAGGCAATATCAGGAAAAAGAGAAGAACAAACTTAATCATAATTGCTTGTTTTATCAACGAGATTAAATTTTGATTTGATTTGATTCAGCTTTTCCATTTTTACTGAAAACTGTCTCTCTCGATAAAGGTCGGATCTAATATCTGATTCAATCATCTCAAAATCGGGTATGTATGCTTTTGAAACTTTCGTGACTAAGACTAAATGCCAACCAAATTTTGATTCAATTGGACCTAACCAGGAGGGCTCTATGCTTGAAGGAATATCATAACTAAAAATAACATTTTTGAAATTATCACCAAAGTGGCTTTCAATTTCTGACATTTCTCGATTTACATAATTTCGATTGTATAAGAACCGCTCTCCGAACAACCCAGATTGCTCAAATGGAACTTTATTCTTGTTGAGCTCATCAAGAAGCAACTCAGCTTTAGAATAACTTGCGTTATTTCCGCTACTTTTAAGAAATACATGAGTAAATGTTATTAATGCAGGTCTCCTATAATTCTCTTTATAACTTTGGAAGTAACGATCTAGCTCTTCTTGCTGAATAACAGGCACCTCGTCATAAAAGCCTTGCGATAAATAATCAACTTTTTGGACTAATCTTCTTTTAATAATAGGATCATTTTTATCAAAATTATTACTTAGCGCTTCTCTATACAGAGCTTCTTGATGAAAAAAATCATTCTTAAGTTTGTCCTTTTGATCCACTGTTAGTTGTTTATAAACTTCGATGGCTTCCTCAGAATTAAAGATTTTTGCCCGCTGCTGCATAAAATTTGTTAATGCTGCGTCAGTCACGATGATCTCATTATTAGAAACTCTATAATCGTCGGGATTTCTGAGAACGTCCACGCATAACAAGAGAGAACCAATGAAAACGAATTGAATGATCGGCTCCCGAATTACCTTTAGAATCCAAGCTTTCATTATCTATTTTCTAGGGGTTATACCAGATTGGAGAGGTGTACGCCCGCTCTTGAATCGTATAGGGTTTCATTTTGTTATCATCACTTTCAAGTGCTAAAGCATCAAGTAACGAATGACGGGCAGTAGGAATTTCTAATGCTCTAATATAGTAAAATGATGGCTCATCTCTATTGAAATCAGGATCTTGCCAGATGGTAAAAAAATCGGTTTCACCAATCGTATTCTCGTGCATCCCAGTTGTAAGATCGACTGTATTACCTACTGGTTCAAGTTGGCCAAAGCTATCGAAATCTCTATCATCAGACCATGCAACATCATAAATTTTTTCCCGTGATTTACCGTCACGGTCAATCCATCCTTTAACGATTTGAACTCGATCCAAATTTGCACCAATGGGATCTTTAACTACTTTGATTGCAAAACTAGGACCAGAGTTTTTGCTTATGCTAGACAAATCACCACCCATTGGAACTCCTAATTTATATCCTAAATCTTGAAAGTTTTTATAAGTAATGTCACTAAGATCCCAACCTGCAAAAACCTGCACACCTATTCTTGGGCCTGTTGTTGCATATACTTCTTTGCGTTTAAATGCAGCATAAATTTCATCTCTCGTATTTTCTTTTGCCCAAACTCCTGCAAGTCCACCTGCTGACATTGACCAACCCGTATTATTGGCATCACCGATAATGTCCTGATCTTTAATCTCTGGAGTTGAGTCATTCGAGTACTTTCCCCAAAAATTTTTTTCTTCAGCAGAGGCGAGACTAGTATGCGAGTCTGTCGATCCGATCAATCCAAATTTATAGGGATTTACGCCAATGGCTTCATTTATTTCCAAACCTAGTTTTAAGGCAGGCCGGATATAATCTCCTTGTCGTGGGACATATTTAGTTGCGTACGCTTGAAGATAGTACTGATATGTCTCAAAATCAGAAAACTCGTCTCCTGGTGTATCAGGCAATGATTCACTATCACCTTTAACTTGCGTAACCTCAACAATTGGCTCCCACTTAATTCTTTGTTCTGCATAATCCCTATCAAAAGGTTCACCCTCTAGTGTAGTTTGATCGAACATATATCCTTTGGATAAATTGGAATTATGCGGAATGGAGATAAATCTTGTATCAAACTTTTTACTTGTTGAATCAAGCCAAGTCCAAAGATCTCTTGGATATTGACTAATATCCGATCCATACGGCAAGTATTGCAATGCCTTCTCTGCACCATCAGGAGAAATGATAACTCTATGTAAATTCGCACCAGTTGGCGTGGATGTCCACTCCCAGCCAACAAAGCTCGAGAATTTGCCAGGAATGTAATGCTCCTCGGCTGACTTTACGATATCAGCCCAAACCTTAGCTTTAATGTTAGTGACATCTCCATATGGAACTGAAGCTATTGCACCATTTGGATCAATCACTAAGTCATGACCGTCTCCTGAGGCAGGCTCTGGAAGTGCATTATTAAAAACATCTTCAGCTCTGCCAATCTCAATTAAAAAAAGTGCAAACTGAATTTGAATATCTCTTATTAAGTTGCCAAAAAATCCTAAATCGGTAAGTTGATCTGGATCTTTCGCAAGCTCTGTAATAACACCTAAATACTCTGCATGATCCGATACCACCAAAAAATCTAAAGGTGTATTGATTTGCACTCTCGTTCGAGTATATGGATGTATAACTGGCAATCCTCTTGCCCACCTGTATGCCGTATCAGGGTAAGCGGACTGATTATCATTAAGGAATGCATCAAATGAGTACGCGGTATGAAGGTGGGTATCTCCAAAAAGTAGCTCCATTTCGTCTGCAAAAGCTTGTTTAAACGACGCAATCAAAAGGAGTGTCATGAATACTCTAAACGATAAATATTTCATAACTTTGCCAAACTTTTATTTTGGATGATACCAGATGGGTGATGAATATGCCCTTTCCTGAATAATTGAAGTACCTCGGGGTGGTTTGTCCAATCCAAGAGCAATACTATCCAGTAGTCCATTCCTCGGCGTGGGTATTTCTAGCACTCTGACGTAATAAAAAGATTTATCAGCTGGAGTGAAGTCAGGGTCTGTCCACAGAACGGCGAAACTATCCTCACCAACAGAATTTTCATATCTACCTGATGTTAAATCAACTGTACTCTGAATGGGTGCAATTCTATCATTCTCTAAATTCACTCGATCTTCAGACCAAGCTACATCAAAGACCCGTTCTCGCGTTTGATTCTCTTTGTCAATCCAACCTTTGACCACCTGAATTCGATCCAAATTAGCACCTTTAGGGTCTTTAGCGGCCCTAATCAAAAGACTTAAAGATGCCTGCAAGTCAGATGTAGACGTCAGCTCTCCTCCCATTGGTACACCATATTTATAACCAATTTCGGAAAAATTATTAGCATTCTCTGCGCCCTCCGGAAAAAGCCAACCGGCAAATACTTGTACTTTGATTCTTGAACCCGTAGTCGCATACACTTCACGACGTTTAAACGCATTAAAAATCTCATCTCGCGTATTATTTTCAGCCCATACAGCCGCCAATCCTGACGCTGACATATCCCATCCGTTTGCTGATAGTCGGCTTCCAAGCCTCTTTTTTGTCTCTGGTGTCGAATCTGTTGCAAATTTACCAAGAAAGTTAGACTCCTCTGGCGAGGATAAACCTGAATGAGAATCCGTTGAACCAATCAATCCAAACTTGTATGGATTAACACCTACCGATTTCTCTATTTCTAAACCCACTTTTAATGCAGGTCGAACAAAATCTGCTTCTTGAGGTATATATTTACTCTTACCTACTTGAATATGATACTCATAATTTTCGAAATCAGCGAAATCATCATTTGGAGATAGCTTTGAATGAGTTTCACTATCACCCTTGATTTGCGTTACCTCGACAATAGGCTCCCAAGCCAATCTCGTCTTAGCATAACTTGCAGTTATTTGATCACCCTCCAGCGTGGTTCGGTCAAACATATATCCCTTTGAGATATTTGAGTTGTGAGGAATCGCTATAAATTCTGCCCCAGTTTTATTACTGGTATCCTCCAACCATTCCCACAATTTTTGAGGATACTGACTTTGATCAGATCCGAAAGGGATGTAGCTTTTTGCAATATCTCCTCCATCAGGAGAGATAATCACTCGGTGAAGATTTACACCCATTGGAAGCGAACTCCACTCCCACCCAATTAATGTGGTAAATTTTTCCGGGTCATTATGCTCATCGGCACTATCAACAAGATCGAGCCATGTTCGCTTTACAGTCATCTCGGTGTCACCAAATATCGCTAAGTCCGAAATATTGTTACCGGGAAGTTTTACTGGGTCTGGATGACCCTCGAAATTAGGGTTTTGTGGAACAAACTGTCTAAAAAAAGCGAGTCCAGTACCCTCGTCAACCGCTTGATTCATTGATCTAAATGCATACCATCTTTTCAAATTCCCTATAATCCCTAGATCTTCTCCCAAAAAAGTATCATCTCGGATCGACTTCATAACTCCCATCATTTCCGCATGATCTGCTATTACTAAAAAATCAAGGGGCGTATTTATTTGAACTCTTGTTCGATTAAAAGGATGGATAACAGGCTGCCCTTTCGCCCATCTATAGGCAGCATCAGGCCCTATACTGTGATTATTATTGAGAAAAGCATCAAAAGAGTAGTAAGTGTGGAGGTGAGTATCCCCGAAGAATAATTTTGTATCCGTGCCACCATAACTTTTTACTGAAGAAATAGATTGAAAAATTAAAATGGTGATAACAAATACCTTAATTTTTACCAATTTCTTCATACAGTTACCTCGATAAAGGTCGTTATTATTATAAATTATTCGCCAATTATCAGTGACTCAATTGAGCTTTTGGTTTGTGGACCGATCAACCTGTGCAAAAGTGTACCATCATGATCGATTATTAATGTCTCTGGCAGAACAGAGACTGGCGGCAATCCAAAATAACTCCTGGGATCATACTTGAGTGTTGGAAATCCTACTTTTAATAGCTCTTTCTCTTTCATCAAAATATCTTCATTCGGTTGGTCATAATTGACGCCCACCACAAAAACCTCATTAAGAAAATCTTGTTGCAGTTCGTTAAGCTCAGGGATCTCCTCACGGCATGGTGCGCACCATTTTGCCCAATAATTAACAATGACAAACTTACCTGGATCTCCAAAATCCAAAGAACCACCCTCGAATAACTCAAAGACACCTTTGTTTGAGCACCCACTTTGCAATAGAAAAATTGTTGAATAGAGGATAAATACGAATTTTTTCACACTATTTTCCTGATTAACAACAAGAGCAGAAGAATAACATGCGAAGTGTGAAACAAAAAATTTCTCTATAAAACCGATTATAAATTTAATTTTGCTTCCAGAAATCCAACTTAGGATCCAGTTTGTAAGTTAAAATACAATTCCACTATGAAGAGCACTCCACAGTAGTTTAGAATATTTTGGACAAATATAATGAAAGCTGAAAAGAAAAATCCATACGTTTTAATTCTCTACTATAGCTCTGGAGGACATGTTAAGAAACTTGCAAATCAAATTGCTCTGGGCGTCGAGTCGGCTGGCGTCCCTGCGATTTTGAGAACCGTTCCAAAAATTTCTACCGTTTGTGAATCAACTGAAAATGATATCCCGGAGCATGGAGACATTTATTGTACAAACGAAGAGCTGAAAGATTGCTCGGGTCTACTGCTCGGGAGTCCAACAAGATTTGGCACCATGGCTGGGTCTTTGAAATACTTTTTAGAATCATCCTCCAATTTATGGCTAGAAGGATCACTTGTTAATAAACCTGCTGGCGTATTTACATCTTCAAGTAGCCTGCACGGCGGTCAAGAATCAACTCTGCTATCAATGATGTTACCTTTGCTGCACCATGGAATGATGATATGCGGTGTTCCATATTCTGAATCTTACCTCTCTCAAACGCAAACAGGTGGCTCACCCTATGGCTCGTCTCATGTTGAAAATACCAGTCTTAGTGAAGAGGAAAAGAAAATCTGTCGAGCGCATGGTAGGCGAATAGCGCTAATATCAAGCAAAATGGAGTGTAGAAACGAAACAGCATGACAATACAAGATAAGATAAAAGTATTCAGGTTGGCAACACAGACAATTTATATGTTGCTGGTAGGATCGATAGCAATAAATCTTTTAATTCAAAAAGCACCGATTGTAATTTTTGTGCTTTCTTTAATGCCATTACTGATTTTCGTTCAAGGAATAATAAAAAATAAAATCAAGACATTAATTTGGTTATCTTTTGTTTTGTTACTCTACTTCACTATTTCTATTTACAAACTGAGTATTCCCAGTCCAAAGTTATTCGATATGATCGAGCTAATCCTATGTGTGAGCTTATTTATTTGTGCCTGTCTGAACGCAAGAGTCAGACAAAAACATGGAATAGAATGAAGATCATTGGGAAGGGTTAGGTCCTCAAATTTGTAACACCTGCTTTACAAATGGGATGGTAATTATTCGCGCATCCTCTAGCGACCGCTTATCTAGTTTTCGCAGAATCGCCATAATCTCATGTGTACTCCTATCTACTCTTTTGATGATAAATTCAGCCACACCCTCGGAACACTTAAGACCCTTAATTGACGCTTGATGGTAAATTAGACCGATAAGCTCAGAGTCTTGAAATTTTGGAATATAAATCCCAAGAAATGATTTAAGTCTTGATTCAAGATCCTCAAGAGATAAATTCATATAATCAATACTCCGATGAGAACCAATAATCAATCGAGCTCCGGTATCTTTGATACGATTCACTAAATTAAATATTTCAACCTGCCAATCCTCAAATCCAGTCACCATATCAATGTCATCTATACAAATAGAATTAAATTCATGGATTCCGTCAAAAACTTCAACAGGGTTCTTCTGAAATAATTGGGATAGCGGAAGATAAGCAACTAGTTCTTTTCGGATACTCAGATCATTGCAAACAGCTTGAAGTAAATGTGAAATTCCAGAACCCTTAGGTCCAAAGAGATGCAAAAATTTACTCTCTTTAGCTTTTATTGTCCTGATTGCAAGTTTATGAGGATCAGAGTTTGCGCAAAAAAAATTTTCAAACGTTGCATCAACATTTAAGTGAACATTTAAAGCTAATTGACCAAACCCTTTCATTAATCCACCCAATTAAAATTAAGATTAGCTTGATCGGATTTTACCTCGTTTTCTTGAGTCAAAAATTCAAAACCATTAATAGCCCTACTCAAAAATTTTATATCGGCACTGGTCTCTACCTCGAATATGATCTGATTAGGTGAAATTGAGCTTAGCTTCATAGACTGAATTATTTCAAGATTTTCAAGATTCGATACAAGCGTTTTATAATCAAGGTACTCGTTTACATTATTAAACGCTAGATCCAGATGCAACGTTTGCTTCAAGGGCGAGAAAGTAAATGGAAAAAGAATTCGATCCAACAAATCATTAAATTTTTCGTCGAAAAAATCTGCTATCGATGGATATAAAAAATCTTCGACAATAATCTCGCCATTCAATGAGCAACTCCAAGTACCCCGAATTTCATCAGAAGTCGTTTCATAAAATCTTACTAAAACCCAACCATCTGATTCATATCTCGATGAGGCAGAGGTGACACTATTTGTTTTTAAATTCCATGCATCGTCAACGGGCAGAGCTAACTGATCTTGCAGATCATAGATTGGATAAAAATATGATACGTTCCTCGATACTAGTTTCTCTCTGATTTGATCGCTAAAAGGATGTTCAGAATCATTTCCTAAAAACTCACGCCCCGTCTCTTCTTTATCGATTAAGATCCAAAACAAAAATTTTGGCTTAACCGAGGATAAAACTCGCAAACCTGAATCTAGTGCGAATTGATTTAAGGCAAGTTTTGAAAAAGTTACACGCAGACCTAACAGATTTTCATCGCCAATGACATCAGACTCCATATCCACGAATGAAAGCGCCTCTATAAATTGTCTTTTATCAACAAATGTTTTTTTGC
>CABZOI010000019.1 GCA_902527245.1 uncultured SAR92 cluster bacterium | reverse complement strand
CCAATATTTGCGAGAGCACGTTTAAAAAATTTCATAATAAATTTCTTTAAGTCTTTAGTTATTCTTATATACGGTTCAATTTACACAATTAAAAAAAAGTCGCAAGTGTACTTCCAATTTGTTGAAATATTACTGGACCTTTTCTAGAGTCACTTTGTCAATTTGTACGCCGATATCTCCATAAGAGGCACCGCCTGATCGAAACAATAAGAAGTATGTTCCTGGAGCTGATATTTCAAATTGACCAGGACGATCATTCAAGTCACAACCGGTCTCTGTAGATTTACCAGAGAACGTTTTAACTGATGCACACTCCCATGTATTAAACACCTTTAAGACTTGTAAGTCACCGTTATATTCATTACCAGAAATGGGTGCATTTCTACCAATATATACTTCACCCCACGCATCCATAACTTCCTGATAATTAATTTCCATATCAAACTGGTAAATACCACTTGATAGCTCAAGATCTGTATAAATCCCTAAATGCTTCCATGAACCCTCTACCGCAGAATCTGTTTCAATAAACTTCGCTATACCATTCTCAAATAATATGGTTCCCATCGTATTTCCCGCTTCATATTGATTGATAATAGACCATCCATCTGCACTATCAAAATCAGAATTTGAGACCAGATTTTCGCCAATAGGCACTGTGGGTTCAGGCTCGGGCTCAGGCTCGGGCAAATCAATTGGATCAACAACAGATTTATACTTAATTTCTGGCGCAGTCGCTTGTCCATCTTCAGCCTGAGACGATTTCAGAACGTATGCGTTCCACCCATAAACAAAACTATTCTGGTCTCCTTTGTTTACCCTGAAGAAAACATATTTACCTGCACCATTCCCGTTATCATATTGTGCATTCAAATAGTTTGTTAGGAACACATTCGCATCTTCAGAGGTCTTTACTTGACCAATCTCAGAGGAAGGATCTAAAAATGACTCCTGAATTATTGAACCTGCTTCACCTCCAGTTGGCGCATTGCTGGATGGCCCAATATACCAATCACTCAAAACTAAGCTGTCAGTGTCAGCAGTACGCACTGCCCAAAGATCAGCAGGAAAGTCCAGCTGATTGCCTTTTTGTGCAATAGTTACCTCTAGTTCTGAAGAGATGAATGGATTTGAAACTTCACCGAAATTTGGAATCTGGAAGACCATCATTCCAATTGTCATCCCAAAGTTTCCATCACTGCCTCCATACCACTCTCCAACATTCAACTTCCATGACTCATTCCCAGATAAATTATCACCATGGAGGCTAAGGGAGCTACCTGGTGCAGAATTAGCAATGCCATTGGCTAGTCCAGGCGTATTATTTACATCCGTTGCCCTTGCCTCAATCATGCCATCGGAAACTAAGGAATACAGCGAGCGTGTGCCATCATCAGGATCAGTTGATCCATCTGAATCACTTCGCACCAACTTGAAAGTCCAGTATCCTCCCGAATAGGCAACTACTAAAGTCATTGTATCCGAGGTATTCGCATAAACTTGATATGTAATAGTCTCTGGAGCATCTGCAGGATCACTTAATTCAGCTGCATCACTAACAACTTTTGGGATACCAATATGAGCACCGATTCCATACAGGGTAATTACCTTATTAATGTCATCAAATACGAAGGTCGCCTCAGCGCTACCATCATGTGGAGCAACTGGCGTCCCACAGCCGTCTTGACTTACTCCCTGCCAAGTCTCAATCCAAGTTTCATCACCCATAATATTTTGAAAATTGCCATCATCTGTGAAGGTGAAAACATCATCAAACAAACATGATCTTTCCGCCACTGCATTACTATCAATGACCCAAAAGGAGGTATCTCCTGGTTGCGGCCCCACTCCCATTGAGCCGTATTCAGGTGCTAACTTCCAATCACCAATTAACATTTCTCTTGATAGTGTTACGGGTGCAACGTATTCATCAAGAAAAGTTATGTCATCCCAATAATAAGTTTCACCAGATCCTTCCGAACCAAAATTGAAGAAAATAGATAACGTGTCGTATATATAATTCAGATTTAGTTTCGGTGTTCCAGGAACCTCATTATTAAAGTCAAAAATTAAGACCTCCCAAGCATTAGCAAGCGAAGTTGTCACCTCAGACTCAACGCTATTTGCAGAATTATTGGACTCCTCCAACTTCATCCTAATTGGGATACCAATCTCTGGTGAATAAACACGTACAGAAATGCGAGAGAGAGTTTCAGTTAATGGATAAATAACTTGACCCCTAGCTATTGTTGTTCCCGACCATGATTCATTGCCTTTAGTAGTGGCTACAACCGTATTTGTATTGTCAAGTGGATCCGTTGTCAGGTAACTGATGTTGTTCCCAAAATCAACTATGTCATAGTCAATAATGACGTCATCAAACGTGATAATCTCCCCTACGTTTAATATAGAGTCACTCCCAGTACCTATATCACCTGTAGGCATCTCATCAGTGGGTGTAAATTTTAGCCAGTTTAAATTGAATCCGCCTGACGAGGTTGTGACTCTCAACACAAATTCTCCGGCATCGATAGAGATAATACTACCTTGCACAGTAATCCAATTTTGCCATCCACCAGTTGCTGGAACTGCAGTGGAGTCTACTAAATTTCCATCGATATAAGACATTATTCCAGGATTACTACCATTTTGGCTTGCTGCTCTGTAGGAGATGGAATAATTACCACTCGATGGTATTATTAATGCATACTCCATCCAATCTCCAGCATCGATCCAACCAACGTTTAATCCTCCGCCCTCATCATCAGTTCCTTGGGTTCCAATATCTCCCTCGGGAGACTGAATGGAAGATGTAAAATACTCAGCCTCAATCAAGATAGCTCCATCATCTTCGCAATATTTCTCATCAGCTTGGTTAAAGGTGAGCCAATTTATATTGAATGAATCGCCCAAAGCTTCAAGCCTCATAGTTTGAGGTCCAGCTGAAAGCGTCACTGGTCTGTTAAATGTCACCCAACTGGACCATCCTCCCGTCGGCGGGATATTAAAAGTATCTACAATTTCTCCACCAAAACTTAATTCAAAGCCGAGACTACCAGGTTGACTAGCCACGCGGTAACTAGCCATATAACAGCCGTCAGCCGGAACATTTACGTCATACTCAATAAAATCTCCGGCATCAAAATTGCCTACATGGTCGCTAAGATCACTATCAGTTGTCGCCCCGATACTTACGGTTCCATCAGGAGCTGATATAACATTGGTCCACTCCTCAGCCTCTACTTTAATGTCATCAGGTTCAGGCGGGGTCCACTCGCATCCCTCACCATAATCTGCACCACCTTCGCCTCCCAAGCGGATGTCAAAATTCATTAAATTCATACCACCGCCACTCACTATTCGCATTTTCTGAATACCAGCATTAAGGGTTATATCAACGGTAATGTCTTGCCAGGTATCCCAACCACCCGTGTTTGGCGTTGGAATATTTCCAGTTAGTTTTCGACAATCAGACTCAACAGAGATAAAACCTCCCACACCACTCGCAGATGCTGTTCGGAGCGTCATTTGATAATTGCCTGATTCAGCAACATCAATCGTGTATTCAAGCCACTCACCAGACTCGAAAAATCCCACCATCGTGTATCCCTCTGCACTTGATTGCACATCAACTGCTTCGTCGGGACGGTATGCCTCACCGAGATTTATTGCACCAGTGTCATGATAAGCAACTCCTTCTCCACCATAATCATAGTCAGCCGCCCATATTCGACCATTTGGAGCCAAACTATCAAATGGATGTTCAGCATCTCCATTTGTCGGAACAGGCATTGGTGCTCCAAAAAAGGGGCCAGGTGGAATTTCAGGAAGATCTGGAAGAGGTTCAACAGTATCGGTGAATGACGTTACAATTCGATAACTATTCGCACCATTTCTCTTAACACCAGCACCAACTACCCCTGTCAAACCATAATTTTCACCATCAGTCGCTGACATTGTCCCAATTAAATGCGCAGAACCGCTCCAAGGACGGAGTGCAACATCACCGGTTGGTAGTTCAAACCATTGGAATTTCTGATTAATACCAATTTTACTTGCAGTAGCGAGTAGAACTTCTCCATAATCACTGACGGTCAGGTAATTCCCATTCGATGCTTTAATTGCGACAGAGCCATCATCGCCTGCATCAATAATTGTAAATTCATCATTACCTATACCATCATAATTCCTGTCATCTGCGATCACTTTGAAATATTCATCGATTCTTAGAAAAGCTTGGTCAGATCTACTATAAATGCCCACTGGTTCATCAAATGAAATAGTTGGCGCGCCACTTGATGGCCAAGTTGTCGTAGGATTTTCCGGTCTCCAAACTGTTCCATAAGAATCCAAGTAAGTTTTAAATCGATCAAGTTCTAAATCATTTGCAGCCAGCCATTCAAATTGAGTCCAACCTATATGATGACTCTCAAAAACCTCATTGAATCCCTTCTTAGTATCTCCCGGATAAAACTCAGTACATAATAAAGCTGGATAACGCGTGCTAGTTTCAAATGCTTCGATCGTACTCTCTACTTGGGCAATGTCCCAATATGCATGGAAAGCAAAGCCAGCATTTTCCCAAATTCCTGGAAATTGTTCTGCAAGGCCATCGGCTCCGCTGATCGCCTGTGAGCCACCAAAAAATGACATAAACGAACCCAACAAAATAAGCGTATCTGGAGCAACACCTCTAATCGTCTCATACATTTGTGCCTGCTTTTCCCAATCATCGGAAGTCCAGTTACCATTTATCCCAGTAACTGGTTCATTATGTGCCTCGTAAATAACATGAGTCTCATCTTTATATTTAGCTCCATAAAGATTCCAAAACGCTAAAGTTTTTTCCATGCTGTGAATTGCACCATTCTCACCGTTATTACCCATCGTAATAATTAAATACATTTTTGCTTCTCTAGTGAGAGCAACCAACTGATCGGCAAGCTCCTCATTTATACCTACTGGATCTGGATTTTGTCCCGCATCTCCCTCCAAATAAACATGGACAGTATTAAACCCGTAGTCATTGACTAAGGAATTCAGCTGTTCGATTGACGGCAAATTAGCAGGTAAACTTCCATAGGGATCACCGCCATCAAAAGACAAACTGACCCCTCTAAGTGCCGTATTCAAATCCGTTTGGATAATGTTATACCCAAGTGAAGTATCAATATGTGGTCTACTCCTGACTTCGATATCATCTAGCGTTCTGTCTGGAATTTCACCTAACGGGCCATCAGATGAAATTTCATCATCTGGAATATTTTCTGGAATATCTAAAAATTCGTTTCCACTCTGGACACCACAACCACTTATCAAAAACACCAATAAAACAAGAGGAAATAATTTAATGAGACCATTTATTATCTGAAGTTTGTCTCGAGGCATTTTCATAATTTGTTTTCCAAAGTTCTCAGTCGCTTTAATTTCGTTTGTTTATCGATTTAATTGATTAAGTACCATTGATCTAATTTTTCTTGCATTCATCTCATCCAACTTACCCAAAATACCCTTTGCATTGTCTGGAATATGAGAATGGTCACCGTTATTTTCATCAAAAATATAATAATCAAACATTTCTCTCCAAGCTTGCTTTTGATCTGTTGGTAACTGCTTAATTGCTAGTAAAGCATGATTTAAAACAGCACTTGGATTCCCCATGAACTTGGGCGATTCTCGCCACCAGTAATTTACTAAAATATTTAACTCATCAAAGCTTTCCACATGATGCCACCACATTGAGGGAACTATAATCGCATCACCGGGCTCAAGTTCAGCCACAACTGAATTTTTTAAGGCTTCTTTAAAACGGGGAAACTTTTTATAATTGGGTTTTTTTAAGTCTACCGTGCTTATTGGCTGACCACCGGGTGCAAAATCAATTGGACCTGGGTAAAGATTCGCAATTTGATCAGGTGGAAACAAAGTAAAAGTGCGACGTCCAACTGCACAACACGCTATATTACTGGGCAAATCAAAATGTGCAGCGATCCGACACCTGTTCCCTATCCAAATACTCCCTAAAACATCTTCTCTATCCAAAATAATGTCATTATCTTGACTAAATCCTGGCAACCATTTTTCAATTGAGGTGGACGCCATGTATAAAGTAGGTGGTTTTTTACTTTCTTTATATTGAAGAATTCGATTAATCAAGTTGTCCATACTAGTGGTCAATGATTGGAAATTAAATCCTGAAAAATCTTCATTATAAAAAATGCGTTGCTCTATCTCGGCTTCACCAACTACCACGTTTACCGGAGTATCATTATAAAAATCTAGTAAATAATCTGCTCCATCAGTAATTGAATTTTTAGCAATCTTTGTTAGTGGCCATTCCGAAACATAATTTTTCAAAACAATAGGAGTTTTAGTTGTCAAAAATTTGTCAGATAACTTTTTTTGAGAACTGCACTGATATTCGTCTGCGTAAATTTTGCCCATCAAGTGGCCACCCCTTCATCCTTCAAGTAAATTAATTTCTTAAAATTCTCAAAAGACGCGATCATCATGTAAATCGCCTGTAAATAACCTGACGCCATTAACTTCTCGATCACTTTATATGAGAGAGCATTAAGTTTTTTCTCGGCAATCGTATAAAATCCACGAAGACTATTTCGACTGCCATCACTTAAGTTTATTTCAAGAGCAAAATCTTCAATCAACTCATTTTCTAAAACTAATTCGATAAAGGCTTCGCTATATTTTCTTCCTTGATATATTGCATCGAGAACACTTCGAATTTTTTCAAGAAAATCCGTATTGCCTCCATGCTCCAGAAAGACTGGTTCTCCGCCAGAACTATTCACTCTTGGGTGATCCATATCAATATAGATCATTGGTTTTGAATCATTATCAGAATTATTGGGTGATGATTCTCCGATTAAAAATGGCCCTTTTTGTAACATAAGTGGAACATATTGAGGTTGCCACGAACCGTTCGAAAAAAATAAATTCTCTTCATCCTCAAATCCTAGAATTGCTGTACAATGGAAAGTACCCGTATCTGGATCTTTACAAAAACATATTGGGAAATCAGCTTGTAATTGACGAAATTCATTTGGAAAAGCCAATATTGAAGGAATGTTATCTCCCAAATCTAGCGATCTTTCTGTCAAGATTCTTAAATCTTTATGAGAAATATTATTCAAAAGCTCATGGGTAACCATGTTTAGAACTCATACCTCAGCCCAAAATTATAACGTGCGTGCCCAACAGCAAACTCTCGAAGTTGATATGAAGAACGGCCATGAATTCTCTGATGCTCTTGGGTAAGATTGATTCCCTCCAAAAATACGGACAAATTGCTATTAACTTCGTAGCTCATATTCATATCAAGCTGATAATATTCTTCGACGAAAAGAGGATCGCGAGCTGCTGAAGATAAGAATTGGTCTCGCCAATTTAGTGCAAACCTAACCTGCAAGCCGTTTTTATCATAATAACCAACCAAATTAGCTGTATTACTCATGCCTGGCACAACCCACTGTTCCTCATTCAGGTTAATGTCATAATTTAGATTGCCATCGACAATGGTGTAGTTAGCTTGGAGCCCAAAACCACTATCACCAAAATTATGTTGAGCCATAATCTCCCAACCTTTTACTTGGGTTTCTCTTTGATTGATCGGGATAGTTACATCAAAAATAGCGACTGGATCGCCAAGAACCCCAGTGACTACTACTTCTACATCCTCACCTTCGCCTGTTACCGAGACACCCTCTTCATCAGAAAAATTTTCCGCATAGTACTCATTTAAATCACCAGAGTCATAATCAAATCTTGGATCTCCACCCGTCAGAGCTTCAACCGCTTGATTGTAGAGATCTCCATCAATAGGGGTATATAAATCTTTAAACAATGGTTGATTTTCGAAGGTTTGATTTACAATAAAATTGTCAACATCTTTTGACCAGAATCCAATCGAGGCATAACTAGCATCGTCGTAATACCATTCCAACGAAACATCTAGATTTTTCGATTCCATGGGTAAGAGCTGCGGATTACCTCGTCGACCTCCACCTCCATCTGGTCCAAGGTAGTCGATAATAAGCGCACCTTTAAGATCGTTATAGACAGGTCTTGTTACCGTCAGACTATATGAGGTTCTAAATATAAGATCATCAAACAACTCAATATCAAAATCCACACTCGGCAAATACATACTGTATGCACCATTTATTTCTGAGAATCCTTGAACTGTATTCCCTGCTTCGTCCTTTTGTTGGTATAAGTTGAATCGATTATCAACAATACTCCACTCAACTCGATCATATAAAGGTACCAATGCCTCTGAATGGACATCAGTTTCCTCGTATCTTAAGCCATAATATAAATTTAGAGGCCGATCTCGGTACTCACCAACCCAATGAGTCTGAAAAAATATTGCATTAGATGTCTCAGTAGTTATCTCATCCAAATCAAAATTATATGATGGGCAAAATCCAGTCAAACAAGGACCGCCATCACCAACTACATCACCATGGGCACCATCTCTGAGTAATTGTTCAGCTCGATCTATTAAAGCTTGGAAATCCCACGTAAAAAAATCCATCACTTGCCTCGGATCATTGCTGCCAGGCAGAGAATCAAAAATTCCTGCCATCGAGTCAATTCGAAGAAGGTCTGCGATATCGCCGGGCGTTCCAACACCACTCCAGGCATTTCTTGCAACGCCCTTGGATTGACCCCTGTTGGAAACTTCTACTCGCGCAAATCCAAAACTTAAACTATGTCCCTGTTCAAAATAATACTCGCCATCAAATTGAAATTGCTGTACGTCCATACGATTATTGAAACTTCCAAACGAACTCCCAGATAGCTGCATATCATTCACGTCCAGATCATCAACTCTAGCTATTTGATTATATGAATTGCGCTCACCAAGTTGGACTTCTAAAACGGGCATTCCATTCGCTGAAAAATAACCTGAAGTCGTAATCCGATTTAGTGCAGCTACTGCCATCGATCCTCCAGATCCGTGCTTACTATTCGGTTTTGCTTCACCACTAGAATCATGATAATCAAAGTTTAAAACGAGATTGTCTGAAACTAACCACTCCACATTTGCTCCTAGTGACTTGTTCTCATCAACAGTTGCGTACAAGCCTACCCCTTGTAAATTATCTGCAGCACAACCCACTTGTCTGTACATGACAGGCGACCAAATATTGCCTTCTCTAACCCACTCACTCTCTCTAGTTGAACAACCTGGATCAAACCATGCAGACAAATCCTGATGCTGTGTATTCATCTGATTTTCTGCGTACGTATAGTCAACAGTCCCCGTCACGCTATCTATTGGTCGCCACTGAACCGTTAGCTGTCCATTAACCCTCTCTCGCCTAAAATCATCTAAGTTATATTGAATGTTTGTAGGAATGGCATAAATCCCGTCAACAACCTCATCCGGGAACCCCTCCGCTGAGGGATCACCCACAGCAATCGAGCCCCACTCAGCGTCCGCGGAGTTATTATCGATATCATCTTGGGTGACAAATGTCCGTCCCATGAAATTTTGAGTGGTGACGGATTGAACTCCTCCATCTCGCTCTTGGCTACTTAGCGATAACGATACACCGAACTTGTCATCAGAAAATGTTTTGCTAAACAAGCCCGCAAACTCAGGATTTATTGCATTCCCACCCCGCGTGCCGGGATCATGAACTCCCTTCGCACTAAAAACCAATTTTTCGCCTGGCATTTCCAATGGTTTGCTAGTTTTAACATTAACTACCGCGCCTATGCCCCCTGTGGCTACATTCGCCCTTCCAGATTTGTAAACTTCAACAGCCGAAATTCCCTCTGATGCAATATTGCCAAAGTCAAACGATCTACCTCCATTCGTTGGCATTTGACGACCATTAAAACTTACGATATTGAAATCTGGTCCAAATCCTCTCACCGTAATTTTTGATCCTTCGCCTCTATCACGCTCAATCGCGACTCCAGTAATTCGTTGCAGTGACTCTGCTAAATTAGTGTCTGGAAATTTGCCAATATCTTCAGCAGAAATTCCATCAACAACTCCTTTGGAATCTCTCTTTATATCCATTGAGCGTTGCAGACTTGCACGAATTCCTGTCACCACAATTTCATCCATCTGACTGGAATCATACTGCGTCTCTAGAATCTCTTGTGCCGGCAAAAATGATGCAGTAACCGTACTTATACTCACAGCCAACAATTTCTTCTTGTATTTAAATCTTTGATTCATATCCACTCATTTTTTTCTAAATATATCCTTTGATATCTAACGGCGTGTCAACTTAATCCAATTAATGTTTATAGCGCCTCCGAGAAAATCTAAACGCATTAATTGCTCGCCTGCCGATAAGTTGACTTCAGCACTCTGAGTAATCCAATTTTGCCAATCACCAGTTGAAAGCAAAGATTGTGTATCAACGACAACGCCTCCTATCGTATTTGTAAATCCAAAAGAATCCACTGCACTCGCAAGCCGATACTCGATTAAGTACGTCCCATCTGAAGGAATATTGATTGTATACTCAACCCAATCACCTTCATCTATATACCCTATATTTTGACCACCACCCTCATCAGTTGTGTCTTCAAGAGATATCCCACTTTCATCATCATAATCTTCTGCCTCGATAAAAATCTCTGTTATCGGCGGTTGCAATTCAAACCAATTAAGGTTCGTGCCACTGTCAATGAAATCTATCCTTAAAGTATATAAACCTACTACAAGATCAAAAGAGGATGATGTAATTGTCGTCCAATTCTGCCAATCTCCGGTGTCGGGAATTGCCTGTGTATCCACAATTTCACCATCAATACTGACCTCAAAACCATTGCTTCCTCCTAAACTCGCCACTCTGTAATCGATACTATAGGGACCAATTCCAGGAGCAGATATACTATAAACTAGATAATCACCTGCATTCACAAAAGCGATGTTTTGACCACCTCCCTCATCGGATGTGTCCTCAAGACCTGTCCCAGATGCATCAATATAATCTTCAGCCTCATATCTGATCGGCTCAGCTTTCGGATTTGCCGCTGTTTGCAATGAGAAGGGGCCCTGAATACAACTTTCTGAATTGACGCAGTTGATACTTACATTCTCTAAATAAAAGTTTGCCTCTCCCTCAATCGTAAGGTGCATTAATGAAGTAATGTTTTTAATATCTAATGAAGTGTTCGTTACAAGATCATTGATTGGAATTGAAAAATTGATCCATTCGCCAACAGCCATATCTGCAAAATTATATTCTTTTGAACCCTGATCACCATTTTCAGAAATCATGCTTACTAACAAAGAGTTTGCACTTGGCTTTTTACTCACAACATGTAAATCAAAATTTAGAGTTGGATTCAAACCAATTATCTCTGATGCACTCACATCTATAGATAAGCCTGTAATGCCAGAGCCAGACGTTATATCCAATACATTACGAGTTTCTGCATCACCAATATTTGTGGCATCAACATCAAGTGATCCAATAATATTAAAATTTAATTCACGAATTTCATCAGTGTAATGCCAAATTAAAGGATTGAGATCTGAGATCTTTGCTCCAGATACTGAATCATAATAACCTCCACTGTATGCCTTCGTACTAATTGGACCCACCGTTTCGATGCGATCAGATGCGAGCTTGCTAACTTTCGTTTTTTCAGCAGAGGCACATTCCTCGACCGAAGGCTCAACTGAAGGATCACATGACCAAACCCGCACATAATCAACAATAAGGCTTTTATCACTGACAAGTGCGCTGTTAATTGTTTCAAAAGCAATTTTCATAGGTTGATTAAATGGACCATCGTTATAAATCAATATTTGATCATTGTCAGTGGTGTAAGCCCAAGTATGCAATAAATTCAGCGTGTGCACGTGAGAGCCATCAATGTACCATCTAATTTCCCCAATTCCCCACTCAATGGCAAATGTATGAAAATCATCAGTGATGGTCTGTGTTACTTCGTCATTCATGACCACAGCATTAAATAAACCAAAACCATATCTGGCACCCGCCATTAATTGAGTAGTTTGAGAACCAAACGCCTGAAGCTCGTTTGAGCCCTCATAAATATCTGACCCTGGAATTAATTTAACAGAGGATAAAAAATCCAGTGGATTTGGGCTCTTTAATTTGACTTCAAAACGACCATGATGAAATATTTCGTTACTCTCAACGAGACCTGAAGATTCGTTTACGCCGACTATAAGATTTCCACCAGATACAGAAGCGTTTTGATTCGTCCAAAGAAGATCGCTTAAATCATCACCATTGAACTCATCGCTCCAAACCAATTCCCAGCCATATTCTTCAATGAACTCAAAATCGTTCTCAACAATAATTGTTAAAGTGGCACTGTCTGACTCTCCTGTAACTGAATCAGTTGCTTCATAAACGACACTGTCGCTACCATGGAAATCTGGGTTTGGTATGTAAATAAATGTGCCATCTGAATTAAAAGTTAAATCTCCATTGGATATAGTGTTATTCGCCGCCACAGCAAAAAGCAAATTTTCTCCAATATCATTGGAGCTTACGTCACCCTCTAATGCCCCACCATCCTCAACCGTTTCAAAAACATCACCAACCGCAAAAATATTTCTCTCCACGTTTTGTTCTGCATCACCGGCCGTTCCACCTCCACAACTTTGTAGTACCAATACTAAGAAAATAGAAGGAAAAAAAGGTAGTAATTTTAGGAACATAGAGACCCGAGAATAGATTAGATTCTTATTTTTTAATCGACTTTTATAGCAATAGTTTGTCAAAATACCCGATAAGAAGTGTAAAGCATTTTA
>CABZOI010000018.1 GCA_902527245.1 uncultured SAR92 cluster bacterium | reverse complement strand
CTTATGATAGTCAACTCGATTTAGTTAAATTCATCAAATTAAAGGCTTGTTGCTTATTTTTTTACGAAATATCAGAAAATTTGTGCTTATATTTTTTAATTGCCCAAAAAGTCAGTTATGAGGAGTGTTTTTTCTTTAAAAACTCGCTCTTTGATGTATACTCGCCCCCTTTTTAAATAACCTAGTTTTAGATGAGAGTAATTAAAATGACTGACTTATCTTTATATAGAAATATTGGGATTTTCGCACACGTCGATGCTGGTAAGACAACTACTACAGAAAGAATTTTAAAACTGACCGGTAAAATCCATAAAACTGGTGAAGTGCATGATGGTGCGGCTACCACAGATTTTATGGAGCAAGAGCAAGAGCGAGGAATAACTATCCAATCTGCAGCAACGACCTGCTTCTGGAAAGACCATAGGTTTAATATCATCGATACTCCTGGGCACGTTGATTTTACGGTAGAAGTTTACCGATCTCTGAAAGTTCTGGATGGCGGTGTGGGTGTTTTTTGTGGTTCAGGAGGCGTCGAGCCGCAGTCCGAGACAAATTGGCGATATGCAAACGATTCTGAAGTGTCACGCATCATTTTTGTCAACAAACTTGATAGAGTGGGTGCTGATTTTCTGAGAGTTGTCGAGCAAATTAAAAAGGTGCTTGGAGCAAAACCTTTAGTGATGTGCTTGCCCATCGGAGTAGAAGAAACTTTTTCAGGAGTCGTTGATTTACTTGAAAGAAAAGCATACGTGTGGGATGACTCCGGATTACCTGAGAATTATGTTGTATCCGATATACCCGAGGAAATGAGAGAAACAGTCGAAGAATACAGAGAGCAACTCGTTGAAACTGCCATTGAACAGGATGATGATCTTCTCATAGCTTACATGGAGGGTGAAGAACCATCCGTTGAAGAAATAAAAATGTGTATAAGAAAAGGAACTATTGCCCTAGATTTTTTCCCGACCTATTGTGGTTCTGCATTTAAAAACAAAGGGGTTCAGCTCGTTCTTGATGCTGTGGTGGACTATCTACCATCTCCCACTGAAGTAGACCCTCAACCGCTCACAGATGAGAAAGGAGAGGAGACTGGTGAATATGCAAATGTCTCCGTAGATGAAACATTGAAAGCTCTTGCTTTCAAAATTATGGACGATCGCTTCGGAGCTCTTACTTTCGTGAGAATATATTCTGGCGTCTTAAAAAAAGGAGATACCATTCTCAATTCAGCAACAGGTAAAACTGAACGAATTGGCCGTATGGTTGAAATGCATGCAGATGACCGAAATGAGATAAGTGAAGCTCATGCTGGAGATATCATTGCAATCGTGGGCATGAAAAACGTTCAAACTGGACATACATTATGTGATGCTAAAACACCTGTTACGCTTGAACCAATGATATTCCCAGAGCCCGTTATTTCAATAGCAGTTAAGCCAAAGGATAAAGGCGGCTCAGAAAAAATGGGTATAGCGATCGGCAAAATGATAGCGGAAGACCCATCATTCAGAGTGGAAACAGACGATGATTCGGGAGAAACCATCCTGAAAGGTATGGGAGAACTTCATCTTGATATTAAAGTTGACATCTTGAAACGGACTTATGGAGTTGATTTAATCGTTGGTCAACCTCAAGTTGCATATAGAGAAACCATCACATCTCCTGTTGAAGACACATATACCCACAAGAAACAATCAGGTGGTTCAGGACAATTTGGTAAAATTGATTACAGAATTACACCAGGGGAGCCAGGCTCTGGTTTCAAATTCAGCTCAACAGTTGTAGGGGGTAACGTACCCAAAGAATTTTTCCCTGCAATAGAAAAAGGCTTCAAAGGGATGATGGAAGAAGGCCCGTTAGCTAACTATCCAATGCTTGATGTTGAAATAGAACTTTTCGATGGAAGCTATCATGCGGTAGATTCGTCTGCTGTAGCGTTTGAATTGGCTGCCAAAGGGGCTTACAGACAATCTATGTCAAAAGCTGGACCCCAGATAATTGAGCCCATAATGAAAGTAGATGTATTCACTCCTGAAGATCATGTGGGTGATGTGATCGGTGACTTGAACAGAAGAAGAGGCATGATCAAGGATCAGGAAGCAGGCACAACGGGCGTCAGAATTAAAGCAGATGTTCCTCTTGCTGAAATGTTTGGATACATCGGACATCTGAGAACAATGACATCAGGGCGTGGTCAGTTTTCAATGGAATTCGCGCACTATCTCCCATGTCCTCAAAATGTGGCAGACGACGTGATAGCAGCATCAAAAGAACTCAAGAATTAATAAGTTTCAAAATCAGAAAATTAAGTAATGCTGAGGGGCAGGTATTATTTAATGAAATTTATTCACCATCGCGTCTTTGATATGTTCCGGCGCTGCTTCATATTTTTCAAACTCCATTGTAAAAGTAGCACGACCTTGAGTAGCTGACCGAACATCGGTCGCATATCCAAACATCTCTCCCAATGGAACCAATGCTGATATCACTTTACCAAGTGCGTTTTCTTCCATGCCCAATATCACACCTCTGCGCCTATTTATGTCACCTACGACATCACCCATATGGTCCTCAGGCGTAACTACCTCTAAGCGCATGACTGGCTCTAACAACTCCAAACTACCTTGAATTGACAATTTTTTAACTGCCATTGAACTCGCAATTTTGAATGCAATTTCAGACGAATCAACATCATGAAATGAACCGTCAAACAACGTCGCTTTTAATCCAAGCATCGGATATCCAGCTAATACACCATTCTGCATTTGCTCCTCGATTCCTTTTGACACAGCAGGAATATATTCCTTGGGAATCACCCCACCAACAATTGAATTTTTAAACTGCAGTCCCTCATCTAATGGATCATCCGCTGGTTCGAACCTCACACAGACATGCCCATATTGACCTCTTCCACCTGATTGACGCACAAACTTAGATTCCACCTCACAACTACCTATAATTGTCTCGCGATACGCCACTTGAGGCTTACCAATATTAGCGCCAACTGTAAATTCCCGACGCATTCGATCAATAATAACTTCTAAATGGAGCTCACCCATCCCCGAAATAATTGTTTGACCACTTTCATTATCCGTTTTTACTTTAAATGAGGGATCTTCTTGTGACAATTTCGCTAAAGCAGTACTCATTTTTTCTTGATCAGCCGTAGTCTTTGGCTCAACTGCCACTGAAATTACTGGCTCTGGAAAATCCATACTCTCAAGGACAATGAACTGCTTCTCTTCACAAAGTGTTTCACCGGTGGAAGTATCTTTTAGTCCTATTGCCGCGACAATATCGCCCGCTAGTACTTCACCCACCTCTTCTCTGCTATTAGCATGCATTTGCACCATTCTACCTATACGCTCTTTTTTATTTTTCACTGAATTGAACATCGTCATACCACTTCGTAAAGTCCCTGAGTAAACTCTCAGAAAGGTAAGATTTCCCACATATGGGTCAGTTGCAATTTTAAAGGCAAGAGCGGCAAACGGTGCATCATCACGAGCTAATCGTATATCTTTGGAATTCTCTCTAGTTAAACCTTCAATAGCCTTTATGTCCAATGGAGAGGGTAGGTAGTCAATGACTCCATCCAACACGCTCTGTACACCCTTATTTTTGAATGCTGAACCACCAAATACTGGAACAATCTCATTAGCAAGAGTTCGTCTCCTCAATCCCAACCTAATTTGCTCATCAGTGAGTCCATTATTTTCCAAATAAGCCTCCATGAGTTCATCATCGGCTTCCGCGGCAACCTCAACCAGATTCTCTCGCAAAATCAAACAATCATTTTTTATTTCCTCTGGTATTCCTCCATATTTGTATGTCATCCCCTGATCTTCAGTATTCCAGTATATAGCTTCCATGTTTATGAGATCGACCACACCTTGGAAATTTTCTTCAGAACCTATCATCACTTGAACTGGGACTGCCAAGGCACCAAGTCTATCTTTGATCTGTTGAATAACATCTTGATAATCTGCTCCTATCCTATCCATCTTATTGATGAAAATAATTCTAGGAACTTCATACTTATTGGCTTGCCTCCAAACTGTTTCTGTCTGTGGCTGAACTCCAGACGATGCGCACAAGACTACAACTGCGCCATCTAAAACTCTTAAGGATCTCTCTACCTCGATGGTAAAATCAACGTGCCCTGGTGTGTCAATTATATTAATTCTGTGCTCTTTATGCTGCTTGTCGGATCCCGTCCAAAAACAAGTGGTGGCCGCCGAGGTTATAGTAATTCCTCTCTCTTGCTCCTGCTCCATCCAGTCCATAGTTGCTGCACCATCATGGACCTCTCCCATTTTATGAGATAAACCTGTGTAAAAGAGGACTCGCTCTGTAGTAGTTGTTTTACCAGCATCCACATGCGCACAAATACCTATGTTTCTATACTGACTTATAGGCGTACCACGCATGATGTTCCCTTAGTGATAATCTTATAATTTGACTTTTCTTTAAGCTAAAACCTAAAGTGAGAAAATGCTTTATTCGCTTCAGCCATTCTGTGGACATCCTCACGCTTCTTGACTGCACCACCTTTCCCTTGAACCGCGTCTAAAAGCTCCCCGGCCAACCTCTGAGGCATCGCTTTCTCACCCCTTGCTCTGGCATAGTCTACTAGCCAACGCATTGCTAGAGCAATTCGCCGTGATGGTCTTACTTCCACAGGAACTTGATATGTTGCACCACCTACACGCCTCGACTTTACCTCAACTAACGGAGCTACTGCCTCTAAGGCCTCATCAAAAATTTCTATTGGATCTTTATTTAGCTTTTTTTCAACTATTTCTAATGCGCCATAAACAATCCGCTCCGCCACTGACTTTTTGCCACTGACCATTACGTGATTCATAAACTTTGCTAATCGAACATTATTGAATTTGGGATCGGGAATTATATCTCTTTTTGCCGCCACTCTTCTTCTTGGCATAAATTACTCCTTCAGGTTAATCTGAGAATAGACTCAGCCTTACTAGTTTACTTTATTTCTTTGGCTTCTTGGCACCATATTTCGATCTTCGTTGAGTCCTATCACTAACGCCAGAGGTGTCTAAGGTACCCCTAACAGTGTGATACCTTACTCCAGGTAAATCTTTCACACGGCCACCGCGGATTAGAACCACACTGTGTTCTTGAAGATTATGACCTTCTCCACCAATGTACGATGTCACCTCATAACCACTTGTCAATCTAACCCTACATACTTTACGAAGTGCGGAATTCGGCTTTTTTGGAGTGGTAGTGTAAACACGAGTACAAACTCCACGTCTCTGTGGACATGACTGCAACGCTGGTACATCACTCTTCGACATTTTTTTACGTCTTGGTTTTCTAACCAACTGATTAATTGTGGCCATTTATGTAAGCTCCAAGTTAACTTTTCTACGGTTGTATTTGACGGAATCCGTGTACAACACAAATGAGAGGCGGGAGTTTAAATAAATGAGGTACATCAGTCAAGGTCACCAAGATAAATCCACACAACAACTTACTCGCCCTCAACTTCGGCACTCAATGCTTCACTTAGTGCCGCTTCAACGTCTGCTGCCGTCATAGTCGTATCCAATTCTGAATCTCTATTACGTCTACGTTGTTGATGGTAAGACATACCAGTTCCGGCAGGGATGAGCCTTCCAACCACGACATTCTCTTTCAAACCTCTCAGTTTGTCAGCCTTACCAGTGACCGCCGCTTCTGTCAAAACTCTTGTTGTTTCTTGAAATGAAGCAGCCGATATAAAGCTCTCAGTAGCTAATGATGCCTTTGTTATACCTAGAAGTAGGCGATCAAATCTTGCTGGGCGCAACCCGTCACTCTCTAGTTTTTCATTCTCCTCTATCACCCTTCTATACTCTACTTGTTCGCCTTTAATGAAGGGAGAGTCACCCATATCTAAAATCTCCACCTTGCGCAACATTTGTCGAGTGATTACCTCAATATGCTTATCGTTTATCTTAACACCCTGGAGTCGATATACATCCTGAATCTCATTTACAATATATTTTGACAGCTCATTAATTCCCTTAAGCCTTAAAATATCATGTGGCGTAGGTGGCCCATCAGAGATAACTTCGCCTTTTTCGACACGCTCACCTTCAAAAACACTGAGTGTTCTCCATTTTGGTATCAATTCCTCATAATGATCTTTACCGTTGGGCAAAGGCTTCCCGTCATCTGGTGTAATGACCAATCTCAACTTACCTTTCGTTTCCTTTCCAAGTGTAACTGTTCCCGTGACTTCAGCCAAAATAGCTGGATCCTTTGGTTTTCTCGCTTCAAACAAATCTGCAACTCTGGGAAGACCACCTGTAATATCTTTCGTACCTCCTGCTTCTTGAGGAATTCTTGCTATAATTTGCCCAATTTCTATTTGTTCTCCATCCGAAACATTTATGCTAGCGTTCGCAGGCAAGGGGTAGTGAGCCGGCACGGTTGAGTTGGGGAAAAATAATTCCTTACCCTTCTTGTCTGTAAGAGAAATCGTAGGCCTTAATTCCTTTCCAGCAGCATTTCTGTCATTTATGTCAATCACAGAAATACTTGTAAGACCGGTCATATCGTCTGTTTGCTGGCGCACACTTAAGCCCTCTTCCATACCGGTGAAAAGAACCTTTCCTGCTACCTCAGAGACAATCGGATGAGTATGGGGATCCCAACTGGCTATTTTTTCTCCTGAATTCACCTTTGAACCATCTTTAACAGTAATCAGAGCGCCATAGGGAAGTTTGTATCTCTCACGCTCTCGCCCATTTTGATCAGTCACAGCCAATTCTCCAGATCTTGAGACAGCCACTAAATTGCCATCCTTATTTTCTACAGTATTGACATTAATCAATTTAACACTTCCTTCATGCTTTACCTGCACCATATCCATTGCTGATGCTCTGGATGCTGCACCTCCGATGTGAAAAGTTCTCATAGTAAGCTGCGTACCTGGTTCACCTATAGATTGAGCCGCAATTACTCCAACTGCCTCACCTTGATTTACAAGATGTCCGCGAGCCAAGTCTCTACCGTAACATGCAGCACAAATTCCATGTGTTAACTCGCAAGTTATTGGAGATCTAACTTTAACTTCATCTATGTTTAGCTTTTCAATTTTTGCGACCCATTTTTCGTCAATCATTGTGCCTGCTTCTACCGCAACGTCTTCAGAACCTGGAATAAGGACATCTTCCGCCGCAACTCGGCCTAATATTCGGTCTCCAAGTGATGAGATAATATCACCACCCTCTATCACCGGAGCCATGAGCAAGCCATTAGAGGTGCCACAATCAACGTCGGTAATAACAACATCTTGCGATACATCAACAAGACGACGTGTTAGATATCCTGAATTTGCTGTTTTTAAAGCTGTATCCGCAAGACCTTTTCTAGCTCCATGAGTTGAAATAAAGTATTGCATTACTGTTAAACCTTCGCGAAAGTTTGCCGTAATCGGAGTCTCAATGATTGAACCATCAGGCCTAGCCATTAACCCTCTCATTCCGGCCAATTGACGAATTTGTGCTGGAGAACCTCTTGCTCCAGAATCGGCCATAATAAACACAGAATTGAAGGACTCTTGTTCCTCTAGTTCACCGTCTTTGTTCTCGACTTGCTCGGTGCTTATTCCTTTCATCATAGATTTTGCAACTTTGTCATTAGCTTGCGACCAAATATCGATAACTTTATTATACTTTTCACCTTGCGTTACTAATCCTGACGCAAACTGGGTTTCTATTTCTCTCACTTGACTATCAGCATTGTCTATAATTTCATTTTTATCATCGGGAATAACGAAATCATTCACGCCCACCGAAGCTCCAGAAGAAGTACTATATTTAAATCCCATGTACATCAGCTGGTCTGCAAAAATAACTGTATCTTTCAGCCCAACATGTCTGTAGCATTCATCAATAATTTCTGAGATAGCTCTTTTAGCCATTGGCTTATTAACCAAATCGAAGTTTAGTTTGGCTGGGACAACTTCCCAAAGTAAAATTCTCCCTATGGTTGTTTCATATATTTTAGATTCACTCTCATACTCGTGGTTTTCAATGTCGTTCAATGCCTCGTGAACTATTCTTACTTTCACGATAGCTTGGAGATCTACAATTCCTGAATGATAAGCTCGAGAGGCCTCTTTATGATCAGCAAACACCATTCCTTCGCCTTTTGCATTGAGCTTTTGACGAGTCATGTAATAAAGACCAAGAACAACATCCTGAGAGGGAACAATTATGGGCTCTCCTGAGGCAGGAGATAATATATTATTTGTAGACATCATGAGGGCTCTAGATTCCATTTGAGCTTCTATAGTTAATGGAACATGAACTGCCATTTGATCCCCATCAAAATCAGCATTGAATGCCGCACATACCAGTGGATGCAGTTGGATTGCTTTACCTTCAATTAGGGTTGGTTCAAAAGCCTGAATGCCAAGCCTGTGCAGAGTCGGGGCCCTATTAAGTAGTACTGGATGCTCTCTAATTACTTCATCCAAAATATCCCACACGATAGACTCTTCTCTTTCAACCATTTTCTTCGCAGCCTTTATGGTAGTTGCCAAGCCGCGCAACTCAAGCTTGCTAAAAATAAATGGCTTGAATAATTCCAAAGCCATCTTCTTGGGCAATCCACATTGATGGAGCCGCAAAGTTGGCCCACAAACTATTACAGACCTACCAGAATAATCGACCCTTTTCCCAAGAAGATTTTGCCGGAACCTTCCTTGTTTGCCCTTAATCATGTCTGCCAATGATTTTAGTGGCCGCTTGTTTGAACCCGTAATAGCTCTCCCTCTTCTTCCGTTGTCAAGCAATGCATCCACGGACTCTTGCAGCATCCTTTTTTCATTTCGTACGATAATGTCTGGAGCACTGAGTTCCAAAAGTCTTTTTAATCGATTATTTCTATTGATAACTCGCCGATAAAGATCATTTAAGTCAGAGGTTGCAAACCTTCCACCGTCTAAGGGCACAAGCGGTCTCAGGTCTGGGGGGAGTACCGGGAGAGCTTCTAATATCATCCATTCAGGTTTATTTCCTGACCCAAAAAATGCCTCCAATAGTTTTAGTCGCTTTGAGTATTTCTTAATCTTTGTTTCTGATTTGGTGTTTGGAATTTCGCTTCTGATAGTTGCAATCTCTTCCTCAATGTTGATCTCGCCTAATAAAGCTTGTATCGCTTCAGCTCCCATTGTTGCGACAAACTCATCCCCAAATTCTTCCAATGCATCAAAATATTCATCATCAGTTAAGAGCTGTCCTTTTTCTAAAGTCGTCAACCCTGGATCGGTAACAACGTAAGACTCAAAATACAAAACACGCTCTATTTCTCTCAATGTCATATCAAGCATCAATCCAATCCTTGACGGCAAAGACTTAAGAAACCAAATGTGTGCAACTGGACATGCCAATTCTATATGTCCCATCCTCTCCCGTCTTACTTTAGTAAGGGTCACTTCAACACCACATTTTTCACAGACGATTCCTCTGTGTTTCATTCTTTTGTATTTACCACACAAGCACTCATAATCCTTTACTGGGCCAAATATCTTTGCACAAAAAAGCCCCTCTCTTTCAGGTTTAAAAGTCCTATAATTTATTGTTTCAGGCTTTTTAACCTCTCCGAAAGACCAAGATCTAATCATTTCAGGGGATGCTAAGCTGATTCTAATATTATCAAATTCAGTATTTTGCTCTTTTTGCTTTAATAAATTAATTAAGTCCTTCAAAAGGAAATCCTCCAATAATTAAGACAACTTACTTGTTAAATAAAATATTCCTATGGTACTAGTCGTTTTCCAATTCCATATTGATCCCGAGAGATCTGACTTCCTTCACCAAGACATTAAATGACTCCGGCATCCCAGGCTCCATTCTATGATCACCATCAACAATGTTCTTATACATTTTTGTTCTTCCGGCAACATCATCTGATTTAACAGTTAACATTTCTTGAAGAGTGTAAGATGCTCCGTACGCTTCAAGCGCCCAGACTTCCATCTCTCCAAACCTTTGACCTCCAAACTGCGCCTTACCGCCTAGTGGCTGTTGCGTAACTAAACTATAAGACCCTGTAGATCTAGCATGCATTTTGTCATCGACTAGGTGATTTAATTTCAACATATACATATAGCCCACTGTAACTGGACGATCAAACTTATCTCCAGTACGACCGTCATAAAGTGTCATCTGGCCACTTTCAGGTAACCCGGCTAGCGAAAGCATCTTTTTTAACTCACTCTCATGCGCACCATCAAATACTGGGGTTGCAATTGGAACTCCATGCTTTAGATTATTTGCGAGCTCCAGAACTTCATCGTCAGAAAGGTCAGTCAAGTCAGTCCCAAACACAGTGTCTCCAATGTTATAAATCTTTTGCATAAAGTCTCTTATATCTGATGCTTTCGAATTTTTAGCAATCATCTGGTTTACTGCATCTCCCAATCCTTTCGCTGCGAGACCCATATGAACCTCTAAAACTTGACCAACATTCATGCGAGATGGGACACCGAGTGGATTGAGAACTATGTCAACTGGCTCACCATGCTCATCATGCGGCATATCCTCCACTGGTTTGATAACTGAAATTACTCCTTTATTCCCGTGGCGACCCGCCATCTTATCACCAGGCTGAATCCTTCGCTTGACCGCCAAGTAAACCTTGACGGTCTTTAACACACCCGGTGACAAGTCATCGCCACTTTGTAATTTTTCTCTCTTAGCCTCAAAACGAGAGTCAATAGCGGTCTTTTGTAGCTGTAATTGACCACTCATCTCAGAGATATGTTCGTTGATTTCAGGATTTTCCATTCTTATTGCCATCCAATCCTCCACAGAAAACTCTGCGCATTTCTTTGGATCAAACTTATCACCTTTTTTAAAACCTTTAGCCTTCATTACTTTCTTATTTTTGATTAACTCTGAAAGCCTCGCTAAAGTAGCATTTTCAACTATCCTGTACTCATCATTCAGATCTTTTTTAAATTGATCTAATGCTGCTGACTCAATATCAATTGAACGTTGGTCCTTCTCCAAACCATCCCGAGTAAAAACTTGGACATCTATCACAGTGCCTTTAATACTGCTTGGCACTCTTAAAGACGTATCTTTCACATCTGACGCCTTTTCTCCGAATATTGCTCTCAACAGCTTCTCTTCAGGTGTTAATTGAGTCTCACCTTTTGGAGTAACTTTACCAACTAAAATGTCACCTGCTGATACCTCAGCACCAATATGGACAATCCCTGACTCATCAAGTCGACCCAATGCAGTCTCACCAACATTTGGTATATCAGCCGTTATTTCCTCAGAACCCAATTTTGTATCTCTTGCAACACAACTAAGCTCTTGGATGTGAATAGTCGTAAAGCGATCCTCCTGAACAACCCTTTCAGAAATAAGAATCGAATCTTCGAAGTTATAACCATTCCAAGGCATGAAAGCTATTCGCATATTTTGTCCAAGAGCTAATTCACCCAAATCCACTGATGGCCCATCAGCCAAAACATCTCCTTTTGACACAACATCACCTTGACGCACAATGGGTTTTTGATCTATGCAAGTATTTTGGTTGGATCTTGTGTACTTAGTTAATTTATATATATCCACTCCCGCTTCGCCAGCTTGAGTTTCATTACGATCAACTCTAACTACTATCCTCCCTGCATCGACACTCTCTACATAACCACCTCGACGTGCCACCTTACAAACTCCTGAATCACTTGCTACTTTTCTCTCAATGCCAGTACCAACTAGAGGTGTCTCAGCTTTAAGAGTTGGGACAGCTTGTCTCTGCATATTCGAACCCATGAGTGCTCTGTTAGCATCATCATGCTCCAAAAAAGGAATAAGTGACGCAGCCACAGATACAACTTGCTGAGCTGAAACATCCATATAATCTATATCTGTCGGATTTTTAGAAGTAAATTCATTTAAATGCCTGACCGCAACAAGATCATCTTTGAAATTACCTTTCTCGTCGATGGATGCAGATGCTTGCGCAATTACAAATTGTGACTCATTAATAGCCGACAGATATTCAATCTCTGATGTAACTCTTCCATCAATAACTTTTCGGTAAGGCGTCTCAATAAATCCGTAATCATTTGTTCTCGCATAACTAGCCAAAGAATTTATTAAGCCAATATTCGGCCCCTCAGGTGTTTCTATCGGACAAACTCTTCCGTAATGCGTAGGATGCACATCCCTCACTTCAAATCCAGCTCTCTCTCTTGTCAGACCACCCGGCCCTAGAGCTGAAACACGTCGCTTATGGGTAATTTCAGACAAAGGATTATTTTGGTCCATAAATTGAGAAAGTTGACTTGAACCAAAAAATTCTTTCATCGCGGCTGCAACAGGCTTTGCATTTACGAGATCTTGTGGCATTAAGCCTTCGGATTCAGCAACTCCCAATCTTTCTTTTACTGCTCTCTCAACTCTGACCAATCCTACTCTGAATTGATTCTCTGCCATCTCTCCAACTGAACGGATTCTGCGGTTACCCAAATGATCGATGTCGTCAACGGAACCCTTGCCATTCCTTATCGCTATTAACTTTTGCATTACTGAGATAATATCGGAAGTGTCACAGTGCTGTTCAATCAAATCTGCACATTCTTCCGGTTTGTTCTGAAGAAGATATCGATGATCATAGAGTATTCCTGGACCTGACTCATCATGCCTATCCAGTCTTCTATTAAATTTCATTCTACCCACAGCAGACAGATCGTAGCGCTCTTCATTGAAAAATAAGTTATGGAATAAATTTTCTGCTGATTCTTTAGTGGGTGGCTCGCCAGGTCTCATCATCCGGTAAATTTCTACCATGGCTTCAAGCTGCGTTTTTGTCGCATCTGACCGTAAGGTATCGGAGATAAACGGACCGCAATCCAGATCATTCGTATACAGAGTTTCGATACGCTTGACACCCGCTTTTAAAAGTGCCTCTAAATTTTCATCACTAATTTCCGTATTACACTCTAAAATCAACTCACCAGTTTTCTCATCAGCAATATCGATAGCAACAGGCCTTCCGATAAGGTACTCTCGAGGAACTTGCAAAGAAGAAATTTTATCTTTCTCTAGTTGGCGTATATGTCTGGCAGTTATTCTTCGTCCTTTCTCAACCACTACCTTGTTTTGCTTACCTTTGATGTCAAAAGCAGCTATTTCTCCTCTAAGCCTCTCTGGATCAAGAGCCAATGAAAATTGGTCCTTTTTGACGCTGAACACGCTTGTGTCAAAAAATACATTCAGAATCTCTTCAGAGGAGTATCCCAAAGCTCTTAATAAGATAGTCGACGGCAATTTTCTTCTTCTATCTATTCGGACGTAAAGTAGGTCTTTAGGGTCAAATTCGAAATCCAACCAAGATCCACGATATGGTATCACTCTAGCCGTATATAGAAGCTTACCTGAAGAGTGCGTTTTACCTTTATCGTGGTCAAATATTACACCTGGAGATCGATGCAATTGAGAGACTATAACTCTCTCTGTACCATTAATAATGAACGTCCCATTGTCAGTCATGAGTGGGATTTCACCCAAATAAACTTCTTGCTCCCTGATATCCTTGACCGCCTTGCTCGCTGAATCTTTATCATAAATAATCAAACGAACTCGAACTCTCAGTGGTACCGAAAAGGTGACACCTCTCAGCTTACATTCCTCTTCTTCAAAAGCTGGACTTCCCAATTTATAATCAACGTATTCAAGCGCCGCATTGCCAGAGTATCCGATAATTGGAAATACAGACTTCAATGCAGCGTGTAGGCCGGTATCTGTTCTCTCATTATCATCCAACCCTATTTGAGTGAATTTTTGGTATGAGTCTATCTGGATAGACAAAAGATAGGGTAAATCCATGGTATTTGGCAATTTGCCAAAATTCTTTCTGATACGTTTCTTTTCCGTAAAGGAGTACGTCATTTGTGTTCCTCTGAATAAGTCAAATATTTCAATAAAAGATTGTTACAAGCCCATACACTCACACACAAATTCCCCTCACAATGAGACCAATTTTGTGCAATAGACTAGACCCGAATTATTTACTTTAGTTCCGCAGACGCACCTGCTTCTTCAAGTTGCTTTTTAAACTCTTCTGCCTCTGCTTTGGGCGCAGCTTCTTTGATGGTAGATGGCGCTCCATCCACCATATCCTTTGCTTCTTTCAAACCCAAACCTGTTATCGCGCGCACCGCTTTTATCACGTTTACTTTCTTTTCACCAACTGCACTGAGAACAACGTCAAATTCTGTTTTCTCTTCCGCTTGTTGTTCGCCGCCGTCTGCTCCCGCAGCTGGTGCTGCTGCTACTGCCACTGCAGCTTGCGCTGAAACACCAAACTTCTCCTCCATCGCGCTGATGAGCTCTACGATATCCATAACACTTTTTTCAGCAATTGCATTAAGTATTTCTTCATTTGATAGGGACATTCTGTCCTCCTTGTTTAATATTTTTCTTTAAATTTCGCTCTCTTTATGAGTTTTAATCGCAGCTAAGACCCTCACCGTCTTCGTAGGGACTTCATTCAAAGTCCTTACAAATTTGGTGATTGGAGCTAGCATAATATTAGCCAGCATACCTAAGGCTTGATCCCTTGTAGGCAACTTAGCAAGAACATCTATTTGTTCCTTATGCAAAAGCTGTCCGCTTACTGCGAGTGCTTTTATTTCAAAATTGTCATTCTCTTTCGCAAACCCTTTAAATAATCTTGCAGCAGAGCCAGGGTCTTCCATTGAAAACGCAAATAATGATGGTCCGACTAATATACTCTCAACGCACGCATAACCCGTGCTCTCGAACGCTTTCTTAGCCAATGTATTTCTCACCACTTTAAGCTCGATATTTTCTTTTCTGGCTTGAGATCTCAAGGCATTCATGTCAGAGACATCAACACCGCGGGCATCAGCTATAACAAGAGATAACGATTGATTAGCAGTCTCATTAATTTGAGCAACTATATTTTTTTTGTCATTGAGATTTAATGCCAAAATATATTTCCTCAATTTTCGGTTATATTGAGTAAAACTCAACAGTTTAAGTGACATTCCAGAATATCCGAAATCTGTTCACCGTTTGCGTAGGGAGCTTTTAAGCTAATTATAAACCTACGGTCTTTAACGATCACAAGTTCATCACAAACTCATAACCCTAAAGTCTTTATCAAAAAACGTCTTCCCACTACAGCCCTAGCGAAGCTTGGTCAACGATCAATCCAGGTCCCATAGTTGAGGAGACAGTAATTTTCTTAATATATATCCCTTTTGCCGTCGATGGTTTGGATTTAATAAGATCCCCTAAGACAGCTTCCAGATTTTGTTTTAATTCAACTTCTTTAAATTTAGTTGTGCCAATTCCGCCATGAATAATCCCATTCTTATCAGCTCTATATCTTACCTGCCCAGCCTTTGCATTTTTTACTGCCTGCCCAACGTCTTTAGTAACCGTTCCAGATTTAGGGTTTGGCATTAAACCTCGTGGCCCAAGGACCTTGCCCAAAGTGCCGACAATTCTCATTGAATCTGGACTTGCAATCACAACATCAAAATCGCTCCGACCCTTTGAGATTTCCGCGGACAAATCATCCATACCCACAAGTTCGGCGCCCGCTTTTTTCGCATCATCTGCAGAATCTCCTTGCGCAAATACACACACTCTTATTGCTTTTCCAGATCCGTTTGGCAATGTAGTGGCTCCCCGAACAACTTGATCCGATTTTTTTGGATCTATCCCAAGATTCACTGCAACATCAATTGTTTCAGAGAACCTTTTCGAAGAGAGTTCTTTCAGCAGTTTGAATGCATCATCCGCGGAGTAAAGCTCTCCGTGGTTTATCGACTCATTAATGAGTTTTCTACGCTTAGTTAATTTAGCCATTAAAACTCCTCCGTCTCAATACCCATCGACCGAGCAGACCCGGCGATAGTCCTAAGAGCCGCTTCAAGATCAGCAGCGGTAAGGTCTGGGTCTTTGACCTTTACAATCTCTTCTAACTGATCTCGACTTACCGAACCAACTTTTTGGGTATTGGGAGTCCCACTGCCACTCTTCAACCCGGCTGCTTTTTTGAGCAAATATGATGCAGGAGGTGTTTTCATTTCGAAACTGAAACTCCGATCTGCATAAACTGTAATCACTACGGGAACTGGAGCTCCAGGCTCAAGACTTTGTGTTTGGGCATTAAATCCCTTACAGAATTCCATGATGTTAACACCATGCTGTCCAAGCGCTGGTCCCACAGGGGGACTAGGGTTTGCTTGCCCAGCTGGTACCTGCAATTTTATATATGCAGAGACTTTTTTTGCCATTTTTTCTCTCCTCTTTGGGTTTTAGCGTTTAGGATAAGATTTGCTACTAAACTCCCCAATCAAGCCAACTTACGAATTTCTCAATGTTAAGCCTTTTCAACCTGAGTAAAATCTAGCTCCACCGGTGTAGATCGTCCAAATATTGACACAGCCACTCTTAATTTACTCTTCTCATAATTCACCTCTTCAACCGTCCCGTTAAAATCGTTGAACGGTCCGTCTGTTACCCTTACCATTTCACCGGCTTCAAACATTGTTTTTGGCCTCGGTGTTTCACCCGAATCCTGTACTCGCCTCAAAATAATATCAGCCTCTTTTTCAGATATAGGGGATGGTTTCTCACGCTTACCACCAATGAAGCCCATTACTCGAGGGGTGTCTTTTACCAAATGCCAAGATTCATCATCAAGCTCCATATTTACCAATACATATCCTGGAAAAAACTTGCGTTCACTAGTACGCTTCTGTCCCCCTTTCATTTCAACCACTTCTTCAGTGGGGACCATAATCTCACCAAACTTGTCCTGGAGGTTATGCAGCTTAATTCTCTCCTCTATAGCTACAGCAACCTTATTTTCATAACCCGAATAAGCGTGAACAACGTACCATTGTTTTGACACAATCTTCTCCTAACCCATAATTAGTTTAGCAATCCAACTAAAAAAAGAATCGATGCCCCATAAAATGAGCGCCATCAATACTATTACCGCTAAAACAATCAGTGTGGTCTGATTCCTCTCTTGTTTAGTGGGCCAGACCACCTTTTTCCATTCAGTTCGTGCTCCGAAAGCTAGATTTATTAATGCTTTACCGCGAAAGGTTAGTGAGGCAATAAATCCCGATATTAATATGGCAACCAAAAATCCAATAACCCTGTACAAGAGCGATTCTTCCGAGTAGTACCAATTCGCGTAGATACTTCCCGATATAATTACAACAACTAGAACCCACTTAAGCCAGTCTAAGCGATAACTAATGTTTTCTGAAACATCACTCATAAACACTCTCATACATACTCAATTCTGGCAGGCCAGGAGGGACTCGAACCCCCAACAGCCGGTTTTGGAGACCGGTGCTCTACCAATTGAACTACTGGCCTTCGA
>CABZOI010000017.1 GCA_902527245.1 uncultured SAR92 cluster bacterium | reverse complement strand
TGTTGAGTCGGCTAAATCACTACTTATAGATCATCACGTAGATAAAATTACTGTTGCGGAAATCGCAAAAAAAGCATCAATTGGAAAGGGCACCATTTACAAACACTTCCAAACAAAAAACGAAATATTAGTGAGGATAATGTTAGATTATGAAAAAGGTATCTCCGTTGAATTAAAAAAAGGTCTTGATCGTGCAAAAGAAGGAGACCCTGGAGCTGTTTCAAAAGCATATTTCGAATCGCGGTTGGCGAATCCTGCTGATGATAGACTTGTGCAGAAGTTAGAAGATAAGCTCGCTGATGCTGAGGATGTCAAAGAACAAATGATGCAGTTTTATCAGATAAGACGATCCCACGAGGAATCATTGAAATCCGTAGTCTCTGATTTAATAAAAAAAGGAATTCTAGAAAATGTTCCTCCTCATTTCCATTACCTGTCGTGTTGGGCACTAGCACAGGGAGCAATTGAATTATTCTTTAATAAGACTTGGGGCGATCTTGATGATATGTCAGATCTTCTTGGTTATATTACAAGTATTGGCGTGACAATGGGTAATAAAGGTCAATATCACTTAAAAGGCGATAAAAAACCTTTTGCAAATAATGAATGAAGATCGTCTAAATAAGCTCATCGAAGATGCCAGTCAGCTTGATTTTAGAAATAACGAAAAGCTACCGCCAATTCATCAGTGGAATCCAGAACTCAGTGGAAAAATAGCGATAAGAATTGATGAGCAAGGATTCTGGTCTCACGAGGGGTCATCTTTTACGCGTAAATCCATAGTAAATTTGTTCAGCAAGCTGATTGTTTTCGAGGAAAATAAATATTACTTAATCAGTCCAACAGAGAAATGGGAAATTGAAGTGGCACTCGCACCATTTGTCGTAGTTGATGTAGACGAGGTGAAGGTCAATTCCATAGATGCAATTCGATGTCGAACGTTAACTGAACAAACCTTCCTAGTCGACGAGTTTCATGCCATTTGGTTGGTGATGATAAATGATACGGGTGAAAAGATTCCGTTTATTAAGGTGCGAGATAATCTGAATGCTTTTTTTAACCGAGCTGCTTACTATAAATTAATGCAAATTGCGATCGATAACCAACTTGAGGTCAATAATGAGCTTTTCATAAGTAGTATGAATAAGAGATACTCTCTCGGTGCTATTGATTAATGTCGTTGCACACATTACATGTTTGGATAATTTGGTCCGCCTCCGCCCTCGGGAGCAATCCATACAATATTTTGACTCGGTTCTTTGATATCACATGTCTTACAATGAACACAATTCTGCGCGTTGATTTGAAATCTATTCGTACCATCCTCTTCAGAGATAACCTCATATACACCGGCAGGACAATACCTCTGAGCCGGCTCATCGTACTCTGAGAGAGTGAATGCAATTGGTAAGTCTTTATCCTTTAACGTCAGATGGCATGGTTGATCTTCCTCATGCGTCGTGTTGGATAGAAAGACCGACGATAGTTTATCAAAACTTATAACTCCATCAGGTTTTGGATAATCAATTTTTTTACATTCTGAAGCCTTCTTCATACATGCGTGATCTGGAGTTTTATGTCTCCAAGTGTATGGTAACCTGCCTCTGAAAAAAAATTGTTCTACCGCCATAATGACGCCTCCCACAAGTGCACCATACTGATGCAATAATGCTGTCATATTTCTTGATTTATAAAGATCGGTCTCAATCCAAGAAGATTTGAGCTTATCTTCAAAATCGAGAAGGTCTTGACCCATATTACTTTCAGAAATTGCTTCAAATATGCTTTCAGCAGCGAGCATTCCAGACTTCATTGCAGTATGGGTTCCTTTTATTTTAGTAAAGACCATCAATCCAGCGTCGCAACCAACTAAAATACCTCCTGGCACTGTCATTTTAGGCCGAGAATGATAACCTCCTTTGGTAAGTGCTCTAGCACCATATGCGACTCTTGTACCGTTTTTTAATAATTTTTTTATTTCCTTATGATGTTTCCATTGTTGGAATTCATCAAATGGACTAACGTGAGGATTCGTATAGTCCAACGGAACAACAATACCCAGATATATCTGGTTGTTCTCACCATGATAGCAGTATGATCCCGCATTCGACTTACTAGGCCAGCCAAAAGTATGCATCACAGTACCTTCGGAATGAACATCCTCGGGAACATCCCATACCTCTTTAAATCCTATTCCATAGTGTTGTGGATCACTTTTAGAGTCTAATGCAAATTTATCTATCAATTGCTTCCCAAGGTGACCCCTACATCCTTCAGCAAAAATAGTATATTTTCCTCTCAGCTCCATAGAGGGTTGGTAAGAGGGCTTTTGCTCACCGTCTTTTGAAACACCCATCTCACCTGTTAGTATGCCGACAACAGTATCATTCTCATATATAACCTCCGCCGCAGAAAAGCCTGGAAAAATTTCCACACCAAGACCCTCTGCCTGTTCAGCTAACCAGCGGCAGAAGTTTCCTAAACTCATTACGTAGTTACCATGATTGTTAAAATTTGGTGCAAAGAACGACGCAAAAGGAATATTGAGAGAAGTATTTTCACTGAGGAGAAACTTGACAACATCCTTTGTTGCAGGAGTATTTAGAGGTGCACCTTTATCCCTCCAATCTGGAATAAGTTCGTTCAGTGCAGTGGGTTCAAAGCAGTTACCAGAAAGGATGTGTGCTCCTATTTCAGAACCTTTTTCAATTAAACATACGCTAAGCTCAGAATTATTCTCTGCAGCTAGCTGCTTCAATCTGATAGCCGCAGATAGACCAGATGGCCCTCCACCAACTATTACAACGTCATACTCCATGGAATCTCTTTCCACAGCAAACTCCTCAAAACTTACCCATCGATATACTCTTATTTTAACATATCAGTTCATTTATTTGTGCATCGCATACCTGACCATCTAGTCAACACAAAATGGGTTGATTATTGATTTTTATAGTTTTTTTGTGCACCATGGCGTGGTAAAAATTCAGTTCTAATTTTAGTCTAGTAGCAAAAAACTCAGAAAGGAGTGGATCTCAAAATGAAGGCTATAGTAGCAGTAAAACGCGTCGTAGATTATAACGTTAAAGTGAGACCTAAATCAGATGGAAGCGCAGTTGAATTGACAAATGTTAAGATGTCTATAAATCCTTTTTGTGAGATCGCCGTTGAAGAGGCAGTTAGATTAAAAGAAAAGGGAGTTGTTAATGAAATAGTAGCCGTTTCAGTTGGATCGACTCAATCCCAAGAACAAATTAGAACAGCACTTGCACTAGGTGCAGACAGAGGAATTTTAGTTCAAACTGAAGACGAGCTAGAACCATTAGCTGTTGCTAAATGCCTTGAAAAGATTTGTAACAAGGAAGAACCTGATCTTGTTTTACTGGGGAAACAGGCAATCGATGGCGATAATAACCAAACAGGACAAATGCTCGCTGCGCTTATGGAAGTGGGTCAAGCAACATTTGCATCAGAAATTTCGTTTACCGACGATGCGGTGACTGTAACACGAGAGGTTGATGGTGGTTTGCAAACAATTAAATTAAAAATGCCAGCGGTGATTACTTCTGATCTAAGACTCAATGAACCAAGATACGCTTCATTGCCAAATATTATGAAAGCCAAGAAAAAACCAATTGATGTTATTGATGTAAATGAAATAGGTGTAAATGTTGATAAGAGAGTTCAGACGATAGAGGTACAACTACCACCTGAAAGAGAGGCAGGTATAAAAGTTGAGAATGTATCTGAATTAGTAGATAAATTGAGAAACGAGGCGAAAGTAATCTGATGAAAATATTAATACTTGCTGAGCATGATAATCAGGATATAAATCCATTAACTTTAAATTCGGTCACAGCAGCGAAAGAGCTGGATGGAGAAATCACTATGCTTGTCAGCGGGCACAATTGCAAAGTAGCCGCAAGTCAAGCCTCAGAGATAAGTGGTGTTTCAAAAGTCCTCGTTTGTGATTCTCCTGCTTATGACAAAGCAATGGCAGAGAATACAGCCAAGCTTTTATCTCAGCTAGCAAAGGATTATGACTACATAATTGCTACATCTACTACGAGTTCAAAAAACATCATGCCACGTCTAGCTGCTCACATAGACGTCCAAGCAATATCTGATATTTCAGGTATTGTTGACCATGATACATTTATGAGACCAATTTATGCAGGCAACGTCATTGCCAAAGTAAAGAGTATTGACGCTAAAAAAGTAATTACGGTTCGGAGCACGGCTTTTGATGCAGCGCCTAACGCTGGAGGTTCCGCAGAAGTCGAAGAGATGTCGGTATCTCAGGAGCTAGGTTTATCAAGTTTTGTCAGTGAGGAAGTTGTAAAATCTGACCGTCCAGAGCTAACTGCTGCTGGAATTGTGATATCTGGAGGAAGAGGGATGGGAAGTGGTGAAAATTTTTCATTACTTGATGGAATTGCAGATAAGCTTGGGGCAGCAATTGGTGCATCCAGAGCGGCTGTAGACGCCGGCTTTGTACCGAATGATATGCAAGTTGGGCAGACTGGCAAGATTGTAGCTCCAGAACTATACATTGCTGTTGGAATTTCGGGTGCGATTCAACACCTTGCGGGCATGAAAGATAGCAAAGTCATTGCGGCAATTAATAAAGATGATGAGGCCCCAATCTTCTCAGTATCAGACTATGGCTTAGTCGGGGACTTATTCTCTGTTTTACCTGAATTTGAAGAAGCAATATAGAATTAAAGTACTCTAGAAATCCTCGTAAATATTTACCCAGTAATAAAGGGAGTCGTCACGAACATTGGCCTCGATCTGCTCACTTATGACCAGGTCGCTGTTCATGAAATTTTTACCGGAGTAGTTTGGCAACATGATCGTTGAAAGTCCTACTATAGATATCACCATAAGAAGCATTGGGGTTTGCTGCAAGAAGAAGGGAGGCTTCTTTTGACATAAGGCTACTCGACGAGACTCAGCTAATTTAAAGTGATCTTCTGAGCGAATCAAACTCTCTATACTATTCAAATCATCCATTAATTTCTTAGTCATAGTAAATGTCCTTCAGTAAAAATTTTAGCGTTTGATTTGCTCTCGATAAGTGCGTTTTCACACTACCTTCACTACAGTTCATCGCGAGAGCAGTTTGATTTGTCGAGTAGCCCTCCAAGTAACGAAAAATGAAGGCTTGCTGTTGTCTATTAGGTAACTCTGCTATGGAGGACATCAACAATAAGATCCTTTTTTCTCTATCCATTAATATATCGGGGTTGTTTGCAGAAAAATTGTTAACCATTGATTGAGAGGAATGATTTTGATTATCAATTTGTTCAAGATCATTATCAACCTCAACAAAAAATCGGCCTAAAAGTAACCTCTTTCTATGAAAATCATTCAGTTTATTTCTCAATATAGTATAGAAGAGTGGTTTCCATTGACTCTGGGCATTATTTCGATATTTTTCTACTAATTTACACATTGAACTCTGAACTATGTCGTGTGCATCATCCCGATTTTTACAACTCATAAAGCAGATGCTAAATGCTCTTGGCGAGATGAACTTTAAGAATTCTTCAATAGTTGAATACTCCTTTTTTGAACTATGAGCTTCATATTCTTTTTCCATTAATGTGTAGAGTTCTGAAGAAAAATTTTCACTTTTCGGATCCATTTTGGATGCCAATCTTATTAGATATTCATTATCCTCTGTACCACCCCAATCTTTTATATATGTTCCTGCCTGATATCCTTTATCCTGTCTAAAACTATTCAGAACATTTTTGCTAATATAGCCAACATATAATTTTTCAAACGTTAAGCCAACATCGTTCATAACTTGATTGAATCTCTTGAGATCAAAACTTCGCGTTTGCAACGTGTTGCTTGTGAAATCCTCTAAATTTTCTCTGAACTTTCCAGACCCCTTTTGATCGATCATGCCCTCAGAAATAAGAGATATTGATTTTTCAATATCATAATTGGAAAGCAATATACTTAAGCCAAAATGCCAAATATCTACGAGTTCTAACTCTATTTGTGCTTGGTTCGGACTTTGCTTTTTCCACCATTTCCAACCGTAATGATCTAGTAGCTCCGCACACTCGACCCAGATTGCCCTATACCATTCAAAATTTTGCTCTCTCCAATGCGGATGAACTTTTTCATTGATTTTGTTTTGCAGATCCAGCATTTCTTTAATTTTTTCTCGCAAAGCTTCACCTTTCATGGAAAATCCTCGATTCAAAGTTCACGAACAAACATATTCTCCGTCTTTTCGATACCAATTTTTGTAGAGGGACCATGACCTGTTATTACAGTTAATTCGTCATCTAAAGAATACAATTTATCTCGAATAGATTTTACTATTTCATTGAAATCACCGCCAGGCAAATCTGTCCTCCCAATACTCCCTTTAAATAAAGTATCGCCTGCTACTAAAATTTTATACTCATCAAAAATAAAGCTCATTGAACCTGGTGTATGACCTGGCGTGTGTATAGCAATGCAGTCACAACATCCCAAATGTTGATCATCTTTTATAAAGCCATCAATTTTAGGAAGCTTAACCTCGGGAATACCAAACATTTGGCACTGCTGACCAATCATTTCCCATAGGAATTTATCATTTTCGTTTAAATAAAGTGGTGCTTCTGTTTCCTTTTTGATGATGCCAGATGCGAGTATATGATCTAAGTGTGCATGAGTATGAAGTATTGCAACAACCTTAAATTGATTGTGTTTAATGATCTGTAATATCTTTTCAGGGTCTCCACCGGGGTCTATTACTAAACATTTTTTTAATTTTAAGTCTCCAATTATTGAACAATTACATTGAAGGGGGCCAACTGGAAATGACTCGATGAAGAAGTCTTCTTCAGATTTACCATCCATTATAGAAAAACCTAGTCATTTAACTCTTATCTCTTGTTTGATCCATCGCATTAACAAATTCTCCCAACATAGTTGTAAATTAACTGAGTGGCCCATAAGAATATTTTTTTTGAATATATAAATCTGATCTACGCACTCATGGAGAGATGGAGAATTATTATGATTTGGATTTTCAATAATTAGTTTATGTACGTATCCTAGAAACCAATCTAAACACGAAATACAGTCAATTTTTTTTATTTCCTCAGCTGCTTCAATAAAGCTAATTTGTCTTGTTAACGCAGCACTCAATAATTTTGTAAATTTAGAGTGCTCTGTCAAAATATTTGAATCGAGATAGTCTTTAGCAAGTAGAAGTCGATTATTTGATAAATCTATAGCACAGTCGACTTGCGATCTATCATATTCTGAATTTTCTAATATCCATTGTGTTGCCACTTCTCTTTCGGGGCTTTCAACATTTATAAGCTGACATCTGCTCAAGATTGTTTTTAATAGCATTTTTGGTTTATGTGAAACTAAAATAAAAAGAGTTTTTGATGTGGGTTCTTCTAAAATTTTTAGCAAAGAATTCATAGCGTTATGATTCATGCTCTCAGCCGGACTTATTAAACATACTTTCCAGCCACCTTGGTGAGACATTTTCAGCAAGTTTTCCTTTACCGCTCGAATCTGATCAACGCTTATTACACTCTTTTTTTCCTCAGGTTCGATACGATATAAGTCTGGATGAAAGTCTGATGTCCAATGATTTGTATACTCAGAGGCACGCGGATCATCGCTATGTTCATTAGATATGAAAGCTTTGGCGATAGCCTTCGCTAATTTATTTTTTCCAATACCCACATGGCCTTTAAGAATAATACCATTTGGGACCTTTGATCTTTTTTTTAAAAGATCAATTTGGTTGATTATCTTTTTGTGCCAAGGAAGCATTCACCCTAATCCTAAAATAAATCTCTATGCTTATGAATTCGATTGTTTTTTGCAGAAATCTCTTATGATTTGCATCACTTCTGCTTGAACTTCCACAAGATCTTTCGACGCATCAATCTCTCTACATCTATCTATATTGTTTTTTGCTATTTCTTTATAGCCTGCTCTCACTCTGTTGAAAAAAGCCACATCTTCTTGCTCGAATCTATCAAGATTTCCTCGATTATAAACTCTGCCCATGGCTATATTTACAGGAACATCTAGTATTAGTGTAAGATCCGGTTGCAAATCAGGATGCACTAAGTTCTCCAGTGAACTAATAAATGATAAATTTAATTGTCTTCCATATCCTTGATAAGCGTAACTTGCATCTGTAAATCTGTCGCATATCACCCATTTATTGAGTTTTAAAGCAGGTTTTATTACATCATTAATATGCTGCATTCTACTTGCAAACATAAGAAGTAATTCTGTTTGACCGGATATATTTATCGATTCATTCTTTAAAAGTACACTTCTAAGTTCCTCACCAACTGCAGTTCCTCCCGGCTCCCGCGTAACAATATATGAGATGTCAAAATCATTGAGAACCTTCTCTATAGAAGATAGATTTGTTGATTTTCCAGCGCCCTCTGTCCCTTCAATTGTAATAAATTTACCACTCATTTATTCTTTACAGCCTAATTTGGACTTGTTTTGTATTCTTTTTTTCTATTGAAAATTTGATATTCTTTCACGGCCCTTTGATGATCTTCCAGATTATTGGAGAACTCATGTGTCCCATCTCCTTTTGCCACAAAATAAAGTGCCTCATTATGCTCCGGATTTACAGCAGCCAAAATTGATTTTTCACTTGGCATACAAATCGGCGTTGGCGGCAATCCGTCAATTCGATAAGTATTATAGGGAGTTTTGTGCTTTAAATGTCGTTTAGTTAAGTTTCCGTCAAAACTTTCGCCCAGCCCATAAATCACTGTAGGATCAGTCTGCAACCTCATTCCTAATTTAAGTCGGTTATTAAATACTGCTGATATTAACCTTTGTTCACCGGCGAATCCCGTTTCCTTTTCAATTATGGAGGCGAGAATAAGAAGGTCATAATCTGATTTTAAAGATAGATCAAAATTTCTTGAATTCCAGGTATTTTTAAGAATCCGTTTCATTTTTAAAAAGGCAGTTTTGAGAATATCAGATGGCTTTGATGTTGAGGTATAATAATACGTATCCGGGAAGAACCATCCCTCAGGGTCGCCTTTATCAAAACCAGTCCGATCGAGAAGTGCATCTACGTCAGAAAAATCAAAGTTTCTGAAGTGACTATTTGACGAGAAATGATCGAGCCATTGTTCAAAGGTCCAACCTTCAATAAAGGTAATCGCATAATTTATAACATCCCCTTTTCTAATCTTTCTCAAAAGCGTCGCAAAACTATCATCTTCAGTTACTAAATAATCACCAACTTTCAGTACTTGACTGTTCGTAAAACGGCCATAGAAGAACAATATTAGAGGGTTTGATATCAATTCATTGTTTTGAAGATCATCGATAATATCGCTTAGAGTGTCTCCCTTCTCCACTTCAAATACCAATTCGCCTTTGTTAACTCCATCTAGTAACTTGCTTGAAACAATCGTACTTAACGAATGAAAAATGAATACGCAGCAAAGCAAAATAGTTCCACCAATAATTGCATAGCTTTTTTTGGAGAATCTTAATAAAAACATGAATATGTTTTACTCAGCATATTTTTTAAATCAGCGACATCTTTACTCATCGATTTACACTCAAAAATAATGCCTTTATCAGAGATTACTTCATTTATTCTAACGATTCCCCTCACAGAGTTACAAATAAAGATCTCCTTTGAATCATGTAAAGTATCCATTGAAATGTTGCACTCAGTAATATCTACCTCAAGTTTTGGAAATATCTCATTAATCAGTACTTCACGCATTACTCCAGAAATTCCACAATCACTAATTTCGGGTGTTAGCCATTCTGATTTTCTTGACTTTAAAAATATGTTTGATGATGTTGTTTCTATTATCCGATCGTGATGGTCAAGCATAATCCCATCAAAAAAACCTGACCTCTGCATTTCAAGGCTAGCTAGCACTTGATCTAAGCGATTTAAATGCTTAATGCTCGCAATTTGAGGATTAGTTGGGATCCTATGTTCACAAATGCCAAGCTTATCCATCGCAATGTCTGTATGCGTAGTTATTTCTTGTAATGATCTAACTTTGAAAAAAAAATTTGGCTCTAGATTCGGAGGGCACGCGTAGCCACTATCACTGCTACCTGCCGTAATTATTAATTTTAATACACCTGATGATATCCGTTTGGTTTTGAGCTTTTCCATGATGTCAGCGAGATATTGCTCCAAAACATGATCGATTAAATTAATATTTAATAGAGATGCACCTTTTTTTAATCTTTTGAAATGTTTATTTTTAAGAGGAATATCAAAGTTTTTGAAACGCATCGTTTCGAATACGCCATGTCCAAATGCAAGACCTCTGTCGCTTGCAAAATCAGTATTTAAAAAGACTTCTTTCAATGGCTCACGCAGCGATAGTTCAACTATACGTTCAGATTATAGTTTAAATATGGTTGAGAGTATAAAAAAGCCACCAGGAAGGTGGCTTTTTGAAATTTTGTTTAGCTATTTGATTCTATATAAGCAATTGCATCTTGAACGGTGCCAATTTTTTCTGCCTCTTCGTCAGGGATTTCAGCATCGAACTCCTCTTCCAAAGCCATAATAAGCTCGACAGTATCTAGTGAGTCTGCACCAAGATCCTCAACAAATGATGAGGTTGCTTTGATGTCTTCCTCTTTCACTCCGAGTTGTTCCGCCACCATTTTAATAACGCGTTCTTCAATACTACTCATAACATTTCCACTCCATCAAAGTGATCCGACTCGTGCTGCTTTTATCGAATCTTTTAAAAAAAACGGATTTTTCAGCTCAAGGGCCGGCATTTTACCCTACAAAAATGAAATTACCAGCAAAAACAGTTAAAAACTTATTTTGTCAGACCATTTTTTTGCTTAACTCATATAAAGACCACCATTAACGTGAATAGTTTCACCAGTAATGTAATCACCCGATGAACTAGCTAAAAACTTAACCACACACGCAACCTCCTGGGGAGATCCCATTCTTCCCAATGGTATTTTTTCTAGCATTATTTTTTTTCCCTCTTCAGGTAATTGACTTGTCATATCCGTTTCAATGAATCCTGGTGAAACTGTATTAACGGTAATGTTTCGTGAACCAACCTCCCTAGCAAGAGCGCGACTAAAACCCTGCATCCCAGATTTCGATGCAGAATAATTAGATTGACCACTATTTCCCATTGATCCGACTACTGAGCCTACATTTATGATTCTTCCCCATCTATTTTTCATCATTCCTCTCAAGCATGCTTTGGATAATCGGTAGATCGACTTTAAATTTGTCTCCAAAACATCATCCCAGTCTTCCTCGTTCATTCTCATCAGCAGCTGATCCCTTGTTATGCCCGCATTGTTAACAAGTATTGTTGGTGGACCAATCGAATCAGATATCTCTGAAATGAGCTTATTTACCGATTCTCCATTAGTTACGTCAAGCACTCTTCCGATCCCGTTTATCTTTAGTTCTTTCATATAGTTTGTAATTGATTGTGCTCCTTGCTCTGATGTTGCAGTACCTACTATATAATTATCTGAACACACCAAGGAGCATGCAATCGATTTACCAATACCTCTAGTGGCTCCAGTTACTAATATGACATTCTTACGATTAGTCATTGATTTATCCTTCGTTTTAACATGGTTAGCGTTTTCTCATAGTTAGTTAAATTGTCTGTAGAAAAACTTTCATTACCTTTATGTATTCTTTTTATTAACCCAGTTAGAATTCGCCCCGCTCCACATTCAATAATGCCAAACAAATTATAGATATTCATTGCGTGAATAGTCTCACTCCACAGGACTGGGCTATAAATTTGTTCTAGCATGAGCTCTTTAATAGCTTTTGGAGATTTTTCAGTTTTACAATTTACGTTATGCAAAATATCGTATTTAGGCTGCATAAAAGTAATATTCCGTAAATCTTCCTCTAATCGATCTGCTGCTGACCGCATCAATGATGTATGGAAAGGAGCACTGACATCAAGTTTTAGTGCTCGTCTTGCACCTTTTTCTGTTGCAACGACGATCGCTGCATCAACAGCATCGGTATCTCCCGCAATTACTACCTGTCCCGGTGCGTTAAAATTGACCGCTTCGACAATTTGATTATTTGATATATCCCCACAAATGGATTGGATTATATGATCCTCAAGCCCTAAGATCGCTGCCATAGCTCCTTTATCCTCTGCTACTGCGGTTTGCATATACTCACCACGTTTTTTCACTAGAGCCACTGCTTCATGGAACGCCACAACATCACTACAGGTAAGTGCCGACCATTCACCCAAACTGTGACCCGCCATACAAGCTGGAGCTAACTCAAAGTCTTTTTCTAGCAACCTCCAAATAGCGACGCTCGAAGTCAGAATTAAGGGTTGTGCAACTTCCGTCTTAACAATATCAGATGAAATCCCATTTTGAGACAAGTCTAGTAAATCATATCCCAAAACATCTGATGCCTCCTCAAAAGTATTTTTAACAATCTTAAATCGATGCAAAAATTCACCTAACATCCCTACAGATTGTGATCCTTGACCTGGAAAGACAATTGCATAATTATTATTCATGGAACAACCTTCCAATCATATGTTTTTATCTCAGGCTCCATTGAATTGATGAAATCTTTTTGAACCATTGTAAAAGCCCTGTGAATAGCATGTTTAAACGCATTTCTGGAGGCACTGCCATGACTTTTTACTAAGATTTTGTTTAGCCCCAGAAATACCGCTCCATTGTGAGGTGCAGGATTTAATTTATCCCTATACTCATTAAGTGACTTTTTAAACAACTTACTTACTAATCTTAGAGATGGGTTATTTTGGATAACATCTGTGGCGGCAGTAATTGCTAATTTTGCAACGCCCTCTGCAGTTTTTAGTGCGATATTACCTGCGAAACCATCACACACGATCACATCAACAGTGTCATTCAGCAGATTATCGCCTTCGATGAATCCTTGATAATTTATATTCGTATCCGCAGCAAGTAAATCTGCTGCCAATCTCAGTTTTGGAGTACCCTTATTTTTTTCTTCACCTATGTTGAGAAGCTTGACGATAGGTTCATCAATGCCATTAAGAGCTCTACATTTCATGGTTGCAATAACTGCAAATTGGTGCAACATCTGAGCATTGCATTCAACATTAGCGCCTAAATCAAGAAGCGATACTTTTCCGTGATATGTCGGAGCGGTGGCACAAATCGCTGGTCTTTTAATTCCAGGAACTGTATCTATCAATCTAATACCTTGCATTAATAATGCAGCTGTACTCCCCGCAGAGACGCAACCATCAACATTGCCGTCTGCTAGATCCTTAATACTCTTACACAATGATGAGTCAGATTTATGTTTAATTACCTCAGAGGGCTTATCTGTATTTTTGACCTCGGATGAACACTCAACAATAGAAATTCTATCTGTCAAAGCAAATCCTTCATCTATGAGTGCGTTCTCTATTGCATGAACATTTCCATACAGCGAAATTTTTAAATTTCGGTAGGAATTCACCGCGTCACAAGCTGCTGGAACTGTTATGGCGGGACCATAGTCTCCACCCATAGAATCAACGGCTATTTGAATAGAGTCAGTCAAACCTACTCTATTCCTCCTCAGTTTCCAGAACTTTTTTCCCTCGATAGAAACCATCTGCAGTCACATGATGTCTCAAATGACGCTCTCCAGTGGTTTCGTCGGTTGAAATTGTTGATTTGCTCAGCGAATCGTGCGCCCTTCTCATCCCTCTTTTTGATCGAGATTTTCTACTTTTTTGGACTGCCATAATGAGTCTCCCACATTATTATGTATTATTTATATCTTTTTTCAGTTGCCGCAAAACTTCAAACGGATTACATTCAGAACGTTGTATTTCGCCATTGCTTGGCATTATACCATTTTCAGAGCATGCCGTTTCACACGTCGGGGCTGTTGGTAAGCCCAACAATATTTCATCTTGTATTAAGTTCAGAAGATTCAATTCATCGCCTAATATTGGCCAGTCATCAAAACTAGTCTTTTTATTTATCATAGAATCCTCATCTACTAACATCGTCTGCATTCCAATTTCTAATGGATATGAGAAAGAGTTTAAGCACCTTTGACACACCAGCTCTAATTCACAGGAAACAGTTCCTGACAAAAGTATTCTATCTTTATCTTCGCTCTCTAACTTAATATCAACGTCGACCTTACCAATGACAGTACAAAAAGCATCGTTCACTCGTTCAAGTTGATGGTTATCAAAAAAACCTTGTAAAGCGCTTTTATTCTTCAGTAACTTCTTGGGAACCACTATCGTTGGAAGAGCCATAAAAACCTACTGACAACGAAATTATGCGCGCATGATATTAATACAGAGTTTAGCTGTCAAAATTTTATTGATTATCTATACTAGATACTCACTAACTGCCTAAACTTCATAATTAGTAGACAGCCTCTATGGACATAATACTCGCAAGTGAGTCGAAATATAAAAAACATTTACTTTTAAGAATACTTAATGAATTCAATCAGATAGCACCTCATATAAACGAAATTCCAAATCCTGGTGAGTCGGCTCCTGACTTGGCGACAAGGCTCGCTCTTCAAAAAGGTGTCACATTATTGGAAAATAATTCTGATTCTATAATTCTTAGCTCGGACCAGGTTGCTGAGATTAATGGCGAGTTAATACTTAAACCGAGTTCGAAACAACAAGCCACAGAACAACTAAAAAAACAGAGTGGTAATAAAGTTATCTTTTACACATGCCTGTGTGTAACAAAATTTGGACCAAAAAAAGGATTAGTGCAATATCACAAACTAAATATCACAAAAGTTAAATTCAGGCATCTATCTCACGAGCAGATAGATTCTTACTTAGCATGTGATAAACCATACTCGTCAACCGGAAGTTTTAAGGCAGAGAGTAAAGGCATTGCTCTGTTTGAAGAGATCACGTCAAAGGATCCTACGGCTTTGATGGGATTACCTTTAATCGATTTAGTTTCAATTCTTACAAAATTAAAAGTCAATATATTAAAGTAACCTCCTATAAATATATTCTATATCATTGATTTTAAGCATATTTTTAATTCTTCGGTACTGCTAGCGATTAAATCAGGTTTTGCTGCCAATAATTTTGACTGCAAGTGTGCTCCGTACGTTACTGCAATCGATTTAGTTCCAGCATTTCTTGCCATAAGAATGTCAAATTCTGTATCACCCACCATTAAAGTGTTCGATAAATCTATAAATAGCTCATCACATATTTCAATAATCATGTTTGGATGAGGTTTTGGTAAAGAAGTATCTGAAGTTTTCAATTTTTTAAAAAAACTCGATAAATTGCATGATCTCAAATCCCGATCAAGTCCACCTGAGCTCTTTCCTGTCGCAATGCATAATGAAATATCATTTTTGACGAGATCAACAAGCAAGTCTCTTATACCAGGATACAATACAGGTGCTGCGGTTAACCTATAGTTTTTTGAGTAAAGTGATGAAAATTCAATTATCTGATTCATTGTTGCACTGGGATAAAGTAACCCAATTGCATCGTTCAGTTTTAAACCGATGATTTCAGAAATTTTTGATCTCGAAAGCACTTCAAAATCCAATTGGATAGCCGTTTGTATAAACGCAGTTACTATCTTTCCAATGGAGTCGCAAATGGTCCCATCCCAATCAAAAATGACAAGTTCAATTTTATTTCGGGAGCTCATTGGCATTTAATTTATCAATTATGATTTTTAGATCATCGGGTAGCGGTGACATAACATCAATTAGAAAGCTTTGATTTGGGTGTTTGAATTTTAATTTTGAGGCATGCAAAAACATTCTTTTTACTCCGAAATTCTTCATCGTCGAATTGAAAACAGTATCGCCATATTTTTCATCACCCACTATTGGCATGCCGGAGAATTGGCAATGAACTCTGATCTGATGAGTTCTGCCAGTCTCTAGATTGATCTTTAATAGCGTTGTATTTTCATACTTCTCTGTAATCTCAAAATTAGTAACGGATCTTTTGCCTAATTTGTCTACTTTCACAATACGCTCACCAGATAGGAGAGTATTTTTTTTCAAAGGTGCATTAACTTTAGACTTACCCTTAGGCCAATTTCCTTTTACCAAAGCTACATATGTCTTTTTTACTTGATTTGACTGAAGAGACTCACCTATTTTACTCAGCGCAATTCTACTTTTAGCAATGATAAGACAGCCAGATGTATCTTTATCAATTCTATGAGCAAGTTCTAGATATTCATCAGATTTCCTTAATGATCTAAAAGCTTCAATGACACCCATTGAGATTCCACTACCACCATGAACAGCTAATCCGCTTGGTTTGTTGAAAACTAATAAATCTTTATCCTCAAACAAGATATTTTCCGAAATGTATTTTTTTAAACTATTACTAACGACTGGATTTTTGTTATTTCTAATAGATCTAATTGGAGGAATTCTGATTATGTCATCCATCGCTAATCGTGAATCGGCTTTACAGCGACCTTTATTGATTCTGATCTCACCTTTTCTTATAAGGTTATAGATTCTAGACTTTGGAACATTTTTTAATATTCTAATCAGAAAATTATCCAAGCGTTGACCATCGTACTGGCCACTTACTTTTACATACACTACTTCCGAGAAATCTAGATTCGACAAAGTTTTTCATACCAATGTAAGAAGACTACCCTATTGTAACCTTTGTCTTGAAGGCATAAATACCTGTTTATTCAATTTATGTTTTTAATGTTTTTTTGATACACTACATTCTATTGAAAAATATAAAAACGTTAAGATAAATATAAACTACAGAATACGAGGCTCTTGCTCCAAGTGTAGCGATAGCCAAAATTAATAAAGCATGAGAAGCTTTAGTTGTTGAAGTAACCTCAGATTAGAGGAATGTTAAAGATTTTAGTGTTCGAAGAGATATCTGAACACAGGAAGTTTGAAGGCAACAGCTCCATTTAAGCTGTTGATAATAAGTAGATTGCTAGTTACATGCGTAAACTCGCTTTTTGTCGCGAGTTAAATATGTTCATGGCCTTTGGAGGCTATCTCCTTTCTATATTTCAAATCTTTCCGCTCTTTAACCCCTGCTTCTCTTGCCTAAACAGAAAGGTGAATTATGAAACGTATGCTCATAAATGCTTCTCATTCCGAAGAAGTTCGCGTTGCGATGGTAGACGGCCAAAATCTTTATGATCTAGATATCGAGAATAGAACACGTCAGCAAATCAAATCCAACATTTACAAAGGTAAAATTAGTCGAGTTGAACCAAGTCTAGAGGCAGCTTTTGTAGATTATGGTGTTGAGAGACACGGATTTTTGCCGATGAAGGAAATCTCCAAAATTTATTTTAAAAAGGGATCCTCACCATCATCAAGACTAAAAATACAAGAGGTAATTTCAGAAGGACAAGAAGTTATTGTTCAGGTTGAAAAAGAAGAACGAGGCAATAAAGGGGCTGCACTGACTACCTACATAAGTTTAGCTGGCAGATATTTAGTTTTAATGCCTAACAATCCTCGAGCCGGAGGTATCTCTAGACGCATAGAGGGAGATGATAGGACTGAACTCCGAGAGGCGATGAAAGGTTTGTCAATACCTTCTGGAATAGGAATTATCGTTCGAACAGCTGGTGTTGGGCGAGGTACTGAGGAACTTCAGTGGGATTGTAATTACTTGCTGCAGTTGTGGAAAACTATCAATGAAGAGTCACAAAAAGCATCAGCACCTCATTTCCTTTTCCAAGAAAGTAATGTAATTGTAAGAGCAATTAGAGATTATCTCCGTCAAGACGTAGGAGAAGTTATCGTCGATAATGAGGAGGCCTACGCATTAGCCTCGGCGTTTATCGGCACAGTCATGCCTGATTTCAAGAGCAAAGTTAAATACTATAATGAGGAAATACCTTTATTCAATCGTTATCAAGTTGAAGCTCAGATAGAAACAGCATTTCAAAGAGAAGTTAAGTTGGCTTCCGGTGGATCTATAGTTATTGATGTAACTGAAGCGCTAGTTTCGATTGATATTAATTCCTCACGGGCAACAAAAGGTGGAGACATCGAAGAAACTGCTTTTTCCACAAACAAACAAGCAGCAGAAGAGATTGCCCGGCAACTAAGATTACGAGATGTTGGTGGACTAATCGTTATTGATTTTATCGATATGTTAAATACTAAACATCAGAGGGAAATTGAACTGAAAATGCGACAGGCTCTTGAAATCGATAGAGCAAGAGTGCAAGTTGGAAAAATTTCACGTTTTGGTCTCTTGGAGATGTCCAGACAGAGGCTTCGTCCATCGCTTGAAGAAACAATGTCTAGGACCTGTCCTAGATGCATGGGTCAAGGTACTATTCGGGGCACGAGGTCGCTTGCGCTTTCCATCCTTAGATTAATAGAGGATGAAGCACAAAAAGAGTCCAGCAGAGAAATTAGGGTCGTTGTTCCAGTTTCGATTGCAACATTTTTATTGAATGAAAAAAGAAATGAAATCTCCAATATTGAAAACAGAAATTCGATAGAAGTTACGATTTTGCCCGATGTAAATCTTGAAACTCCTCACTTTACAGTTAATCGAATAAGAAATCAGGATGATGAGAAATCAGAATTCAGTCACGAGCTGCTTGATAATTTATCAAAAGTAACCGATGAGACTGATATCAGTATTGAGGGTTCTAGCGATTTACCTAAACCAGCTGTGAAAACTCTCATTCCCAACACACCTGCCCCAATCAATAAACACAAAAAAATTGCGACTGATACATCCCCTGGAATAGTGAAAAGGCTTTGGTCGTCAGTATTTGGCGCGACCTCAGCAGAGCCTATTAAAGAAAATAATGATGTGCAGGAAAACATGCCAGCTACTGAGGACTCAGAGAAATTGAGCACATCATCAACTAAAAGCAGAAAACCAAGACGAGCTAGAAATAATCGAAGAAAAAAAGATCACAAAAAAGATTCTCCAATTTCATCTTCTGATTCAGAGAGTTTAAAAAGTGCTAGTGATGGAGAACAAGGAAAACCAATAAAACGAAGACCTGATAATAAAAAACGGGGACCAAGAAGGCGGAAAAATGTGATTGATTCTCAGGATAATGTCAGTGGAAATACTCAAAATGTATCAGATGTTAAAGCGGAAATTTCATCAATTGTTCAGGCTGGAGAAAGCGACAGCTTGAAAGAGTCGACTAAAGAAACTGCTAGCATC
>CABZOI010000016.1 GCA_902527245.1 uncultured SAR92 cluster bacterium | reverse complement strand
ATGACCATGAGGAGCATCATCAATATTCATAATAGTCATGGGGCGAATATTTTTAACACCAGGGGTCTCAAAGGGCACAAGTATCTGCGAGTGCTGCGAGTGACGGGGACCAGACGGATTTGTGTTGCACATCACAATCATGATCTTACATCGAGGATCTCCGGCTCCTGATATCCAAATTTTCTCTCCATTGAGAACCCACTCATCACCATCTAAAACACAACTCATGGAGATATTTCTTGCATCAGATGATGCGACTCCTGGTTCCGTCATCGCATAAGCAGAACGAATTTCTCCATTTAAAAGAGGAACAAGCCATTTCTCTTTCTGTTCCTCAGTACAGTATCTAGCCAAGACCTCCATGTTTCCAGTATCGGGAGCAGAGCAATTAAAAACTTCAGGTGCAAGATGAGATCTACCTGTCTCCTCAGCCACATATGCGTATTCAACCGTATTTAATCCATATCCTCCTTCCCAATGAGTAAGGAAAAAGTTCCAAAGATTTTTTGATCTAGCCTTTTCTTTGAGAGTCTCTAAAATTTCGGTTTGCCTCTCAGTATATTGCCACCTGTCACCCTTATCGACTTCATCAAAGTATTCCCTCTCAAGCGGTAATATCTCGTTATCTATAAAAGACTTTACCTCCTTCAAAATTGGCCTGACTTTGTCACTCGGACCTAGATCCATTATCTTCTCCTCTTTTTATTAGACTTTAATCACGTGTAGGTAAAATCAGTATCCACAGCTTGCGGCAAACTTATTGACGTGATAATTGTGATCACCAAATAACATCTGTGCGGGCCTTGCCCTTTTTATAAAGAAACCAATCTCATATTCATCTGTCATGCCAATTCCACCATGCATTTGAATAGCTTCATTCGTTGAGAGTTCCGCGATTTCACATAACTTTGCTTTGGCAATGCTCGCTAAGAAAGGACTCCTTGCATCGTCTTGATCATAGGACTGAAGAGCCTTAAGTACTATTGATTTGCAAATTTCTATCTCACTCCACCAATGTGCTGCTCTATGTTGCAAAGCTTGGAAAGATCCAATCAAGGAACCAAACTGTTTTCGTTGTTTAAGGTATTGAAGAGTCCGATCGAAAGTTTCCTCACATATACCTAAGAGCTCTGCAGACAGATGAATATTGGCTAAATCCAATACTGAGGAGAGTGGCTTGAATCCTTTATTCTTCTGTCCCAACATCTGTTTACGGTGAACCACTACATCCTTAAAAACAACAAAAGCTGAATTCCTGCCATCAACCATTTGAGTCCTCTCGACCTCAACACCAATTGCATCAGAATCAACAAAAAATAAGCTTAATCCATCCTTACCTTTAGATTTCTGATCTGTCCGAGCAACCACTATGAATTTATCTGCAGTTGATCCATCAATCACAAATCTCTTTTTACCATTTAAAAGATAGCTATCTCCCTCCTCGGTTGCCATCATTCCAATTTTTTCTGGATTGTGATGGGGTTCCTCGTCAATGGCTAAAGTCATCATCAATTGACCTGATGCCAATTTGGGAAGAAAATTTGATTTTTGATCATCACTACCCATTTTTTTGATGAGTGATACCGACACGATTGCATTGGAAAACAATGGTGATGCTGTGAGCGTTCTTCCAGTTTCTTCGACAATCTGAGCCATCCCAACATTACCAAAATCCAGACCCCCAAATTCTTCTGGTACGAGTATCGCAGACCAACCCATATCAACCATTTTAGGCCATAGAGTATCTGCGTACCCGGTCGTACTTCCAGAGTCACGCTGCTCTCTGACTTCTTTGATGGACGCGTTTTCGGAGAGAAATCCTTTTGCAGATTCCTTCAGCATCAATTGTTCTTCGTTAAGTATCAGTGCCATATAATCTTCCTCTAACCTAAACCAAGAATATTCTTGGCTATGATATTTAACTGAACTTCAGAAGTTCCTCCCTCAATCGAATTTCCTTTCGTCCTCAACCAAGTCTTTGCGACCTGACCGTCACGCGACATGGGCCCTTCCCAAACTAGGTCATCACTTCCACCAACTCGCATTAAAGTTTCGAATCGTCTTTTATTTAACTCAGTCCCATAATATTTAAGCATCGCTGACGTTGCACCAACTCCCTGGCCGGCTTTGGATTCATCTCTTACTCTCTCAGCCGTACAAGAAAAGCTCATCGCATCAATTTCCCATTTTGCGATTTCATTTCGAAGAACCAGATCGCTCAATAGCCCGTTAGTTAATCCAAGTTTTTCGCTGGCAATCATTCCAAGTGTTTTCGATCCAGCACTTGCAAGACCCATGTCACCAATCATTGCACGTTCGTGAGTCAGTAGATACTTCGCTACTGTCCAGCCTTGGTTAACATCTCCTACCACTTGATCTTTCTCAACTCTCACATTATCCAAAAAAGTCTCACAGAAAGGAGAGCTTCCCGATATTAGTTTAATTGGCTTTACGGAAACACCCGGTGTTTTCATATCAAACAAAACAAGACTTATACCAAGCTGTTTTTTCGCATCTGGATCAGTTCTTAGCAAACAAAACATCCAATCTGCCTTATCACCATAAGATGTCCAAACTTTCTGACCATTCGCTAAGAAGTGGTCGCCCATATCCTCCGCTTTGCTCTGCAATCCTGCAAGATCTGATCCAGCATTTGGCTCACTGTAACCTTGACACCACCTAATTTCACCTCTAATGATTGGAGGTAAATGTTGTCGTTTTAATTCTTCACTACCAAACTTAAGAATTGCTGGCCCAATCATCCAAATTCCAAAACTATCCAACGGAGATCGTGCTTTGATATTCTTCAGTTCTTCCCTTAGAATTTTTGCCTCCTCTTTACTGAGACCTCCGCCACCATATTCAGCTGGCCAGTCAGGAGCGGTCCAACCTTTCTCTGCCATCCTCTCCAACCAAACTTTTTGATCATCACTCTTAAAAACCCAGTTTCTTCCACCCCAACACGCATCATCCGCTGATGTCATCGGCTTTCTCATTGAATCAGGACAGTTACTCTCCAACCAATCCCGAGTTTCATCTCTAAAGGCTTGCAAATTTGACACTATCAACTCCTTTTAAATTCTCTACAAATCGGTAAAAAAACAATAAATATTAATTGCTTGTTTAAATATATAGTTATCTAATATATTACCACTACTTATCAAATCGCTCTAACAAATAATCTATCCCAGAGCTCCTAAACATTAAATAAAATGAGATAAATAAATGAATCAATTATCAAACTTAAGCATTACATTAAGACAAAGACCCGTCGGCATACCAAACAGTGATAATTTCAGCTTAACTAGTTCACCTGTAGGAGAAATTGAAGAAAATCAAATTTTAATTAAGGTTATTTATCTTTCACTTGATCCATACATGAGAGGAAGAATGAGTGATGTAAAATCCTATGCTGAACCTTTGAAAATCGGTGAGATAATAACCGCGGAATCCGCAGGAATTGTCATTCAATCAAAATCAGAGAAATTCCAACCCGGAGATTATGTATGTTGCCGCTCTGGTTGGCAGGAATATTTTATCTCAAATGACAAAGATCCTATGACGTACAAAGTAAATCCAGATTTAGTGCCTCTTTCGACGTACTTAGGAGTCTGTGGAATGACAGGGAGAACTGCTTATTTCGGCCTAATGAAAGAGGCGATGCCTGTCGCAGGAGAAACCTTAGTTGTTTCTGCTGCATCTGGAGCGGTTGGATCTATTGTTGGACAAATTGGCAAACAAATTGGTTTGAATGTTATTGGTATTGCAGGTGGCAAAAAAAAATGTGACTACGTTGTCGATGAGCTCGGTTTTGACGAGTGTGTTGATTATAAATCTGACTCTTTTCACAAGGAATTAGAATCAGCAGTACCTAATGGTATTGATATTTATTTCGAGTCAGTAGGCGGTATGGTTACAGAAGCAGTATCGAAATTTTTCAATGAAGGCTCGAGAGCACCTATTTGTGGGTATATCTCTAACTATAACGCAAAAGACTTGTCCAAGGTAAAAACGCCTTTCCACATTTTTGGGGCAATGAAAAATCCTCCAAAACATAAATTCTTTTTAGTATTTAACCATTACGCGAGCTTTGACGAAGCCAATGAATATCTCATCAACGGTGTAAAATCAGGCACCCTAAAATACCGAGAAATGATTGAAGACGGACTTGAAAAAGCGCCCGAATATTTCAAATGGCTTTTCACTGGCAGGAACTTTGGAAAGTTAATAGTAAAAGTCTCAGATATTTAAAGAAAGGAACGAGATGTCTGACCCAGTCGAAGAGTTGATTGACGCGCTCACTCCTACGTTTTTGGAGAAAAATGTATACATTGGGAGAACCCCATTGACGTCACTGGAAAGAGTCTTCGGTGGGCAAGTATTTGCGCAAGCAATGAGAGCAGCACAAAACACGGTAGATAAAACAAGACAGGTTCATTCTCAGCATGGTTACTTTATTAGACCTGGAGATCCAAAACTACCAATTATTTATGAAGTTAACAGAGTAAGAGATGGCAGATCATTTTCGACAAGATCTGTAAATGCAAAACAGGAAGATAAAATTATTTTTAGTTGTCTGTTATCATTCCAAAACCCCGAAAATGGACTAAATTATCAAATTAAAATGCCTGACTGTAAACAACCAGAGGACTGTGAAAACGATAATGAAAGATGGGAAAAGATTAGCCGTATAATTAATCCGAGTGATTCAGAAAAATCAAAGTTTCACAGAGCAAAAATCCGAGCTATCGATATGCGCTCTGTTAATCCGGTAGACGTAATTAATCCAAAACCAGAGATACCGGAACAACTTATTTGGGTAAAAACATCAAGGCAAATAATTGACAAATACAATGCGAGCTTGCATCAGGGGATCTTGGCATTTTTATCTGACTTCAACATTATGGCAACCTCGTTAATGCCTCACGGAATTAGTATTTTAAACAAGCAACTGCAACCAGCCTCACTCGATCATACTATTTGGTTTCATGATGATTTCATTGTTGATGACTGGTTACTGTATCAGCTAAATTGTGACAGGACAGGATCATCTAGAGGACTTACACGAGGTTATTTTTTTGAGAGGTCTGGCAAACTAGTTGCTAGCACCATTCAAGAAGGACTCATGAGGATTAGAGAGTAATCTTTTAAATCAATACATCCAAAAGAAGTGCATTCATTAAATAACCAAATATTTTTCCTTTCTACTGTTTACCTTTTTTAAATAATCTCTCGTTTCCTTTCGAATATGTCGATTTGTTAAAAACCAGTAAAATTGTTTTGTAGACATTTGATTAATGCGCCTGACAGCTCTTTTTTTGTTACCTGACTTGTCCAAGCTTTTCCATAAATTACCCGCTCCACCGTTGTAACTGGATATCATTGCATACTCAAGTTTCTTGGGATCTTTAATGCCATCAAGGTATCTGTTACTCAATATACTCAGGTAACCAGTGGCAACTTCAATGTTGTTTTTAGGGCTATATAAATAATTAGATGAAGGGGTATGTTTATAACCCTTGATTAGAGAAAAGTAGTCTCTTCCCGCTGTATCAGCCTTAACCTGCATTAACCCGAGTGCATTTGATCTTGATCGCGCTAACGGATTGAATGAGCTCTCTGTTTCCATAATAGCCATCACGACTGATGATGGTATTTTATATTCCTGACAAGCTGCTTTTACATATCGCACATACTTGGCTCCTGCAATCTTTTTATGTGCATCAACCATTCTTATTGCGACTTCAAATTGGTCCTTATTGAAGGTTTTTTTTCTTAACAAAAAATTGGCAAATTCCAAAGCTGCTCGTCTTTTGGATATTGGTTTTCCTTTATGATCTAGTACTTGACCCCAGAAAAATGGCTTATTTGTCTCCTCATTTATCAAACCAAAATCAGTTGCTGTCTGGGCATCAATGACAGATGGATCAATTTGAGTAAGAACAACGTCTATAATGGCATCTCGCAATGTTTCTGGCGTGGTTGCGTTTAAATAAATCATACCTCTCTCAAAATCCACAATTGTTCGAGATGCTTTTGCCACACTGTAAGTTAAAATTGACGGTGTATACGATCCATCCAAATTTGATTGTTGTTGGTATTCGCGTAGCAAAGCAGCCACATCATCATCATAATCTTCAAAATCAATAGAGTAAGAAAGACACGACTGAATCACAATTGTTAAGGTTACAACTAATTTATATATATTAGACATCAACTATTGGCAGACCAAAAATTTAAAAAAGTAATCCTAATTACCAGATTGAATCACTAACAAAGCGTTCTTTATAGTCATGGGTATCTTCACAGATTTCCCTGTTTTTCTGTTAACAAACACATGCGTAAAGCCCCCAACCGCTGAAACATTTTCACTACCTTTCTTTAGAACACCAATTTTATAGCTAACTGAGGAATTACCTATATGAGTTACCGCGAGTCCTATTTCAAGTATTTCTGGATAAGCTAATGGTGCGAGATATTCACAATTCGAGGCCACAACAAAACCGACTATTGGATCTTTTTTTATATCAAGATTACCTACTTCAATTAGGTATTTATTAACGATAGAGTCAAAATAACTGTAGTATTGGACATTATTGATATGACCGTAAACATCATTATCCATCCATCGAGTACTAACATCATAGAAATAAAAATAATCCTCTCTATTTTGAAAAGTAGTCACAATTATAAACTCCTATATTTAGCTAAAATGCACGCTTGTAAATTTCGAGTGCATTTTCAAGCTTAAGTTCCCTTGGGTTATTAATCAGCAGTCGTTGTTGTAGCATTGCCTCTTCGGCAAGTCTGGGAAGGTCCTCATAAGGAATATTCATTTCTCGTAAACTTACTTGCAATCCTAGTCTCTTTGGTAACTCCTCAAAATACTCAACGAAGGCTAAAGAGGCTGCTCTATCATTCTCTTGCATATTAGGTGTATCACATACAATAGAAGCCAGTTCTGCATACATTGAGGAGGCATCTCTCAAATTAAATCTGAGAACATGAGGGAGAACGAGCGAATTAGTAAGGCCATGCGGAATATGATAATTTCCTCCAAGAGGATATGCCAAAGCGTGTACTGCTGCGACAGGAGCATTTGCAAATGCCTGTCCCGCCTTCATTGCCCCGAGCAACATTGCACCCCTCGCAATCATATTTGACCCATCATTAACTGCAGTTTCGATATTCTTCGACATTAATTCAAGAGCTTGTCTAGCTAGCATATCTGAAATCGGATTCTTTAATCTCCGAGAAGTATACGCCTCTATTGCATGCACCATAGCATCAACGCCAGTCGCAGCTGTGATATGAGGTGGGAGCCCCTCAGTCAATCTAGGATCTAACATCACTTTATCAGCGAGTAAAACACGACTCACAACACCAGCCTTCGTCGTCTCACCAGTTGTGATTATCGATACCATTGTAGCTTCAGATCCCGTCCCCGCAGTGGTAGGAATTTGAATTAAGGGAAGTCTCGATCCAGTTACCTTATCAACACCATACATCTCCTCTAATTTTTGATTACCTTTTGCTAAAACAGCAATAATTTTCGCAACATCCATCGAGCTCCCACCGCCAAAACCGATAACCAAATCACATTCAGATGCCCTAAGCTCACTCGCGGCCTGCAACACAATTTGTTCAGGTGGATCTGCGGTCACTTTAGAAAATATTTGATACTCAACTTTATGTTTAACGAGATCGGCAAGCGCTTGATCCATAAGTCCTAATGATAAAATACCAGGATCAGATACTATAAAAGCATTCCTGAGTCCCATACTTGATATTCTATCTCCCAAGAGAGACGATGAACCCTCACCAAATTCAATATCAGCGACCGTACTAAAAATGAAGTTATCCATAATCTCATATTTTCTCAATTGGTTTTAAAGCTTAACTAGGTCTACCCACCCGTTAAATTCATAAACCGCAATATATCAGTGCGGTTTGGATCAAAGTAATGTCGCTCAGGTTTATGCTTGATCGCTTCTTTGATTGTATCGCGAAGAATACTTTGATCTCCAGGATGATTTCTCACTACTGATCGTAAATCAACGCTGTTTTCGTTACCAAGGCACAGAAGTAATCGACCATCAGCAGTAACTCTCACTCTGTTACACAAGTTACAAAAATTATCTGATATTGGTGATATAAAACCTACTCTAGTTCGAGTGCCTACCACTCTCATGTATTTTGATGGCCCTGAGGTTCGTTCTAATGTTTCAATCAAATCGTATTGTTTACAAATATTTGACTTTACATCCACTGAATGAAATTGAGTTTCTGATCGATTATGAGAATTTGTCTCGCCCAAGGGCATTTCCTCTATAAATGAAATATCAAATTCATTATCGATTGCAAAAGCGACTAGATCACATATTTCGCTTTCATTAAATCCTTTAAGAACAACTACATTTAATTTTATCTTAGAGAACCCTACTTTTTTTGCCGCATAAACACCACGATACCATTGGTCAATATCACCAAATCTAGTCAATTGATTAAATTTTTTTGGATCAAGGCTATCCACACTGATATTTAATCTTTTAAGACCTGCTGTCTTTAAGTCAGATGCATGGGTTTCAAGGAGCATACCATTGGTCGTCATCGTCAATTCACCCAGACTTTTATGTGACGCTAGCGAATCAACAAGGCTAACTAATCCTCTTCTAACAAGCGGTTCTCCACCAGTAAGTCTGATTCTATTTACCCCCAGAGAAATAAACGCTTCTCCGATATCTCTTATCTCTTCCAAAGTTAAAAGCTTTTGTCTCGGCAAAAATTCCATTTTTTCAGACATACAATACGTGCATCGCAAATTACAACGGTCTGTAACCGATAAGCGAACATAATTCACAACGCGATCAAAGGGATCAACTAATGCACTTTTTTCGCTCATTCTCCACCTTTATCTCATGATTTATGTTTAATAAAACATAACATCGACATCACTTCCGAGAGAAATTTCATCACCCGCCAGTTGTCGAATTAATACGTTACTCTTAGCAACAGATGATAATACACCACTACTTTGATTCGGAAACAAATTAACCGACAGCCGACCATCCATGTTTTCTGCATAACCTCGGTGATATTGCTCCCTATCTGCTTTTTTTCTACTAAATTTTGCCGTAGCTTTCAAAAATGTCGTCTCTATAGATGCATTACCCGACAATTTAGCGAGTAATGGTTTAACTAGAATAATAAAAGTTACAAAAACAGAAACAGGATTACCCGGTAACGCAAATAGAGGACAATCTAATATCTTCCCCAATTTGACAGGCTTGCCTGGTTTTATAGAAACTCCCGAGTATATTTTCTCACCCAAACTATCAATCACAGCCTCTAAATGATCTTCATCGCCCACCGACGCGCCACCAGTGGTGATTATGACATCTACTTTTTTGACCGCTTCGCTCACTATCTTTTTCAAATGAATAGCGTCGTCTTTGCATACGCCTAAATCTACAGAGTCTATATTAAGATCATTCATTAGACTTGCTAACATGGGGATATTTGAATTATAAATTTGGCCTGATTGAAGCGACTCTCCCTCCGCACATAGTTCATCACCTGTTGCAAGAAGCCCAACAGTAGGTTTCTTAAAAACCCTAACTTTTGAAATACCTTGAGACACAAGCAACCCTATCATTCCAGCATTCAAAACAGTATGCGGTCGCGCAATTACCTCGCCTTTTTTTACATCTTGACCTTTCAGACGAATGTTGGAGCCTAACTTGGGGGCCCTCGGAAGAGTCAAAATATTATCATTTATCTCACAAAATTCTTGAGCCACCACGGTGTCAGCAGGCTTTGGAATCAAGCCTCCAGTAAAAATTCTTGTCGCTGTCTTTTTATGAAGCTTACGCTGAGGTTGACCAGCTGTAATTCGATCAGTGACTGGTAAGCGTAAACCACAGTCTAATGCATCCTTTAACTTGATAGCGTAACCATCCATCGCACTGTTATCATCAGATGGTATATTTATATCTGCAAGTATTTCCTCGGCAAGGATACGGCCATTCGAATGAAGAGTACTTATCACCTCAATAGATATTGCAGATGAGATTATTTCATTAGAGCGGAATAACGCCTTATTAACTGAAATCATTGATGAGTTTTCCGGCCCACAATATTTGCGAAATTACAGGGTTCAAAGAGACTATTTAATTGCTCTCTTATGATTTTATTCCAACCAGTTTTACATGCACCAGTTGAGCCCGGTAAACAAAATATAATGGTGCTATTAGCCAACCCTGCGAACGCTCGAGATTGGATTGTGGAAGTACCCAGCTCTTGATAAGAGAGCTGACGGAATAACTCTCCAAAACCGTCAATTTTTTTATCCAGAATAGGGGTAATTGCCTCAGGAGTTGAGTCTCTACCCGAAAATCCAGTACCACCGGTCGTTATAACCACCTGTATAGAGGGATCTGCTATCCATTTTGAGATAGTAGATCTAATCAAATATATGTCATCTTGAACAATGTCTCTTGTGTGTTGCGTGTGACCATCTTTTTGAATGGCCTCACTCAGCCATGCACCTGACGAGTCAGAATTAAAATTTCGAGTATCAGAAATTGTTAATACGGCAACATTAAGTACTTTCTTCTCATCATTTGTGTTGGACAAATTTGCTCCCCTCTTGTTTTAAAAGATCGCATATCGGGCAATTGACTTTGTTACTTGGTTTTAACTCGATCCATTGGCTTTCGAAACTATCGAATCTAGAAACAATGCCATGTTTCTTAAAATTCCCCAAAATCATGTTCAAAGTCATTGTAACTTGAAGGCACCCCATCATACCCAAAAGTGAGACCAATATACCTAAATCAGAACAATTAAATTGAGAGGCTCCACTTTTATCAAAAATACACTCTAAACAGCATTTTGAATTTTTTTCAAAGTCAAAACCTATAATTTGCCCTTCGAGCCTTGTTGCAGAACCTGTTATTAATTTCTTCTTTGCTCTGTAACAAAAATCATTTATGAAAAGTTTGGTATCCATATTATCTGTGCAATCAATGAAAATGTCATAATCTGCATCAACCATTAAATCCTGAAATTTTTTGTTGTGTGCATCAACTAAAATTCTCTTATTTATTTTGCCTATCTGTTTTTTTATGACTTGAACTTTCGGTTTATTAATATCATTTTCAGAGAATAATAGCTGTCGCTGCAAATTAGTTTTTTCAACACTATCAAAATCACATAATCCAATTCGTCCTATTCCAGAAGCCGCAAGATAAGCAGCTACCGGACAACCCAGACCGCCCAATCCAATTATCATCACAGTTGCATTATTAAATTTCTCTTGACCAACATCACCTATTTCAGGAATAAGAATATGACTGTTGTAATGTAAAAAATCGACTTCACTCAGAGACATAATATAGCCTCAGCAATGTTCAAATCTCGCTTAGAATTTATGTTAAAGAATGGGTTTATCTTTGATACCTGCCATGAAATATGAGTGGCATCGAGCTCTGACGCTAACCTCTTGAATCCTCCATCTCGGTTCACTAAAAAAGCTTTCTCACAAGCCTGTTTAACTCTTGTATTCCAGATTGAAAAAGTGGTTTGAAGTATTCCATCGTATTTGACAAAGCAAACATCAGCATCGCTTTTCACTATGCGATCAAGCAATTTTTCAACCAAATTCTTTGGCACAAAGGGACCATCACATGGAGTAAGTACAATGTAATCAGTGTCATCGAAAAAAGTTGAAGCAAGTGCGCTATATAGACCCGCTAAAGGTCCCGAGTATTTTGCAGCTAGATCTTCAATGATTGGATACTCAATACCCAACAAATTTGTCTTGGAACCACTCACATAAAGATTATTAACTTGTGGTTTAATCGAAGTTATTGCATGTTCAATTAATGGTTTATTATCGAGCTTAACAAAAGCTTTTGAAGCAATATTAGAGCCCATTCGTGACGATTTACCACCTGCTAAAATTAGGCCATCAACTTGCATCAGCTAATCACTCCACTTATTAAATTTACTCCGATCTAAATGCTTCGGTTCTACCCATTCGTCGATACCATTAACTACAACTTTTTTCCAAAGGGTAGCATGAACTTTCAAATAATCTACAATATATTCCGCGGCTCTGAAAGATTCCAGTCTATGGGAACTTGCAACTCCCACAAAAACAATTCTATCTGTCGGCTTTAGTGATCCAATTCTGTGAACCACTGAGACAGAATTAATGTCCCATCTCTTTGAAGCCTCCTCAACCATCTCATAAATTAATTTTTCAGTCATGCCTGCATAATGTTCTAAAACAAGATTTGAAATAATTTTTGGATTTTTGTCAGCCGAAAAATGCTCAGACTCTCTTACTAGTCCAGTAAAAGTAACGACTGAGCCAATGTTTCGTAAACCGCTGGTTAAGACATTAGTCTCTTGTTCAATATTGAAACTCTCTGTTTGGATCTTTACTTTTATTTTCACAACTTAATTTATCCACCAGTTACAGGCGGAAGAAATGCCACCTCTTCACCTCCGACAATGGGAAAATCTGTCTTCACAAGATTTTTATTTACCGATACTAATGTGAAAGGCTTTCTTAACTCTTTACCCAAATGAGGATTAAGAGTATCCAAATAAAGAATAACATCCTCTACACATTTAATTTCATCACTAACGGGAATTTCATTCTTAATATTCTCAGAAAAGTCACGTAATCTGCCGAAGAATAAAATCTTAAAATAATTTTTAGGTGTCATTCATACTTTCCAAGAACCTGACTTTCCACCAGTTTTTTCAATAAGACGCACTTTTTGAATTTCAATCCTTTTGTTTATCCCTTTACACATATCGTAGATAGTCAAAGCACTGATAGAGGCGGCAGTTAGAGCTTCCATCTCGACACCTGTTTTAAAATTCGATTTACAGCTTGCCAAAACCCTCAAAATATTTTTATTTTTTTCAAAATTCACAGAAATTTTTGAGATAGGAATTGCATGGCAAAGTGGAATCAAATCAGAGCATTTTTTCGCTGCTTGAATACCTGCGATTCTTGCTACCGAAAATAAATCTCCCTTCTCGACAGTATTATCGCTTATTGCCAAAATAACATCATCAGGCAGGTAAACAATTGCTTCAGCAATAGCTACTCGCTCTGTATCTTGTTTCTGAGAAACATCAACCATCTCTGCAGCACCATGATCATTTAAGTGAGTAAATGTTTTTGTCATAAATAAAGTCTCAGATTTGGATAAACACCGTCGAATCGCTATCAAATAAAAGGAGTTAAAACCTTATCGTATAATTCACTTTAATTGAAGCATCTCTCGATATTAACTCAAAGTCTCGAGAATTAGCCTCATCGATTTCGGAATAATTATTTGTGAAAACCAAGTATAGGTTCTCTCCAGCTTTTTTTGTCCAATGAAGTCGGGAATTAAATCCCAGACTTTTTGAAATATTGTCATATTGAATCACGTTAACCCATGACAAGTATTCAAAAAAATTCCAAGAAAATTTGGCATCGAGCTGTCGCAAAATAAAGGAACCCTCAGGTAAATCGACATCCCAATAATTATAATCAATAGAGAAATCTAACCCAGGCCTTGGCCTATACCCTAAATCTATCGATCCTGAGTCTCTGGTTCCTGTGTAATAATCACCAGTATAATAATTTAACTTAAAATCAATTGATCTTGATTTAGATGAGCGAAAATAAATGCCATATCTATCCCAATGGTACTCCTGCTCAGGAAGAACAATGTCGAGATTCGAAAATGGCTGATTGTTTTCAGAATAAATTCCTTCACCAAATCGAACATACGATATATTGAACTTATCGCCTGAGTGATACTCAACATCAAGCAACCGATAAAATTGCGTGTATGATTGTAACTTGTTCAGTCCTTTTAAATCCCAGTAAGCCGTATCTGCACCAGAGTATATTTTCCTTATGTAAGGGTGATCGTCGAACTGTTTCACATAACCAAATATGCCTCGATACAATTCCACATCTCTTCTGCTTACAAAACCAAGGGCAGGATTAAAGTTTTTACCCACATTTTGATATTGTAATAATCCCCTGAATCCCCTGGGACTGGGTTTTGATAACGAAATTCCGAAAGCATCCTCATCCGACATTGCGTAATCATTGGTACTTGATTGATACCAAATATTTCCCTCAATAACATCCTCCGTAGTAGAGGAATTTCTGTATCTAAGATCCATACCTGTGACACTGTTTCTGTTATTCGATCTTGGATCTCCTCGGGTATGAATTAAACCAAGAGTCGTATTACTATTAATATTTTTTGAAATCCGACCAACAAAAAGACTTTTTTGCTCAACATCTTGATAACTATCCTGTTCAACAATCAAAACACCTAGATCATATCCCTTTAGCCTCCCACTCACCTTAGCACCACCGATAATATCTACTGGTGAACCATCAGTGCCTAATCCAATTTTTCTTGAAAAAAATGGTCTTGCATTCTGAGACTGTGATCCACCGAATCTACTGTAAGAAAAATCGGAACCAATACCTCCAAAATCAAAAATATCGAACTCTCTTAGGAAGAAAGCTCGTTTTTCGGGAAAGAACAAGCTAAATTGTGATAAATCAACACGCCTATCGTCGACCTCAGTCGCAGAAAAATCTGTGTTGAAAGTGAGCGAACCATTTAAAGAAGGTGTAATTTTATAAAACACATCCAGAGACGGCTGAAACATATCCTCTGATACACCCGTCTCATCATTTGAAGAACTTTGAAAACTTAAATTTGGGACAACATCCAATCCAAGTCCTTTTTGAATTCCTTTAAACCCACTTAAGGATCCTGAAACACTTATATTTGACTCTTGATTTCGAGTAATCCATGAGATCAACTCATTTTTTCTCGATATGTATCTAAAAACATTGAATCCCCAGACATCTGTCTCTGGATCAAAACTTAAACTTTTGAAGGGTATAGCAATCTCAGTGGACCAACCGTAAGATGTTTGTGTCGCTTTTGCTTCCCAAATAGACGTCCAATCGTCATTGATTGAAGTTATATTCAAGAAAATACCCTCATTTCTAACACTATTCATATTTACTTGAAATCGATAACCTGCACGTTTTGAATTGAATGGATCTATCTGAACTCTGAAAAAATCATCATTTGAAATACTTGCACCTTGACGGGAGACCTTCGCAATAATGTCACTTGGGCTTTTATCATAAAGTTTAGCTGCGATATAAAATGTCGAATTAGTAATTAAAAGTAATACTGTTGTTTTTTCGGAGGGATTGCTTGCTTCATTGGGTTTTACTTGAACAAATCGGTTAATTCTAGTTGCTTCCCTCCACTCATCTTCATTTATCACTCCATCAACTATTGGTCGAGACAAACAATTTTCGATGAGGCAATTCTTTACGCTTATTTCTTTACTCTCTGACGACGTGATTGCAGTACACATCAAAATCAAAGCAACAGTCATATGTTTAACAAATTGGTTTGTTCTATTCATATTTAGATTGCGCTTGTTCAGGTCAGCAGTGATAAAATTTTAGGCGCGAAAGTTTAAGTTTAAATGAATGTACTATCAACCTTATACTGACAAGTACTAATACATGGCAATAAATAAAAACATATCTAATGAATATTAAGATGCTCTCTACAAGATTTTTTACTATTTTTGCGATTCTTCTATTTTTATTTTCCGCAAAAAATTTACCCGCAGAAGAGAAAGCTCCGAATTTTATAATAATCTATGTAGATGATATGGGGTATTCCGATGTTGGAAAAATAAGTGATGGAGAATTAAATACTCCAAATATAAATATTCTAGAAAAAGACGGCCAAACTTGGACAAATTTTTATGCTGCAGCATCAGTATGTTCTCCAAGTAGGGGTGCTATCATGACTGGCAGGCTCCCAATTAATACAGGTTTGTACGGAGATAAAATATCCGTCTTTTTCCCTGGTAGTTCATCAGGAATACCAGATGATCTAACAACACTTCCAGAAGTCTTTCAAAAAAATAATTATTCCACCGGTCTATTTGGCAAATGGCATCTTGGTGATATGAAAGAATTTTATCCAACAAGACACGGGTTTGACGAATGGATAGGTATACCTTATTCAAATGATATGGACTGGACAATTGACGATATCAACTCTACGAACATTTTTGTTCCATGGGAGGAGTCGGGGAAAAAGTGGAGTAAAGTTTCAAAACCTTTGAGAGAAAAAATTTACAATCCAATAATTACGGATTGGAAAGTACCCCTCATAAAGAGTAGGAAGATGGGGAACAATTCTTATGATGACAAGATTCTGGAACAACCGCTTAAACAAAGCCTCGCAACAGCCCGATTTACTCAAGAAGCTCTTAATTTTATCAAACGAAATACCAAGCAAAAGAAAAATTTTTTTCTTCTACTCTCGCATAGCATGCCGCATGTGCCCTTATTTGTATCAGAACAATTTAAGAAGAGTAGCCCGAAAGGAATATATGGAGACGTGATCCAAGAAATCGATTGGAGTGTCGGTGAGATTATAAAAATGCTCGAGAAGCTAGATCTAGTTTCAAATACTTATGTCATATTCACAAGTGATAACGGTCCATGGCTGGCATATAAGGAGCATGCAGGCAACTCAAAACCTCTAAGGGACGGGAAAGGTACCACTTTTGAGGGAGGAATGAGAGTAGTTACCTATTTCTATGGTGCAAATGTCAAGCCTGGCATAATCAATGATTTAGGAGTTCAAACTGATTTTTTTAATACTTTAACAAGCCTTGCTTCAATTAATCATAAGATATCCCTTCCCAATAGCTTTGATCTATCGAAGTCGCTAACAAATAAAAATAAGGGCACTCGATTTTTTGTGCCTTTTTTTTCTGGATCTGAGTTAAGGGCTTTTAGGTTAAATGATCAAAAAGTGCATTTTGTTACGCAAGGTGCTTTTGGAGCTGCGCCGGCAAGAAAAATCCAGAATCCACCACTCGTCATTGATTTGAACTCCAACATACACGAAGACTTGGATCTAGGTCAGCCCCTTCCAGAATCAAGTGATATTTGGAGGATAGTAGATCAGTTCAAAGCATCATTGGAATATCAAGAGCCAATAATGGATCAACAATTCCAGCACCTTCTTGTGAAATAACTCTATAGCTTAATGTATGTTTAATTCTTTCAAATTTTTTATCGCAATTTTCGATATATTGCTTAAATCAGGAGTATCTGAAGGCACTGATAAAATTTGATCCCGCATTGTTTTTGACCAAAACTTTGTAATGTGCGTTTTTACCAATTCTGCTGCATCCTCATCAGACCGATGAGGTGACAAATTAGTAGAAATTTGATTTAACATTTTAATTAAACGCTGACTTCCCATAGTTTTAATTATCTTCATCAACTATATTTAAGTTATTGTTGTATATGACATGTCTATTTGGACGGGCGAAACCAATCAACGAGACACCGCACATTTTAGCTGTGTCCACAGCCATTGATGTAGGAGCTGATACTGCTACTAGAAGGGGAACCTTAGAGATTGCAACTTTGTTAACCATTTCGAAACTAGCTCTGCTAGTGACAGCGATAAATCCTAATTTTTCAACCTTCTGTTTGATTATATGACCTATTAATTTGTCCAACGCATTATGACGCCCTACATCCTCCCTAATTGATAATATATTACCTTCTAGATCACACCAAGCAGCACCATGAACAGCACCTGTCATATTATTAAGTTCTTGATACTCAGAAATACTTTGAATTGCAGTCTGAATAGCAATATTTTTAATTTTGACTTGAGATTCAACTCTTGAACTCGACAATCTGAACTGTTCAAGTGACTCCTTTCCACATATACCACAACCCGATACACCTGCTAATAATCTTCTGCTACCCTTTAGTTGAGAAAATGCCCGAGAGGATATGTCGATATTAACTTCGACACCTGTCTCAACGTGCTGAACTTGAATATCGTATATCTCTGATTTACGCTCAATAATTCCCTCTGTGAAGCTTATTCCATAAACAAAATCTTCGATATCGCTTGGGGTTGCCATCATCACAAAATGTGAAATACCGTTATAAACAAATGCGATAGGAGTTTCACAAGCAACTTGATCTTCAGAGGCTTTTGTTGAATTATTCTGCCAAATTTCTCGCGTAACTTTCTTTTTATTTTGACGTGCCATCAGACTTTTGCTTCAGACAAAAAGTCCTTTTGCTTAGCATCGAATTTTTTCTGTTGTATTTGCCAGTTTGAGGGAGCACTTACCTTGCTGACTTGAACCGCAGTTACTTTGTACTCTGGACAATTGGTCGCCCAATCACTATTGTCGGTGGTTATTACATTAGCACCAGACACTGGGTGATGGAACGTAGTATAGACGACCCCTGGCTTTACTTTTGATGTAATCTTTGCATGAAGCACCGTCTCACCCACGCGACTTTTTATTCCAACCCAATCTCCATGGCGAATGCCTCTATCTTCCGCATCATGAGGATGAATTTCTAACGTATCTTCCTCATGCCACGATACGTTTTTTGTCCTTCGGGTTTGTGCGCCAACATTATATTGAGACAAAATTCTTCCCGTAGTAAGTAAAAGTGGAAATCTTCTGTTTGCTTTTTCCTCGGAGGCAATATACTCGGTGAGTGCGAAAGAGCCCTTACCTTTTACAAAAGTATCAACATGCATTATCGGTGTGCCTTCAGGCACTGTTTCATTACATGGCCACTGGATACTTCCGAGCTCATCGAGCTTCTCGTAAGAAACTCCATTGAAGGTGGGTGTTAAACGGGATATCTCATCCATTATTTCAGAGGGATGATCATAACTCATGTCACAGCCGAGCTCATTAGCAAGTGCCAACGTGGCTTCCCAATCAGCTTTTCCACTTAGAGGCGGAATAGCCTGGCGAACTCGTGAAATTCTCCGCTCTGCATTTGTGAAGGTACCATCCTTCTCTAGAAAGGATGCGCCCGGGAGAAATACATGAGCAAATTTAGCCGTTTCGTTAAGAAATATATCCTGGACAATAAGACAATCTAGAGATTTTAATGCCATTTCCACATGCTGCGTATTTGGATCTGATTGTGCTATGTCCTCGCCTTGGCAATAAAGTCCTTTGAACTGCCCCTCTATTGCCGAGTCAAACATGTTAGGTATTCTGAGACCAGGCTCAGAATCAAGATTCACTCCCCATTCTGTTTCAAAAATTTCTCTACTTTCATCGATTGAGATGTGACGGTATCCAGGCAACTCATGAGGAAATGAACCCATATCACATGATCCTTGAACGTTATTTTGTCCTCTTAGAGGATTTACACCGACCCCTTCTCGCCCAAGGTTTCCAGTCAACATAGCCAAGTTGGCAATTGCCATTACCGCTGTCGAGCCCTGACTATGCTCGGTTACACCAAGGCCATAAAAAATTGCTCCATTCCCACCATTAGCATAAAGCCGAGCTGCCGATCTCAACTCATCAGCAGGTACACCACTTTGAGATTCGGTTTCCTCCGGAGAGTGACGAGATTCAGATATAAAGCTGACCCACTCATTAAACTCATTTTGATCGCAACGCTCCAAGATATAATCTTCAGAATGTAAGTTCTCAGTGAGTATTACGTGCGCCATAGAATTGAGAACAGTAACGTTGGTTCCCGGACGCACCGGCAAATGATGTTCAGCTTTGATATGTGGCGCGTTTACTAATTCTATTTTTCTAGGATCAATAACAATTAGCTTGGCACCCTGTCGTAACCGACGTTTGAGCCTTGACCCAAAGACTGGATGAGCCTCCGTGGGATTTGCTCCCATAACGATAATCACATCTGCTTTAGATACAGATTCAAAAGTCTGAGTTCCTGCTGATTCACCAAGTGTTGTTTTTAATCCAAATCCTGTTGGTGAATGACAAACCCTCGCACATGTATCAATATTATTATTACCAAAACCCATCCTCACCATTTTTTGTACAAGATACACTTCCTCATTCGTACATCGGGAAGACGAAATGGCGCCAATACTTCCTACACCATGATTCTTTTGGATCAATTTAAGTTTACTTGCCGCAAAACTGGTAGCCTCTTCCCATGAAACTTGTTTCCACGGTAAATCAATGGACTCCCTAATCATTGGATTGATTATTCTGTCCTTGTGAGTTGCATATCCGAAAGCAAAACGACCTTTAACACAGGCATGTCCTTCATTTGCCTGACCATTTTTATTGGGTGTCATTCTAATTACTTCATTTCCTTTCATTTCTGCCTGAAAAGAGCAGCCAACTCCACAATACGCGCAAGTAGTTATCACTGAATGTTCTGGCTTCCCTTTGTCTATAATAGAATTCTCAGTTAGAGTGGCCGTTGGACAAGCCGCCACACATGCACCACAAGATACACAGTCAGATTCCATAAAAGAATCCGCATCCCCAAAACTAACTTTAGAATCAAAACCTCTACCATCGATCGTGAGTGCAAAAGTACCCTGAGTTTCCTCGCAAGCCCTCACACACCGGGAGCAAACAATACATTTTGAGGGATCAAAGGTGAAGTAGGGATTTGACTCATCTTTATCTGCCACTAAGTGGTTCTCACCTTCAAAACCATATCGAACTGACCGCAGTCCAACTTCCCCAGCCGTATCTTGTAGTTCACAATCTCCATTTGTCGGACAGGTCAGACAATCTAACGGATGGTCAGATATATATAGTTCCATCACATTTTTTCGAAGTGATTCAAGCTTATTGGTTTGAGTGAACACCTTCATACCAGCCTCAACTGGTGTTGTGCAAGATGCGGGATATCCTCTCTTTCCCTCTATCTCAACCAAACACATTCGACATGAACCAAAGGATTCAAGAGAGTCGGTTGCACAAAGCTTTGGAATTTTTACACCATTTTCTGCGGCCGCACGCATTACTGAAGTCCCTTTTTTGACCTCAACACTTTTACCATCGATATAAAGACTTACCATCTCATGCTCAGCACTTTCTGGAGTCCCTAAATCTTTTTGTGGAGTATAAAATTCAATCATATCAATACATTATACGCTATACTTTATGTAAAGTCTTCTTTATATAACTCTACAGCGCTTTTAACAGGAAAAGGCGTCATTCCACCCATTGCACATAGTGAGCTGTGCTCCATCGTATCACATAATTCTTCGAGCAAAATAAGGTTGTCTTCAACATCTTTTTTGGATGAAATTTTATCCAAAACCTCTAAGCCGCGCGTAGAACCTATCCTACATGGAGTGCACTTTCCACAAGATTCGATTGCACAAAATTCCATAGCAAATCGAGCCTGATCAAACATATTTATCTGATCATCAAAAACTACAATCCCTCCATGCCCTATCATTGAGTTAATCGCAGAGAATGCCTCATAATCCATTGGTGTATCCCATTTGTCACGATCTACAAAAGCACCCAGTGGCCCGCCAACTTGAATCGCTTTAACAGGATTACCACTAAACGTCCCACCACCGAAATCTTCGACTATTTCCCTCAAAGATATACCGAATGGAATTTCTATCAACCCACCTCTTTTAATATTTCCCGAAAGCTGCACGGGCAGAGTTCCTCGAGATCTTCCTGTACCATAATTCTTATAGTAATCTGAGCCCTTACACAGAATTGTTGATATTGCACCAAGGGTCAACACGTTATTCACCACAGTTGGACATCCAAATAGCCCCTCGATAGCAGGGAGTGGTGGCTTCGATCTAACCAATCCTCTTTTCCCTTCTAAACTCTCTAACAGTGATGTTTCCTCACCACAAATATATGCACCTGCTCCAAGACGAACTTCAAGCTCAAAACATATTTTTTTCCCCAGCACATTTTGACCTAAAATTCCCTCTGCATAACACCGCGAGATAGCAGTATTTAGAGTTGCATGCGCAAATGGATATTCTGATCTAAGGTAGATATACCCCTGATTGGCGTTGACCGCAAGGCCCGCTATTATCATTCCTTCTATAAGTTGATATGGATCAGACTCCATTAACAGGCGATCTGCAAATGTCCCTGAATCACCTTCATCCGCATTACAAACGATATACTTTTTGCTGTGGGCGGTATCCAAGACAGTCTGCCATTTAATGCCGGTCGGAAATGCTGCTCCACCTCTCCCGCGCAGACCTGAATTCTTTACCTCATCAACTATTTGTTGAGGCTGCATTTCCAAAGCCTTTTTTAAGCCTGTAAAACCTTCAAGGGATGAGTAATGATCAATACACAATGGATCGCCTAAACCTGATCTAAAAAAAGACAAGCGTTGCTGCTTTTTAAAATATTCTATGCTTTCTGTTTCACCTAAAAACTTTGGATGCTTATTCAAGGCTGCATCAAAGCTATCATCACAAATGAATTCAAGTATTGACTCAACTTCAGAGAGATCTACAGATTGAAATCCAAATCGTTTAAAGTCACTCTCGAACTCCACAAGAGGCTCTAACCAAAACATTCCTCTTGATCCATTTCTTATAATCTGGATATCAAGACTTTTGTTTTTTATCAATTCCTCGAATCTATTTGCGACGAGATTGCTACCCATTGCTACCGCTGAAGTATCATTAGGGATAAACAATTTTCTCATCAGGAATTCCTTGCTTTATGATGGTTAACCGACCTCAAATCAGAGATCAGTTTGTCAAAGCCACTTGGTGTAACTCGAGCATGTATTTCATCATCAATCCTGACAGACGGTGAACAAGCACAATTACCTAAACAGTACACCGGTTCTAAAAAGATCAAATCATCGTTAGTAGACTCACCGAAGTCTACTTTTAGTGATTTTTTAGCATGTACTTCAAGCTCTCTCGAACCCATTGCTTGGCAGGCTTCTGATCTGCAAATTTGTACTTTATGTCGACCTACCTTTTCTTTTTTAAAATCATGGTAAAAACTGACCACTCCCGATACCTCAGCTGAGGACAAGTTTAGTTTCCTCGCGATAATTGGTATTGCATCCTTGGGTATGTGTGAAAAACGAGCCATGACTGCATGCAATACAGGCAATAAGGGGCCCTCCATATCAATGTGATCTCGAATAATGTTGTCTAATTCGGCTTTGTAATCCAAATTCAAACCCATTCAACCAGTTAATCTTAATAGGGTGCAATGATACCAGTGAGAACTCAGTTATGACAAAAATTCAGAGTGAAATTTTATATGCTGATCAATAAAGCTCGATATAAAGAAGTAGCTATGATCATAACCTTCTTGATACCGCACATTGATTGGTAGATTTTTATTAGAGATACTTTGTATGAAAAGGTCTGTATTAAGTTGTTCCTCCAAAAATTCGTCATCAGACCCCTGATCAATTAATATAGGTACACATGAATCAATATCCTTGATAAGTTCAACCGCATCATAATTAGCCCAGCTAGATTTGTTTGACTCATAATCACCACCAAGATATCCAGAGAGTGCTTTTCTCCCCCATGGACAACTTGATGGCGCACATATGGGCGAGAAGGCTGATATAGAGCAATAATTTGAAGGATTTCTCAAACCAATTGTCAGAGCCCCATGTCCTCCCATCGAATGCCCAGAGATCGATACTCTGGATGGGTCCACGGGACATAAAGATTCAATAACAGCGGGTAACTCAAAAACAATGTAGTCATACATCCGGTAATTTTCAGACCATGGGGACTCAGTCGCATTTAAATAAAATCCCGCACCTAAACCAAAATCATACGCAGCTTTATCATCGTCTGGAATCGAATCGCCTCTTGGACTTGTGTCTGGGCAAATCAAAATTATTTTATTCTCTTCGGCGTACTTTTGGGCGCCAGCCTTTGTAACAAAGTTCTCATCGGTACAAGTTAATCCAGAGAGCCAATATATCGCAGGCATTTTCTCTATCCCAGAAGTCGATGGGATGTATATTGAAAAGTGCATAGAGCAACTCAAAACATCAGAGTAATGTTGAAATCGCTTTTGAAATCCACCAAAACTTTTTACAGAACTTAATTCTTTCAACATTAATCTTTCTACCTAATACTCTACCACGGATCGAATACTTTTCCCTTCATGCATCAAATCAAAAGCTTCATTGATCCGCTCAAGAGGCATTTTATGAGTAATTAAATCATCGATGTTTAGTTTACCTTCCATATACCAATCAACAATCCGAGGCACATCTGTTCTACCACGAGCACCCCCAAAAGCCGTGCCTCGCCATGATCTGCCTGTAACCAGTTGAAACGGACGCGTAGAAATCTCTTTACCAGCACCAGCCACACCCACAATACAACTTTCTCCCCATCCTTTATGACAGCACTCTAGGGCCTGTCTCATGACATCAACGTTTCCAATACATTCAAAACTATAATCAACACCTCCACCAGTAATATCAATTATGTAATCCACAACATTTTCAACATTATTAGGATTAATAAAATCTGTCATTCCAAACTGAGAAGCGATCTCCTTTCGAGAATCATTTAAATCAATTCCAATGATTCGAGTAGCGCCAACCATTCTTGCACCTTGAATCACATTGAGACCTATTCCTCCCAATCCAAAAACTGCAACAGTTGACCCTGGCTCAACCTTCATAGTGAAGGCGACAGCCCCTATGCCAGTTGTGACACCACATCCAATGTAGCAGATCTTATCAAATGGCGCGTCCTCTCTGACTTTTGCGACCGCTATTTCAGGCAGAACGGTATAATTTGAGAAAGTTGAACATCCCATGTAATGAAGAATCTCTTGGCCATCTAAAGAAAAACGGCTTGTGCCATCTGGCATCAGACCTCTTCCTTGCGTCACTCGAATTGACTGGCATAAATTTGTTTTTGGATTTAGACAGAAGTCGCACGTCATGCACTCAGGCGTATACAGAGGAATAACATGATCACCTTTTTTTAAATCTTTAACTCCTTCACCAACATCAACAACAACGCCAGCGCCCTCATGACCCAAAATTACAGGGAAAGCACCCTCTGGGTCTTCACCAGAGAGTGTAAATGCATCAGTATGACAAACGCCCGTGGCCTTCACCTCTATTAGCACTTCTCCAGCTTTAGGCCCATCAAGGTCGACTTCAACAATCTCTAATGGTTTTGCGGATTCGAATGCAACCGCTGCTTTCGTTTTCATTTATGCACCCCTCTAAGTCTCTTTTTTTAATTATTATTGACAAAGAATATCTCACTAATTGATTCATCAATCAACAAATATTGCCTTCAGTAAAAAGAGGCAATTAACTACACTTAATATTTTGTTTACAATGAGTAATAGCTTTTTAATAAAAATAGTATTTTCTGCAGAAATCGTCGAGTAAAACAATAAAAAAGGTGAAAAATGACTGAATTAATAATTGTTGCTATGGCTTTAGCACTTCTTCAAACACTCCTACCAACCATGCTAAATACCAAAAATCTAGCTTATCTTGCTTCAAACAGGGATAAAGATGTCGAATTCGCTCCGGTTGTGAAAAGATTAAAGAATGCAGCCAGAAATCTTATGGAAAGTCTTCCAATTTTCTTAACTTTAGCAACCCTCGCCTTAATTTTAGAGGTTAATATTGAAAGAGAGGCAACTTCGTGGCTAGTTTTCAGAGTCGCCTATGTAATTTGCTATGGTGCTGGAATTGCTTATCTAAGAACTTTAATTTGGGCTGGCTCTATCGTAAGTTTGATCCTTATGGCCACCAAGCTAATTTAATTGCTGCAGCAAATTTTATTTTCCTGGCCTCTGAGCTCTTATCAGAGGCCACCAATACGCTGCGCCAAATATAATTATCATAAAAAAGTGATATCGTCCTCGCTGACTTACATCAGTAATTTTCGATTTGATTACAAAATATTCGATAAGGTGCGCTATTAAGATAACCAAACCCAAAACATTAAACAGAAGTTTCCAAAAATTTGTAAATTCAAAAACCTGATTGAGGAAAACTAATATCCACAAACTCATCAAAAAACTCCTAATGAGTGCTACTTTTAACTTCATTAGCGAAGACTCCAGAATAAAAAATTGCATCGTTAATTTATTATAAGTAGAAGGCAGTGCTCGTTGACAGTAATAAAGAAAATACATTAACCTCAAGGATATATTTTCAAAAAAAGTGAATTGAAATGACAGATATAGTTACGCTCAACATAAATGAAAAAGTTGCTGAAATCACTATGGATGATGGAAAAGCTAATGTCTTATCACATTCGATGTTCGATCAACTAAATGAAACATTTGATATAGCTGAAAAAGAGAAAGCGATTATAATTTTAAAAGGCCGAGATGGTCTTTTCTCAGGTGGATTTGATTTAAAAGAACTATCAAAAGGTCCAAAAGAGGCTCTCGAACTGACAAGTAGAGGCTCAAAATTTGCGAGGCGTATTCTGTCGTTTCCAACACCTGTGATAGGACTATCAACGGGTCATTGTATCGCGATGGGGGCTTTTTTGATGCTTGCTTGCGACTATCGTGTTGGTGTCCAAGGACAGTTCAAAATAGGCTTAAATGAAACACTGATTGGAATGACAATGCATGACTTTGGAATTGAACTTGCTCGTTACAGAATTCCATTAAACTACTTCAATAGAAGCGTTATCAATGCAGAATTATATGCTCCGAGCGATGCAATGGAAGCCGGATTTTATGATACCGTAATCAAAATTGAATCAATGGAGTCAAACATCTCCGAAATTACACAAAATTTTAAAAATCTAAATATGTCTGCATTCGTCGGAACTAAAATTAAATCAAGGAGAGCATTGCTAGAGCTTCTTGATGAATGTATCAAAAATGACATGAGGATGACCGTCTAAAACAGTCCCAGATTTGTAATCAACTTGAATTAACCAATGTGCTCTTCGGTTTAATATTCCTAAGCATGTATATAAAAATAGTATCAATGAGCGCAATGACAAACTTAAAGATATATTTTGAAACAGCGATTGCTGCAGCAGTTGAAAAATCAAGCTGCCCCGCGAGCACCCAAACAAAAGTATAGATAAAGGTGTCCAATGCCTGAGACAAGAGTGTCGATAAATTATTTCTTAACCACAACATCCTATCTCCAGTGATCGACTTAATTTTATGGAAGACCCAAACATCAAATAACTGGCTGATTAAATAGGCAGTGATAGATCCAATTACAAAAATTGGAGAGTAAATCGCCAGTGTTGAAATTGCATCATGTACCTCATCAGCAGATTCCGCTACGTCAGATGGAAGGAAAAACGTACTTAGAACAAGAGTAAGCATTACCGCAATGTTCGCAACAGCGCCCAAGATTACAGCTCTATTTGCCTCTTTTCGCCCATATTTTTCACTTAAAAGGTCGGTAGCAAAGTAAATCCCAGAGTACATTATCGCGCCCATACTAACTGTAAAAGTTCGATCGAAAATTACGACATCACTCACTTTACCTCCCTGCAAGTTACTCAAAACAATGCCAAGAACAATTGCCAGATATAGACCTTCCTTTCCAAAAAAATAAAATAATAGAGAAGCTAGGAGCAGATCATATAAAACCGTTATGACCCAAAGCATTTCGGGGTTAGAAATTAATAATTCCATATAAACCGAGAGTTTATCAAACAGCCCTTGTTAATAGTATCCAAAGATATCTAAATGAAAAAACATTCGCAAAAACACCTGCTACATAGGTGAATGCAGCAGCTCTCAAGACTGATCTGCATGCACTATGGTAAGTCTGCGGGATCTTATCCTCAATGATTGGCATTGCCCGATTAAAACTTGCATCAAGCTCAACCTCAAGTGTTATTAGGTGAGTGAATAGCCCTATCAAAGTGGAAATCAAAATAATGATCACACAAATTTTTAAAAGGGAATATGCGCCTGTAGCAAGAACTCCGGGCACTGCAAATAACATTAATGTATTCGATAAGCGAGATAACCAAGATGTTTTTTTGATAATGTCTGTTCTCTGCCTAAGGGGCTTGTAATTCTCATGATCTTGAATTGCATGCCCTATCTCATGGCAAATAATAGATATAGCGGTGAGACTTTTTCTCTCAAATCTATCGCCGATTAGTCTAACGCTTTTCTTTTCTGGGTCGTAATGATCAAAAGTTTTTGTTGTTTCAAATGCAACGCCATGTATCTGCAATTCATCAAGTATTTGATCACCCAATTCTTTCGGATTAAAGGGCATCTCAGATAGAATATGGTCGTTTTTTTTAAACGTGTACTTCAACCAAAGCGAAGGTGCTAAAACAATCAAAATAAAAAAAATCGCGAAAAACAATATGTGATCTCCAATACACTAAATGTCATACGTAAAAAAAGCCTTAAGGTCCCACACTTGCATATGGTGCATCCATAATGTTACTTTTTGTGTATATTTATCCAATAATAAAAATAATGTTGTCCAAAATTATACAGAGGGTAAAAAAATGAATTTATTAAAAAAATTTTTACTAGGAGTTCATGATAGTTGGAGCGTTGTTATGGATGCAAAAATAAATCCGTTAAAATACCTCCCAGACCGGAGTCTGCAAGCATACTTTATGATAGTTTTGTTTGTAATGTGGAGTGCGTTCTTCGCATTAATAGCGGCTTATTGGGGTGGAATTCTTGGAGGATATAGTATTTGGAAAAGTATCATTCTCCATTTGTCTCTAATTATACCAACCATAATTACTCATGCTGTCTTTCGAGGAGCGGAAGAATATGGGCATGATTGGCTGATCAAGTGGCGATCTGAATTTGACAAATAACTTGAGAAGCATGCAGTAAAAACTCGACATTTTGCCATATGATTAAATTAACAAAAGAAGAAGAAGTATTTCACCTCACACTGGATAATGGTGAGAATCGTTGGAATACGAATCTTGTGAGGGAAATTAGTTCGGTGATCGATGAAATTGAGGCCTCTAAGGGTCCAGCGGCACTTGTTACCTCATCATCTGATCCAAAGTTCTTTTCAAATGGACTGGATTTAGACTGGATTAAATCAGCTCCCTCAAATGATCGATCTGCATTTACGACAGAGTTCATGACACTCATGGGTCGAATAATTTCATTATCTATACCGTCTGTCTGTGTCATTAATGGGCACGCTTTTGGAGCAGGCTTTATGTTGGCACTTACCCACGATGTGAGATACATGCGAAAAGATCGAGGTTTTATGTGTGCTAACGAAATTGAAATTGGCATGATAATTCCGGATCCTGAAATTGCATTGTTCAAACATAAACTACCCGCGAATGTCTTCTTTGAAACGGTTCAATTAGCAAGACGTTGGACGGGTCCTGATGCAAAAACTGCGGGAATTGTTTCAGATACCTTTGAAATTGAACATTTACTTCCTGAAGCAATCAAGAAAGCAAAAACATTATCTCGACTTGGTGCTAACAGAGAAGTCTATGGTGGAATGAAAGACAGACTCTTTGGCACATCTCCACCGAACAACGATCTTCACGGTGCCGCACATCTGTTAAAAGAAAACCATAAATAGAAAATATTGCAAGTATTTCTAGTTAAATGTCTGAAAAACATGAGTTTTTTTGATTGCAACGCTAATTATTTGACAAACACAATTTAATAGAAATACACTAGCCTCGGTAACTTGAGGAGAAGATCTATGATTGACCGATCAAGAATTACACAGCCGGAGCTCGACGCCTTACTTGGCAAAAGTCAAGAACATACCATTAGTTCCACCTCAGAACAGTTCTATAATCGATTTATAACACGAGTGCTTTTAATATTGGCAATCTGGATTATTAGAATCGTTGTTGTCTCATTCTTTCCTGAATACCATATGATTTCTAGAGCAGAGCATAAGCTCCTATCAAGCGAGATTACTGATTTTCTCTTTATAATGAGAGTTAGTCTCTTTTTGGTTGTCGCGGGTATTTATTTCGCATCTTTCTACACCAGAAAGTTTTTCCCGCAAATTAATGCTTTTACTATTGTTGTTGTTAGTTGCTTAATATGGAGTGATTTTGAGATGTATATCTTGGACAATTTGCGAGATCTCACACTCGCATCCTTGAGTATGATTGGCTTGAGATTCGTGGCATTAACACTTTTGATACTAAATTTTGTTGAATTACAGAAACGCGGTTACAAAATATAGGCAAAGGCAAATTTACACAGCCTCAAAAGAAGGAAAGATTAGCCAATATCTATTCTAGGAGGTCGTTTTCGTACAGCCTCTTCGTTAACATCCATCCCCCAGCCAGGCTTATCAGTAAGGATCAATTCCCCGTTCTCGATATTTAAAGGCTCTGTGAAGAATTCTTCAAGCCAAGGAACCTCATCTACATCAATTTCCATTATCTCAAGATTTGGAACTAAAGCTGAAAAATGAGCATTAATTTGTGTCGATAAATACCCTGTAAAGTTATGTGGAGAAATATTTAAATCAAAGACATCTGCAATATTAGCAATCTTCACTGACTCCAAAAGCCCATTCCAACAAACGTCTATTAACGGCACGTCCAAAGAGCGCTTCACAAAGAAAGGTGCATAACTTTGAGCTGAGCATATCATTTCACAACCACCGATGGGAATTGGAGATTTCTCGCGTATATCGCGAAGAACATCCGCATCCAAAACATCAATCTCTAACCATCTTATATTCAGATCCCTCAACGCATTGGCAATACGAATAACGCCATCGGCTTTGAAGTTTGAATTCAAATCAAGAATAAGGTCTAACTCATCACCCACAGCATCCCTGAGCGAGGACATTTGATCGACTATATTTTTGAACATCGAGGGTGACAAATTTAGTTCTGGTGCCCCCGGTTCACTTCCAAAACAAGGGAAATAGCCGGTCCCACCAGTAGAATCAAAATAATGTATTTTAGTCTTCAAAGCAGAATAGCCTGCATTGATCACACACTGCGCATGACTTACCATATCATCAAGAGTTTTTATCTCCTTTTTTTTATGTATCTCAAAACCCCTTCTCAGACGATAAAGAGCAAAATGTGACCAGTACAAAGGTATCCGATGCCTAACTGGTCCACCAAATAATGAATAAACAGGCAGTCCAAGTGATTTTGCTTTTATATCGAGTAAAGCATTTTGAATTGCACCGATTGCCTGATGATTTAGACCAGATGGTGACTGTCGCGTAGCCGTTTGTAAGTCGCTACTAATTCTTTCAATATGACGCGGATCTCTTCCTACTAATGGATTTAGCAATGACTCAATAACCGCAGTCAGTCCCCTTCTGCGTAATATCTCAGATATTCCCGTGAACTCAGACCATCCTACAATTTCCGAATTAGTCACAACTTTTAGAAAAGAAAAGGACCTCCCGGCATCAGCGTGAAAAATTTCGAAATCAATTATTTTCAAAAATCACCTCAAATTAATGCACTTATTTCTAAAATATAGTCTATAAACTGAAAATTCACATTAAAAATTTAAGATTGGCTCAATTAATTTTGCGAGGCATCACCCAAATCAATGCAATAGAAACTCATCAATCCTTATCATACGATTATTGATTTTTCTATGTAATGAGCGCATTATTTAAGTGAAAAAAAGGAGAAAAATGGATAAACAAGTATCTTTCACTGAAATGTCAAAATCTACTCCTGAAGATTATGAGATCGTAATGGAGCATGCGAGAGATTTCGTTAGTAAGTTACCAGATCGTATTCTTGCGCATCTTGAGCTTTTAAAGGGAGATTCGGGTGGAATGGCCATTGATCGATATGAACACTGCTTGCAATGTGCTACCAGGGCATTTCGAGACGGACGAGATGAAGAGTATGTGGTCTGTGCTCTCCTTCATGATATTGGAGATTCAATAGCCTCCACTAATCATGCAGATCTGGCTGCTACGATGTTAGAACCTTTCGTTTCAGAAAAAAATCATTGGATTGTAAAAAATCATGGAATCTTCCAGGGATACTACTTTTTTGATCACATTGGCCTCGATAAAAATATGCGAGATAAATTCAAAGATAGTGAGCATTTTGAAGACTGTGCTGAATTCTGTGAAAAATATGATCAAAACTCTTTTGATCCTGCTTACGATAATATGGCTATCGAACACTTTGAGCCAATGGTGAGACGAGTATTTGCAAAGCCCAGAAAATCAATATACAAAAAAGAATCGAAATAACCATTTATTCACTATCAGTTGAGTATCGTCTTTACTATTTCCTCAGCATGGGTATTTTGAAGAAAATGGTTTGCCCCAACAATCGGGGTGAAAGATCCATTCATTCGTTTAGACCACTCTCTCCCCCAATCCTCAGTGAAAATTACATCTTCAATACCCCAAATAAAGTCTACTCTCTTCTTCCAATTTAACAGAATCCTGTAATGCATCTCTTGAGCCGCAACATTCCCATTCTCATAGCTATTCAAAGGTATAGATAATGGGAATCGACGGTAACCATTATATGCCTCATCAGGTAGGTTTTTGATTGGAGCATTATAGCCATCATACATTTGTTGTAGATCCTCTGATAAATCGATATTTATTCCGAGAGCAATACTTTCATAAAATTGTTTTCTGGTAATAAAACCTCCATCCATTAAAGGTATCAGTGCGACATCAGGGTTTTTGTGGCAGAAAAAACCTTTATCTTTCCAAGCACCTACCCAATTTTTTACATTATCACAATAACTATAACCATCATGGTGCAGCCATGTATTCATTATGACTAATCTATCGAATCGGTCAGGCATTGAGGCTGCTTGAGCCAATCCTATTGGACCACCCCAATCTTGACAGACAAGAGTGACTTTCTTTAAATCCAGGGCCATAACCAATGATGCTAGCACTTCAGTATGCCTTGCGATCGTATACCAGTGTATATCTGTTGGTTTATCTGACCTTCCGAATCCTAAATGATCAGGCGCAATACACCGATACCCAGCATCGGTGAGTGGATCAATAAAATGTCTATAAAGGTAGCTCCAAGTTGGCATTCCGTGTAACAACAACATGACAGGGCCATCCTTAGGGCCCTCATCAAGATAATGAACTCTCATATCTTGCCATTCGTGGTAATTGGGAGAAAAGTTAAAATCAATTAGATCGCAAAAATTTTCTTCAGGAGTTCTTATATAATCAGTCATAACAAATTGCCATACTACCGCGAGTTATTTAATTTGTGTGCATTGCGCAAATTTTGTTCCCAGATGGATCTAGTAAATATGCCAAGTAAAAACTAAATTGTCCTTGAGTTCTCAAGCCAGGTGGATCTTCGATAGAGGTACCTCCATTTTCAAGTCCAGTTTTATGCCATGAATCTACAATATCAGTCGAGTCAGCCTGAAAGCCTAAGGTCGAGCCATTTCCATGAGTTGCTGTCTCACCATTCAGTGGTTCTGTAATGATAAAAATATTCTTTTTATGAAAATACATATACCTCGTGATTCCCTTCAACTGGTTTGGAATACCATTTTTAGCTCCAAGTTCCTTCATAATTGCATCATAAAATATCCTCGATGCTTCAATATCATTCGATCCTATCATTACATGACTAAACATTTGCTTGTCTCCGTTGCAAGTTTTGTAAAAATTGCTTTGTCTTACCAGTTATAACTAAAGTACCCTTCCAATCCTTTGAAGAATTTACTCTCCACGTTTTAACTCCAAAAAATCCAGATTTTTCGAGAATAGCCTTCCACTCTCGCTCTTTCATCAAATGCATTGGCGTACCAACTTTTTCTTCCCAACTATGGGATTGAAAATTTTCATAATAGCGATCAATGCCAATGATTAACCTTCCATTAGGGTTAAGCCAGTTATCACAAATTCTTTTAATCGTTTTAGAAGGATTTTTTAGGTAATAAAAAACTTCCATTGAGTGAATTAGGTCAAATCTTTTAAATGGTGAGAATGAATCAATATCTGTTTGAATATATTCGTTTTTTTTGTCACGAGACACTGCATTTGCAATCATCTGTTGCGCGCCATCAATACCCACTGCTCTTTCACATAATTTATTCTCTCCGATATCTCTGACTACCCAACCATTCCCACAACCCACATCTAAAAAGCTAAATTTTTTTCCCAAATCAGCTCTTTCTTTACATGCAAATTCCAACATCTCCTTGACAGAATTGGCGTGCCCTTTCTCCATACCGACATCCTTCCCTTCTTCTGCCCATTTCCCAAAAATAACAATAGGATCTTGTATTTTCATATTAATCCTCGCCATTCGTTGTATCGTAGAAAATGACATCATGACCCTTACCTTCCAAGCATCTCTCAAGGGATTGGTACTCTCGATAATCTTCAGTGGCAGTTGTTAAGATTATTGTCGAGCCACCAACAATACTCCCCATGGTTCCGGCGGTAACAGCAATTGGTGCCAACCAACCGCTTGCGGTAGCAATTACGTACAAGCCAGACAACATCCACCAAGATCCAACACCGATACCAACTTTTGACATGCGATTTGCTTTAATACCGGATTCACTTCTACATTGATTTAATTCATTTTGATAAATACCCACATCTTTAGCAGGCGCTTTTTTCACATAAACCGGGGTACCAATTAAGTTAATATACTCATCAGGACTAGGTTTTGTATTTGATGAATTAAGAACACAAGAAGAGATGGCAAACACGCCGAAACTAAGTATCAAAATGTTAACAAACCTTTTATCTAACATAAAAAAATTTAGGTAATAAAAACATGATTTTAACGTAAGGGTTGGCGGAGAAGGAGGGATTCGAACCCTCGATACGCTACAAACGTATACACCCTTAGCAGGGGCGCGCTTTCAGCCACTCAGCCACTTCTCCAAAACTTATAGGGTCGAGGATAATATCATAATTCCTCAAAAGCTAACCATAGCAATTAGGCTTTTTTGTCGTCCTCCGCTAGTTCAAACGCAGAGTGGAGAGCTCTCACTGCAAGTTCGATATATCTTTTATCAATTACTACAGTGATTTTAATTTCCGAGGTAGTAATCATTTGAATATTTATTCCTTCATTCGATAGAGTTTCAAACATCTTTGCCGCGACTCCAGCATGTGAACGCATGCCTACACCTACGATTGATAATTTTGCTATTTCATTATCAGATACAACTTCTGAGGCTCCTAATTGCATCGCAGTTTTTTTGAGCAATGCTTCTGCTTCAGGAAGGTCCGACTTTGCAACTGTAAATGTCATTGATGCAGAATCATCTCTTGCAACATTTTGCACAATTACATCGACCTCGATGTTGGCTTTACTGATATTACCCAGCACTTTGTGCGCTACACCTGGTTGATCAGGAATACCTCTAATCGTTAGTTTTGCTTCATCCTGTTTATAGGCAATGCCTGAGACCAATGGTTTTTCCATATTATCATCCTCAAAAGATATTAAAGTGCCTGAGCCCTCCTCAAAACTAGATAAAACCCTCAGAGGCACATTATATTTGCCGGCGAACTCGACCGCCCTTATTTGTAAAATTTTTGATCCTTGACTCGCCATTTCGAGCATTTCTTCGAATGTTATTTTATCTAGACGCTTCGCATCTGGAACTAACCTAGGGTCAGTTGTGTATACACCATCGACATCTGTATAAATTTGACACTCATCTGCTTTAAGCGCAGCTGCGAGAGCAACTGCAGTAGTATCAGAGCCACCCCTGCCCAGGGTTGTTATATTTCCTTCTTCGTCTATTCCTTGA
>CABZOI010000015.1 GCA_902527245.1 uncultured SAR92 cluster bacterium | reverse complement strand
ATTTTTCTTGTGAGTTGCTCACAAGAGCAAGAATCTATGAGCAATACATTGCAAATTGATGACTTGACTTGGGATGAGAATGGAGTCGGTTTTGCGGAATTTTTGGGTTGTACGAAAGGACCTGACTTTGCAAGAGAAAATTTAGAGGAAATGTCAGAAGCTTTCAGTCAGCTCGCATTGTCTGAAAATTTAATGTGGTCCGGTGCATATGTTCCAGTGAATGCACCAGAAGAATTTCCAGATGGTTTTTTTTGGGAAAATAATTGGACCTCTGAAGCTGCAGCAAAAGCTGCATGGGAAGAGTGGTCAGCTGATGAGGATGCTAAAAATTGGAGCGATAAATATTCCAATGTTCTTGTTTGTGATGAGAATCAAGTTTTTTCTTATGAAGGGTATTTTCAAACACCTGAGAGCATCTCACTCAAAAATTGGGATTCTTTTGTGGCCGCAGAAATATCGTGTGAGTACAACGAAGGAAAATCTTTTGCAGATCTAAAGGAAAATATCCAGGAATTTAGAGTGTGGTTGGTGGAGAATGGCACAGGTGATGAATTCTCCTTTGGTGCTTACATCCCTGTAGGAGAGGACAGCGCTGATTTTTGGTGGTACAACTGGCAAGCTAATTTTGATGAAATGGAGGCAGGCAATGCGAATTGGCAGGAAAAAGGAAATCAAATGCAAGCCAAATTTGATGAGACAGCCACCTGCGCAGAGCCTACTCTATACAATGGAATGGAGTTCTATCGGGCTTCAGTTGCGAGTTAAATACAAATGTCTTATGAATATTTGTTTTAATATCCGATAACTTAAGTTCTTTGCATTAACAACCTGATGATGAAGCTTTGAATTAGAGGCCAATATGGAAAAAAGAGTATTAGGAAAATCTGGGATTGACGCCTCCAATATTGGCCTGGGAACTTATTATTTTGGGGGCGGTGATGGTACATCGCCTCCAAGTTCTAAAGACATAATAGATATGATTCACAGCGCATTAGACCATAGTATTAATTTGCTGGATACAGCGCCATCCTATGGTTTCGGCCACTGTGAAAAAATTATAGGTAAAGCTCTCAAGGGACGAAGAGATCAGGCAGTTATTGCCACAAAATGTGGTTTATGGTGGCAGGATCGAAGAGGTTCTCCAAATGGGCAAAAAGATGGCAAAGATCAGTATATAAGTTTACGTCCAGATACGATCAGAATAGAAGTAGAAAATAGTTTGAGATATTTAAACACAGACTACCTAGATCTATTACAGGTTCATAAACCAGCGATACCTCCTGAGGAGACGCCCATAGAGGAGACAATGGCTTGTTTAATGGAGCTTAAACAGGAGGGTAAAATCCGAGCGATAGGGGTATGTAATGTTTCACTAGAACAGTTACAGCGTTATGACAGTGCTGGTGAACTAGCAACAAATCAGTTTCGTTATAGTATGATTCACAAGAATCCAGAGTTAGATATTCTTCCTTACTGTTTAGAGAACGATATAGGGTCAATTACCTACATGTCGCTTGAGCAAGGACTTCTGACTGGAAAGATTAATTTTGAAAGAAAATTTGAAGATCACGATTGGCGAAATAATGCAGGACAATGGCTCCCTTGGTTTAAGAAAGAAAATTTAGAGCGATTACTAAATATGTTTTCATTGTGGGAAGATCTATTGGATAAATACACTTGTTCAATCGCTCAGCTTACTCTCGCTTGGTCAGCAGCACAGCCTGGCGCAACTCATATCCTCTGTGGTGCAAAGTCAGTAGATCAGGTTATCAGCAATGCAAAGTCAGGCTTTATCACTCTCAGTGAAAGCGAGATACAGAGATTAAATCAAGACATCAATAATCTGGGCGATCCTATTTAATCAAGGAGCTAGATTTAATGATAAAGCAGATCGCTTGTATCCCATAACCATACAATACGGTCAAAAGAGCTAAACTCGCTGCAGGCCCGATACCATCCGGATCCTTCTCGAGGTTTGCAAGTATCATTACAGTGCCTAGAACAAAACCTATCCAACCAAAAGTTACCGCGCCTTTCGAAAAAAACTCAATTTTCTCAGAATTATTACTGCCCATTAAAGCAAAGCTGATAGCCCCGGCTAGAACAAGCCACACGGACTTCATATTAAAAAAGAGGTGAAGTTCAGAAGGTATCAGTAGCAGTATCGATGCTATGAGTATGAATGATGCGAGTAGTTTTACCATTTTGTAATCCTTGCTTAAAGTGTTTACGTGACTTTCAAACACTATTGCACAATTTACGGCGATCTTAAAGATAAAAAGGGTGATAATTTTTATTTCATTTTTTTAGTTGAAGACTGGTCTCAAAAAAATGAGTAACATTCGAGAATCTTATCTTGGTGAATAATCAGAAAATTTTGATTACTTAAATCAATTACACCTGTAAATGATAATCACTAAAAATATTTAAAACGGAGCTTTTCTTGTCAGAAAACAGTTTTTTTAAATCGTTGCTAATTAGAGATTTTCAATTTTTATGGATAGCGAGTACCTGCTCTGCATTTGCAATGCAAATGCGATCCATAGCACAAGGATGGTTGATTTATGACTTAACTAGCTCCCCATTAGCGCTTACGTGGGTGATGCTATCTTTTATTGTTCCTTCTGCAATTTTTTCATTGGTTGGTGGTGTTGTCGCTGATCGGGTAAGCAAAAAAAATATCATGATCTATTCACAATTAATCAATGCAATAGCTACATTCTTTCTTGCCTATATCGTGTTTGTTGGTGAAGTAACTTTTGAGCATTTTATATACTTTGGTATTTTAAATGGCGCGGTTGGCTCTTTGAGTATGCCTGCGAATTTCTCTATCGTTCCAGAAATTGTAAGGAAAGAAAATTTAATTAATGCCACTGCGCTTCAAACATCAACATTTAACTTGTCTAGTATTGTTGGACCAATTCTAGCAGGGAGTTTAATAGCATTTTTCTCGATTGGTGAGAAAAGCTCTTATTACAGTGTAGGGCTTGTGTTTTTTGTCATTACATCGCTTTTGTTTATTGCAACATTTTTAACACTGTTTATTAAACATCATGGGAAACCTGAAAATACGTCGAATACCTCATCATTGGAGGACTTTAAAGAGGGATTCAATTTTGTATGGAACGAGAAAACTATTCTTGGTCTGATGCTAATGAGCCTGCTACCCTCTGCATTTGGAAAAGCATCAAACTTTCTTCTGCCCGCTTTTAACCAAGACGTGATATCCGGGGGACCAGAAGAGTTGGGCATTTTATCTGCGGGCATGGGTGTAGGCGCTCTAATCGGATCTCTGCTTTTGGCAAACCTAAGTGATTTTAAGCGCAAAGGAAAATTAATGCTGGGCACTGCTTATGGATGGGCTTTAGCGATATTGACCTTCGCCTTTACTGGAAGTTTAATCATGGCTATTCTTTTTGGAGCAGTGGCTGCATTTTTTGGTTCTATGTTTGGAGCATTGAATATGAGCTTAATCCAGCTACAAGCGCCACAATATATCCGTGGTCGAGTCATTAGTTTGCTTATTGTAATGAGTGGAGTTATGCCTCTCGCTGTAGCACCTATCGGAGGTGTCGCAGAATATCTTGGGGTTTCCTCGGCATTAGCTTTTGCGGCAATTATGTTAGGACTTTCAGTTTGGATTTTGAACTCATTATTTCCTAGTTTATTGAGGATTTCCTCTTCCAGTTAGACCACTGTCTGTTTAAGGAACGCGAACGATATGACTCTTGGTTCACATATAAAGATCGCTATCAATTTTCAATACCGATAATGTTTAAAGAAGTTTCAGAGTTTAATGTTTTTGATGCCCTGAAATTATAAACCGTAAATTTTAAACATATGATAAGGAGGTTATATGAGTATTTTTGTGAAATGGCTTGTAGGTTTTTTTCTTTTAATTCCCTTCGCCCATTCAGATGATCATGGATCATCTTCGAACACCGGTGCTTTTACGACTTTTTTTGTGTCTGCAATTGATCACGAGGCATACATAAATGAGATGAAAGCAAATCAAGACTTATTTAAATCAATGGGAACATCTGCTGCAGGATTTTGTCGAACTATGACAGGCCAAGACTTCAGAGGACAGATGTTTGTATGGAATGCTTATGAGAATGTATCCTCAGCATTAGTTGCTTCCAGCTCTTATGATCCAGAAAAAGCCCCAAGTGAATTTGCAAAATTAAGAGAACCAAAATATTCAGCAGCTTGGAAGCCTATTAAACCTTTCGGTATAGGCCTTAATCCTGGATATGAGAGAGTCCAAAGATTGAAAATATCACCAAGTAACATGGAAGCCTTTATAGTTGCACTTTCAAAATTTGAGCAGGCGATCCGCAGTGCAGGGCATGAAAGTTTTCAAAATGCACTGTTTGTTCCTCTTGGAGGTGGCACAAATGAGGTTGGGACCTACATGTTAAGATCAATCACATCTGATGCAGAGGCACATGGGAAAATCTTTGATGATTATTTTGCTGGAGCATCATGGGCGCCAGCTTATTTTGAAGTGGCGGGACTAATTGATGAGGTAGTAAGCGACAATTTCGAGCAATGTGGAATGATCTATTCCGCGGAGTAATAATTTCAAAAATCAAATGGGAGAATGATTATGACAGAACTAGAAATATGGAATGTTATGCAGATGGGTTTGATTTCGAATGCAATGTATTTTGTTGGAATGGTCCTGATGACTTGGCTTGGATTTAGATTTGCAGCGAAAATGCGCGAGGAGCAAAACTCAGAGCTGGTTGGCAAGATTTTGGTCAGTGCTTTTTATTTAATGGTAGGATTGTCGTTTTTTAATGTAAATATGATTGCTGGAGACATAATCTCAACAGCAGCGTACTCTATGGCGGAGTTAGAAGTAAAAAGTCCTGCAGCAATTAATTTGATAGAGATAAGCAACTCTCCGGCAAATCCAGGAAATCCTCTAACATATGTTTTTCATATCCTAATAGTGGGTATGCAATTGCTGATGACTTGGGGAAAAAGCGCGAAAACGTGATTCTTGACTTGGTGGGGTATGTGAGCATAACTAAGGTTTAAATGCTCATTTACCCTATCAAATTATCGAGTAAATTTTGACATGACTTTTTTGTTCTGCCACGCTTACTGAGTTGTTAATTGAGGGATAAAAGATTGGCTAAAACAATGCCCCCTATTCCTGATCCTGCCGTTATTCCTAGAGATGTGAGTTTAGGCTTAACCAATCCCGAAGATGTGGCCTTTCCTCTTCGATGGGGAATAGTAGGTGCTGGAGAGATTTCCAGGCAATTTGTTCTATCATCCAAAGCAGTGGCTGGTGCTGATATGGCAGCGGTCTTTTCACGCTCGCTAGAGAAAGCAGAGAACTTTGCCAACTCTTATGGTGTTGCAAAAGCATATGACAGCCTTGAAAAAATGCTTGCTTCATCTGAAATTGATATCGTATATATCGGTACTCCTCAAGAGATTCATAAGGAGCACAGTATAAAGGCGCTTAATGCAGGTAAGCATGTTCTCTGTGAGAAAGCACTTACTGAAAGTCTTGAAGACGCCAAAGAAATGTATGCTGCAGCGGAAAAAAATAACGTCATGTTGCAGGATGGAGTATGGCCCCGATTTTTCCCCGCTATGGAGCATGCTAGAAATTTAATTGAGTCCAATGCGATCGGTGACATTGTTATGGTACAGGCTGATTTTGATCCTTTTTATACCTTGCAAGCTGTCACTCTAGCCTTCGGAATTGATGCAAAGCCAATTGATATAAAAGTTAGTGGCAAGGCACCTGGACCAGGGGGTGCTATCCTGGAATTTGAGAATAATAGATTTGCAAATTTAACTTTTATTGCGTATCCGAGTGAATTTCCTGAGGTGACTGAAATTACAGGTACAAAAGGTAGGATTACTCTCGAGCAGCCGGCGCATTGCCCAACGAGTTTAACCGTTCGTATTCCGCCAATTACTCCATCACGCTATATGAGAGATAATACTCCATCTCCTTCACAGAGATTTGATTATCCTTTGCCCAGCTCGGTTAGTGTCCCTAGATCATTCGTAAATCAGCAAGGATTCGTTTACATGATAGAGGCGATACACAGGTGTTTAGCAGCGCGCTTGTTGGAGTGTCCTCAATTTAATAAACAAGATTCGTTGCATTTAATGGAAATACTGCACGGTGTTCTAAAGTATAGAAGATAGGAAGCGAAAAAATTTTCAGAGATTGAATAGCTAGGTTTATTGGAGATTTTTGAAGATCTGATGAAACTTCGTATTGAAAACGTAATCTAAATGGATGTAATATGCGACGCAAATTTTCACCAAGACATTAAGGAATAATAATGAAGCCTATGCAATTAATAACCGATCGTATGGCAATTGGGCTATCGCTTGCCTGTGTTATACATTGTTTAGCACTTCCGATAGTTTTGGTAGCTATTCCCAATTTTTTAGCAATTTATGTAGACAGTGAGTACTTTCACTTATGGATGGTTTTTGCGGCTATACCAATCAGTATTTACGCGTTAAATCTCGGCTGCAAAGATCATAAGCATAAGGAGTTTATATTTATTGGAGTCACTGGCCTTATCTTTTTATTATCAGCGGTCGTGGTTGGTGAGGAAATGGAACAAGCCCTAACGGTAGCTGGAGCTTCATTTTTAGCATTGGCTCATTGGTTGAATTACCGACTTTGTAGAACTAAGAAAGAAGAAGATTGTTGTGGACCTGAGATCTCAGGCAGCTGAAATACTCGTTAAAAAATCATCAACTCTATTCTTGAATTATCAGTTTAATACTGAGTTTTTTGATGGATATCGATAAAGACATTTCAAGGAGAATTCCAACTAATATCATCTCTGGTTTTCTTGGAGTGGGTAAAACATCTGCAATTTTAAACTTATTGGCTCAAAAGCCAGAAACTGAGCATTGGGCCATTTTAGTTAATGAATTCGGAGAAATTGGCATTGATGGGAGTCTGTTAGAGGGCAATAAAAAAGAGGGAGAAAGTGTAGTTATATTCGAAGTTCCTGGGGGATGTATGTGTTGTACCGCAGGGTTGTCGATGCAGATTGCGCTCTCCCGACTTCTCGCCAATGATAGGCCAGATAGACTTTTAATTGAGCCTACGGGACTCGGTCATCCTAGAGAGGTTCTGGAAGTTCTATACAGTGAGTCATACAAAAATGTTCTGTCGGTGCAGAAGACTCTTACTTTAGTTGACGCAAGGAAGCTCAGAGAAAATCGTTTTGTAGAAAATGAAATTTTTCAACAGCAGATCGTGATTGCTGACACAATTATTGGTAATAAGATGGACCTTTATGACCATATGGATGAAGAAATTTTGCGAAATTATGTAAAACAAATTAACGGTCCAATAACTAGGTTAGTTTTTACTGAAAATGCTGATATTGATGTATCAGAGCTCGATGGAACCTCTCTATTTGAATCTAACAATATTGATGATAAACCGATGAACCAACACGACAATTTGTCAATGGAGGACAATTCTTTTCTCGAATCTGGATATGTGAAAGCAATTAATACTGGCGATGGTTTTAACAGTATTGGCTGGCGATTTTCTCCCGAAAAGGTATTCAACTATCAAAAGCTATTTTCATTATTCGACGGCTTGATCGTAGATCGAATGAAGGCGGTTTTGATTACTGATAACGGAGTGTTCGGATTTAACTTAACACCTGATGAATTCACAGAGACTGAATTTGATGATTGTTCTGAAAGTCGAATTGAATTGATTTCGGAATCTATTGATGATTCGTTTGAAGAAGGATTATTTGATTGTATTCAATAAACTCGCAAAATAGTGTTATTTTGAGGTTTTGCTAAATTAAGATCTGGCAATGTATGCAAGATTCTCATGCCAGAAATCTACAACATACTCAACTCGAGACCTCATTAAAGCCCGATACTTAGGTAGTTCACTTAGGTGAACCCAACGGCATTCAATTATTCCCTCTTCAATTTGAGGGATTGTTTCATCATCAAACCCATCATAGTGCATAGCATACCAATGAGTTTTTTTTAGATATTTTATATTCTCATGTCTTGTGGTGTGCCAAGTTGATACCAACTTTCCAACAATAGACAAATTAGAAGTATTCAAACCAGTCTCTTCGTTGACCTCGCGGATCGCCGAAACCTTCTTTCCTTTATCATCCACTCTTCCCTTTGGCATATCCCACTTCCCACGTTTGAACATAAGAAGTATGTGATTGTTTTTATTACATACCAAACCGCCAGCCGACTCAATCACTGGAAGTGCCACTGTGGTTTTGAGCGAATTGGGAGCCTCTAGAGCTTTGGATTCGATTTTTACTGGTTCCATAAAATTTCTACGTAATTTGTTTTTCTTTTAGTTCCTTTAAAACTGCCATTTGTTGAAGGGTTAAACCTCTAAATTTCACACCTCCAACAGATATGCTATGAGTAAGAATAACATCTTCACCAGTAAGAGGTTCAAATTTTCTGCGCCCAAACGCTCTGACTAAGTATAACATACTGGTCAGTCTTGCTTGTTTCTTTGTGTTGGCATTGACAACTATCCAGGGAGATTTCTTGGAGGAAGTATATTCGAACATTTGTTCTTTATACTTTGTAAAAACTGCCCATTTCTTCCTGGCGTGGATATCATTGTCTGATAGTTTCCAATAAGTTAGTGGATTACTTAATCGATTTTCGAAACGTATCAGTTGGGTCTCCCTATCTACGGATAGATAGAATTTAAAAATCAAGAAACCGTCATCGATACAATTGTGCTCCCAACGCAAAACTTTTTTAATGAATCGTTTGTATTGACCCTCGGAACAATATCCCATAGTGGGTTCAATAAGTGCTCGTGTATACCAAGATCTATCAAAAAATGAAATATGACCTTCTTTGGGAAATAAAGATTCATATCGTCGAAACCAATATTTTGATTCTGATTTTGACGGTACTCCTAACGCATGGATAGAAAAATGAGAGGGTATTAAATTTTCTGTGAACCGCTTTATGGTAGAGCCTTTTCCAGCGGCATCTCTTCCTTCAAAAAGCACGATCAACTTAAGATTGCGCTTCATTACCCACTGTTGGATCTTTAAAAGCTCAACTTGAAGTCGACGTTTTTCAATTTGATAGTCGGACTCACTTATATTTTCATAAGGAGTTTCAATTGCTTTAATTTTCCTGAGCTTCACATTTTCACTAAAAGAATTAAATTAGACAAGATCCTATGACAGATATATTAAAGTTATGTGACGAAGAAAAATTTATTTTGTAATAAATGTGAAAAAAAAGTTTTATTTTTTTGTCAAAAATAATTCATCTAAATTTAATAATCATCAGCTATTTTTCGATGATGGACACCATATAGGAATCTATCATGAGAAATCGTTTAATTATTTTTAAAACTCTCGCTTGTGCCATCGTTCTGTGTACATTCAGTCTACACGCCCAAGATGTTGATAACATTGAAGAGGTGGTCGTTGTTGGCTCAAAAGCAAGCTTAATCTCTGCTGTAGATAAACAAAGAGAAGCTGATAATATCATTTCAGTGGTTGACTCAGATGCATTAGGGGGATTTGCTGATACGACGGCAGCCGAAGCCGTGAGACGACTCTCTGGAATTTCAGTAGAAAATGATCAGGGAGAAGGAAGATATATCACAATAAGAGGTTTATCTTCTGATTTAAATAGTATTGCTGTGAACGGCGCTTCGATGGTTGCTCCGGAGAATGGTAGGAGTGTTATGCTCGATGGCCTGCCAACAGAGTTATTAGAATCGATTACAGTTGCGAAATCGTTAACGCCCGAGATGGATTCTGATTCGATCGGTGGAAGAATCGACTTCAACACTAAAAAGCCTTCGAGTATAGATGGAAAACTTTTTAAAGCGAAGATACAAAATAATTTTAGTCAGTATGCAGATGAAAATTTCAATCCGAAGATGTCTATCACTTATGGTGAAAAACTGAGTGACACATTTGCAAACATTTTAGCCGTTACGTATTCAAGCAAAGACATTGTAGCCTACAACAACGAAACTGGTTTTGGTTGGGAAGACGGTTTAATGAATGATGATTATGAAATGCGGTTTTATGAGTTGACGAGAGAGAGGTATGGATTAAGTTATGATGCAGACTTGTTGGTATCGGAAGGGAGAGTTTTCCTAAGTGCATTTTGGAATCAGTATGATGATGCTGAACTCAGATGGAAAGATGAATATGGCAAAATTAAGTTAATAGATGGAACCGAGACTGCAACCAGCATGCAAACTGAAAGGATACGACACGACGCTGAAACCCGGGTGCGTTATGAGACAAGGACACTATCCGCTTTCACACTTGGCTTTGAAGGAATGATGGGAGATTGGATTATTGACCCTAAAATTAGCTACTCTTTTGCTGAGGAAGACGATAGTGATAACGCTGACGTCACTTTTAGAAATGATATGAAGGATACTGTGGGAACAATAGAGTGGAGTAATCCTCAGAGACCAACGATAACCCCGTCAGATACCAGTATTTATTCTCCTTCAGAATTAGGTTTTAAAGAGCTTGAAATAACGGAAAATGTGTCCAAAGATTCTGAGTTTGCTTTCTCGGTGAATGCTGAAAGAGAAACAGATTTGGGTACTTTAAAAGTAGGTTTTAAGAGTAAGAACAGAGAAAAAGACGTCGATGATTACATCATTGTCTATGAGGCGGACATGACAATGGCAGACTTTGATCCACAAACTCTTGACTGGCAATTCGCGGGACAAACCTTCAGTCAGCAAGCGAATCCCGACATGATATATGCTCTAAGAAATCAGTTAGATAGCCTTTCTGTGGATTTCAGTAATGATTATGCTCGTGATTTTGTGACCGAAGAGAAGGTTAATGCTTTGTATATTCAAAACACCTACACTTGGGACAAGGGAGTGATAGTCGCAGGTGTGCGTTATGAGGACACATCAACTGAATCTCAGGCATTTGATCAAGACGGAAATCAAGTTTTTGCGGGAAGTGATCATTCATTTTTTGCACCAAGTATTAATATCAAGTATTTCTTAGACGATCGTCTTCAGTTAAGAGGATCTATCTGGAAGGGATTGTCTAGACCCGGCTTTAAAAAAACGGCTCCTAAGCTTGATTATGATAATGATGAGGGGGATATAAGTGGTAGCGCAGGAAATCCTGATTTAAAACCTTATGAAGCAGTAAATTATGATCTATCTCTTGAGTTTTATGGGGATGATATGACCTTTGCAAGTGTCGGTTTGTTTAGAAAAAATATTGAAAATGCGATTTATCCAAAGATATATAAGACAGCAACCTTCTTAGGCGTTACATTTAATGATGATGTTGAAACGTGGGAAAATGCACAAGACTCCACAATTAATGGTCTGGAGTTAAATCTTCAATATGGTTGGGAGAATGGCATTTACTTTGCCGGCAATATAACTCTTACCGATGGAGAGAGTACTTTTGAACCAACTGATGATGTGAGCTTCACCACTCCGTTTAGGAAATTAGCTGATGAAGCCTTTAATATAAGCCTTGGTTATGACGAAGGTCCCTGGGATGTTAGGCTGGCAGCAAATTACAGAAGCGACTATTTGGATTGGTTGTCTGATGAGGGTGACGATATTGATGATGTTTCAGAAAATAATTCTCGGTTCGTCGATAACTACCTTCAAGTAGATTTTACAGCGAAATATAAAACTTCCGATAATTTAGAGTTTAAATTTGAGGCAGTCAATTTGGGTAACAGAGAAGAATACTATTACTGGGGTAATGAGAATCAGTTATCTCAATATGATGTTTATGGACGTAATTATTCTCTCGGTATGACCTACAATTTTTAAATTATTCACGAAAAATCCTTGGGCTGATTAGTTTATGATCAGCCCTTTTTAGGTAGAGAGCATGATTTCATACATTCTAGATTCAGTTCTTCGCTTTTTGTTATGTACAACTATACTGATGTTTTTTATTGCATTAGCTGCATGTTCTGATTATCCAAGTGTTACGTCAGTTTATGAGACACCTGAAGTTGACACAAAAGGTGACGCAGCAGATGATCCAGCAATATGGACTAACCTTGATAGCCCAAACAATTCTCTGATTTTTGGAACAGACAAAAGGGCAGGTGTATATGTTTATGATCTCAAAGGAAGTAAAGTTGGCTACACAGCTCTGGGTGAGATTAACAATATTGATCTAAGGATTATTGAGAGTGAGACTTATATCGTTGGCTCAAACAGAACAGATCAAACCATTGATCTATGGATCGTCAAAAATGAAGATCTAAAAGATGGCGCGTCTGATAAGAATTTTTCATTAAATCAAAGCCCTTCCATATCTGAAAGTACGGATGTGAATGTCTATGGTATTTGTGCGGGTTTTGATAAAGAGTTTGGATTAATATTTTTCGCAACAGAAGATGAAGGTCCAAGTGTTGAAATGTGGAATTACAGAAATGGGTCAATGCAGAGATTACTCACCTTTGACAATGGCGGCGAGTCTGAAGGCTGTGTTTATGATGATGAACATCGAACTCTTTTTATTTCTGAAGAGGAAACCAATGGAGTACTAAAAGCTTATGATTTGACGGCTTATCCTGATCTATCAAACTATAAGGTAGTTGACTCTCGAGAAGGGAACATCGGTGGAGATCCCGAAGGAGTCGCTCTTTACAAAACGTCGAGTGTGGCTGGATATATTATTCTGTCGTCTCAAGGAGATTCAAAATTTAACTTATATCGAAGACAAGCGCCCTATCAATATATAGGAAGTTTTATGGTCACTGACAGTGACCGTTTATTTAGAGAATATGTCGATGGTGTTTCAGAGACAGACGGGATTGATGCAGTAAATTTTTCTTTCAATTCAACCTTTGATAGTGGTCTGTTAGTTGTTCAGGATGATAAAAATGATTGTAATAATTGTGATGAAAAACGACAAAACTTCAAATACATCGATTTTAAAGATGTCGAGCAAGTACTCAATTTAACTATTTTTTGAGTTAAGCATTGCAAAAGAATCTCGTAAGATATTTTTTTGAACCTTGCCCATTGTGTTTCTAGGTAATTCATCAATCGCAACAATCTGCTTTGGAACCTTAAAGTTAGAAATTTTTTCCTTCAATAGCTTCAATATTTCTTCAACTGCTGGATTACGCTCATTTTTTTCATACACGATAAGAGCAGCAACTGTCTCTCCAAAGTCTTGATCCGGAATCCCGATTACTGCTGATTCCAAAATGCCGTCTATTTCATCAATTACTAGTTCAACTTCTTTCGGATAAACATTAAGGCCTCCCGTGATTATCATATCTTTGGACCGACCCACTATAGAGATATAACCATCTGCATCTGTTACGCCCTTGTCGCCAGTATTGAAATAACCATCATGCGTAAACTCCTCTAAAGTTTTCTCTGGCATCCTCCAGTAACCTTTAAATACATTTGGCCCTCGCACTTGAATATTTCCAATCTCCTCTTCGTCCACTAATTTGCCATTATTATCAGTTATTCTGATTTCTATTTGAGGAAGAGGCTTGCCCACAGTTCCTGCTTTGCGTTTTCCCACTAGTGGGTTAGATGTGCTCATATTGGTCTCTGTCATACCATATCGTTCCAAAATGCAATGTCCTGTGGCTTGCTCGAATTCAACAAACGTATCAGTCAACAATGGTGCAGATCCAGAAATAAAGAGTCTCATATTTTTGGTTACAAGTTTATTCATCTGATTTGTAGCAAGAAGTCTTGTGTAATAGGTAGGCACTCCCATCATCACAGTACATTTTGGGAGTGTATTCAGTACTTCATTTTGATTGAATGTGTTTAACCAAAAAGTTGAAGCACCTGATAAGAATACACAACCAAGTGCAACAAAAAGACCATGGACATGAAAAATGGGTAACGCATGGAGCAAGGTATCTTCATCAGTAAATCCCCAAACATTTTTTAAACAGTGAGCATTACTTGAGAGATTCAGATGTGTCAGCATAATTCCCTTGGGAGTCCCAGTAGTTCCAGAGGAATATAAAAGTGCTGCTAGATCATCATTTTCTTTCTGGACTGTTTCGAAGGTTGACGCACATTTTTCAGCTTCTTCAAGAAGGCTGCCAGTTGAATCGGAATTTAATGTTAGAACCTTTGAGATCTTATTTTTAAGGGCTAAATTTTCAATCATTTCGAGGTTACTTTCATCGCAAACCACCAGTGATGGTTCCGCATTTTGGAAAAAGAAATCTAATTCATGTTCCTTGTAACCTACATTTAAAGGGTGATATACAAATCCTGCTCTTAAGCATGCGAGGTAAAGGTATAGTGCCTCTGGTGACTTGTGAACTTGAACAGATACTCGATCTCCTACGCTAACACCAACTTGCACGAGATAGTTTGCAATTTTTGCCGACTTATTTTCTAAGTTCGAATATTTGATGGTCTCATTATTTAGTAATCGTAAGGCAACTTTATCTTTATATTTGATAAATTGCTTTTGGTAATGAGAATATAGATTGTGATTTTTCATAGATATTAAATGGTTTATCGATGCCATTAAATATGAATTATTATGTTCCAGGTTTTTAAAACTTTTTAATGGAGGAAATTATGAGTGACAAAGAGGAAATATCCAAGGTAATTCAAACTTATATTGATGGTATGAATTTCTCAAGTGCTGAAAAAACAAAGGCAGCTTTTCATCAGAATGCATCTATTGTTGGATATCTGCATGGTGATTTTATGGAAATGACACTTGCCGATTTTTCTGGTTTTGTCTTATCTCAACAACCGTCCCCTCATGATAGCTCAAATGATGTGACTTATGAGGTGCTTGATGTCGCAATTGAGGGACATACTGCCCATGTAAAGGTAAAAGATGTTTATCTTGGTATTACATTTGTTGATACTCTGTCACTCATAAAAGTTGATGATCAATGGAAAATTTACAACAAGCTTTTCCATGTTCAATCAAATTAATGGGCTAGAGACAAATGAAGAGACATAGAAAAGTTTTTGATCCAAAAAATGAAAATCCCTTCGAAATATCGCGAAGTAAGGTAGAAAACTTTATCCGATGTCCCGCATGTTTTTGGTTGGATAAAGTAAAAGGAGTGAAGTTTCCTTCAATTCCACCATTCAATATAAATTCCAACACGGACAAACTGTTAAAAAGGGATTTTGATAGTGTTAGAGGCATAAAAACACATCCTATTCTTGAAAAGAATGGTCTCGGCCATCTTATTCCTTTTGAACACGATGATCTAGATAAGTGGATATCTTCCCTTCATTTTGGTGCAAAGGGATATTTTCATACTGTGCATCAAGAAACAAATATCCTTTTGGGTGGTGGTTTGGATGACATCATTATGAATACAAATAGTGGTGAACTACATATCGTTGATTTCAAGTCTACTTCTAATCAATCGAAAGATCCTAAGCCTGTGAATTTGTATGGTGACTGGAAGATGTCATATAAACGCCAGATGGATATGTATATCTGGATATTAAGGCGGATGGGCTATCCCGTTAATGATATTGGTTACTTTATATATGTAGACGGCCTTCATGTTGGTATCAACGGAATGATAGATGAGGATCCATCGATGGCTACAATGAAATTCGCAACCTCAGTTCTTCCCTATGAGAGTAATACGGATTGGATTGAGCCCACTTTACACCAGATAAAGGAGACTTTATTACGGGATTATTGTCCTGAGCACAGCAGTGACTGTGAAGAGGGAAATTTCATCAAACAAGTTGGACAGATTATGTCTGTTGAGTAGCTTAGATCATCTTTAGTTATTATTTTTTCAACATGCTGTAGCCAAGATTCACAAAATCTTCAGCGTAAATATCATTAATTATTTTTAAATATTTTCCTTTTAAATTGATTTCTTCTTTGATCGCGGACGTGTTATTGGCTTTCTTTCGAAGATTAAAACCAGTTTGATCGGCAAAAAAATCCATTTCAGTTTTATTTTCAATTCTTATAATTTTGATGCTTTTTAGATCGATATCTAAACTTTGAAAGAAAAAGTATTGAGGATGGTCTAGGATCCAAGATTGAGGATTTATATGCTCATCAACTTGATGGATTCGCTGTAGCATTTCAATATATTGTTTAAAGCTTGTCTCTAATAGCCGTGAGCGAATTTCTTCATGATTACTGGCACGAATTGGAAGTCCCAAAAGCGGGAAAAAAACACGTTGAGGCCTTTCCCATTTAAAAGATGAATCTAGTTTTGCATTGAGTGGAATATTTCGAAATTTATCTAAAAAAAATGAATTAACTCGTTTGTATGGATTTCTAACCGTAAAGAAAATGTCTGGTTTATTGAATTTAATTTGCCTTTTTGCTTCCATCCTCTTTATCTTTATAAAGTTTGAGGTTTGTTTGAAAGATGTGAACATCACCTTAAAGTTAGTAATGACTAATTTGTTCTCATCTTTTATTTTAAAAAAAGGCATATTTAATTGAATTAAGCGAGACTGTCTTTTAAGTAAAAATTAAGAATACTTTTATTTCCAATGGGCGAATTTTTATAGTTTGTTTTCAAAATTTCGTCTTGCACATGAAGACGAGCTTTTTCCAGTCTTTTCATAGATCGAGCCTCAAAGGAACCATAACCAAGATCTAAAGCAAAAAATTTCTTATCGTTTAAAGCCGCGTTGATGCTCCATTCTGCAAATTTTTGATACATGTGTTCTACATATTCAAATAGCGGATTAAGCGTTTCGGGCAAATAATCATCCGAAAAATAATTCTGTGTATCCGATCCATGTTGCCAAACCCTGTCGACATAGGACTCAACAGCACCCAAATTTCCCCCAAGCCAAGATATTGGTTCTGGATCCAGTAAAAAATGACCTTTAAATGGGCCAACGAGTGCAAAGTCAGCGAGACATGCGCGGTTGCCCAGTAAAAAATCATGATGCTCTAAGTGCGATAGTAGGAGATCTAACAGGTTTGTAAAATCTTTTTTCATTGACGCACTGTGTTCTGGACCCGCTCCTTGAATTTCGCACGCTTTTGCACCGAAAGAGTTCAGCATCAACTCTCCAAAATCTTTAATTTGTTCTGACTCTTCATCACTGATGGGTGTCTCTATCGATTTGTTAAGTATCGAATTTTTACCAAATCTCTCTCCAATGACATCTATATTGTTCGAATAACACCATCTGGAATGCAAGGCATGACGCGGATACCAGTGATTAAAGAAGTCCTCAAGAATAAAACATGCGCATCTGAGTGCCGGAGAAGTTGGTATCACTGGACAATCTATAAAGCGATCATTTAAAAAAGGTCCAATACTTATGGTGTCATTTATGACCCAGCCATCAGGAGTGCGCAGGAGTGGGATGAATCGAGTCCCAGATCGCTTGTTGACTTCATCTCCCGAAGCGAGAGTTTTGAACTCCCAATCATAAGGTACATTTTGATATCTAAGCTGCGCTTCGAGTTTTCGAGAGAACATGCTCAGCTCTTGTCCTACTAGTTTATAGGTTCCTTTGTACATAGCTTTTTTTGGTTTAGTCCTTAGCTATCTGTTTCAAAATCTTTTGAGCTATGCCGCTCTCTTAACTGTTTTTTTGGATCACCCCAGACTTTATTCACTCTCTGTCCTCTTTTCACAGCAGGCCTTTTTTGAATTTCTTTCGCCCAACGGGCGACATTTTTGTATGATTTTACATTCAAGAATTCTTGAGCTTGATATAGCGCACCTACCACCAAACCTCCGTACCACGGATGTGCAGCGATATCAGCAATGGTATATTCATCCCCAATGAGAAACTGTCTGTTCTCAAGATTTTTATCCAGGACATCGAGCTGCCGTTTTGTTTCCATCGCATATCGATTAATTGGATATTCAAGCTTCTCCGGCGCATAAGCATAAAAATGTCCAAGACCTCCACCTAAGTATGGGGTGCTACTCATTTGCCAGAACAACCAAGATAGACACTCGGCCTTTTCTGAAGCTGATTTAGGTAAAAACTTACCGAATTTTTCACCCAGATATACAAGCATAGCACCAGATTCAAAAATTCTAGTTTGTGGCTTGGTGCTATGATCCACGAGTGTAGGAATTTTTGAGTTAGGATTTGCCTTAACAAATCCGGAGTCAAATTGCTCACCATTGTTGATGTTTATTAACCAAGCATCGTATTCAGCTTCACTGATTCCAAGTTCTAAAAGTTCTTCAAACATGACTGTTATTTTAATTCCATTAGGTGTTGCCACGGAATAAAGTTGAAAAGGATGCTCACCAACGGGGAGTTCCTTGTCATTAATTGCCCCAGAGATAGGACGATTTATTGAGGCGAATTTTCCACCAAAACTTTTATCCCACTTCCAGATTTTAGGAGGTACGTATTTATTGGATTGACTCATAATATCCTTATAACTTTAGCTCTTGGATTTCTGTTGAAAGATTCTTATTTAATTAAATCTTTTGTTGTGCATCTTTAATTCTCTTATGCAATTCAGCTTTGAGCCTTATTTTTTCTCTTTCATAATCGGGATTAAATATTAAATTGTCAATTTCTTCCGAGTCATTTGCATGATCATAAAGTTCTGCACCTTGATTTCCCTGATCCCATTCCGTATATCTGAAGCGTTCAGTTCTTATTGAGTAACCTTTTACTTTTGGAAATCCGGGCCTTGTTTTCCCAGCTTTTGAATCTGTCTGACTCAAGGCAGACAATCGAAATTTTTCTTCCGGATGAACAATGATACTTGCAAAACTTTTGCCTGATAAATAGTTAGGGACATCGATGCCAGTTAAATCCAGAATAGTTGGAAATAGATCAACTAATTCTATAATTGCATTACTTTCGTTTACATCGTTGTCATGAAAGGGTGAGGAAATTATTAAAGGCGTTCTGACTGATTCCTCAAAAAGATTCTTTTTTTGCCACAAGCCATGTTGTCCCATTAAAAATCCATGATCAGAGACAAAAATAACAATTGTTGTTTCTTTTAAATTAAGTAATTCGAGCTGATTGAGTAATTTCCCAATTTCTTCATCAATGAAAGATATTGACGCATAATATGCTTGGTAAACGTCTTTCCTTTGGCTATCTGTGATATTCAAAGTGTGATGATCATCGGATAATGCGGCAATTGGTATATCTTCTCTGTCTCTAGAGTTTGACTGAATAAAGTCGATTTTCTCTCTTGGATAAAGGTCAAAGAATTTTTCTGGAGCGGCGAACGGAACATGGGGCCTAAAGTACCCTACCGCTAAAAAAAATGGTTGTTCTGTTTGTTCAGAATGTTTGGCTTTGAGAAGTTCCAGTGCCTTTTGAGTCGCTATTCCATCTGTATGTTCGTCTGACGAACCACCCACACGCATCCAACTAATTGCGCCTCCTCCCCATTTATCGTTGGGTTTCCTTGGGCCGAGCCATGTTGTTTTATCATGGCGTATTTTATCAATTCCGATTGGATTAAATTTTTCCACCCATGAGATTGAATCATCCATTCCATCGGTACCCACTTCTCTAGGAACGTCATAGTGAAAAATTTTTCCTACCCTTGCCGTGTAATATCCTTTCTCTTTAAAAATTTGCGGGAGAGTCTTAGCTTCAGGGACAAAATTTCTAAAATGCTGTCTTAACTGAGTTACTCCAGTCTGATCGGGATAAAGTCCCGTTAGCATACTGGTTCGACTTGCGGTGCATTGAGGGTATTGAACGTACGCTTTATTAAATTGAACCCCCTCTTTCTTTAATTTTTCAAGGTTTGGAGTTTTAACTTGCTTATGACCATAGGTGCTTAGCATCGTATTCATGTCATCCACCATAATCAGAAGCACATTTGGTTTCTCGATGCTAAATGCAAAGCCAGAAATTACGAAAAGACTCAAAAATTGAATGGTTTTCATCATGGATAGTTTAGTATGGATTTGATGGTGCAATTTGCCAAGATTCAAATTTAGTTATTAATGTGTCAGCCTTTTTTGAAAATACTTTTACGCCTGTACTATTTTCATTTTCTGGGAAAATATGCCTGGCAATTGCTTGTCTTGAGTTTGCAAAAACTTCAATAATTGATTTATCTACAAAAATTCTAAGCTTTAATCCTTCTGTTGATCCCAACTCTAATGGAGCAGACTCAACTGAACCAGATGATCTCCCTGAACTTGATTTAGTCGAATCAACTTTGAGTTTTTTTTCAGTTGTGTCATAAAAAACCATGGTTGTCTCGTCACCATCTGGAGAGTTGCAAATTTTGACGCCGAATTCTTTTGCATCAGTTTTTTTGAACTCAATAATCAGTTCAAAATTATTTCCAGATAAACCTTCAATATCTATTTCAGAGTTTTCTTTAATTATGAAAGGTGAAAGTTCAAATGGTTGATAACGTAAATTTTCTATCTCTTTTACTACATCGATATCAAGCGTGCCTTGATCATTGAGTGTAAGAACTCGAGGGAGGCTTAAGGTTCCAGACCATTGGGTTTTGGCTTTTTCCTCAAAGTCGCGATAATCAAGAATCCATGCCCACATAATTCTTCGACCATCGCCACTCGTTAAGCTTTCTGGCGCAAAAAACATATTATCAACCCAGCTCATTTCAGAATGAAACTCAGGATAAAACTGTTCATTCTTCCACTCGCCAACATAATACCTGCAACCTAGACGATGACTGATACACAATAAGATATGTTTGTTACCTAGTTTAAAAAGCTCAGCACAAGAAACATCCTCATTAATTGAAACTCCCTCTAATTCATGTGCAAAGAGATCTCCAACATATTTCCACGGACCTTCCATTTTTTTTGATTTCGCGATAGCGGGTCTTTCTCCTCCAAATATTGAGTAGTAAAACTCTCCGTCATACCAACCAAAAGGGTCCCACGAGCGGTACTTATTATGGTGTTTATCCCCTTTTTCAGTGTGAGGTGTGATTGGGTTAGAGGAAAGTTTTTCCCAATGATCTAGATTATCGTCAAGCGCAATAGCAAGTGAGTTACCTAGGTTTACTTGGTGATAGCACATTGTGGGAACACCTTCTTCATTGATGAAGCAATTTCCACTGTACATCCCTTGTAACAAGTGAGTAGGATGATGGCGCCAATGCAGCAAATCAATACTAGAAACGTGTCCCCAATGATCAGATTTTTCACCTGACCTTGTATCTTGAAAAATATAAAAAAGGTGATATTTCCCTTTCCAAAATATAGCCCCATTGGGATCAAAAGGTGAGGCATAGCCTTCTGGTGTATTGAAGTGATACGTTGGTCTGAATTTATCCTGTAAAAGGCTCTCTCGATGCTCCCTGACAATCATTGCTGTGTTATCAAGGTTATCTTTTAGTGCCTTCATGTCTTTTGTCATGGGAAATGGTTCCCAGTTGAGTGTTTTGGTGAAGATAATTCTCCAAATTCCATCGACTTCTTTCTTCAAAGAATACGCATAGGTTATGGTTCCTTTTGAGGTATGAATGGTGATGGGGCTATAAGTTACAACGTCATTAATTTTTGTTAATTTTGCTCTATCTAGATTTATTTCAACATCCTCTGATGTCGCTCCAGTGGTGAATGCTAAATGGCCATCTCTGAGAGATTCTTTTGTAAATCCTTTACTATCTGTCCAATCATTTGAGTATGTTTCGATTACTGTAGATGTCTCACCAGATTGGCGAGCAGCGATATGCATTTCCATAGCTTTTGTAACTTCGTTTTTCCAGCTCACTCAAGCCTCCGAGGATAATAATTAAATTACAAATACATTCTTTACTCGCATTATCATACGATCAGGAATCTAATAATAAAAGCTGACTAGGGTGTGTTCACCCAAATACGAAGCTAACGAATCACTTAACTAAGATTTATGAATCGATTGCTCTGAAAACTGCTTCTAGACTATCTCTAGCATCTCCAAAGAGCATTCTGGTGTTTTCTTTATAGAATAAGGGATTTTCGACACCCGCGTAACCGGTTGCCATCCCTCTCTTGAGAACAATTGTTTGTTTTCCATTCCAAGGTTCTAATACTGGCATGCCTGCGATTGGGCTATCAGGCACTTCCTGAGCCGCTGGATTAACAATATCATTCGCACCTATAACTATCGATATGTCGACCTCTGGAAAATCATCATTAATCTCGTCCATTTCAAATACTATGTCATACGGAACTTTTGCCTCTGCTAACAGTACATTCATATGTCCAGGCATCCTGCCAGCTACTGGGTGAATGCCAAAACGAACATTCACATTTTTCTTTCTTAATAACTTAGCTATATCACTAACCATATGCTGAGCCTGAGCAACGGCCATACCATATCCTGGGATAATCATAACTTCCTTCGCCGAGGTTAGTTGTAATGCCAATTCTTCAGCGGAGGTTGCGACCACCTCTCCTTCAACCTCGATGGCGGGTCCCGAGGATGATGTGCCGGTTCCAAATCCACCTGCAATGACTGAGATAAAATTTCTATTCATAGCCCTGCACATGATGTATGAGAGAATCGCTCCTGAGCTTCCAACTAAGGCACCAATCACGATTAACAGATCATTTGAGAGCATGAATCCTAATGCGGCGGCAGCCCATCCAGAGTAACTATTTAACATTGAGACAACGACAGGCATGTCTGCTCCACCAATGGCCGCCACCATATGTATACCAAATAGCAAAGCGATTATGGTCATGAAGATTAGTGGTTCTACTCCACCTCCGATTGCAGCTTCAGTTACAAAGGCAAATCCGAAATAAATCGCCAAGATTAAAAGGCCAAGATTTAACCAGTGTCGTGCTGGGAGAAGTAAAGGTTTCCCACCCCACTTTCCACTTAACTTTAGGTAAGCAACCACCGATCCAGCAAATGTTAATGCGCCAATTAGGATGCCCAGATATGTTTCAATATCGTGAATTGTTTTCTCAATACCGATGTACTCTGTCGCATGACTGAGAAAATTAGCATATCCAACAAGCATCGCCGCAAGTCCAACTAAACTGTGCAATATTGCAACAAGCTCAGGCATTTGAGTCATCTCAACTCTTTTTGCTAACAAAAATCCAATTATTCCGCCGATTGCCATGGCGCCAAACAGTAGCTCGAAATTCCTTGTTACCAAGCCAATGATCGTCACCATCAGCGCAATGCCCATGCCAACCATTCCTAGAATATTGCCACGTCTTGCTGTTTCTTGTTTACTAAGCCCGCCAAGTGCAAGGATGAACAGAATGGTGGCTCCTATGTAAGCCATGTTTATTAAGCCTTGAGACATATCAGTAAATCCTTATTTTTTAAACATATCGAGCATTCGCTGTGTTACAGCAAAGCCACCAAAAATATTTATGCTTGTAATCAATACAGCAAATCCAGATAACCAGATAACCCAGGGGTCAGGAGCTGATATTTGAAGCAGTGCACCAATAATTATTATGCTACTGATTGCATTTGTAACACTCATCAGAGGCGTATGAAGTGCTGGGGTAACGTTCCAAATAACCATGTATCCAACAAAGCATGCAAGAATGAACACTGTGAAGTGCGACACGAAGCTTGAAGGTGCAACGAGTCCAAGACCACAGAAAGCAAGGCCACCAAGAACAAATGGTAACCAACTGGGCTTTTTCTCTTCTTCTTTAGCAGACGGAGGAGTTTTCTCTACGGGTTCCTCTTTTTTTACGGGAGTCGCGGATAACTTTGGAGCGGGAGGAGGGAAGGTTATTTCACCATCCTTTGTTACAGTAGCTCCTCGTATTGCTTCATCTTCAAAGTTTATTGTTATAACGCCATTCTTTTCTGGAGTCATATCTGTAATTAAATGACGTAGATTTGTTGCATAAAGTTGACTTGATTGAGTGGGAAGCCGGCTTGGAAGGTCGGTATAACCTATAATAGAAACGCCATGTTTGACGACTACTTTGTCTGCCTCAGACAATCGACAATTGCCACCCATTGCCGCTGCTAAATCAACAATAACGCTACCCTCGCGCATGGACTTCACCATGTCTTCCGTAATAAGTTCGGGTGCTGGCTTGCCAGGTATCAAGGCGGTAGTAATAATAATATCTACATCTTTAGCTTGTTCGGCAAATAGAGCCATCTCAGCTTCTATAAACTCTTTACTCATAACTTTCGCATATCCACCAGATCCGCTACCCTCTTCCTCGAAATCTAGCATCAGGAACTCAGCATCCATGCTTTCCACTTGTTCTTTTACCTCTGGTCGCGTATCGAAAGCTCTGACTATCGCGCCCATGCTTTTAGCTGCGCCAATTGCCGCTAGTCCAGCTACGCCAGCACCAATTACCAAAACTTTAGCAGGAGGAATTTTTCCAGCTGCAGTTATTTGTCCAGTAAAAAATCTCCCGAAGTGTTGCGACGCCTCAACGATTGCTCGGTAACCTGCAATGTTAGCCATTGAACTCAAGGCATCCATTTTTTGCGCTCTGGATATTCGAGGAATACTCTCTACTGCGAGCGCATTTACTTTTTTGTCCGCTAAATACTTTAATAAATCAGGATTTTGAGCTGGTGCTAGAAAGGATATGAATACCTGTCCTTCTCTGAGAAGTTTTTGTTCTGATTCATCAGGTTCTCTGACTTTCAAGATGATGTCTGCAGTCTTATATATTTCCTCTTTTGAGTTGACTATTTTGACGCCTACAGATTCATAATCGCTGTTACGAAATTTTGACTCGTCGCCTGCACCTGACTCTATGCAAACATCATATCCAAGTTTCTGTAATTGTGTTGCAGCATCAGGACTTGTTGCAACTCTTCTCTCTCCAATTGCACTTTCTTTTGGTATACCGATAAGCATTTTTTATCTAGATCCTTTCGTTAATGTAAAACACTGATCATGTTTTAGATCGATTTAAATCGGGTGATATTATAACTTAAGTTTTAAGAAAAGATGTTTATAACGAGTATATTTTTGATAAATTATTGGGAGTAAAGTCAGGCTCTTACTCTAACATTTGAGGGATGGTATATGGATAGATTGAAGCTGATAAAAAATTTAAAAAATAGTATGACTAAGATGTTCTTTTTCATGTCATTGTTGAGCGCAAATATTTATGCAAAGCCTAATATTATTTTAATTTTTGTTGACGATTTGGGTTATTGCGACAGCGAAATTTATGGATGTGAAGAAATAAAAACACCCAATATTAAAAAGCTTGCGGATAGTGGAGTGTCTTTTTCAGCGGGTTACGTCACAAGTCCCGTATGTTCGCCATCTCGGGCATCTCTTTTAACTGGAAAGTACCAGCAAAGATTTGGTCATGAGTTTCTTCCTGATGCTGTGCCACAGAAAAAGGCTGGATTGCCAATTGATCAAATAACCATAGCAGATAAATTACAAGATCTAGGATATGTTACTGGTTTCGTGGGAAAATGGCATTTAGGAACCAGGGATGAGTATCACCCTTTAAATCGTGGGTTTGATTATTTTTATGGTCTGCTGACTGAGGGTAGTGATTATTTAGATCCAACAAATCCCGATGCACGGATTATTTATCGAAAATGGAGAGGAGAATATCCGCCTCGCATTAATTCGAGTAGTGAGTTGTGGTCAGGTCGCGATAGTGACTCTATTTTTGAAAATAAGGAAAAACTTGTGGAGGAGCGATACCTGACTGATGCCTTCACAAGTAAAGCTACCTCTTTTATTTCGGAGCATAAATCAGAACCTTTTTTTCTTTACTTACCCTACACTGCTCCGCATGGTCCTCTTCAAACTACCCAATACTATTATGACAAATACAAATCAGTTAAAAATGAGAGTCAGCGAATTTATGCTGCAATGATAGACGCATTAGATTCTGGTATTGGAGTGATTATTGATACTTTGGAGCAACATGATTTAATCAATGACACACTTATTTTTTTAATTAGTGATAACGGGGGTGGAGTTGCAGATTATGGGAGTAACTTTCCTTTCCGGCTTGGTAAGCATACATTGTTTGAGGGTGGTGTCAGAGTACCGTTTGTGATGAGCTGGCCAAATAAAATAAAAAAATATTCTGTTTACGATAATTCAGTGAGTACTCTCGATGTTTTCCCAACCATCATAAATGCGACTGGAGCAAAGATGAATTTTGATAATTTAGATGGAGTCGACTTGCTTCCTTATTTGAATCAACCCAATAAAAAAGTTCCTCATGAAACACTGTATTGGCGACAATCACCAAACTGGGCTATCAGAGATGGGGAATATAAGCTCATTCATGCGGGTGGCATTAATTGGTTATATGATCTTTCAAAAGATGTTGGTGAGGTTGAGAATATAGCTAAAAAGTCCCCGCACATTGTAGAGGCACTTACCGATAAATATAAAGAGTGGGATGCCGAGTTATCAGATCCTGCTTGGCCACCAAGATCGGCCAAAACTCATTCAGCCTTGTCAGTTGATGGGATAGATATGAAGTGGACGCTGTAAGCATGGTCGTCCAATAAAATGTTTAAAGTTGGAATAATTGGAGTCGGCTACGTCGGCAGTATTCACCTAGAAAAGTTCTCTTGCATTGATGGTGTCTGCATTACTGCAATCTCTGATGTTGATTCGGCCAAAGTGAGAGAAGCAAAATTAAAATTTAATGTTAAATCTACATATTCTGATCATAGAAGTTTACTTGAAAAAGCGGATTTGGATTTAGTTGTCATTTGTGTTACCAATCATCTTCATCACGACCTGACAATAGAGGCTCTGGAACTTGGTCACAATGTTTTATGTGAAAAACCAATGGCGTTAAATTTGAAAGATGCGAGGGCTATGATTGAAGTATCAAAGCGAATGAAAAAAACACTACTGATCGTTAATAATTTTAGGTGGGATTACTTAAATCCTTCAATTTTTCAGTTGAAGAGTATGATTGACTCGGGATGGTTTGGACGTATTTACCACATCAGATTAAATCGAATTCGAAGTAAGACGTTTCCTTTCAATGATTACTCTCGGTGGAACCTTGATTCCAGACTTTCTGGCGGAGGTGTGCTGATAGATCTTGGTCCGCACATGATTGATTTGGGAATGTGGCTTGCATCGGAGTATAGGGTTAATGCAGTTTTGGGAAGTACTGATCAGGGACTTTTAAAATTGGAAAAAATAGATGATTTTGCATCGGGTATTATTAAGCTGGAGTCAGGTGTCACGCTTCAAGTAGACCTTTCTTGGAGCTCTCATCATAAACCGTCCTGGAAAATAGACTTATTTGGAGATAAAGGTGGGGCGTCACTGAGGCCCGACGAAGGTGATCAAGGAAACTTGAAGCTATTCAGATTAGAAAACAATGAGTTAAAAACTAAAAAATTGGACGAGAATTCTTTGAGCGTTTCTCATGAAAAATCTTTACAACAGCATGTTGTGAAATGCATTCAGCAAAATGTTGCATCGGATTGTTCTGCTGAAAATGCATATGCAGTCTTGGAATCTATATTTCGTTGGTATAAGTCAGCCTAGTCAGAACTGTATGGCCAAGAAGAAGTTTATTTTCTGAGTGAACAATTATCCGTCTAGGAGATCTCGAGCATATTTCGCGCAATCTTTCGCGGGAGACCAAAACCATCCCTGAGGATCCCAAGTTCTACCACAACTCATATAAACGCATCGCCCATAAGATGTTTTTGCTAACTCAATTTCATCGAGTTTGTGGAGAGATCGCGCCTTTGCCCATAAAGCTGTTGAGACATCGTTCATTAACCAATTTTTTTCTATTTTTCTTTTTTCAATAACACTGACACGGCCCTCTTTTGGGCATGATTTTCGATTGTCGTACATTACTTTTTGCTTTTGACCGGCTTCTGGGCCCCATATTCCAAAACAACTATCCACATGTTCGACGACTTCTGAATATTTTTTTTCATTGAATAAGTGGAGTGCTCCTACAGCCCATGCGGCAGAGTCACCAAGTAGTGGATCATTGGAAACACATGGGCTCGTTTCTTCTGGCTTTGTGGGATCAGAAACTGCACACGTTGAGACTATTGTTAAAAGCAATAGAAAAAGTCTGATAATTTTCATCTCGTGTTATTTTGTATTCATTTTATTAAGGCACCAATCTTAATGAGATTTTTAATTGATTGATAGCATTGCTTTTTATTTACCTGTACCTTAGGTTAATAATTATTCAGGATTGAAGCGGAGATTGGGTAGTCAAATAATGGAATTAGATATTAGCACGCATGTGTCTGGACAAATCTGGAAGCTTGAGGTTTCGGAGGGAGAAATGGTTTCTAAAGAACAAATCATTTGTATTGTTGAATGCATGAAGATGGAGATACCTATAGTTGCGGCTGAATCTGGGCACCTAAAATGTTGGCACGTTAGTGAACAAGACTCAGTTATAGAGGGTCAGAGTATTGGAGTATTGGTAAAAGGTGTGTAAGCGTGGTTTGGGATAATGAAATAAATGAATTAAAGCAAAGGCAAAAGCTTTCTAAAAATCAAGGCGGTAAAGAGTCTGTGAGTAAGCATCATGCAAAAGGAAGACTCACGATACGAGAGCGCATTGATAAGTTGCTTGATGCGAAGACTTTTGACGAAGTAGGTTCGGGGGCGGGAGTTCCAATCTATGATGCTAAAGACAAATTAGAGGATTTCCAGCCTGCTAATTTTGTTCTTGGGTTTGGAGAAATTGGATCGAGAAAAGTGATTGTTGGAGGAGAAGATTTTACTTTAAAAGGTGGATCGCCAAATCCTGCTGGTTTGCGGAAAAGTGTTTATGCGGAACATCTAGCTCTTCAGTATAAGATTCCACTCATTAGGTTGCACGAGGGTGGAGGGGGAGCCGTTGGTGGTACATCTCAAAATAAAAATCATAGGCCTCTCGGAGAGCCGGTATTCAGTATCTCGCGATTTCAACCTCTGGCACAAACTCTTGGAGTAATTCCAGTTGTCACTGCTGCATTGGGCCCGGTAGCTGGATTACCTGCTTCAAGACTTGTAGCCTCTCATTTTTCTATTATGACTAAGAATGCAGCAGTATTAATTGCGGGCCCCCAGGTTGTTAAGAGAGCTCTAGGAAAGGAGTTATCAAAAGAGGAATTAGGAGGTCCTGAGGTACATCTAAAAAGTGGTGTAATCAATAATTTAGCTGAGGATGAAGAGGATGCGTTCTATCAAATTAAGAGGTTTTTGTCTTTTTTACCAGATAACGCATGGCAAAGACCGAAAAGAATAATATCCTCAGACTCACCGAATCGGTTTGCAGACGAATTAAGCTCTATAGTGCCTAAAAGTAGTCGTCAACCTTTTCAAATGAGGAAGATAATTAATCATATTGTTGATTTGGATCGTGGCGTAACAACGTTTTTCGAAATCGGAGCAAAGTTTGGACCAAGTTTGATTACAGGTCTTGCACGATTAGACGGCCACTCGGTAGCAGTGATAGCGAATGATTGTATGCATTATGCTGGCTCAATGACTGCATCTGCTGCCCAGAAACTTCGTAGGTTCATTGATTTTTGTAATAGTTTTCATTTACCTGTAATAAGCTTAATTGATGAGCCTGGATTTATGATAGGTGCAGAGAGTGAGTCGGAAGGAACTATTAGATATGGGACAGAAGCTATTTCTGCCGTTATGCAATCTAGGGTTCCTTGGGCTAGTGTTCAAATCCACAAAGCATTCGGTGTAGCAGCTCAGGCTCATTTTGGTCCTCAAGCATATGTTTTAAGTTGGCCAAGTGCAAAAAGTGGAGCTTTGCCGGTAGAGGGAGGTGTTGCAGTTGCGTTTTCAAGAGAAATAGCGGCTGCAGACGATCCTGCAAAAAGACAGAGAGAACTTGAGGAAATGTTAGCAACTAGTCAATCACCTTTCCCGAAGAGTGAGGGCTTTTCTGTGCATGAACTAATAGACCCAAAAGAGACAAGGGTAAAACTTGTCAATTGGTTAAATTTAGCAGTTAATGCGCAAACTGACACTCCAGAACCTTTCTATTTTTCAATGAGGCCATAAAAGCTGATTGATAATAATCTTAATATTTTAAAGCTCTTTAGTAATCGAGTATGTTTATTCATGCTGGTACTTTCATTTTCTACTGAAAGTTACTCAGATACCTTTTTATTTTCAAAAGATAATATTTCATTTGGATGTCTTGACTGTGGTAGTAGTGATGAGAAATCGATCTGTAGTTTGTATGGGAATTATGGTTTAGAGCATAGCGAATACTCAATTTGGAATGTAGATGGAATTGGTAATTTGCAGAGGCAAGAAAGTCCTTTTAGTAAAAATGGTAAAGGATTAGGAATATTTGATTCAAACGGAGATTTTAAAGGACATTTGCATATAGATAATTCAGAAACAAATGAATTTTCTAAATTACTAAACTATGCTTGGTTAGACGCTAAACAATCACACTTTCGAACAAAACAAAATTTTTGCAAATTAATGAGGCAAAAATTTGGATATTGAATAAAAAGTATGACTGACTTAGAGATTTTGAGTGATCAGAATGACAAAGGCTTTTAATAATCTACTCATATGCATGGCTGTTATATTTATTTGTATGGCAACATCGTCGTGGATGCAAAGCTCGGGTGGGCAAGTTGCTGTTTCAAAAATTGTGTTGCCGACACAAAATGGTCAATCCCTTGCGGCAACACTTTTCAAACCAATTTCAGCTACGTCTGATACTCCTGCACCATTTGTAGCGGTGGTACCAGGATTTCAAAGATCCAGAGAGGCACTATCTAATATCGCGATCGAACTCTCACGAAGAGGTTTTGTTGTAGTATCAATCGATCCTTATGGTCAAGGCAGTTCGAGTTCATCAATGAGCACCCGATCTGCTACTTATGAGGGTTATGGAATGTTTGCGCTTATTGATTATGTCTTTGAAACAGATAATTTAAATTATGTAGATAAAAATCGAATTGGCGCAACAGGACATTCTGCGGGAGGAAATGCAGCCATAAGAGGAGCTGCTTATTTTGGCAAAGAAGCGTCAGAGACGGATAGTGCTCTGAGTAAATTGCACTCAGTCTATATATCTGGATATGTTCTTACATTGAGAAACTCTGTCTTACGTCATGTAAATTCAAATATTGGGGTAAGTTATGCCCTATATGATGAAGGAGCTTTTAGAAATAAATTGAAAAATGGAGATATGCGTTATGCGCCGGAGGCCTTGAGAGTTGTAAATTCTGGTCGTCTGAAAACACTGCCAAAGTTAAAAGAGGTAGAACTGGGTAAGCTGTACGGAAATATCAATGATAGAACGGCCCGAATTGTTCACAATGAGCCGCTTCTTCATCCTTTTCAACCTTATAATGGCCTCGCGACAGCCAATCAAATTAAGTATTTTGAGACAGTATTTTCACATAAGTCTGAGCTTTCTCCTGAGGACCAAATATGGCAATGGAAAGAGTTCTTGGGATTAGTATCTCTTATTACCTCTCTTGTGATGCTGATACCTTTGGGTCGTATTTTATTGAAAGTCCCCTATTTCAACGAGATTGTTAACCCTGTTCCTAATCCAAGTAAACCTCCTGTAGGACGAGGGAAGATTATTTTTTGGAGTTTGTTTGGGATCTCAGCACTTATTGCATGTGTCTCATTTATACCCATGGTGGAGGTTTCCAAACAGTTATTTGTAGACGCATCAACTCGCAAGCAAACTTGGTTTTTCCCTCAGAGAATGAATAATCCTGTCATGCTTTGGGCCGTTTTTAACGGCTTTGTAGGATTTTTATTTTTCTTTTTAACTTATAAATTATTTGGAAAAAAGAATGGAGTCAATCCAATGGATTGGGGTATTTTGATCACAAAGAAAGTGGCATACAAAACATTCATTTTAGGATTACTTGTTTTCTTTTTTTACTATCTTTATCTATTTGTTATCGATTATTTCTTTTTGGTGGATTATCGTTTTTGGTTTATGGGAGTTAGAGTATTTCAACCTACCATTCTAATCTTATTGCTTATGTACGCACCTATATTTTTTATCTTTTTCCTCATGAGTTCTTTAAGAGCTAACACTTCAATGAGAATAGAGGGTCAACCAGAGTGGCTTTCTATGTTTATTGCGGGCATCGGAAACTCACTGGGTTTAATTCTGATTATTATTATTCAATACACATGGTTCGCGACAACAGGAGAAGTTTATTGGACTACGAATTGGCTCTACATTAATCTGCTATTCGGTGTCGTACCAATGATGTTTGCCCTACCATACTTCAATAGATATTTTTTCTACATGACTGGCAGTATATATCTTGGTCCAATTGTTACTTGTCTCGTTTTTATCATGATATTGTCAAGTAATACGGTGAGTTATATTCCTATCTAATGCTTTACTTGGAGCTGTTTATGAAGCTGACAAAGCGATCATTATTGTTACTTATTTTGATGGGCACTCTATTTCCTCTGACAGTTTTTCCAAGTGACTTTTTTAGCCAATTTGAATCAGATGGAAAAGGGGAATTTATTTTTAACGACTGGGCCGGAGTTTCCCTTAGAGTCTACTCCACCAAGCCAGAGAAAATCTCAAATGACACTCCTATCGTCATTATTCTCCATGGGCAGAGCAGGAATGCTGAAGGTTATCGTAACAGTTGGCATGACTCGGCTCGTGATAACAATTTTATTAGTTTAGTTCCAAAATTTAGTACACCTGATTTTCCAAAAACAAGATATAACTTAGGTAATATGAAAACACTAGGCGGAAGATCTATTGAGAGAGAAAAATGGATATTTTCAGCTATAGAACCTTTGTTTGAATATGCGAGAGAAATGTTTGGTACGTCAGTCGAAGAGTATAGTCTCTTCGGTCACTCTGCTGGTGCTCAAGTTGCACATCGTTTTTTGTATTTCATCCATCCCAATCGAGCATCCAGAACAGTATTAGCAAACTCTGGTTATTACACCATGCCTATTGAAGAAATTTCTTATCCTTATGGTTTGAAAGGTGTCAAGGTATCTGAGGAGATGTTAACTAATGCTTATAACAAAAGAGTAATCGTGCTACTTGGTGATAAAGATAATGATCCAAAGCATTCAAGTCTGAATACTGGAGACCAAGCCAGACGTCAAGGAGCCCATAGATTCGCCCGAGGACATAATTTCTATATGAATTCTCTTTTTAAAGGATCAGTCCTGATGAAAGTGCCATTTAATTGGTCGATGTCAATTGCGCCGGGTGTTGGTCACTCAAATAGATCGATGGTGCCATTTGCGACGCCTTTTTTATTAGATGGGCCTTTAAAAGTAAGATGATCAAAGATGCAGGTACTTCAGTGAATTCTGGCGCCCTGCGAAACGAGTGTTTTTTGCACTCTAGTTATGCTGACATTACTGACATCAACCTTCGTTTTGATTGATTCAGCAGCCGCAACTCCCGCACCCTGTCCATTCACTGCGCAACACATCATATTCCTGACTGCAGCATGAGACAGTTTGTCTCCTCCAACGCAACGGCCTGTGACTAGGAGATTGCTCACACCTTTGGGAATCATGGACCTATATGGTAGTTGGAAATATCTGCCAGTAGTAGGGAGAATAAGGACTCCGTACCCATCGATAAATTCGGGGAAAATTCCAATACTGTCATCAAAAACTGCTTGGTTATGAACGTCTTGTGACGTCATATTGTATTTAGCATCAATCTTTCTAGTGTCTCTTATGCCTATGGTCATTCCAAAGTTTCGGAGCTTTGCATTTTCACAGCCTGGGTTGAATTTTTTCAGAGCTTTAATAGCTTGAATTGCCTGATATCTACCTTCAATTTCTCCTTTTGTTAAATCGTCTGGATTCGTAGCATCTAATCCTGCAAGGTGAACTAAGTTTAGATAACTTAAATCTCCTTGATCAGTGATAGCACCCCACGTTCCAGTGATTGTGTTTAGATTGGAAGGAATAAGCCCTTGTTTAATAGCTTCTTCGAATGGCCTCTTTAGATAGGGCGAGAATAATTTATCCTCTTTTCCTGAAGTTTTCATTGACCAGTCTGGACCACACCAATCTTGATATGTGTGAGGATTATTTTTAACGTTTTCCATGAATCTTGTTTTATCCACTCCAGTCATCGAAAACATAACTGAGGCGGCCATCATTTCCTCTGTTGGAGTTTTATGAACCTTAGCTCCTGCTCGGCAAGCCACGTCTGCATCTCCTGTGGCGTCGATTACTACCTCTGCTAATACAGCCTCTCTTCCGGCCTTACTTTCTACAATAACTCCTCTAATTGCCCCCTCTTCGACTATGGGTGATACCATGGTTCTATGCAGCATTGGAGTGATTCCCGCTTCCTGCACCAAAACATCTGCCACATATTTAAAGCCCTCTCCATCAATTGCGTGACTAATTGATTGTGGCTCGGGAGATGCAAAATCCATTGATTTTGCTCTTTCTTCAAATTCTATTCCGATACCTTCACTGTCAATGGTTTTTTCATGTCTATACCATGCAAAACCCTCTACTCCAACTTGTGTTAAGTTCCCACCAAAACATCCATACCTCTCTAAAAGCGTCGTCTCAATACCGGCTCTTGAAGATGCAATTGCAGCAGCGAGTCCTCCTGGTCCACTTCCTACAACCAAAACTTGGGTTTTATGAACTATCGGTGTTTGTCGTGTTGCTTCTGTTATCGATTCGATCATTTTTATTGAGGAGTTAATTTTAATAAGTTAACTCAATCAAATCCGAGATAATTTACAAATGAATCATTTGCGATTCTTGTGGATCTTACATCATTTGCAGCAAAATCAGGATCGGGATATCCCATTGCTATACAGATCATAATATTTTCATTTTCTGGAATTTTTGCATGCTCTCTCACAACGTCAGATTGCATTATGCCTTGGCCATTTATGACACATCCGACGCCCCGGTCCCAAGCTGCCAAAACAATCCCATAAGAAAGGGCGCCGAGTGCAAAATGACTTATGGCAGCTGGTTCCAGGTACTTGTCATAGGTAAGCACCAGTGAAACGGGAGCATCGAATTGTCTAAATCCACGTAACATCCAATCCATTCTTTTTTCTTTATCTTCCTTTTTAATTCCCATTACTTCGAAGAGTTGAATAGCAACGTCGATTTGTCTTTGCCTGTGGATGCCTTCATAGTCCTCTTTGTATGGGAAATCTCGGACATGAGGCTTTCCAGCTAATGTATTTTTTGTATTCCCATCCCTAATTTTATCGAGGATGTCGCCTGTTACAACATGAATATTCCATGTTTGAGTGTTATATGATGAGGGGGCCCATTTCGCAGCATTTATAATTTCGTTAATTAGTTTTTTGGAGATTGGTTTATCTAAAAAGCCACGAGTACTTTTTCTAGATTTTGCAAATTCTTCAAAGTTCATAACAGGATCATTTAGTCTTAACAATTTCTTTATTTAAATTAAGATGCGCGAAATCTTCCTCTAGCCATTTTCGGATTGATATGCAAAGAAGTATGAGAATTGGGATCATGGGTAATGAACTTACAACTGTCATTGATAGTGTTGTTTGTAATGAGTCTGCTTGAAGGAGACCTGCAGTAATCAAAGCCAATAGAACCGCCCATGTAATTCTGTTCCACCGACGAGGTTCTTGAGTATTTTCTAAGTCTTTTGCACAAATGCTAGAAATGACATAGGCGGATGAGTCTATTGTTGTGGCATAAAAAATAATTGAGAGAACAGTAAAGATAGCTAAAGTAATTTTCCCGAAGGGAAGGCTCTTGATAACTAACGCATTCAAAAAAGACATTCCTTGTGAGTTCAATATTTCGGTTACAGCCAAGGCGCCCGTTTTTTCTAGAAAAAGAGAATAACCTCCCATAACTGCCAAAAACAACCACGTACCAATACAACCCCAAGTGATCACTCCAAGAACGAGCTGTCGGATTGTCCTTCCCCTCGATATTCTGCCGAAAAATAAACCAACCATTCCCGTGTAGGCAAACCACCAGGCCCAATAGAATCCCGTCCATGCCTCAGGGAAATCACCCTCTCTTATAGGATCTGTCCAAGTGGCTGTGCTCATGAAATTGCTGAACATCAATCCAAAACTGTTCACTGTCAGGTCTAAGATAAAAACACCAGGCCCTGCGATAAGTACAAAAAGAATCGCAAAGATAGCGAGAACAACATTGATGTCGGCAAGAATTTTGATACCCGCTTTTAGGCCTTTGTAAACACTCGTTCCAAATAAGGCAGTCCAAAATGCTAAGACGCTTATTTTTATTAGCATACTATCTTCTACTTCGAACAATGTGGCAATCATTGCAGAAACTAATGGAACTCCCAAGCCCAGCGTTGTCGCAACTCCACCTACTATCCCAAGAACGATAAGAATATCAATGCCTGTTTTTATTTTGTCTCGGCCTTTTATTGGCAGAGCTCCATCGCATGCGCTACTTATTCTTAAAACAGGGTATTCTCTGACATACAACATATAAGCAATTGGAACAGCTGGTAATGCATAAATTGCCCATGGAATGATTCCCCAATGAAGCATTGGATAAACATGTGACCATTCAAAAGCCTCATGAGAGCCAGGAGTAAAATTGAAAGGTGGTGTTTGGATATAAAATATTGGTTCAGCAAATCCCCACGCAATAACACTTGCACCGATGGCAGCAGTAAACATCATTGCGATCCAATGAATATTTGAATATTCCGGTTCTTCATTTGCTTGGCCTAACTTTACATTTCCATACCTGCCAAAAGCCAACCACAGGCAGAACGCAAGCGCTGAAAGTCCCGCAACTAAATACAGCCATAAAAAATTATCCATAATGAATGTTCTTGCAAACATTACTGCTTTTGCTGCGGGCTGAGGAAAAATCATCAAAGGTATAGCGCTTGCTAAAACTACTATGAGCACTGGAGAGAATATTGCAAAATCAACTTTTGGTTCTTCTATTTCCTGATTCATTACTACTTATTTTCTGCGACTTGAGCTTTGAGGATATCACAATCAAGTAGAGTCCGCGAAAGCAAATATATTGTTTTATTTATTTTGAAGGATTGGTTTTATTTTATTTATAACTTTGTGCAATTCAGGTTTCGAATCAATAATTTCTTGGACATCTAAGCCATCGAGTTCATGGGGGAAAACAAGCCATTCATCTGTCTCATGGATGTAATAGTCTGGCGTTCGGGAGGTTTTATTTTTACTTGGTTTGAAATAAGTTGTCGCGACTTTAATGTTTGGAGTGTTTTTTTTGCAGGCTTTGCTAAGGGTAGAAATTATTTTATCTATTGATATTCCAGTATCATGGACATCATCTACGATCAAAAGACGATCCTCTGACTGGATCTTTTTAATAACATAACTTAAGCCATGAACTTGCACATCGTCTTTAACTGTTTCTATTCCGGTATAGTAAGAGGTCCTTATTGCAATATGATCGGAAGTTACACCTAGAACATGCAATAACTCTTGAACAGCAATACCAATTGGCGAACCGCCTCTCCACACACCAATTATATAATTTGGTAGATAACCACTCTCGTAAATTTTCCAAGCTAGCTCATAAGAGTCTTCAAGAAGTGAGGATGGGGAGATGAATAATTTTTTCATACGAAATGATACCAACTACTGATTTGATTTAGTATCAAAAGAGTAGTTGGTACCTTTACAAAGGAGCAATAGATGTTTTTCTAATTAAATTCTTAGAAATCCATTCCAAATTGGACCATAAGCTGACGAGGTGCAATGAGCTCGTCACCAGTGGCACCAACACCAAAGACGTCTGTAAATCTCGCGTTAATACCATCTTTGTCCGTCAGATTTTTACCGACAATTTCCAAATGCCAATCTGCGGACTCTGGATAGAACCCTAGTACGAGGTCAAGAACATCATAGCTAGGCACAATGTCTGTCACAGAATTATTGAATATTCTGTGTTTGAATCCACCTCGGTGGATGTATTGTACTGTATTCCTCATTTCTCCCCAGTTTTCAATATCCATTGACCAGTTGAGTGCTAGATTTGCAGTGAAGCTAGGAGTCTTAGCTAATTCATTTCCCTTCACATTTTGTATCTGTCCAGCTCTCGCGATTTGAACTTCATTGCTAAAGAGCGCCAGTCCTTGTCCTAATAAAGCATTTGTCGCAGCCTCAGAATTTACGTTATCTAATGCTAAATGGTCAGCTGTGATTTCTGTATCTAGCCACGCCATTCTAGCATCAAGGATTACCGTATCTGATAAGAAAGCGGACAATTCTAGTTCGGCCCCAAAGATCTCTGATTCTGGTATATTCCCAACGCCGCCTTCAAACACCTCTGGATCAGTTGCCTGATACTGAAGTCCCTCATAGTTGTAGAAAAACGCAGCTGTATTTAACCTTACTCGTCCATCGGCTAAATCACTCTTTAAGCCAACTTCAAATGCGTCCACTACCTCTTCAGTGAAGGTAGGTAAAACTACTATGGGCGCAATCTCATTTTCTCTTCCGTAAGTAAGATTGGAGCCGCCTGGTTTGTAGCCTCGAGTAAATGAACCATAAAGCATCGAGTTATCGCTTAGGTCATTTTCTATAACGAGTCTTCCAGTGATTTTATTTCCACTGGTTTCTAGGATATCAGTTCCACTTCTTCCATAGAAATTTGTGACTGCGCTATAGACTTCATCTCGTGTGTATCTGAGGCCAAAGACTGTTCTCAATGTATCACTATGATTCCAAGTACCTTGACCATACAAAGACGTTGAGTCTCTCTCAGGTTTGGAGTCAGTTATAAATCCAACATCACCTGAGTACGCATAAATATCATCGATAGTAAATGGGTCGAATACTCCATCAAAGCCAAAATCTAACCTCTCTAGGATACTTATTTCGATCTCTGTATCTAAATAGAATAAACCTGCGATCCAATCTAATTTGCCAAAAGCTGGTTCGGAGGAGACAAGATTAATTTCTTGAGTAAATGTGGTTTGCTTATTTGTTTCAGGGTCATATTCACTCGGCAGGAGAGCGAATGGTGGTAAGTATGCAAGATCGTTTCTATCATTGTCTCGCCTAACAAGTATATCGTCGACTTGATAACTAGTTAACGATTTTACTGTATAGCCCTCGTAATCCCATTCCAGCACAGCACTGTATAATTGCGCATTAAGCTTATGCTCTGTTACAGAATTTTGCCTAAGTTCACGGGGGTTGGGAGTGGGATCTAATATTCCTTTCTGCGCTGCTCCGTTCCGATCTTCGTCAAAATATTGCGCCATGAAGTTGGCTCGGAAAGTGTCTGATGGCTCATATTTAACTCGTACTCTTGCCGAAATGCTATCTGCGTCATCAAGATCTTGACCCAGAGATAGGTTCTCAGTGAACCCATCTCGCTTATTACTTATAAAGGATCCTCTCACAGCGAGATTCTCACTTAACGGCGTATTGTATGAAGCTCTAAACTTGACGAGTCCATAGTCACCGACAGTTAAGTCAGCTGAGCCAAATGAGGAGTCTGTTGATGGAGCAGCGGTAATGACATTAATTGCTCCCCCAGTTGAATTTTGGCCAAAGAGAGTTCCCTGCGGCCCTCTGAGTACTTCGATTCTCTCAAGGTCCATGAAATCTGTTTGTAAGGAATAAGGAGATGCAACGTATATCCCATCAAGATGATAAGACACAGAGGGTGTCGCAATAGCATTCTGGTTCGTCTCATATCCGACCCCCCTGATGGTTATTACGGTTTTGAATCCCTCATTCTTTGCAATATTAACTCCTGGCGCTATTGCGCTTATATCCACAAATGTCGAGATCTGCCTATTATCTAAATCTTCACCATTCAAAACGGTGATTGCTTGAGATAAGTCTTGAAGGCTTTCTGTTCTTTTCTCTGCCGTAACAAGCACTTCTTCAAAGACTAGCTTGTTCTCTTGGGCTGATACATTACTAGCTAGTAAAGCTCCAATTGCGACTGATAACAGATTTTTAGTAACTGATTTCTTTTTCATGATGCGTCCTGGTAGTAGATGTTTGAAGTTTCCGCACTATAACTGTGCGTGTTTTAATTAAAAACGGATATTTCGCACTAATATAATGCATTTAAGTAAGTTATCTGTTCTTTTAATTACGTGTTTTAAGGTATTGCAAATACGTTGCCAAATGTTTAACCATTTGAAAAATTTTTATATCGTATACTATGATGACATTACCCGTTTCATCATCATATAAAATTGTAAATTTAATTTCGAGATAAAAATGAAAACTTTCCTATCAAATTTTTTTAAGCTTGCTGAAAATAACACTGATGTTAATCGAGAACTGATGGCGGGGTTAACTACATTTATAACCATGGTTTATATCATTTTCGTTAATCCGCAACTTATGGCCTCAAGTGGGATGGATCAAGGTGCAAGCTTTGTAGGTACCTGTTTAGCTGCTGCTCTGGCGTGTCTGGTTATGGGGATTTTTGCTAATTGGCCAGTTGGCCTAGCTCCGGGGATGGGGCTAAACGCCTTTTTTACTTTTACAGTTGTTGGCGAGATGGGATATTCGTGGCAAGTTGCTTTGGGAGCTGTAATGATTGCTGGTGTTTTATTTTTTCTCATGAGTGTGACCCCGTTACGTAGATGGATGTTAGACAGTATTCCTCTAAATTTGAGGATCGCAATGGGATCAGGGGTTGGTTTATTTATAGGTTTCATTGGCTTGAAAAGTGGTGGAATTATTGTGGCTAATGGAGCGACATTTGTCAGCATGGGAGACTTAACAAATCCTGAAACACTGATGGCCGCGTTGGGATTTATACTCATTGCGGGTCTCTCTGTTAGAAATGTTCCTGGTGCGATAATCATTGGTGTTTTGACGATTACTTTATTGGCATTAGGTCTCGGATTTGTTGAATACCAAGGATTGGTTGCTTACCCGCCAGATGTGAGTAGTACATTTTTGCAACTGGATATTTTGGGGGCGTTAGATGTAGCGATGGTTGCGGTTATAGCATCATTCCTATTTGTTAATCTTTTTGATACGGCGGGCACCTTGCTTGGAGTAGCAAACCGAGCGAATTTAGTTGATGATCAGGGCCAGGTTAAAAATTTGGATAAAGCGCTCAAAGCAGACAGTTCCTCTAGTATTTTTGGTGCTTTGTTAGGATGCGCCCCAGTCACCAGTTATGTTGAGAGCTCTGCAGGGGTCGAGGCAGGTGGACGGACGGGTTTAACAGCTGTAGCAGTCGGTATATTCTTTTTACTTGCGATTTTCCTCTCACCGTTAGCACTAATGGTGCCTGCTTACGCAACTGCAGGAGCTTTAATTTACGTTGCGATTCTGATGCTCGGCGGAATGGAAAAATTGAATTGGGGAGACGCCACAGAATTATTACCTGCCCTAATAATTATCGTTATGATTCCATTAACATTCTCAATTGCAAATGGAATTGCCCTCGGGTTTTTATCTTTTATTATCTTAAAAATTGCCTCTGGCAATACACGAAATATATCCTCAGGGGCATGGTTTTTAGGTGCAATTTTTATCAGCAAATTCGCTTTCCTTTAAATAGATTATTTTTGTCAATAAATGCCCTTGTTCATATTAGATTTTAGCGATACTCTTTAGAGTTCTTGTGAGTCAATAGGGGTACTCAATGAAATTTTCACAGTTTGTCTCAATATTTTTAGTGTCTGCATTTTTTGGATGTTCATCAGATCCAAACGTCACACAGGAGGATGAAATGTCTACCATTAACAAGGATACAGCTAAAGAGATAAAAATCTACACGACAGCGAAAGATAGTGATTATAGATTGTCATTAACTGACACTAAGCAGTTTTTTGAGGGTTCCCAGCCGCCGGAGACTGTGAATTCAATATTTGTCAATCCCGATAAGCAATTCCAGAAAATATTAGGATTTGGAGGTTCGATCACAGATGCTTCAGCTGAGGTTTTCGCAAAGTTACCAGAAAATAAACAACAAGAATTTCTAGAGGCTTACTTTGATAAAGAGAATGGTATCGGGTACACACTTGCTCGAATAACTATCCACAGTGCCGATTTTAGTAGTGAAAGTTTCACATATGTAGAGGATGGTGATAAAGAGCTAACATCTTTCTCCATCGACCGTGATAAAAATTTTAGAATTCCCCTAATTAAGAGAGCTACCAATGCTGCTGGTGGAGAATTGCTTTTGTATGCTAGCCCATGGAGTGCGCCTGCTTTTATGAAAACTAATAAAAGTATGCTTTTTGGCGGCAAGCTTCTCCCTGAATATTATGATTCATGGGCTCGTTACTATGTAAAATTTATTGAATCTTATGAAGAAGAAGGGATGCCTATGTGGGGTATCTCGATACAAAATGAGCCCATGGCGGTTCAACGGTGGGAATCTATGATATACACCGCTGAGGAGGAGAGAGATTTCTTAAAAAATCATCTTGGTCCAATCATGGAGCAAAGTGGTTATGGAGATAAAAATATAGTCGTATGGGATCATAACCGTGATCTTATGGCACACCGAGCTAATGTGATTTTTGGTGATCCAGAGGCATCAAAATATGCGTGGGGTATAGGCTATCACTGGTATGAAACTTGGTATACCGATTGCTATCCTCATTGCGATGGTTTTGAAAATATGCACGAAAATCTCGCGCTGGTTAATCAATCATTCCCTGACAAACCAATACTCTTTACTGAGGGTACGGTAGAGGCATTCTCGACTGATAAATATCAGTATTGGCCAAATGCAGAGAGATACGGATTCTCAATGATTCGTGATTTTAATAGAGGAACAGTAGGCTGGACGGATTGGAATTTGTTGTTAGATCAAACTGGAGGGCCAAATCACGTGTCAAACTTTTGTTTTGCACCCATTCATGGTGATACTTCGACAGGTGAGCTTATTTATACTCCCACTTACTATTATATTGGACATTTTTCAAAATTCGTTGGCCCTGATTCTGTGAGGATTAGTACCAGTGTGAGTCGAAATGTTGTTTTAGCTACTTCATTCTTGAATCCAGATGGAACGATGGCGACAATCGTAATGAATAAATCAAATGATTCAATTAAATATAGTTTTTTCCTTAATGACCGTCAGGTCGACTTAACAATACCACCAAGGGCTATGCAAACACTAGTTTACTAGGCTCAATTAGGGTTTAATTATTTCTCTCCAATCTGATCCTGATCGCGATATGGAATAGGCCGCTAAAGAACCATCTTCAGAAAAACTGATGGAACTTAAAGCAATAGTGCCATCCTCACTAAAAGTATTCGGATCAATGAAAACCTCTGCTTGATTTATGTCTTCACGATAGCGATAAAGTACGTATTGATTCTGTAGTCCATCGTTTCTATAAAAATAGGTATAGTTACCCTCTTTGAAGGGTGCTCCAACTTTTTCATAATCCCACAAGACTGATATCCGATCGAAAATAGCATCTCTATAGGGAATCTGCTCTATGTAATCTTCAGTCAGCTTATTCTGAGATTCAATCCAATGATCTGTTCTATCCGATTGATCATCTTCTAACCATCGATAGGGATCCGTAACGCTAGTATCGAAATATGTTTCCGTAACAGGAATTTTTGGTGTAGGCGGATACTCTGCAATTATTTTCCCCATACTCAGTTCACGGTCCATATTTTTATCCATATTTTCACATCCCTGAAGATAAAAAAAGATTACTATTACGACAAAATTCCTAAAATCAAACATATCGAAGATGTCCTTTAGCGTTTAAAACCATACATAATTAATAAGACTAAATGCCGAGATTATCTGTTCTTATCATGGGTCACGAGGCCTGAAATCATCTTCCAGATTCGCGACTATCCAAGTAAATGCTGCATATGCGGCGACATTTTGCGCAATGTCAGACGGATCTACCTTATCTAGCGTGTCATCGGCAGTGTGATGATAATCAAAATAATCCCATCCGTTTTGTTTTAGAGTTACAGCGGGAACTCCCTGTTCCCTCATTGGCCCGATATCAGGCCCACCTGATGCATTATTGTGCCCACGCCCTATACCCAAAGGTTCGAGAATTTTATGAATTGCATCAGCGAGATAAAGTTTTTCTGGCGCAAAATTAGTCTCAAATCTCCAGATCTTGCCCGCTCCAAAATCTGATTCGGCACCCACCATATGGTTTATTAAGGAATCCTTGTGTTTTGCCACGTAAGCACGTGCCCCAACTAACCCAACTTCTTCAGAACCAAACATCACGACTCTTATTGTTCTCTTCGGCGTTTTATTCAAATCCAAGATAAGTTTTGCAGCTCCAACCGTTATACCAACGCCTGCGCCGTCATCCACCGCACCAGTGCCTAAATCCCAGCTATCCAAATGTGCACCAATCAAAACAATCTCATCGGACTTACCAGGAATCTCCGCAATGACGTTTCCAGATTCTACTCTCCCTTTCGCTTCCACATGCAAGTCTAATTTAACTCTAACACTTCCAATCTCAAGTGCCCTTTGTAATTGATCTGCATCAGGAGCAGATAAAGCTGCCACAGGTACTTTCCGAACTCCTTCCTCATAAGTCATCTGTCCTGTATGAGCAAATCGATGATGATCTGTTCCCACAGATCGAATCAAAGCTGCAACTGCTCCTCTCTTGCCTGCCTCATTTGCCGCTCCTGATCGCTTTCGAACGGCTATTCCATAACCAGATCCACCCTGAGTTCGAGTCATGTACTCATCAACAAATACGATTTTGCCTTCCAGGCCTGACAATGGAGCATCTTTCAGTGATTGCAATGTTGGAAAACTTACTATCTCGCCTGCAATGCCACCTGGGGGCGTGGAAATAGAGCCCCCAAGAGTAGATACAACAAGATTTTGTGGGAACGGCGATAATATCTGAACATGTTCATGTCTTCTTTCCCAATGATCAACAGAAAATGGTTCTATTCGTATGTTTGAAAATCCTAGCTCTTTGAATTTTGCAACACCCCAATTCCTAGCTCTGGCCTCCGCCTTAGTTCCAGCAAGTCGGGGTCCAACCTCTGTAGTTAAGCTCTTCACCACTTCAAATCCGATAGTGCTCTCAAGCCCTTGATCAATAAGTTTTCTTGCTTCATCAGCAGTGCGTTGATCAATAGGATCCGTCGCATACGATGTCGATGCGATACATAAGGTAAATAAGAACCGATATAACACGTTTAATAACCTTAATTTTGTGTGAAGTTTAACCAATTTAAATTCCATAAAGCCCCAATCGCATTAATTCGAATCGTCTGCTCTCCGGCCTCCAATGATACCGTGGAGGTCTCTGATACCCAATTTTGCCATCCCCCAGTGCTTGGAACTGTTTGCACATCTACTTGCTGTCCATCTACCAGTAACTCAAAACCACTACTTCCATTTAGACTGGCTAATCTATACTCAACTGAGTATTCACCGGATTCCTCAACATCGACAGAATACTCAATCCAATCTCCCTCATCGACATAACCAACATTTAAACCGCCTCCATCATCATTAGTAGTCTCTGATTGAATACCAAACATATCACTGTAGTCCTCTGCTTCTATCAATCCCGGTATCGAATGCAATATCGGTTGATTGGTATCTGAGCTTCCCGATTCATCAAGATCATCGCCCAAGGTATCCTCATCTTGGTAAGTTAGGCCAAAACCATAAGAAAATAGTGGATTATAATTTTCATCATAACGATTTAAATTGAACTGTGTAGGCGTGTTGGGCCAAGAAAAGGAAAGTTTTCCAGAGAAATCATAATTAATAGTCTCTTCATTGTTGGTAAAGATCACATCAGCGATTCCTATACCCTCAGATCCCGGCAACCAAGCCGCTATAAATGCATCTGATGCATTAATCTCTGCATTTACCCATAAAGGTCTCCCAGATAAAAATATTGAAATGATTGGAATTCCTTGATCTTTCAATGATTTGAGAATATTAAGGTCAGTTTTAGATCCAGACTGATATTCAAGACTAGATAAATCGCCTGCTCCCTCGGCGTAAGGTGTCTCACCATACACTACGATGGCTGCGTCAGGTCGAGAACCTGAGTATGTCCCATCAGTACTAAGAATTATTGTTCCACCACCATCTGACACAACTTGTGAGATACCATCATACACTGAGGTTCCATTTGGAAAATCCGCATTCGAGTTTCCTGTGCCTTGCCAAGTTATGGTCCATCCACCACTCTGTTGCCCAATACTATTGGCACCAGGACCAGTGACTAAGATCCTTTGATTCCTTTTCAAAGGCAATATCGAATTTTTATTTTTTAAAAGAACAAGTGATTTCCGAACGGCCTCTCTGGCAACAAGTCTGTGCGTTTCAGAACCTAGAATATTAATTTGATTTGAATATTGCCGCTCAGATGGTCGATCTCCACCTATAATCCCTGATCGCGCTTTGACTCGCAAGATTCGTTTTACCGCATCATTAATTCGTGTAATCGCTATTTCGCCGTTCTCCACTTGATTAACAGTATTCTCAAAAAAGGCCTTCCAAGCGAAGGGTACCATTATCATATCAACGCCAGCATTGATTGCTTGAGCACATTGCTCATCATTACAACCATTTACCTGACCATGACCGTTCCAGTCTCCAATAACAAAACCCTCAAATCCCATCTGCTCCTTCAGCACTTCATTTAATAAGTAATTGTTGCCATGAACTTTACTGCCATTCCAGCTATTAAATGTTGCCATGATAGTCTGAACGCCTGATTCAATGGCTGACATATAACCTTGACCGTGAATATCTCTTAACTCTTGTTCTGATACTTCCGTATTTCCCTGATCAATCCCATCTGTTGTGCCGCCATCCCCGATAAAATGTTTTGCAGTTGCTACCACTTTGCTCGGAGAGAAAAGTGAATCTGTTGCTTTATCTCCTTGTAATCCTCGCACCATCGAGGCCATGTAAGACCTTACGATCTGAGGATCTTCAGAAAATCCTTCATAAGCTCTTCCCCACCTATCATTTCTAACTACCGCAGCAACTGGCGAAAAGACCCAATCTATTCCCGTAACGGCTACTTCCAATGCTGTTATCTCTCCAATTCTTCGAATTAGATCAGTATCCCGCGTTGCTCCCAATCCGATGTTATGAGGAAAGATCGTTGCTCCAATGACATTATTATGACCATGAACAGCATCTGTGCCCCAAATGATTGGGATTCCTGAACTGCCATCAGTCTGATCAGTGCTCGCTAAAAAATAATCATCAGCAAGAGTTACCCAGTCAGAAACGGATGACTGTTTACCATTTGGCCAACTACCACCACCATTTAGGACTGAACCCAAGTGATACTGTTGTACTTCCTCTTTAGTCACTGCACTAATTTCAGCTTGGATCATTTGCCCAATCTTTTCCCGCAGGGTCATGTTTTCTAAAATGTCTGAGACTAGTGACTCAACATCAATATCCACGTTACTTGTTATTTTTGGCCAAAAATTACCTGAAATAACCCCAACTGTTCGACTGACAGAGGCACTATTATCTGAAGAATCTGTTGCGGTGTAGGTAATGGTATAAGTCCCCTCAGAGGCGGTATCAACAGAGCCTGTTTTTACCAGCTCAACATCCCCATCAATATGATCACCGTCAAC
>CABZOI010000014.1 GCA_902527245.1 uncultured SAR92 cluster bacterium | reverse complement strand
ACTGGCACTACTGGCACCAGTGGAACGAGCACCACGGGTACTACCAGCACTACTGCTACTGTATCAACCAATGCAACCTCTTCGACCACAACAACTTCTACATCGACGACAGGTACAACAGGAACCACCTCTACAAGTACCACTTCCACCTCAGGAACTTGATAGCCGGATTCGGTGCCTTTAGAATCGTACCTCTTTTAGCTTTTTGAGAATATTAGGCATGTTTTATGCAAGAGCGTTGTTCATTTTGTGTTTGGTTCTTTTGCATTCGAATTATGTAAATTCGTCTGATTTTGGAACAACGGGTCTTATTGATATCCCTACTGCGCGTATGTCCGCCGATGGAACTCTAACAACTACCGCCGCTATTCAGTCAAGGACGAACTCCTACGCCATTACCTACCAGGCAACGCCATGGCTTCAGGGAACTTTTCGCTACACAGGCTTCACAGATACAAGCTATACCTATGACAGGAATTACGAGGCTAAACTCCGTCTTTGGAAGGAAGATGATTACCTTCCTCAGGTAGCGGTAGGTATTCGTGATCTTGTGGGGACGGGACTTTGGGGCTCTGAGTATGTTGTTGCGTCAAAAAAGATCGACAACTTTGACATAACACTTGGAATGGGATGGGGTCGATTGGCCGGTGATGGTGACTTTAGGAACCCACTAACTTTTGTGTCTGATTCCTTTGAAGAGAGAGTTAAGGCTGTTGGCCTCGGAGGAAAGCTGTCCAGCGGGACATTTTTCAGTGGTAAAGAGGCTGGGCTATTTGGAGGGGTAGCCTATCAAGTTGAGTCTCTTCCCGTATCATTATTGCTTGAATATAATCCCGATCAGTATGACTTTGAAGTTGCCCTTGGAGGGCGAGAGCCTAAGAGCCCAATCTCAGCGGCGATTAGGTGGGACGCAGCGCCTGGATTATCTCTAACGTTATCTCATCAGCATAATCAAGAGTGGGGTATGCAATTAACCGCTGCTCTGGATACAAAGTTGTTGCCTAGTAAGCCTCATCGACGCCTTTATCTTTCAAGTATAGATCTTGAGTCATCTGATCTTCCAATAGGCATAAATCAAAGTTCTTGGTACGACACATTTCTATTTGATGCCGAGCGTTCTGGTCTTCTTTTATTGGAGGCTACAGTTGACGAGTCTCGCCATACTGCAACTATAGTGATGGGAAATACAGCCTATCCAGTATGGATGGACGCTGTGAATTATATGGTAAGTTTGGCCGATCTTCATCTTCCCACCACAGTAAACATGTTTGATATTGTAGTCGAAGAGGAGGGTCATCGAGTTAATTCAATTCGAATGAGACGACCCTCACTAAACTTTGGTAAAAATAGACAATTAGTTGAGCGAGAAATAAGAATTGAGCCTTTCAAGCCTCGTTCATTTATTCAGCATAGAACCGATTTTGTACAAAAAAAGATTTTATTAGATATTAATTTAAGTAATCGAGTTCAACTCTTTGATCCAGACGATCCTGCTAGATATCAGCTTTATGCGAAGATCGGTTTGAGTATGATGTTACCTGGGAACTGGGTTTTAGGCGGGGCTATTGATTTGGATATTACGAATAACTTTGATGAGAGCACGCGTCAGTCAGATTCTGTATTAACGCGAGTTAGATCTGATGTTGTAAGGTATTTGAATGAAGGTGAATCAGGGTTAGACTCTCTGTTTGTCCAAAAACGAGGAAATCTCTTTAAGGATACTTACTTTAGGGTATTTGGCGGAGTGCTTGAGTCAATGTACAGCGGTTTCGGGGGAGAAGTTCTTTACCAATCATTTCAGTCCCGATTAGCGTTTGGATTAAGCACAAATTGGGTAAAACAGAGAGATTTTGATAAGACTTTTATGCACTTGGAATATGAGACAGTAACAGCTTTTGCGAGCGCCTACTGGGCATCACCCTTCTATAATTTTGATGTTGCTATTCACGCGGGCAAGTATCTCGCGAAGGATGTGGGTGCTACGTTGGAAGTGAGAAGAACCTTTGACAATGGCTGGATGGTTGGCCTTTGGGCTACAAGGACAAATGTTTCTGCTGAGGATTTTGGAGAGGGTAGTTTTGACAAAGGATTATTTTTTAAAATCCCTTTTAATGGTTTTTTAGGGACGAGTTCCAGATCTAACTACATTACAAGAATCAGGCCTGTTCAAAGAGATGGAGGACAGTATTTAGAAGATTTTATGGGCAGAATCTGGTGGGATCTGAGGCCGGCACGTTATGATGTTTTTAGTAACTCAATGGGCAGACTGACAAAATGAGAGTTTTTACTATGTCTAACTTAACTCTTATTACTATATCGATCGTTCTATCTGGTTGTATTGTTCAATCTCGACAATTGAATGGTCTAGTAGAACTAATCAAGGAACCGCCCATTGATCTTTCGACGAACAGTTGGTTGGCTCGTTATTCTGATTATGAGTCGATCGTCTACGCGGTATCAACGACAAAGGGTATACTATTCTCGAATAATTTTGGTGATCAAGTTTTGTTCGATGGATGGACATTGCGAATGGTTCAAGGAATGGGGCGTCGTCAAATAAATATGAGTATCTCAGATAAGAAAAATATACGCTCTTTTAACAGAGGAAATAGGACAATCTCAAGTCATCGCTGCGATCAATGGGAACAAAAAAAGAATCAAGAAATGGTTCGTTATACTCAATATTGTAGTGACATACAGGACTATATGAATAGTATTTTGGTTAACGAAGACGGTGATATTGCGGTGATAAGACAAATAGTTGATGAAAGGTATACCGCATTAACGCTAACCAAGCTAAAATAGCGTGCTTTGCCGGCGTTGATGTTTGTTTTAATATTTTGAGGAGAATTTTATTCTTATGAAGTATTTTAAATTGCCTGTGCCTTTGGTGTTATGTATCTCCGTTATTGCAATGTCACTTTCCTTTAGTGCTTATTCCCAGGGTCTTGAGGATGTGAAGCAGCTCTGTGACAACGCCACCGCAGCTAATAAGGCCATGGCCAGGCAGGCGGGCTATGACCTGGACCAGTTGTGTGGTGAGATAACAACTGCAGGTGCTGCTAAAGTGGCTGTTCAGGCGCCTGCTCCAGTGGCTAGAGGTACCGTGTCCTCTTCAGAAGATATATCGGTTACCGTTGCACCGGTCGCCGTTACAGGGGTAGGAGCGACCACTCCAGCATCTTCACTAAAGCCGTTTGGCTATGATCTCTTTGCCAACGCTCCAACGACCTATGCCCCTGCAGCCAGTATTCCAGTGTCGGGCGATTATTTGTTGGGTCCTGGTGATACCTTAGATATTCTTTTTTATGGCAAGACGAACAATGCCTTCTCATTGGACATTAATCGTGAAGGGTTTGTTGACTTTCCAGAATTGGGGCCCGTTGGTCTGGCTGGACTGACCTATGCTGAGGCAAAGGAGATGCTGCAGTCGCGGATTTCTGCACAGATTATTGGTACCCAGGTCAGTATTAGCATGGGTTCTCTTCGATCGATGCAGATATTTGTCTTAGGCGAGGCGTTCAAGCCTGGCGCCTACACCGTCTCCTCGCTCTCGACGATTACTCACGCCTTGGTCAGTAGTGGCGGTGTGAGCGACATTGGATCTCTTCGAAACATTCAGCTCAAGAGGCAGGGAAAGTTGATTGCGACACTTGATCTCTATGATCTCTTGCTATCTGGTGATACGAGCAAGGATGTTCGAGTTCAGGCGGCTGACGTGATCTATATCCCAACAGTTGGTGACTTGGTATCGGTTGAGGGTCAAGTTTTAAGGCCTGCGATTTATGAGCTAAAGGGTGGTGAGTCGGTTGCAGATTTGGTTAGCCTTGCTGGTGACCTAGGCCCTAAGGCCTTCTCGGCAAGCTCTAGGTTAGAAAGGATTAATGATGATGGCTTCATGACGGTCATGGACCTGAATCTTAAGCAATCTAAAGATACAGCCATTGTCTTGCAGGCTGGAGATCACCTAGTTATTGACGCGATTACAGACTACAAGAAGGATATAGTCACGGTGTCTGGCGCTGTTCGCCACGCTGGACAGTTTGCTTGGCGCGAAGGAATGAGGGTGTCTGACATTATTTCCGACAGGGATAAGTTGAATCCTGCTGCAGATTTAGATGTGTCAATGCTCGTAAGGGAATTGGATGGTAGTACCGACATTAAAGTCATGATCTTCGAGCTTGGCAATGTCTTTTCTGACCCTTCCAGCAAAGATAACCTTGAGCTCGAGTCCAGAGACAAGATCATTGTCCTGGCTGACTACCAGGACAGGGCTGATGCCGTCGCCCCTTTTATTGCTAATTTAAAGCGCCAGACTAGTATTGGCGAGCTACCCAAAGTTGTGCGGTCAGGAGGAAGCGTTCGGTATCCGGGAGAGTATCCCCTGTCAAAAGGAATGACCATAAGAGATATTATTAATCTGTCTGGTGGCCTGACAGAGTCTGCCTATTCTCAGTCGGCGGAGATCTATAGAACTGACCTTTCAGATCCGAACAGGGCAGTGAATTCAATAATTTTGTCAGACCTCACCAGTCGATCCTCCTCACCTTTGGAGCCGTCTGATTATGTTGAGTTTCGAACCATCCCAGAATTTAGGGAGTCTGAGACCATTACACTTGAGGGCGAGTTTGTCTTTCCGGGTACCTACGTCTTTGAAAAGGGAGAGCTTCTTAACTCTGTCATCCAGAGGGCTGGTGGCTTTACTGAGGAGGCTTTTATCGACGGCTCAATCTTTTTGAGAGAGTCGTTAGTTAAGCGTGAGCAGGAAGAGATCGACAGGCTTCTAAAGCTAGTGAATGATGAGCTTGCAGCAGGTAGCCTCAGGGACGCAAACTCTGACATAGTGGTTGATGAGGGAAAAATTGCTGCACAGAGGAGAGCGATAGCATCCTTAGCGAGCTCGGTTGCAACGGGTCGTTTGGTGGTCCCTCTGTCAGATATAGTGGCGTATAGATCACCGGATGTGGCCCTGAAGGATGGCGATCGTTTGTTGGTGCCAAAGTTTAGTCAGGAGGTGACTATTTTGGGAGAGGTGCGACGTCCCACGTCTTACCTCTTTGATCCGGACTTTAGCCAGTCGGATTATATTGAGCAGAGTGGTGGCTTTAAGGACAGGGCTGACAAGGATAATGTCTATATCGTGAAGGCTGGAGGCGAGATCATCATGCCAAAAAGAGGCCTATTCAAGTTCAGGTCCGCAAAGAATACAATTAGTCCTGGTGATATGATCGTTGTGCCACTGGACACGGATGACACCACAATTCGGGGAATACCGCTCTTGGCTGAGGTGTCCACCATTGTTTATCAGCTCGCACTTGGTGCCGCTGCGATCAAGTCGTTTAATAATAATTAATATTACTTAATCGTTATCGCTAGTGGCTAATAATAAGGTTAAAAAAGCAAAGGATAAAAGGAAATAAGCTTGGATACTAACACTGTAAGTACCAACGAGTATGACGATGAGATAGACCTTAGGGAGCTGTTCGGTGTTCTTTGGATTGGCAAGATCAAGATTATTGTTATCACGGTTATCTTTGCTGTGAGCTCGGTGTTCTATGCTCTTTCAATACCCAATCAGTACAAGGCAACGGCTCTTTTGGCACCAGCCCAGTCCGATGGTGGTGGCCTGTCGAGCGCCTTGGGTCAGTTGGGGGGTCTTGCATCCCTTGCTGGGGTTAATATCGGAGGTGGGCAGAGGAGTGAGTCACAGATCGCTCAGGAGATCATGAAGTCCTGGAGCTTTGTTGAAACGTTTATTACCGACAATAATCTTGAGGTTGAGGTCTACGCGGCAGAGGGCTGGAGTAAGAGTTCTGGTGAGCTATACATTAATCACGATGCCTACGATCGTGAAAATAATCAGTGGCTCACCGAGGACTCAAGTGGGAATATAGCGCCTCCAACGAGCTGGCAGCTATTCAAAACGTTTTCACGCATGCTCTCGGTGTCAGAGAACAAAAAGTCAGGACTCGTGTCTGTATCAATCGAGTACTATTCTCCCAATTTGGCAAAAGAGTGGCTGGATATGTATGTTTCTGCCATTAACGAGCACATGCAGTCTCGTCAGGTGGCTAAGGTGTCTAACAACATAGATTACCTAGAGGCTCAAATTGATAAGACCTCCATCGCCGAGATGAGAGAGGTGTTCTATACTATTATTGAGGAGCAGACCAAGAACAAGATGGTGGCCGAGGCAAGTCCAGATTATGCCTTTGTCGCTGTCAGCCCGAGTATGATCCCAGAGGAAAAATCTCAGCCCAAGAGGGCGCTGATCTGTATCCTGGGAACGCTGCTTGGTGGGATGTTGTCGATGCTGTTAGTCCTTGTTGGCCACTACGCCAGAGGCTCTAACAAAAACTAGTTGGTTTGGTTGCAGGCGATAGCGTTTTGGCGTGCAGTCTGAGTTTGAGGGATATTGGCTTGCGAGGTCTTAATAAATGGAGCAGTTAATAGTTAAAAGGAATCAATGCTGATGCTTGACAAGTCTTTTAAGTTTTCGGGCAGGGATCTTACGAAGCTGTCGATCATGATGGTCATCGCAACTCTGCTATTTGGTTTACCCGGGCTGTTGATGACGCTTTTCCTGCAGTGGATTACTTCTCAGTCCTATGCAATTGAGTCCGGTAACAAACATGGAATCAGCAAGATTGGCGCCTCTCGACTTGGGGGTGCAGCAATCTTTGGGTCAGCATTGGCGCTGTATCTTTTTGGAGTTTTTTCGGGAATTATTGAGCTCAGTCCGCTTTCAACTGTATCCAATGTTCTTTGGTTGTCGATATTCTCTTGCATGGGTATTGGTTTGATGGATGATTTGAAAAGTAACCTCTTAAGCCCAAAGATAAGATTGATAGCTAGTTCCTTGATATTTGGTGTGTGCTTACTATTGATACCGACATTGATACCACAAAGAATGGGCGTAGTGGGTCTAGATTTCTTGCTTGATAATGCAATTACCGCATGGATACTCACGTTAGTATTTTGTGTTGGGTTTGTGAACGCCGTGAATATGGCGGATGGTGCTAATGGGTTGATTCCCGGAATTATAACAGCAGCCCTTGCAGTGTTTTATATGGAAGTAGGTTCGTTTACATATGCGATATTCATGGCAACCTGTGGACTCTTCACTATTTTTAATGTCATTTCTGGTCGTTTATTTCTCGGTGATGCGGGTGCATATGGCTTGGGCTCGATGGTCGCTTTGAATGGGCTGTTCTTGCACAGCGCTGGTGTATTCTCGGCAGCATTTTTGGCGGTGCTTTTCGCCTATCCTTGTATCGACATACTGGTTACAGTCGCACGTAGGCGAATTTCGGGAAGGTCTATCCTTTTGCCGGACAATGACCATCTCCATAACCGAGTTTATTTCCATTGCCAAGGTTGGTTTAGATCAAAAACACTGGCAAACTCCATGACTGGTGTTCTAATCGTTTCCTGCTCATCAGGTCTAGCACTGTTAGGATATATTGAGGCTTGGTGGTCTGTCACGAGCAACAAATGGGCCTGGGTGTTCGTAGCTCAGTGCAGTTTTTACCTTTTTGCTTTTGTTGTTACAGGTCTTGGCCGGTCTATTAGTCAGCACCTTCCAGAACAATAGACCCAAGACGAATTGATTGATAACTTTTCGAGTGGAAATGATAGTGACACATTTGTTATGGACATTTAACCTGGGCTTTAATTCTAAAGTGGAATCTTGATCATTGATTGTCAATGGATGTCAGAGCAGCTTAAACCTTGCAAAACTCGAAAAAACTGGTATTGTTCACAACGTGAACGCAGCTAGACATTCGTGTGTTCGTATAGATAGGCAGAGGGTTCGTCTTTGTTGACAAAACCCTGCGGTAGCCTGCCTGATTAGTTAAACCAATACGTCTCGCTGATTATGATAAACCAAGAACTAGAATATCGTGCTCTCAAGATCCTTGAACAGAAACCCGACCTGACACAGAGACAGTTGTCTGAGGCGCTGGGCGTAAGCCTTGGCAAGACAAACTACGTATTAAAGTCCCTGATTGATGTGGGATGGGTCAAGCTGGATAACTTCCAAAGGTCAGACAATAAGTGGGGCTATGCCTATCTTCTGACCCCGACGGGAGTTGCTGAGAAGGCTGCTATTACGCTTCGATTTTTAAAGAGAAAACAACGAGAGCACAGCGATCTTCAGTTAGAGATAGCCCGCTTGCAGAGAGAGGTCCAGCTACAGCAAGACTTACAGCAGCGATAAGATTTACAAGCATAAAACAAACACTGGGCGTTTAAATGGCAAGATATGATATTTATGGCATTGGAGGAGCGCTTGTTGATACTGAGGTTAAGGTATCTGATAAGTTCTTAGCTCATGCAAAAATAGACAAGGGAGTCATGACTTTGGTTGATGAGTCCCGACAGAGGGAGTTACTGGACGCCCTTATTTCTGAGGATCTAACATTGATTAAAAAGTGCGGTGGATCGGTCTGTAACTCAGTGGTTGCAGCATCAAGCCTTGGTTCAAAAGTATTCTTTAGTGGCAAAGTTGCAGATGATGCCGACGGTGATTTGTTTGTCAGTGATCTTAACAGGGCAGGGGTGGACTTTCATTCAGCAGACCAGGATCCCGGTACCACGGGTAAGTGCCTTGTCATGGTGACCAAAGATGCTGAGCGCACGATGAACACTTTTTTGGGCGCGAGTGATACTTTGTCCTCCAAAGAGATAGATAGAGACGCGCTCAAAAATTCTACGTGGTTCTATATTGAGGGCTACCTCGTGACTGATGAGGCAAGAACCAAAGCCGTTAAGGATGCTGTTGAATATGCCAAAGAGCAGGGTGTCAAGATCGCGATAAGCCTGTCAGATCCGTTTGTAGTGGATGTCTTTGGTGATGCACTTCGTGATGTCATAGGTAGTGGCGTGGACCTTGTCTTTTGTAATAAGGGCGAGGCTCTGGCATTCACTGGAACCGATAACTTAAACTCTGCTGCAGAAAAACTTAAGGTGATTACAAAGAGCTTTGCCATTACTGACGGGGCCAATGGTGCGATTACCTTTGACGGTGAGTTGTTATGCAGATCTAAGGGGGTTCTTGCAAAGGCTATTGATACCAACGGTGCTGGAGACACATTCGCAGGCGCCTTCTTGTACGCCATCACTTCGCGCAAGGGCTATGACTGGGCAGCAAAGCTTGCCAATGACTGCGCCTCACGAGTCGTTGCCAAGTTTGGACCAAGGTTAGATCCGGAAGAGTTCGGTGCGATAAAAGCAAAATTTGGCATATAGGTATTTTCAATGATTCAGAAAATAGGGTCGTAAAATATGTCTGCTAAAATTAAAAAGGCCGTGATCCCTGTTGCGGGTCTTGGAACAAGAATGCTCCCAGCCACCAAGGCTATCCCTAAGGAATTACTGCCTGTGTATGACCGTCCCATTATCGAGCACGTAGTCAAGGAGGCCATCGCGGGTGGTGTCACCGAAATTATTTTGGTCACACGAAGTGGAAAAGAAGCGATCGAGAATCACTTTGATGCACACTATGAGCTCGAGCATAGGCTTGAGAAGAAGGGTAAGGAAACGATTCTTGGGACGGTCAAGAATATCATCCCAAACCATGTAAAGGTCACCTCTATTAGACAAGCAGATGCTCTGGGGCTGGGACACGCGGTGCTCTGTGCCAAGAATTTGTTAAATAATGAGCCTTTCGCGGTTCTTCTCCCAGACGTCCTGGTCCTTGATAATGAGTCACGTGATCGAAACTACAGCTTTACCCAGCTGGTTGAGGCATGGAACAAGACCGAGGTTGGTCAGGTCATGGTTGAGCGTGTTGATTCTGATATGATTGAGAACTATGGCGTGGCTGACTTGGGTGGAGAGACCAGTAAGCCTTTTGACAGCGTTGCTCTCAAGGGGTTAGTTGAGAAGCCAGCCCCAAAAGAGGTCCCATCAAACCTGGCGGTCTTGGGTCGCTATGTTCTGCCATCGAGGGTTTTAGATCTTCTTGAGAAAACCAAGGCAGGAGTGGGTGGTGAGATACAGCTGACCGATGCATTGGATGAGCTCCTAAAGACTGATGGATTAAACTCTTTGGAGACTGATGCCGAGATCCATGACTGCGGAAATAAGCAGGGTTTTTTGAGCGCGAATTTGGCGGTGGGTATGAGAGATCCTGAGACACGTGAAGAGATTAAGAGGCTATTTGAAATGAGCGGTTGGTAGGACTTGATAAAGGCTATTATCGGCTATTAGAAATAAAAAAAGATTCACTGTTAGATGTGCTCACATTCGAGACAGTTGTGGAAAATACTCCGCGGGTCTCAATAGACCTCTGCTTAGTGTGTGATGATCAAGTATTGTTAGGCAAGCGCAACAATGATCCCCTCAAGGGTGAGTGGTTTACGTCAGGCGGACGAATCCGTAAAAATGAAACCTGGCAGGATGCACTGCTTAGGGTTGCCGAAGCGGAGTTAAGGTTAAGTAGCATCGTGGTGGAGCATTTTATTTTAATGGGAATCTGGGATCATTTTTATAACATCAGTGCCCTTGATCAAAACACCTCAACTCATTATCTGAACCTGGCCCACTATGCAAATTAAATCTAGACCTCAAATAACCTCAGACGATCAGCATGGTAGGTTTGAGTGGCTTGATCTAGCAGTGGTGTCTAAAGATGAAAAATTTCACCTGTATGTGCGAAACTATACGAGTTGGTTATTAAATAATATGGACAATAGACATGATTAAAGCTATCGTTATGGCGGGTGGTTCAGGCACGCGCCTGTGGCCTTTATCTCGAGCCGCGCACCCAAAACAATTCTTGGCATTGGACGGTGAGGATACCATGCTGCAGGCTACGTTTAAGCGGCTTGATGGCTTGAATATCCAATCCTCAGTCACAATTTGTAATGAGGAACACCGCTTCTTTGTGGCAGAGCAGCTTCGTGAGATTGATAAGTTAGGCTCAATTATTTTAGAGCCTGTGGGCCGTAATACAGCGCCGGCAATTGCACTTGCCGCACTGTCATCGCCAGAGGGTGAGGACCCTTTGTTGTTGGTTTTAGCGGCTGATCATGTGATTCAAGATGAGGCGGCATTCACCAAGACTGTAATTGATGCAATCCCCCTAGCAGAAGCTGGCAAGCTCGTCACCTTTGGTATCGTTGCTCACGAGCCGCACACCGGTTATGGCTATATAAAGAAGGGTGAATCTCAGGGTTCAGGGTTTGCTGTCGATGCGTTTGTCGAGAAACCCTCTATTGAAGTTGCAAAAGAGTACCTTGAATCAGGTAACTACCTCTGGAATAGTGGTATGTTTCTGTTTAAGGCTAGCCGTTACCTAAAAGAGCTTAAAAAGCATCGCCTAGATATTTATGAGGCTTGTCAGTTATCAATGGAGGCTACCTCAAAAGATAATGATTTTTTAAGGGTCAATGAAGCGGCATTCGGTGCATGCCCAAGTGATTCTATTGACTATGCCGTGATGGAAAAAACAGATGACGCGGTTGTTGTTCCCATGGATGCGGATTGGAGCGACATAGGATCCTGGTCATCACTATGGGATGTTAGTGAAAAAGACGGCAGTGGTAACGCTACATACGGCGATGTAACACTTCATGAATCACGTAATTCCTATATAAGAACTGATGGGAAGTTAGTCGCCGCGATTGGTGTAAATGACTTGGTTATTGTGTCAACAAAAGATGTGCTTGTTGTGGCTCACAAAGAAAGTGTTCAGGATGTAAAAGTCGTTGCTCAACAATTAAAGTCTGATGAACGTAGCGAATGGGAACTTCATCGCGAGGTATATCGCCCTTGGGGCAAATATGACTCTATTGATACCGGCGATAATTATCAGGTCAAACGGTTAACCGTTAATCCAGGGGCTAAGCTAAGTGTGCAGATGCATTACCACAGATCAGAGCACTGGGTTGTAGTGGCAGGTCGGGCTAGAGTGCATTATGGTGAAAAGTCTCATGATCTTAGCGTTAATGAATCTACATACCATGGTAAAGAAGTCGTTCATGCTTTGGAGAATGTTGGGGATGTCCCTTTAGAGTTGATCGAAGTGCAGGTTGGAACTTACCTTGGCGAAGATGACATTGTTCGATTCGATGATGTGTACGGAAGAGTAACTAACTGATTTGAACAAAAAGAAAATTTGTAAAAAATTCCTTTCCGATAAAAGAAATGAGTGCATAAATTATGAAAAAAAAGGCATTAATTACGGGTGTAACTGGCCAAGATGGTTCGTACTTAACTGAGTTTCTCTTAGAGAAGGGCTATGAGATTCATGGAATCAAGCGCCGTGCATCCTCTCTAAACACTCAGCGAATTGATCATATTTATGAAGATCCACATTCTGATAGCCAGAACTTTGTTCTTCATTACGGAGATCTTACTGATTCGTCTAATTTGACTCGAATTTTGTCAGAGGTTCAGCCCGACGAGGTATATAATCTTGGCGCTCAGTCGCATGTGGCAGTAAGCTTTGAGGCTCCAGAATACACAGCCGATGTTGATGCAATAGGTACTTTGCGTCTTTTAGAGGCTATTCGATTTTTAGGTTTGGAAAAGAAAACGAAATTCTATCAAGCCTCAACCTCTGAGCTTTATGGCTTGGTTCAAGAAACGCCCCAAAAAGAAACCACTCCATTTTATCCTCGCTCACCCTATGCTGTAGCAAAGCTCTACGCCTATTGGATAACGGTGAATTATCGTGAATCGTATGGTATGTACGCTTGTAATGGAATTTTGTTTAATCATGAATCACCTCGCCGAGGGGAAACATTTGTTACTCGAAAAATCACACGTGGTCTATGTAATATTGCACAGGGTTTAGAAAGCTGTCTTTATTTAGGGAATATGGATGCCCTGCGTGATTGGGGGCATGCAAAAGACTACGTAAGAATGCAATGGATGATGCTTCAGCAGGATGAGCCAGAGGATTTTGTTATTGCCACAGGTGTCCAGTATTCCGTTCGTCAGTTTATTCAATGGTCTGCAGAAGAATTAGGTGTTGAGCTCATTTTCAAAGGGTCTGGAGATCAAGAAGAAGGAATAGTTGCTAAAATTTCTGGCGATAAAGCTCCGGGAATAAAAGTGGGTGACGTTATCGTTAGAGTTGACCCGAGATATTTCAGACCAGCAGAGGTGGAGACCTTATTGGGTGATCCTTCGAGTGCTAAAGCGAAATTAGGCTGGGAGCCCGAATTTTCTGTACACGAAATGTGTGCTGAGATGGTCAAGTCTGACTTGGAAGAAGCGAAGCGCATCAAGCTTCTGAAAGATCATGGATATGTTGTTTCTTTGCAGTTAGAGGGTTAATTGTGAGCAATAAAATTTTTGTAGCAGGCCATAATGGAATGGTTGGGTCAGCCATATGCCGACAGTTACTAAACCAAAATTGCGAAGTAATAACCGCATCTCGAAAGGAACTTGATCTCACGAATCAGGCTTACGTCAAGAAATTTTTTGCTGCTCATAAGTTCGACCAAGTTTATCTGGCGGCGGCAAAGGTGGGTGGTATTCATGCTAACAATACCTATCCAGCAGAATTCATATATCAGAATTTGATGATTCAAAGCAATATTATACATTCTTCTTATCAGTCGGATGTAGAGAAGCTATTATTTCTGGGGTCCTCGTGTATATATCCTAAACTAGCAAGACAGCCAATAGAAGAAAATGAGTTGCTAAATGGGCATCTGGAACAAACGAACGAGCCCTATGCGATCGCCAAAATTGCAGGCATTAAAATGTGTGAAAGTTATAATAGACAATATGGTTCTGATTATAGGAGCGTAATGCCTACCAACTTATATGGTCCTGGTGATAACTATCATCCAGAAAATAGTCATGTTATTCCCGCGCTGATTAGGCGATTTCATGATGCTAAAGTTGCTAATGCGCCAAAAGTGCTCGCATGGGGAACGGGGTCTGCACTCAGAGAGTTCTTGCATGTCGATGATATGGCTGCAGCCTCAATTTTTGTGATGAACTTGGAAAAAGTCATCTTCGATAAGGAAGTGGAATCTATGCAATCGCATCTAAATGTAGGCTCAGGAGTAGAGTGCAGTATTGCCGAGTTGACTGAGCTCATTGCAAAGGTTGTAGGTTATCAAGGCTCCATTGTATGGGATAAAACCAAGCCTGATGGGGCACCGCGAAAACTGATGGATAGCAGAAGGCTAAATGATATCGGATGGTATCCCCAGATAAATCTTGAGAGTGGTTTGGCAGATACCTACGAAAATTATGTCAAATTAGCGGAGTGTTGCGATAAAAATGACATGATTTCATCCGCTTCATAATTAGATGCCTGTTGGCATACTAAATTATTACAGAAAATATTCATTTAGATGTAGCCAGATGACCTTGAAATAAGATTGGCACACTGTATTAAGTTATCGTCCTGAGGTTTTTTCACAGGAAACGATTTGCGGTAAATTCAGGGTATGTTTTAGTGAAATAAACTACCAGTTGGATTTTACAACCGTTACTAACAAACCAGAGATAGTTATATTGTATAAATTAAGACAAATATTAAAATCGATAATATTTTCCATTCCGCTTTTTAGGGGAATATCGATAGCTTACAGCGTAAAACACGGGCTTTTCCCAAGTATTTTCACGAAACTGCAGAGTGATGAGTTAAGGCAGCAACTATTCTTGCCTCCTTCACAGTTTGTAACTCAGTTGAACCAAGATGTATTCGCTCTTTTAGTAAATCATTTTAAGGCTGGATTTTTCATAGAAATTGGCGCTAACGACGGCTTCACACTATCCAATACAGTGTATCTTGAGCGCCATTTTGGATGGGAAGGTCTATTAATTGAGGCGAATCCAAAGTACGAAGAGAGTTTAGCTCGAAGAAATGCTAGGACAGTGATGTTAGCCATTCTTGAGGATACAGGTAAGGTCACTTTTCGGGACGCAGGACTTTATGGGGGTGTTGAAGCGACATTGGACAATGCGAATCCAGGGAAAACTGAAGATTGTGAGTTAATAACAGTATCTGGTGTGCGATTATTAAGTGTTCTTGAGGATTTTAAGGCGCCCAAGTTAATAGACTTTATATCAATTGATGTTGAAGGTGGTGAGCTTCCGATTGTGAAGCAATTGTGTGAAATCAAGAAATTTCGGTTCAAAGCTGGTTGCATTGAGCATAATCTCAGAATGGATGATTATCATGATATGAAAAGCCAACTTACACAAGCGGGGTATCTAATTGTTTGGGAAGGGCAAACTCAGCATGATCTGTTTTTTGTTGACAGTTTGAATGTCTGATGTAAAAAAGAGTTTGGGAGGCCTCTCTAAGAATGCTTTCGCTAATGTTTCTCAGTCATTAATCACCTTAATAATTGTTTTCTTTTTATATCGTTATGTAAACATGCACTTGGGCGTTGCCAGTCTGGGCGTCTGGTCGGTGGTTTTGGCCTCCCTTTCCGCAGTGAGACTGTTCGACATCGGTTTCTCTGGTGGCATTACAAAGTTTGTGGCTAAGTATTATGCAAATCGCGACCTGATCAGGGTAAAGGAAATAATTGATACAGTTTCAATTACTATGGTTATCATTCTAACTATATGCTTACCTATTGTTTACCCGCTATTTATTTTACTTTTAGAGGTGATTTTTGATTCTCAAAATCTTTTAGATGCAATACAAATATTACCTTACGCCATGATTTCCCTCTGGTTTGGTGCTCTATCAGCGGTCTTGCATAGTGGTTTGGACGGGATAGAACGAATGGACCTTCGAGCTTACATTGTTTTATCCGGACAATTACTACTCTTAATTTTAGCCGTACACCTTATTCCATTTTATGGCCTACTTGGGCTGGCTTATGCTCAATTGGCGCAGAGTGTTTTTTTATTGGTTGTGAGTAAAATAGTTTTGGTAGCATGTGTTAAAAGCGTCACATTTTGGAGTCTGAGTTTCAATTGGAGCGCTCTAAAGGAGATGCTAAGCTATGGTCTAAACATATTTTTCAGCAGTGTTCTACAGCTAATTTTTGAGCCGTTCACCAAAGGTTTGATGGCTTACTTTGGTGGAGCGAGTAGTGCAGGATATTTTGAGGTAGCTTATCAGGTTGCTCATAGAGCAAGAAGTCTTATCGTTACAGCTAATTACGCTGTTGTGCCTAGGGTATCTGCTATGTTGGAACAATCAGCGACCTCTATAGCCCCCCTATATAGAAATAACTTACGTCTTGTAAGCGCGGTAATGCCAATTTGCGTGGCCATGCTTGCGGTTTTTTCGAACTCATTGTCATTACTCTTAATCGGAAGTGTTGAGTCACACTTTTTAGTCATGTTTTATTGTCTATCCATTGGTTGGGGCGTCAATGCTTTAAGTGGGCCTGCATATTATTTTTCTATGGGAGACGGTAATGTGAAAAGGATTAGTCTTACTTGGCTTGTCATCGCATGTAGTAATTTCATTTTTGGGCCGTCTTTGGGGTATATATTTGGTGGTTTAGGCGTTTTGGCCGCATTTACTTTGTCGCTTATAGGTGGCGCTATTTTCATGATTTTAATGTATCAAAAAGACAACTCTTTCGGCGGTTATGCTTATTCATGTCATGATGGGATAATACATACAGCATGTTTATTGGTCATAATTTATACGGTAGCTTATCCGGTCACTCCCGTTAATGGTTTGTCGAGTAAATTTCTATTTGGTAATTTTTTACCAGTTTTGATACTTGCATTGTGTGCGTGGATTCATCCCTTTCGAAAGGCAATAAACGATGGAATTGGATCAAAAATATGATGAGCTTACATCTTTACAAATCTAAGGAGTAAAAACTTAAATTTTCGACGCAATGGCATGTTTAAGCAATATCTTGAATTTCATTTTTTGTAAAATTTAAGCCTTGATTATATCCACTTGGACCGTTGAGGTTATAAATTGACGACTCATTAAGCTAATGGCTTAATATTTTATTTGTGCAAAAGAGATTTTCGTTCTTGCAACCCAAATTTGAAATATTAAGGAAGATTGAATTTTTGAAAATCCTGATAATTGAACCTTATAGTTCTGGACATCACATGTCTCTCTATTTAAAGCATTACTTTAGAGCAATGAGCCATATTGGATGGTCTGTTACGATTCTGACAACCTCAGAGGCTAAAAATTCCAACGCTTTTGCTTTAGCTGCTGAGGAATTTAAAAAACGCCGCTTGCATGTTGAGGTTATGGAAGATGTTTCTCAAGTTATTTATTCTGGGTTTTTTGCGCGCATATATGCGCAGTTCAAATGGTGGTTTATTCTTAAGTGGAATGTGAAGCGAATTAGAGAACAGGTTGATTTTGATGTAGTGTTTCTCCCTTCAATGGACTATGTGATGAAGTCCATGAGTGTTTTTGGTAGCCCTTTTGGGGATATACCATTCTGTGGTTTCTTTTTTCAGGCGAGACATCATCTCCAAAGTTGTGGTTTTCGAGACAAATGGATTGCTCGTAAAGTACAAAAAAAAATATTTAGTCGGTGCCTTTCGATACCAACTTTTAAAAAAATATTCTCTATCGATCACACTTTCATTCATTTCGCAAAAAAGGCTCACAAAACAGAGGCTAGTAAATTGCAATTTGTTTCGGATTTCAGTGAGATATCAGGAGATCTCACTAAAGCTGAGTGCAGAGATCTGCTCGATATAGATAAGTCCGCGATTGTTGTTTTAGTTTATGGGTCTTTGACACCTCGAAAATCAGTTAAGAGTCTTCTGCTAGCCCTAAGAAATATTAACGCTGAACGCCAAATTCTAGTCTTGCTGGCAGGTAAACCGAATGATGAGTTTCTTGAAGAATTTAATGAAACTATATTTGAGTTACCAGAGCTAAATAACTTTATCAATTCAAGATTCTTCGTTCATACTTCGAGCGATGAATATATGGCTTTTCAAGCATCAGATATAGTTTGGATTGCTTATTCGAGTTCATTCAGCGGGTCTAGTGGTGTTTTATTTCAAGCTGCTTATCAAGGGCTTCCGGTCATCGGTTCAAAGCATGGGCTAATCGGTTATACAGTAACTTACAACAATATCGGTGTCACATGTAACCCAGAGGATATAACCGATGTGACTAAAACTCTTGAGAGCTTGGTCAATGATCAGCAATTAGTTCGAAAGTTAGGGGAGAGTAGTAAAAAATTCGGTGAAACCAACTCGCCATTATCTCATATCTCCACGGTCCTAAAAGTACTGGAATCATAAGAGATATCTATGTTTAATTTAGTATTACCGCGTTGCAGTGATACTAAATTTTCTACGGATATACTACCAAGACATTCAACAAAAAAATTAATGGAGGCATGTAAGCCAAATGGAGAAGTTTTTAGTTACCGGTGGTGCGGGATTTATAGGTTCAGCTTTAATCAGATACCTTGTTTTAGAGGCTAAGCACAATGTGATGAATATAGATGCTCTTTCATATGCCGCTTCTACTGATTGTTTATCGCATCTATCAGATAATGATAAATATCTTTTTCGTGAGGGGAATATTTGTGATGAAAAGTTTTTGTCTGAGGTGTTTGATGAATTTAGACCAGATATTGTAATGAACCTCGCTGCAGAATCCCATGTTGATAATTCTATTCATAATCCTTCAGCATTTATAAGAACAAACATTAATGGCACCTTTACACTTCTTGAGGTTGCCCGAAAATACTGGAATGGATTAATGTCAGAAAAAAAAGAAGTCTTTAGATTTCATCATATTTCGACGGATGAGGTATTTGGTAGCTTGGAGGATTTTGGTATGTTTAATGAGGAGTCGAGGTATGATCCCAGCTCGCCATACTCAGCAAGTAAAGCCGCCTCAGATCACCTTGTGAGGGCATGGAATAGGACTTATGGACTTCCAGTACTAGTAACAAATTGCTCAAATAATTACGGTCCTTTCCAGTTCCATGAAAAATTAATTCCACTTATGATTTCCAAGGCCATCAACGAAGAACCGCTCCCTATTTATGGAAACGGAAACCAAATTAGAGATTGGCTCCATGTAGATGATCATGTAAGCGCTCTGTACTGTGTCGCAATGGAGGGTCGAGTAGGTGAAACTTACAATATTGGAGCTAATTCAGAACGAACTAACTTAGTTGTGGTAAACACAATATGTGAACTTCTAGATGAACTTAATCCTCGATCCTCCAAAAAAAGTTACAAACAACTAATTAATTTCGTAAAAGACCGTCCCGGGCATGATACCCGATATGCTATCGATGCCAGTAAAATTCGAGATCAACTCAAATGGGAACCAGCGATCAGTTTCGATGAAGGTCTACGAAAAACTGTAATATGGTATTTAAATAAATTGAGAAAATAATTATGGGAGCAATATGAAAGGTATAATCCTGGCTGGAGGACAAGGCACGCGTTTGTATCCATTGACTCAGGTTATATCGAAACAGCTATTACCTGTCTATGATAAACCAATGATCTATTATCCATTAAGTGTGCTTATGCTTGCTGGTATTCGCGATATTCTAATCATTACAAGACCGGAAGATGAAGCGTCTTACAAGCATCTCTTGGGTGACGGCAGTCGTTTCGGTGTGTTCTTTACTTATGAACAGCAGGCACATCCAGATGGACTTGCACAAGCGTTTTTGATTGGAGAGGATTTTATTGGTAAAAGTAAGGTATGCTTGATTCTCGGCGATAATATTTTTTATGGTCAGGGACTTACCGACATGCTAAGTCAAGCGTCAAAACGTGAGTTAGGTGCGACTATATTTGGTAATGAGGTAACAAATCCGAAATCGTTTGGCGTCGTTGAATATGATTCGAATGATCGAGTCATATCAATAGAAGAAAAGCCAAAGAATCCAAAATCGAAAATGGCTGTAACAGGGTTATATTTTTATGATAACTCCGTTATTGAGAGAGCAAAAAGTATTAAAAAATCTGAACGTGGTGAGTTGGAAATTACTTGTCTTAATCAAACCTTTCTTGAGGATGGCCAATTATTCCTGAAGACTCTCGGGAGAGGCTTTGCTTGGTTGGATACTGGTACAGTCGAAAATCTATTGAAAGCGTCTCAGTTTGTAGAGGTATTAGAATCTCGCCAAGGCTATAAGATAGCATGCTTAGAAGAAATCGCATTAAATAATGGTTGGATCGAAATTAATCATGATATTTCATATCTGGATGGCAGAGGTAATTCCAGTTATGCCAAATATGTATATTCTTTATTCAATAAGGAAAACAGACCTCAATAATAACATGCTTAAATCAGCTGCTCTCTAAGGCGAATTCATTTTCGATATTCAAACGTCATATATTGAAAATCAGTTATTGTAAGTCAGAGATAAATAACAATATAAAATGTCTTAGTGTGTTAAGTTTCAACGAAAAAAACTCAGGAGAGTGTTTTATGTCAGTAAGCAAAGATCTAGAAGTAGCATTCTTGGTGGTTAGTTGTGATAGGTATGCAGACCTCTGGGAGCCATTTTTTATGCTTCTGGATAAATATTGGCCTGACTGTCCTTTTAATATTTATTTGGTGGCAAATGAATTGCAATTCAAATGGCCGGGGGTAAAAGTCATTAATGTTGGGGTGGATGTGTCATATGCGGATAATTTACGTAAAGCATCTGAATCAGTCAAAGAGGATTGGATCTTGATCTGGCTTGAGGATCTATTTTTCTCCGCTCCTGTAGATACCGATCGTTTGATTTCTCTGATAAATTGGTTTAAAAAGTTTAATTCAGGTTACTTAAAGGTTGCGACTGATATGCCTCTTACGTTTCAACCTGAATTTAAATCTGAGATTGGCCCTCTGCCGAAAGGAATTCGTTACCGGTCGGCGATTGGTGGGACGCTATATCATCGATCAACGCTTGATAAACTACTTTTGCCTGGGTCATCTGCATGGGATCTTGATAAAAGTAGGATGTCAGACAGCCTTGATGATCCTTTTTATGCACTGAGTCCAAAAAGTGCAGCGAATCCACCAATTTCTTATGAAAATATTCTAATTAAGGGAAAGTGGTCCAGAGTGAGCTTAGGCTTTCTTCGAACAGAAGGTTTTCAAAAACTAATTAGAACTAGAGAATTAGAGTCAATACTTTCTTTGTTATATGCGAAGTTATACATTTTAAGATTATCAATATTTCGAATTTTGAGATTGCATTGGAAATAGGGATTATGGTCATCAAGACTAAGATCAGAAAAGATTTATTGTTTATTTTGAGTCCCCATTGAATGTTAGATTTTTTCTTTCGTAAAAGGTTTTTATCGGGCTCAATAAAGTCTGCAGAGAGAATTATTTTTTTTAATATCCTGGCGCTTCCGTTTTGGTACTTTTCATTGCTGTCGATTCTTGGGATGTCCCACTCTGGTGAGGAGGAGACTCCTTTTTATTGGGTTTTGGTGATATTTTCCTCGATTATGGCTTATTGCTTTATTGCCCTTCGGATTTTCATTAATGGACATATAAGGTTAAGCCTTCTTCCTCTATATGTGCTCCCTGTGGCGATTGTAATCATCTATTTATGGACAGGTAATTTTGCAGGTTTAGCATTTCAGTCGTTTGCTTTATTTCTTGTTTTCGTCGCGCCTGCCTTCTATGTGGGGATAGTTCTGGGAAGCCAAGGGAGTATCGAAGAATACAGTCAAAGTCTCTTCGGGCTTGGTTTTTTAGTAAGCGTTGGAGTAATGGCAACGATACCAGTCCTTGTCAATACTGATTTGAATGTATTATTTGAGGTCTTCGCGGGAGGCCACTACCAGAGCCTTTCCTATTTTGCTGCACTTGCTTTTGTGATCATTTTGGTTCATTTGTTCGCGCTTAGTGGAAATAAAAGCGGCCTTATGATGTTGATGCTGGTCCTATTAATGATCGGTGACCTAGTTGTTATATTTATTTCGGGAGGCCGGGGTGGCTTAGTTGTCGTAACTTTTGGAATATTGGCTGTGACTGTTTTGAAATTGCCAGTCAGGAAATTTTTAACCGTATTGCTCATAATTTTTTTGTTAGTTTATTTCATGGTTATTGTGCTCCAAAACGTAGACTTTGCTTCTAAAGATAGAGTGATGGAGAGCTCAATGCGTTTGATTTCATACATTGGCGATGGTGGAATTGATTTAAGTAAATCATCAAATAGAGACATATATTATGGCCAGGCCATACAATATATAAGCCAAAGGCCAATTTTTGGCTATGGCTTATTTGGAGTTATTGATCATAGCCCGGATCCTTTTTTTGGAGAGCCAGGCTTATACTACCCTCACAATTTGTTTTTGGAAGTTTTACTGCATGGTGGAGTGATTTATCTATTCGTATTTTTAACTATACTTTTTTGGTTCGGTTACAAATTTTGTAAAATGATTGCTTACGATGAATCTCAAATATTATTGTTGCCGTTTTTTGCATATTCCTTTGTTCAGTTGATGTTTAGTGGGACATACCTACAGGAGTCGCTATTTTGGTTTGTTTTCGCCTATGTAATGGCTTACCCCAGTCGAGAATTCCGCATGAAAAACCGACAAAAAATGGGCTAAGAGGTTGGCTTAAAAATTCAATGTCTATTTGAGAATGTATGGGAGGTATTATGAGGGATGAGGTAATTATTGTTGATTACGACTGCGGTAATACTGGCTCTGTGATTAATATGCTTAAGTTTCTGGGTAAGAAAAGTAAACTTAGCTCAAATCCAGAGGATCTCTACGAAGCTAGATGGATAATCTTGCCAGGTGTAGGTAAGTTTGATTCAGCTATAACGAGCCTTATTAATCGAGGATTATCGGAGGCGCTTTTAAGTGTTGCTAGTCAAAAGAAAACCCCAATTATGGGGATATGTTTAGGCATGCAAGTTATGTGTAAGTCTAGCGAAGAGGGAATTCTGGATGGTCTCGGACTTATTGAGGCTGAGGTGAAAAAGTTTCCTATGAGTTTTGATGCCACATTGAAAGTGCCTCATATGGGATGGAACTCGGTCCGAATAAAAAATCAAGGCTCTATTTTTTCAGGACTTAAAGATCCCCGATTTTATTTTGTCCATTCTTTTTATGTAGATTGTTTTCAAAAAGGCGACATTATTGGAGAGACGGAATATGGCTCAAGGTTTGTTTCAGCTTTTCAAAAAGATAATATAGTAGGCGTGCAGTTCCATCCTGAAAAAAGTCACAGTTATGGCGTCGAAGTATTTCGTAATTTTTTGGGTCTGTTGTGAGTCTGTCTGTAAGAATAATTCCTTTTCTTCTCCTTAGCTCTGAGGGGTTAGTGAAAACCGTTGCTTTTAAAAATCGAAAATATGTGGGAGATCCGATTAACTGCGTTCGAATATTTAATACTAAAGAAGTTGATGAGTTGATTATTTTGGATATCGACGCAACAGCTGAAAAACGAGAGCCTTACTTCGATATTATTGCGGATATTGTCTCGGAGGCTTTTATGCCAGTTGGTTATGGCGGAGGCGTCTCAAAAATCCAAGATTTTGACCGGTTATTTAATATAGGTATTGACAAGGTAGTTGTAAACACTCTTTTTTACGAAAATCCTAAATTAATTACGGAAGCAATTAATAAGTTTGGCGGTCAAAGCATTGTATTAAGTCTTGATGTTAAAAAAGATATTTTTGGCAGACAAAGACTTGTGTCGCATTGTGGCTGGAAAATTCAGAAGTTGAAGCTGGAGCATGCCCTTGCCATGGCGGATGAGATGGGGTTTGGGGAAGTGGTGCTTAATGCGATTCACAGAGATGGAACTATGAGCGGTTATGACCTCGAGTTAGTTGCTTCAGTTAATGGAAGATTAAATATGCCAGTTGTAGCGCTTGGTGGGGCGGCTGGGCCTGATGACTTTGCTAGAGCTATGAATCTTGGGGTTTCTGGTGTCGGAGCTGGGTCGGCATTTGTTTTTCAAGGCCCCAAACGGGCCGTCTTAATTAGCTATCCGTCCAGGGAAGAGATCGTAAACCTCTTGGGTGACTAACAGTTATCTATATCCAGAATAAAAGCTAGCTTATTTTTTTAATGTCGAGTCAAAAGGATAAATTGAATGATAGAACAATATAAAATATGTGAACGGTGCGTGATGGATACGTCGGTACCTGATATTGAATTTTATGAAGATGGGCGTTGCAGTTTATGCAAACATTATGACGATGTGCTTGTGAATGAAATTCACGATGATGAGGTTGGAAAGCGTCAGTTAGAATCTTTGGTTAGTCAGATTAAGCGCACCTCCAGTGCAGGTAAATATGATTGTGTAATTGGGGTGAGCGGTGGAGTCGACAGCTCATATGTTGCTCACTTGGTGACTAAAGTTTACGGATTGAGGCCTCTCGCTGTTCATTTAGATAATGGTTGGAATACTGAGCTGGCAACGGCTAATGTTGAGAGTTTAGTGAAAAAACTTAATATTGATCTGTACACTGAGGTCTTAAGATGGTCGGAATTCCGAGACATTCAAGCATCATTTATTAAAGCATCTGTCTCAAATATTGAGATTCCCACTGATCATGCGATTTGGGCCACGTTAGTGAGAACCGCTTCAAGGGAAAATATCAAGTTTATATTTGCCGGCAACAACGTAGTTACTGAGTCAATTATGCCGAGCTCTTGGCTTTATGGTTCAAAAGACTTTCGGTTTATAAAAGCAATACATAAACAGTTCGGGAGAGTCACGCTTAAAAGTTACCCCTATCTCTCCTTGATTGACTATGTTTGGTATTTTTTGCTTAAAAAGATTCGCTGGGTTCCGGTCTTGAATTACCTAACTTTTGTAAAGGTAGAGGCTAAGCAATTTTTAATGAAAGAGTACGGATGGCGTGATTATGGTGGTAAGCACTACGAATCTATATTTACCCGATTTTTCCATGCTTACTATCTCCCAGAAAAGTTTAATTATGATTTACGCAGATCATATAACTCAGCATTGATATGTTCGGGCCAATTGAGCAGAGAGGACGCACTCTTAGAGTTGGATGCCCCTCCAGCTCCATCTGAAGTTCTAGAACAAGATCGGAGCTATGTAATAAAGAAGCTTGGTTTTTCTGAAGAGGAGTTTTCGAAGATCATGAACGCCTCCCCCAAGACAGAAGCTGATTATGCAAATAATCACCGAATCTGGGAACATTTCTCTTCGATAGTATCATGGGCTAGGAATCACATAACGCGAGTTGAATAAATTTAAGAATATCTTTCATCCCTCAACTTAAGGAAATTATTTTGGCAAAAGTATGTCATGTAATAAGCGGATATCTTCGAGATGATGCTCGTGTCTTTTACAGGCAGTGCATTAGTTTGTCGAAAAATGGTCATGAAGTCATAGTGCTGACTAATGATAGCGAACCAGATTGTGAAACTGAAAACATTTTGTTTAGGGTCTGTGAGCGTTATTGGCCAAGCCGTTTAAAGGTTATTCTTTTTGCGAAACGACAGTTCTTAAGCAAAGCTCTAGAAATTGATGCAGACATTTATCAATTGCATTCGCCAGAGTTGCTGACCTTGATCCCAGCCTTAAAGAAAAGAAATAAACGTATAATTTATGATGCTCATGAAGATATGCCGAGACATATCATTGAGAAAGATTCGATACCTTGGTTTGCGAGAAGCATACTAGCTAGAATCATCGAGCTATACATGAAGAAAGCTCTTAGTCACGTAGATTTAGTTATCAGTCCACATCAACATGTAGTTCAAGACTTGTCTAGCATAGTTACTAATTGTGAAGAGATTGCCAACTTCCCGTTAGTTCAGGAAAAAGAAAAATTGGTTAAAAGTGACTTCCTAAACCGAGAGACTGTATTTTGTTATGCAGGGACAGTGTATCCATATAGTAATCAAGAACTGACTATGGCAGCAATTAGTAACATAGCTGTTGCGAAATATGTTGTGGCAGGACATATAGATGATGCTCATCTTAAAGAACTCTCTATTTGCAGTGGAAGTGCGCAATCAAAGTTTTTAGGGCGAATAAGTAAGTCGGAGTTGGGTTGTGTTATGGATTCTGCGATCGCTGGCCTTGTTGTTTATGATTACAAGCTTAACTTGGGTGGTAAGCTGGGTTCTTTCGCTACCAACAAGCTATTTGAGTACATGGAAGCCGGATTGCCTGTTATTTGCACCGATTATGAAATATGGAGATCTGTTGTAGAGGGTGAAGGTTGTGGTTTCTGTATAGAGCCTGGGAACTTTGAGCAGTTATATCGAGCTCTTTTAACATTAGCGGAAAACAAATCTCTCGCTTATGAGATGGGCTGTCGTGGACGCGCTGCTGTAGAACGCTTTTATAATTGGGATTCAGAGGAAGTGAAATACTTATCTCTTGTGGATAGGTTATAGTTTTCGTAATTGTCTGAGCGGTTTCTATTTGATGTGAATAATGGCATTAAAATTCAATATTGAGGTTAAAGCTATGCTAGACATTCAATTTAATTTAAGAAAGATTTTTAGATAAAGGATTGATATGAAGGATATTGTTTATGTTGGTTTAGGTTATATAGGTTTGCCATCGGCAGTAGTAGCAGCCAATTCCGGATTTAATGTATTGGGCGTCGATGTAGATCTAAATATTGTCAGCTCTGTAAATGACGGAAAGACACATATTTCAGAACCCGACTTAAATGAGGCCTTACAAGAGAGCCTTGATTCTGGCCGCCTTAGAGCATCAGTTTGTCCTGATCTCGCGGATGTTTTTGTTGTGGTTGTGCCAACTCCTTTTGATTCTGAAATGATGCCCGATATTTCGCTAGTGAAGGCAGCTACCAAGGCAGTTATCCCTTTTTTAAAAGAAGGTGATCTCTTTATAATAGAATCAACCTGTCCCGTAGGTACTACGGAAAAAATCGCTGAATTGATATTTTCAGAGAGACCTGAACTTGAAAAGGAGTTGAGTATTGCATACTGTCCAGAAAGGGTCCTCCCAGGAAACATCCTCTTTGAGCTAATTCATAATGATAGGGTCATTGGAGGTTTAACACCTAAAGCATCAGCTCATGCAAAGCAATTTTATTTGGAGTTTGTGACAGGCGAGATTTACTTAGCAAATGCTAGGACTGCTGAATTATGCAAGCTAGCTGAAAACTCTTTTCGAGATGTCGGAATTGCTTTTGCTAATGAGCTATCAATTATTTCTCACGATGCGGGAATTGATATTTGGGAGTTGATTAACCTAGCAAATCGGCATCCTAGAGTAAATATTCTAAACCCAGGATGTGGGGTTGGTGGCCATTGTATTGCCGTTGATCCATGGTTCTTAATTTCGACAAACAGGGAGCAAGCACAGCTCATTAAAACAGCTAGAATCAGAAATGACGTTAAATCGGATTGGTGTATTCAGCAAGCTAAGATTGCTATTGATGAGTTTGATCAGGTAAGTCTCGGGAGACCACTGAGAGTAGCTTGTATGGGGCTCGCATTTAAGCCGGATGTTGATGATTTAAGGCAATCACCTGCTCTAAAAATTGGTACTGCCATTGCTAAAATAGAAGGTATCGACACTTTGATGGTTGAACCAAATGTTGAATCTATCCCTGATTTTATTCTTACAGAATCTAATGAAGCTTATGAGCTTGCGGATATTGTAATTTGGCTTGTTGATCATTCTGACTTCAGAGCACTCAAAAAAGATCCATCAAAAGCCGAGATTGATTTTTGTGGTATGAGGGCTGGGGACTGTCAATGAGAATTTTATGTGTTTTTGGTACTAGGCCCGAAGCTATTAAAATGGTTCCAGTAATTCTTAGTTTAAGAGATGCATCACCTAGAATTAGCATTGAAATTTGTGTATCTGGTCAACACAAAGAGATGCTTGACTCTGTACTCAACTTATTTGGATTAGAGTCTGATTATAATTTGGAAGTAATGAAGGCTGGCCAAGGTCTTGTGGACATAACCTCAAAGGTTCTTGTTGGCATGAGAGAAGTACTGAGGCAATCCGCACCGGACTTAGTCCTTGTCCATGGCGATACAACAACTTCTTTTTCTGCAGCATTAGCGTCATTTTACGCTAATATTGAAGTTGGACATATAGAAGCAGGTCTCAGAACCAATGATATATTTAATCCTTGGCCTGAAGAATTTAACCGCAAAGCGGTTTCTCTTGTTTCAGAGCACCATTTTGCTCCAACGGAGTCCAGCAAAGCTAATTTGATTTCAGAGGGAGTTGCTCCGCATAAAATCTTGGTTACGGGCAATACTGTAATTGATTCATTATTTCAAGCTCTGCAAAAATTGGATCAGTCTGTTGAGTTGAGTTCGAATACTTTGAACAAACTCACGGAAGCGGGGTTACCTAAAAATAACCTTGCAGCATGGAAGTCAAAGATAAGAAAGCTTGTTCTCATAACTGGTCATCGGAGAGAGAGCTTCGGTGACGGTTTTCAGTCCATCTGTCAGGCAATTCAAGATTTGGCAAAAGGAAATGTAGATACAGATTTTGTTTATCCTGTACATATGAATCCAGCTGTAAGATCTGCCGTCCAAAAGATATTTGGTGATGATCCATTCAGAAAATATGCATCTGAACAACACAGTCCCTTGCCTGAGAATCTCTATTTCATCGAGCCTCTTGATTACTTTTCTTTTCTTTTTTTGATGCGCGAAAGTTATATAGTATTGACAGATAGTGGGGGTATTCAAGAGGAAGCACCAAGCTTGGGGAAGCCTGTAATTGTTCTCAGGGAAACCACGGAGAGACCAGAGGCACTCAAAGTTGGTACTGTTCGGTTAGTAGGGGCTGATAGAAAACGAATTGTAAAGGAAGTGGAAGAGTTGTTAACCAACGATTCGGTTTACTTGGAAATGAGTAAGAAAATCAATCCATATGGTGATGGGCGGGCAAGTGTTAGGATTCGCGATTACCTGTTGAGTTTGTCGTCTTAACAAAAAACAAAGTATGTTTACTGAGGGTATACTAAAGATGAAAGTTATTCCTAGATCTATTAAAAAAATACAAGGTATTTTTATCAAAATTAGCAGGCTTCTTAATGTCTTATGTTAACAAATTAGCACGTCTTATGATTTATTGGCTAAAAAAAGTTGATACATCAGCTTGGTCAGACTCAAATTCATTGGAGAAAGCCCTAGATATATAGAAAGGCACAGAGAAATAATCTCAGATCCGTTAAACCTTCTGATAGAGAAGGATCCTAAAAGTGGATATATTGTTGGCAAGAATGTGATATTGCATAATGGCCATAAAGTTGCATTTGATGGGCCGCTTGCATATTACCGGGAATTTTCAGATATTTTAATTTTAAATAGAGGTATTCATGAGCCGCTTGAAGAGTTTTGTTTTCAGGAGTTATTAAAGGTTATTGACAGTAATCCGCTCATGATTGAATTAGGAGCGTATTGGGGGCATTACTCTATGTGGATGCTAAAAAATTTCCCTAACGCCAAATGCATTTTAGTTGAACCAGATAAAAAATGTTTAAGGACTGGTAAATATAATTTTAAATTAAATAATTATAACGGCGAATTTATTAATGAATTTGTATCACAAGATGGTTTCAATATTGATGGTTATGTTCAGGCAAAAGGAATTGAAAATTTAGATTTACTCCATTCAGATATCCAGGGATATGAGCTTGAGATGCTTGATGGGGCAAAAGTTTTTTTGAAAAAGCATGGAGCAAAATATCTTTTTGTTTCTACTCATAGCGGCTATTTACATTCTTCAGTCGTAAATGTCTTGAAAGACCATGGGTATGATATTGAAGTGTCATCTGATCCTGATTTTCATACCACGAGTTCTGATGGGTTTGTGTTAGCTTCTGCACCAAATGCTAGAAAAGTATTTAATGAATTTAGTCCTATGGGAAGATTAGATATTCTAAAATCTAAATCGCTTAATGTTGTAAACTATCTTGCACGCACCCACAATTAATTTTTACACTTGAATCTTTAGTGGTTTTGAAAATCTTTATTTTATTGAATTATGTTTACGCAGTTAGTGTTTCAGGATTATCATTTTTAATTGCTTAAATTTATTCTACTTTTAATTTTTTACCTTACTGCTTGGATTCTACTCGAGATCTCATGAATATTTTAATGTTAGTACAAATTTTTGAAACTCATGAAGACACCGGTTCAGATAGGCACTATTTTTTTGCAAAAAGTCTCGTTGCCGCTGGCTTTAAAGTGGAGGTCCTAACCGCTAATGTCGACTACAAAAATGCTAAGAAGCGTTTCGAGTCAGCTTCAAGTTTATTATCTAAAGATATTGATGGAGTGAAGGTAACCTATCTTCCTGTTTACACTAATTTTCGTGGAAGTTTTGTGCGAAGGATGATTTTCTTTCTATCTTTCTTTGCTAGTGCTTGCATCTACGCTTTTAAATTAAAAGATATCCATGCGATTTATGCCGTTTCTACACCTCTTACAAATGGCTTCTTGGGTGCGATATTAAGTAAAATAAAAAGGGCGAAAATGTTATTCGAGGTCACTGATGTATGGCCGGACGCAGCTGTTCATACAGGTGTTGTCAAAAGTCGAATTCTAATAGTGCTTGCTGAAATGATGGGCAAATTCTGTTATCGAAGGGCTGATACAATTATCGCTCTTACTTCAGGAATTAAATCAGAAATTTCTGCAAAAGGGATATCTGGAACTAAAATTATTATCATTCCGAATGGAGTCGATACCTCTCTGTTTAAGTTAGTCCAGGGAAGTGAGCAGCAAAAAATTCGGGAAAAATATCATATTAGCGGTAAATTTGTAGCAATGTATATGGGCGCTCATGGGGCGTATAATGGATTAAAAATAATATTAGAAGCAGCTATGATTGTCAGAAGAAATCCACTAATACAATTTGTATTTGTCGGGGATGGAGACGAAAAAGTGGAATTAAGGACGTTCGTAGAGAAAAATGGTTTGAGAAATGTCACTTTTTTGGGCACCGTGAAGCGATCTGATTCTATTGAATTGCTTTCCGCTGCAGACATATTTTTACTTCCTAACAGAAAGGGTGATTTTTTTAAGGGAAATCTTCCTAACAAAGCCTTTGATTATTTGGCCTCTGCAAGACCAATCGTCGTTTCTGGATTTGGGGAAACTTCCGATTTAGTGGCTAAGGCGGAGGCGGGCTTTTCAGTATTAGCTGAGGATGCTGATGCCTTTGCGGATCAAATTCTAAAGTTGTGTCAAACAAATTCTGACGACAGATTGGCTATGGGCAGTAGGGGTAGGAAATATGTCTTGGATAATTATGATCGTAAAGAGCATGTTCTCGAGATTAAAAAATTGTTAGACCATACATAAATTTTTGAATATTTTATTTATTGGGAGATAATTTCGGTGAATTTTTATAAACACCCTTCTTCATGCGTTGAGTCCAATGATATTGGATCAGGCAGTAAAGTTTGGCAGTTTTGCGTAATTCTTAACGGTGCAGTGGTCGGAGAAGAATGTAATATTTGTGCCCATGTTTTTGTTGAGAATGACGTTATAGTGGGTGATCGAGTCACCATAAAGTCAGGCGTACAGCTATGGAATGGTCTTAGAGTCAATGATGATGTCTTTATTGGCCCCAACGTTAGTTTTACCAATGATAGGTTTCCGAGGAGCAAGAAATACGCACCTTATCCTTTAATTACTACCCTTGAAGAGGGGTGCTCTATTGGGGCAGGATCGACAATTTTGCCAGGACTAACTATTGGGAAATTTTCTTTTGTTGGAGCCGGTTCTGTGGTTTTGTCAAACGTGGCTCCTTTTAGTCTGGTAGTAGGCAATCCTGCGAGGCATATCAAATTTCTTGAGGCAGGTGAATAGTCATGACGATGAATTTGTGTAAATTAGTCAACTTGCCCACAAAGTCGGATTCTCGTGGCAATTTATGTTTTGTGCACGGGGGTTCCGATATTCCATTTGAAATAAAGCGTATTTACTATTCTTTTGCATCTAACAACGAGCAGCGCGGTAACCATGGTCATAAGTTACTTCAGCAGTTAATTATCGCTATTGCTGGAAGTTTTGATGTGGTTCTTAACGATGGAAAAGTGGAGAGGAGTTATACTTTAAATTCTCCTACACAAGGTCTATATGTGCCACCTATGATGTGGCGACATATTGATAGCTTTTCCAGTGATGCCGTGTGTTTGGTCTTAGCGTCTCATGCTTACGATGAAAATGACTATTATCACTCCTTTGAAGAGTTTAGAAGGGAAGCTGTGAAATGAAGATACCATTCCTCAATTTAAAGTTATCTTATAAGGAAATCCAATCTGAATTGGAGGCTGCAGTTCTCAATTCACTCCGCTCCGGTGTCTATATTGGTGGTGACGAGGTCTCGGCTTTTGAAAACGAATTTGCGGCATATATTGAAGCCTCTCATTGTGTAAGTGTCGGCAATGGTCTCGATGCATTGGTAATGTCTTTGCGCGCTTTGGGCGTTGGCATTGGCGACGAAGTTATTGTCCCCGCTCATACTTTTATTGCAACCTGGCTAGCTGTAACTCAGTGCGGTGCCATACCGATTGCCATAGAGCCGAATGAGAAAACATGCAATATTGATGTAACTAGCATTGAGCGAGCGATAACCTCCAAAACTAAAGTGATAATGCCAGTTCATCTGTATGGTCATCCAGCGGATCTTGATCCTATTTTAAAGTTGGCAAAAGAATATGATATAAAGGTTGTCGAGGACGCAGCACAGGCTCATGGTTCAAGATATAGAGGTAAAAGAATAGGATCCCATGGAGATATTGTTGCATGGAGTTTTTATCCAGGAAAGAACTTAGGTGGTTTTGGTGACGCTGGTGCAGTTACTACAGATTGCGAATTTCTAGCTGATAAGATCAGAATGCTTAGAAATTATGGATCAAAAAAGAAATATGTTTCGGATCTTTGTGGTGTCAATTCTAGAATGGATCCAATTCAAGCTGCTGTTTTAAGAGTAAAGCTAAAATATTTGGATGAATGGAATCAGCGTAGATCAGCTATAGCCAATGGTTATACTCAACGTCTTAAGTCGTTTGGTTATGTTACCCCGCATGTTGAGGAGTGGGCTGTGCCCGCATGGCACTTATATTGTCTCCGAGCCAACACCAGAGATGATCTCCAAAATAAACTCGCGATTGCAGGGATTGAAACCCTTATTCACTATCCTATTCCTCCACATAGGCAGGAGGCCTTTGCTGATTTGAAAATCGTTCAAGGTAGTTTTCCGATAACTGAAAAAATCTCTGAAACTACTATTAGTTTGCCGATTGGTCCTGCTATGCATCCAAGTTTTGTTGAATATGTTATTGAAACTTTGATTAAACTGGCATGACGAAAATGTTAGTTAGTCTTGGGGTTTTTGTCGTCGTTTAACCCTCATGATCTCACTGGTTACTTGCTTCATTGTGAGGCACAATAACCTTAACCGATTGACCTACTCCAACTGAAATTACCTTAGGAATTTATGTGAAGAGATTTTATTTAGTAAAAAAAATAAGACAACTATTAGAGCGTAGAATGCCAATTTTACCGATGTTTTATCGGTATTTGAGAGATAATAGGGATCAGTTCAAAGAACCTAAGATGACTAGCCTTGGATTTAAGTTTAATGGAAACGACTCCATGGCCTCAGGCAATTTTGAGTTTATTGAAACGAGTTTAGTATGCCAACTGTTAGACAATGTTGATTGTGTTATCAATATTGGTGCCAATATTGGCTATTACACTTGTCTAGCAGCGTCAAGAAAGAAACATGTTTTGGCTTTCGAGCCGATGCCGCAAAATGTTAAATATTTACTAAGAAATATAAAATCTAATGATTTTGAGGATCAAGTTGAAGTCTTTCCTTTAGCCTTAAGTAATAGTGTTTCTATCGGTGAAATATTTGGCTCTGGTACAGGTGCATCTCTCATTAAAGGTTGGTCCGGCGTGTCTGATAAGGTGAAGACTTACGTGCCTATAACCTCGTTAGACCTAGTTTTGGGCGATCGCTTAAGTTGCGCTCAAAAATTGTTTATCATTGATGTCGAAGGACATGAATTATCAATGCTACGAGGTGCTATGTCTCAACTGAAGGCAGCGAACAAATCCCTTTGGATGATAGAAATATCTACGGACGATCATCAACCTGAAGGAGTAAGTATCAATCCAAACTTGTTGGAGACATTTGATTTGTTCTTTTCCCACGGTTACCTCGCTAAAAGCATTGATAATGACTTTAACGATATCTCTAGAGAGATGATTGAAGACATGGTGATGTCACAATCAAGTAGTTTAGTAAGTCATAACTTTCTATTCTACGATCCGGATTTCAATTTGAATGCAATTTCCTTGAGTAATATTTATCCGAGAGGAATAGATGAAAAATATTAAAATTTTTGAATCAGATTTTGATTCAGCGGAGTCTAAGGCAGTTCATGATGTGGTTTCATCGGGGTGGCTAACAAGTGGGGCTGTAACAGAAAGGTTCGAAAATTTAATCAGTGATACGCTGCTCGGTGGGATGCAGTCGGTGGCAGCGGTTAGCTCTTGTACTGCCGCTATTCATCTGGCTTTGATTGCTTCAGGCATTAAAGCTGGAGACGAAGTGATAGTGCCGGCATTAAACTTTGTCTCAGACTTTAATGTGGTTAGGGCTGTTGGGGCCACACCTATTTTATGTGATGTAGCATCTTTGACTAATTGGACCCCAAGCTTGAAAAATATTAAGGATGTAGTTTCTGACAAAACTAAATGTTGCATTATCGTGCATTTTGCGGGTATTCCATGTTTGGATATTTTCAAGATTAGAGATTTCTGCATTGATAATAAAATAGTTCTTATCGAGGATGTCGCTCATGCTGCTGGGGCCACTGTAGGTAATAAAAAATGTGGTTCGATTGGAGACTACGGCGCTTTTTCATTTTATAGCAATAAAAATATTTCTACTGGAGAAGGTGGCTGCGTTACGTCACGACACGATGTCGGGGTGTTTAAAAGGCTCAGATCTCATGGGATGACAACATCGACTATGGATAGGGATAAGGGACGCGCATTCACATATGATGTAAGTGATTTAGGTCTCAATTATAGAATCGATGAAATCCGTGCTGCAATTGGTATAGAGCAACTTTATAAATTTTCAATTAAACACAAGAAACGAAGATCTCTGGTGGTCAAATATTTAGAACTTCTACCGCATTCTGTTACCAGCCCGTTTTCAGTTGCTGTAGCAAATGAGTCTATTTGTTCTGTAGATCATATATTCCCTATACTGCTGCCATTGGGCACAAATAGAGATAAGCTAAGAATAAGTTTATTAGATAGCGGTATTCAAACAACGATGCACTACCCAGAACCCTGGTCTTTTTCTGCATACAATGATCAATTTTCAGCAAACGGATGCCCCTTAGTAAGCGAGATCACAAATCGCGAGCTAACGTTACCACTTCATACGCTCATGTCTTTCAGTGACGTAGAATATATTTGTCACAAATTAAAATCTTTCTTGTAAAAACTAATAAGTAAGACTCATGCAAAATGTCTTTGTCGATGTTGAGTCATTTTGGAGGTCTTGTTCCTTTAAATTTGCTACCATAATTGAGATTAATGTGAGGTATATATTCGAGTGGTCAGCCAAGATTGGGTAATTTACCGGATAACATTCATAAGAAAAAAAGATGAAAAAACAACTGGCACAGCTTAAATTTCATCATATTGGCGCTTTAACTCGAGACATGCGTCTCAGTGAGCGTGACTTTAATATGTTGGGGTTCTCTTTCGAAAATAAAATCTACGATCCAATTCAGCAGGTTAACCTATTATTCGGAAAGAATGATTTAGGTATACTTCTAGAGTTAGTCGAGCCAGTTGATGGCTCGTCAATAGTGCCGCTTTTGAAGCGAAATGGGCCTGGGCCTTACCATCTTTGTTTTGAGGTTGAGGATATCTACCTAAAGGGCACTGAGCTTAAGAAGCATGGTTTTATTTGCACTAGAAAGCCAGAAAAAGCCATTGCTTTTGATAATAGATTAGTGGCATTTTATTACTCTCTTCAATCAGGGCTTGTGGAATTACTTGAGATATAGTTTATGAATTTTGTTTTTCGAAATAGTATGGTTGAGGGTTTATTTCCCAAAGATGCGTATATTCTAAGTGACTACGGATCCCCTTTTATGGATGTCGATGCTGACAACATTCTTTGGATGAACTTCTTATTGCCAACGCCTTCTAGCGATGGAATTGAAACACAGGCGTTGGAGCTCAAAAATCATCTTGAAATGTCTATTCAGGTCTCTAAAGGGAAACCACTTTATATTTTAGGATTGTTCAATCCTCAACTAACTGGCGATGGTCTAGGTGCCTCAAAATCTGTCGATCACATAATTCATGAGTTTAATTTATGGGCTAAAAAGCTTGCTGATGACTCGGTGTCAGTAACGTATCTTGATCCCCATGTCCTATTAAGAATGCTTGGAGGAGTGTCGTTTTCCTCGAAATATTATTTCTCATCGTCAGCTGTTATTTCTCCGCTTTTATCAAGAAAGTTCTCTAATTGGCTTCAGGTTGTTGAGCGAATAGCAAAGGGTAATAGAAAGAAATTATTAGTACTTGATTTAGATAATACGCTATGGGGTGGTGTGATTGGAGAGGACGGTTGGGCGGGTATCAAAGTCGGGGATACATACCCAGGAAATTGTTTTCGCTATATGCAATTGAAAGTTAAAGAGCTTTCGAAAAATGGAATTATTCTAGCAGCATGCAGTAAGAATAATTATGCAGACGTTAAAGAAGTTTTTGAAAACAACCAGGACCTTTCACTCACTGAAAGTGACTTCACTGTTATTAAGGCAAACTGGAATGATAAGTCAGAGAACATTGCTGAAATATTAAGTGAGATCAATGTCGGTATTGATTCTTGTGTATTTCTTGACGACAATCCTCTTGAAAGAGATCTCTTACTGCAATCTTTTCCTGGAATCACGGTCCCTGATTTTCCAACAAAGGCATACAATATCCCTGAGTTTATAGATGACATTTCCTTCAGGTACTTCTCTTCCGCCACGCTAACTAGCGAAGACCATGTGAAAGCGCTTCAATATTCTATCCGTGCAAAAGGTGAAGCTGATAGAGTTAACTATTCATCTAAGTTGGAGTTCTTGAAAAACCTTCGTTTGGAAGGGACTATTATTATTAATGTTTCGAGTGTTATTTCTAGGGTTGTGCAAATGACTCAGAAGACAAACCAATTCAATTTGACTACAGTTCGTCATAATGAATCAACTTTAGAGCAAATATTGAAGAATGAGGATTTTGTATTACCACTCTCGGTGTCTGATAAGTATGGCGATCATGGTATAACTGGGCTATGTATCGCTGAGAGGACTAATCCTGATACTGTTTCTATTACGACTTTTTTGATGAGTTGCAGAGTGCTTGGGCGGGATATAGAGACTGATTTTTTGAACTGGTGCCTTCTCTATTTTAGGGAGTTTGGAATCAAGTTTGTTACGGCTAGATATGTTCCGACTGCTAAAAACAAGCAGGTGAGCCATTTCTATGAAAGGTCAGGCTTTGTTGTTGATCGACATAACAAATCTTACTGTGATTATAGTCTCGATCTCGCAGATTATGTCAAAACCCTCAAGGCAACCAAGATAATAGATATAAGGATGATTTAAGATGGGCAAAGAAAGTTTATTCGATGAGTTGTCGGTGATTCTTGATGTATCACCGGATAGCTTCATTGATTGTGTGAGTTTGACGGAGTTCGCATCATATGACTCACTCGCGCAAATCCACATTGCAAGCATGTTGGAGAGTGTTTTTGAGGTCTCTGTGGAGCCAGAAGACTTCGAAACTTTAGATAAGATTGATTTGTTACTTAAAATGATTGACAAGTGCTAGCCTCAATATAAGTGTTCCCTTAGTTAATATATGTGCTCAAATAACTTTGTCGTAAGGTCAACTCGAAGTCTGTATGTTAGAGAGTGCGTTCAATCTTTGTGGCTATTACGAGGCCGGAATTTTTCCATTGGTCTCAGCGAAAAATTTCACTTTGATGGAAAAAGTTTATTTGAAATTGCCGATTAAAGTTTAGGTATTGGTTTTCTTGAGTTAAAAAATTGTGGAGTGTAGGTTTGTCTCAATGGCGCATTGATAATGTAATAGTGGATTCAGACATCCCTGACTATGCTGGTCTACTTAATAAGGGGTTTCCAAAAAGATCTGCGTCTTTCTTTGTGAAGATCATTAAAAATATCGATGGAGTTAACTCAAAACTTTGTCGTTTGATTGTCGATGAAAGGTTGGTTGGCGTATTAATCTTGTACTCTGTAGATGGTTACACTTCAGAAGTATGGGCTCCTTCCTATTTTTATGTTGTTAAAGATAAAAGGAATTTGAGCATTCCTTTCTTGCTCAAAGCACAACGTTTGTCGTCCGAAAGAGCTTTAAATGTCACCCCTAATTCTGATATGTGTAGAGTACTTGAGGCGTTAAAATATAAAAAACATAGCTACGGTAGTAACATGCTTTTTTCAATTTCGTCTTTTGAAAGGTCTAATATCCCTTGGGAAAAGTTGCCAACAGATCGCAAGATTATCGGAATTGATGCGAGGTTTACTGGAAGGAATGATTTGCTTTGGATTGAAGGCTCTTCGTCGGAAAAAGATCAATTAATTTGCTTTAAGAGCTCAAGATGGATGGGTTTGAAAGTTTGGATTTTAGTTTATTGTAAGAATATAGCTCAAAATGACATTGGATTGATAGTTCGAGTGCTAGCTGCAAAGTTTTTAAAGCGCGCCTTGGTTGTGTATCCTAGATTCAATAAAAATATAAACTGGTGGAATATTCCGGCGAAGAAGTTCAGAGTTTACGGAAATTTTGAGCCGTGTTGTAATCTGTATTCTTTACTTGGTTCTGAGGTTACAGAGATTTTATAGTCTTCTAGTAGGAGGTAGGCACAAATAAAATTAATTTATAATCTGGTCGCCAAAAAAATATAAAGTGGTCGGTTAGATTATTTTGCTATCGCTTTATCTCTAGCAAAGATTTCAATGTGAGTCCTTAACTATCTGAATTGTTCCCGTAACTTCCGCATTACTTTCCAATGATGACTGTTGATGATATGTGTAAATCTAAAGCACTAGCAGTGGTAGTATAGCAGGACCCACGTTATCCGCTTCGACAAATTTGATTTGATATAATTTTTACGATATCTTTTTGACAGTAGAAATTGAGCTACAGTCTCGAAAGATTTTTTACATTAGTTTTCGACAATTTTCTTTATGGAGGGGTTATGCAACGCTTCTTTGACTTACTGTTCTCATCCACAGCAATTATCTGCTTGTTACCCCTTCTAATTCCAATCATGGTGATACTAAGGTTTACTGGGGAAGGAGAGGTCTTCTTTCGCCAAGCACGTGTTGGTAAGGGTAAGGTTAGTTTCAGTCTGCTAAAATTTGCTACGATGTTGAAAAATAGCGAGCAGATAGGTGCTGGTACCGTTACACTCAAAGATGATTTTCGTGTGTTGCCTGTTGGCGCATTTTTGCGCAAAACAAAACTCAATGAGCTGCCACAATTATTCAATATTCTGTTGGGAGATATGAGCATCATTGGGCCAAGGCCGCTGCATAAAAAACAGTTTTCTTTTTATTCGGATGAGGATCAGATAATTATTTCTTCAACAATGCCTGGTTTGTCTGGCGTTGGCTCTATTGTTTTTAGAGATGAAGAAAAAATACTCCTAAGTAGCAGCGACTATGACAAAACCTATCGCCACAGGATCACTCCAGAAAAAGCGAAATGCGAAAAATGGTATGTTGAGAATAAGTCTTTATTACTTTACTTTAAGCTAATTCTGTTGACGTTAATCGCAATTATTTTTCCGACTGTTGATATGAAAAAATATTTTAAAAATCTTTGATAGTAGCATTAAATTATAGTGTTTATAGGAGTTGGATATTATGCATGTAATTGACTATTGGAATGACATTGACTTAAGGCTTAAGAAACTACTTAAAGACGGCTTTGTTAAGTTACCACCTTTGGATTTTTTTAATCTAAGTGCTATCTCCGAAAATATTACTAAAGATATGAAAGGTAATACATTTTCTGAATTGTGTTCGAGTCACAAGGATTTTTTGCAAGAACTTGATCTGGAAAAATATCTGACGCCGAAGTTATACGAGATAGCACGTGATTTATTCGGTTATAAAGGCGAATTATCGAACCAATATCATATCGCTCGTCGTGTTGAGCCAGGTAATTCAAAGGAGCTTTATAGAGCTCACTTTGATTCCCATTTGTTTACTTTAGTATTGCCTTTAAAAATACCTCTGGCTCAGAAAGGTGGGTCAGTTGGTGATTTAATTTATTTTCCTAATGCGCGAGGAAGACCAAAAAATGAGTTTATTAACTTTTTGGAAAAAGTCTATCACAAGAAATATGCTTCAAAAGAGGGTTTGGATGACTTCGCTGTAAAGCATAATAAAATAACGGATGATTTCCACGACTACTGCCCTCTATTATTTATCGGTAACACGACACTGCATACAAATAAGCAGGTCTCATCTGACTGTTCCACTTACCGTCTTACACTTTTGGCGCACTTTTTTGATCCCAGTCCGAAATATGGTGTGAGTGGTCTGATAAGATTGCTGCGAGCTAGGTAAATTAGTAGTAACGCGAGCTCCCTAAAGCCTTTACTTAATAAACAACAAGATTAGATTGATGCAACGACGGTAGGGGCATCCGATTTTTCCCGGCTTATCAGGCTTGGTTAAATGAATTATAGCCGTTATCTTTATTGGAGAATGTAAGTATGATTAGGTCCCTGGATATTTTATTTTCTAGTCTGGCGATTGTTACTTTTTTACCCTTATTATTACTGATTATGTTGATATTGAAGTTCTCCGATGAGGGAGAGGTTTTTTTTCTACAAGAGCGAATTGGAAAAAATAAGAAGATTTTTAAACTCATTAAATTTACCACTATGGTCAAAAACAGCGATAGTATTGGTACAGGCACGGTAACGATAAAGAATGATCCCAGAGTGCTCCCAGTCGGGAGATTGTTAAGAAAAACAAAGATAAATGAATTACCACAGTTACTTAATGTCTTTCTTGGAGATATGAGTATCATTGGCCCACGACCACAGACACCAAGGTGTTTTGATGCTTTCTCAGTTGGTGTGCAGGACGCCATAGCTCAGATAAAACCGGGGCTTTCTGGAATCGGTCCGATAGTATTCCGCGGTGAGGAAGAAATTCTTGAAGGTCATAGTGGGACATTAGACTTCTATGATAAAGTCATTGGGCCATATAAAGGGCAGGTCGAAGCCTGGTATGTTGGTAAAGAGAGCCTATATTCCTATTTTTCCCTTATATTACTCACTGTCTGGGTTATTATTTTCCCCAAGTCAGGTGCAATTTGGAGGGTATTTAAGGATTTACCTGTTCCCCCCATTGATTTGAAGACTGACTTAAACTTCCCTTACTAGTTCCAAACATACCTAAATGCTCCAGTGCCTGAGGTATCTCATGGCAGTCTAATCCGTCTGCCAACCCCCTCTGAGCATTATCCTTTCAAGCGGCTCACCTTGTTGTAATAGATCAATTGCTGCCCTCACTCTTAATGAATGACTGCTGAACGATTGTTCTTTTGATTCAGTTTTTAATCCTTCTTGCAGTAATCTTAAAATGCTGGTAATTCTTGCTGGATTTGGGCTATTTCCAATATGTGCATGTTTATTAATGGATTTTAGGATATAGCCTTCATCACCAACTATTCCTTCCCATTTTATTAACAAGGTAAGCAACTCTTCGCTTATAGGTAAAACCTTACGCCAACCATACTGATCGGCCTTGGAGAAATTGAGTCTGATAATAGGTTTATCACTGTCAATCGGCCCGAGATCAGTGGCAGGAAATCGGACCAGTAGGTAAAATTCCCGAAAGCTTGGCTTAAATAGCGCCCCCAACTTTGAGTCATTGGCTGAGTACAGGGCGGTTCGCCAAGGCTAGAATAAAAAAGTAACAAAACGAAGCCAAATCTGTATCTAAATGATGGCCTGCCCTCAATAAGCTTATCAGGCTCAATAAAAAGGCTGCACACTGTGCAGCCTTTTTAGTATGTGGCTCCGCCTGCTGGGCTCGAACCAGCGACCCAATGATTAACAGTCATTTGCTCTACCAACTGAGCTAAGGCGGAAGAAAAGGGCATTTTAGCATTAAGATCATTTGAGTCAATCAAGACAGCAATTGACTTTAGAGATAAATAGTAATTTTAATTATTGTAACGAATATTACTTGTTCATCTCAAAAATAAATAATAATGTGATCGATACAATATTTCTCCTTATTTGGTATTTATTTGGATAGATCAAATTGAAATTTTTTTTATATTCAGTGTTTTTCTCTATGTTGATCCATACCTGGTCGATAGCTCAAGTTGATTCAGCTCACAGCACCCTAGAGAATGAGATTATTGATAGTTATGAATCATTGCTAGTCAAAAGAGTAACTAGCGATTTACTTGCGAACCACAAAATTTACTTGGAATTTCCGAATAAATATTGGAATTTTCTCGAAGGCACATTTATAGATAATTGGGATTTCGATGCCACAACGAGAGCTTTGATCGGAGGTGATATTTTTAACTCGTTGTCCAACTTGCAAGTTAAAGAACTATCAAGAGTGCTAGAAATAACGCTGATTAGGTATGCATTTGAAAGTTTATCCTTATACAGTGAACAGAGACTCAATGTGATTGATATAAAAGTAAACGAACAACAAACTCTTGCTTGGTTGAAGATTAATATGGACTCACCAAGATTTCCTGATATTCATCTGGACCTGCTACTTAATCGTAGTGATGATTACACTTGGAAGGGTGTGGATTTTAGATTCAAAGGCATTACATATGTCAATTTGAAAAAAAATAGCTATAGACAAGATTTTGAAGACCTTGAATTTCAAGGGCTGTTGAGTAAATTGCAAAATAAAAACAAAGTGTTTTTTGAAAAGTTGTGTCAGAGTGAGACAAATTATATAGACCCCCAAAAGCCACCATGTTTGTAGAGTTATGATAGAGAACAACAGATCATTCAGGATTGAGAGCCCATATAAACCGGCAGGTGATCAACCAAATGCTATTAAAACAATAGTTTCAGGATTACAGAGCGGTTTGGCAAGTCAAACATTGCTTGGTGTAACTGGTTCAGGTAAAACGTTTACTATTGCAAACGTTATTGAAAAAGTCCAAAGACCAACCATTATTTTGGTTCATAATAAAACACTTGCTGCGCAACTGTATGGGGAATTTAAAGAGTTTTTCCCAAGGAACGCTGTTGAGTACTTCGTCTCATATTTTGATTACTATCAACCCGAGGCTTATGTTCCATCTTCGGATACATTTATTGAAAAGGACTCATCTGTAAACGCACATATTGAGCAAATGAGATTATCGGCAACTAAGTCTTTAATAGAGAGAAGGGATGTAATTGTTGTCGCGACAGTTTCCTCTATCTATGGACTTGGGTCTCCAGATTCCTACTTAAAAATGGTTTTGCATATTTCCCGAGGAGAGAGAATTGATCAGAGATCTATTCTACGAAGACTTGCTGAATTGCAGTATCGAAGAAATGATGTTGTCTTTGAAAGATCATCTTATCGAGTAAGAGGCGACGTTATTGACATATATCCTGCTGATTCTGACCATGAGGCTTTGAGAATCGAACTTTTCGATGATGAGGTGGAACGATTATCACTTTTTGATCCGCTTACCGGAGAAGTCTTAAGGTCTGTTCCAAGATTTACGGTTTATCCGAAAACACACTATGTTACGCCACGTGAGACGATTATTAGTGCAACAGATGAAATTAAAAAAGAATTAGATCAGAGGCTTGAAACTTTGAAAACTAACGAGAAATTAGTTGAAGCGCAACGTCTGGGAGAGCGCGTTAGATATGACCTTGAGATGATGAGGGAACTTGGTTATTGCAATGGTATAGAAAATTATTCAAGGTATCTGTCAGGGCGTCAGCCAGGAGAGCCACCACCTACTCTTTTTGATTTTTTACCAGAAGAGGCCTTATTAGTGATTGACGAGTCTCATGTTACGGTGCCGCAGCTAGGTGCAATGTATAGAGGAGACAGATCGAGAAAAGAGACCTTGGTCGAATATGGTTTTCGATTGCCATCTGCATTGGATAATCGGCCACTAAGATTTGACGAATGGGAGAATTTAGCGCCACAAATGATATTTGTTTCTGCCACGCCGAGCCGATATGAGGAGGCGAATGCTGGTCAAGTGGTCGAACAGGTAGTTAGACCCACTGGACTTCTCGATCCTATTATTGAGATTCATTCTGCATCTACCCAGGTAGATGATTCACTTTCCGAGATAAAAAAAAGGGTAGAAAGGAATGAGAGGGTTTTGATAACGGTTCTTACCAAAAGAATGGCAGAAGATTTAACACAGTATCTTGACGAGCATGGCGTGAGAGTCAGATATCTTCACTCTGATATAGATACGGTAGAGAGAGTGGAAATTATTAGAGATCTAAGATTAGGAGAGTTTGATGTTTTAGTCGGTATTAATCTCCTCAGAGAGGGTTTAGATATGCCAGAGGTATCACTTGTGTCTGTCTTTGATGCTGATAAAGAGGGATTCTTGAGATCAGAGCAGTCATTAATCCAGACAATTGGTCGCGCAGCGAGAAATATAAATGGTAAAGCTATTTTGTACGCAGATAAGACTACTGGTTCCATGCAACGGGCGATTGACGAAACAAACCGACGAAGAAAAATGCAAATAGAGTTTAACTTAAAAAATGGTATTCAACCGAAGGGCATAGTTAAAAACGTTGGAGATATTATGGAAGGTGCCACTTCAAGCAGTAAAGGAAAACACATAAACTCGATAAAAACTAAAACACTCTCAGACGACATTTTAAATTCTCAACCAATTTCCAATATTGCACTCGAAATTAAAAAGCTTGAGGAACAAATGTATCAGCATGCAAAAAATTTAGAATTTGAGCAGGCAGCGAGGGTCAGAGATCTTTTGACAAAACTGAGAGAGCGTTCACTTGCCTCTTGATTCGTTCTCAATAAAACTTTTTATGCTTTCGTAATAGCGATCCCTTAATTGAAGTGATCGGCTAATCATTTCAACTTTTTCACCAGCTATGATTACCATTTCTGCCTCTGTGGTAAGTTCAAAAGGATCCCCGCTCCAAAGCACTAGGTTTGCAACTTCTCCTTCACGGATGTTACCTGAGTAGTTAAGTTTAAAAATTTCTGCCGGATTGGAAGTGATGGCTGCAATAGATGCAGTTTTTGGTAAACCATTTGCTACGGCGTTTCCTGCAGATTGACGAACTAGGTAAGCGCTGTGGGTGTTATGCCAACCCATACCCGTAAAGATCAGCTGAACGCCTTTTTCATGGAGTATTGAAGCATTATCTAATCTGGCTCCTAGGTGTTCGAATGCAGTAGGCAAGTTATATATAGGATCCATAATGACGGATGATTTAGACTCGGCTATCTGCTCTGCAACCATCCATCCCTCCGCAACACCAGATAGTATTAGATCGAGTTGAAACTCTTTAGCAAGGTTTATTATGCTCAGGATATCAACGGATCGATGTACTCTGACTATTATTGGTTTAACACCCTCTACTACAGGTTGAAGCGCATAAAGATCAGCATAAGAAAGATCATAAGCTCTATGTTCTCCTGCAAGAGCAGATTTACGATTTCTAGAAAAATCCTTAGCATCATCCAAAGCTACTCTTAATTTTGCGAGTGCCGAGCTTCTTGATCCACCCATGATTGAGACTCCATGTTCTGTGAAGTCAATAGCCACGCCAAAACTATCATTAAGTACTTTCGGTGTGTTTCCAAGCTCGATTACGGCTACTTGTCCCGCGATCATATGTGTTTCTGCCTCTGGTACCAGTAATGCTTGCGTCAGGCCATGTGTCCTGTTGTGTGGTATTAGTGTTGAATGAGGATTAAATGATTCACTCGGTTTAAATGAGGCTGTTATTGAGCCATTGTTTGTGTGGTAATCAACGGTTGAATCAATTGCACCAACCTCCACAGCACCAATATGAGTTTTTCCATTGAATAAACCAGCTGTTACAGTCTTACCTGTACCATCAATTTCTTCAGTAGCTTCAGTAAAAATTAGAGAGTCTATTGACTTGATTATCCCATTTTTAATTAATATCGAAACGTTTTCCTCAATTCCAGTGCTTTCCAGAATATTCACATTACGAATAAGTATTGACTCTGCATTTGCAAAAAATGGAGAAAATAGAATTAAACTTAAGAATATTAATTTCATGGTCTCTTTTCCCCAGGTGCAATGATACCCAGATTAAAATCTGCAGTTCTTGTCAAATCAGGTTTATCAATATCATATAAAAGCGTCCCATCTATCCAGACTTTACTTGCTTTGGTGTAAGTACTAAACGGATCACCATTCCAAAGCACAATGTCAGCATTTTTACCTATCTCTATCGATCCAATCTTTTCTTCCAATCCCAAGGATCGCGCGGCATTCGAGGTTAACCAACGCAACGCATGCGCAGGGCTGATATTAAGACCCATTCTATTACCAGCACTCATTGCTTTGGCGATCTCTTGATTTAATCTTTGAACCTGTATTGCATCATCTGAATGTATAATTGCACAGGCTCCTGCATAATCAGTGAGTGCAATATTTTCTCGAACCATGTCATATGCTTCTTGTTTAAAGCCCCACCAATCAGCCCACATCACTGCACAAATGCCCTCTTTAGCAAGAATCGGAGCAATCTTGTAACCCTCGACCGTATGATGAAATGCAGAAATTTTATAACCAAACTCTTTTGACATATCGATCATTTGCACCATTTCATCAGCTCTGTAGCAGTGATTATGTACCTTAATTTCTCCTTCAAGGACACCTGAAAGTGTCTCCATTCTAAGATCTCTGATAGGTTTTTCAGATAATGGTATTTCAGAATCCTCGGCGAGATATTCATCCCATGATTTTTTATATTCTTTTGCTTTAATCCAAGCTTTGCGGTAACCCGCCATATTTCCCATTCTTGTAGATGGCAACATATTTCGATTGCCATAAACCCGTTTTGGATTTTCACCACATGCCATTTTTAAGCTGTATGGGGCGTTGGGAAATTTCATGCCTTGCACTGTGATTGATGGAACATTTTTAAGCGTAACTCCGCGTCCTCCGATCAGATTTCCTGAACCTGGGAGAATAAGTAGAGTCGTCACTCCACCTGCCAATGCTTTTTCAAACTGTGGATCACCAGGCCAAACTGAATGCTCTGCCCATACTTCTGCAGTAACAGGAGAGGTCATTTCATTTCCATCTGAATGATTCGAGGTTCCGGGAGCAGGATATACTCCCATGTGCGAGTGGACATCAATGAGACCTGGAGTTACCCAAAAGTTACTTCCGTTAACTAACCTATAGTTTTTGGTTGGAAGACCAACGCCGATTTCTTTAATTTTTCCATTTTCAATCAAAAGATCTGTATTCTTCAGTAAATTCCCGACACCATCAAGAATACTAGTATTTACTATCATGAAGGGATCATGTGATTTAATCTGATAGGTCGAGGGAAAGGGATCTTGATTTGGAGCTACCCGTTTTATTAGGTCTGATTGCTTAGCCTCACATCCAAATAAAAAGAGAATTAATGCTGATAACCAAACTTTGAGGATTATATTATGCATGTCTGACAAATACTCTCGATAAATAAGTTTCACGCCTGAGTTTTTTATATTTTTACCTTAATTTTTTATTTTTAACTCTACTTGATCAAAATCAATTTTTCCATCTTCAGATTTCAGCACTAGGTAAAATTTCCAAGCATTCTCTGCTACCACGAACTCAGCGGAGTATTTTACCCATTCATCAGTTACAGAAAATAAAATTGATGAGTTGTCGCGTCTTTCATATAAGTCTTGGCCTTCAAAGTCCATTGATATTTCTGCGATGCCAGAGCTTGAATCCGACCTCATCATTACTGAAAATACATAAGTTTGATCAATAGGAGCACTGCCAGGCAATAAGTCTCCTGTTGCATCTTGCCCTTGATGAATGAACTCTCCAGCATCCAGCTGGACAAAATGATCTCCATCAAATGCTGAATCTGGATTGTATATTCGTTCAGCACCATCCTCAAAATAACGCCAGCCGAAAGAATTGAAATTATCTCTAGCAATATTTTCAAAACTACCGTTAGAGATTAGATTTTGTGTACTAAACGGATAGAAAAGTTCTTGATCAGAAATTATAGACCATTCAGGATTTAGTTGAGTTATGTGATTAGCAAGGATTTGTGCTTGACCCGCATGTTCAATCATTGTTCCGTGCCATTGCTCCCAGCACCAAGGGAAATAAAGCGTGGAGATTTTATTGAATTCAGAGGAAAGCTCATTACTATAATTCGCTGGCTCGTTAGTATTCCATCCATAAGCGTTCATTAGAATGATATGTGGCTCAGAGCCATAAAATTCGCGAATATTTTGAATGACTTGCCTATATCTCTCCTTTATAACCTCTTTTTGATTATTACTTACAGTATATATGTCATTTGCTCCTGCATTTATAACAATTACGTCAGGTTTGAAGTTGTCAGCGAGGTTTGGGATTTGAGTGGGCCAATTTATCGAGTTGATGAAACCAGTTACATTATTAAATCCAGGTCCTGCCAAGGTAGCGCCACTTTTAGCCATTATCCGAAGATCGGCTCCAAGCATGCGGGCAGTCACTGACGGATAGGCATAATAAGTTCCCATGCCTCCTTGATCTTTCTCACTGTATAAAGAATATCCTTCCATATTTGAATCACCAAAGTATGCAATTTTTAATTTGGCAGCAGGATTATATGGGAAGATAGTTCCGTTCGTTACTTCAGTATCTAAAAAAGTTACCGCACCCGTATTGGTTGCTTTTAATAATTCAAGGTTATTTATTCTTGATGGATCTAAAGCTTCAGCAATAAAATAAGTGTTAATTCCTGGAGATACTTGAAGTCTATTGGGAGAAAGTGTCCCATTAATTAACACCCTATATTCCTCGTTTGTAGTTGAATTAAGTTTAACTGAAACCGTTGATCCATTAGTGGCGAAACTAATAGACGATCCCTGCCAATAGTGGAGTGGTTCTATTAAGTTGTTAAAATCCCAACGACCTTTAAACGTGAATCTGGGATCATTGGCTGAGAAACTGTCAGTCGACGTTTTTACAAAAACTGTTGCACTTACCGAATTTGCAATATTTCCACTCGAATCCGAGGCTGAAAAAGTTACGCTTGTAAGTCCTAGCGGGAAGATTTCTGGTGCATTGTGGTTGATAGTAATTTCCTTGTCCACATTGTCTTCAGCATATGCGCTCTCTAAGAAAGAGCTAATATCATCCTCCTCCGCAGAGTTTCCTCTTGCACTTAGTGCTAGT
>CABZOI010000013.1 GCA_902527245.1 uncultured SAR92 cluster bacterium | reverse complement strand
TATTCCGAATTATGCAGGCCATATCAGTCCATCAAATTATGACGACTATGAACTTGTCTGGGCTGACGAATTTGATGGGTCTGAAATAAATACAGACAATTGGAGTTTCGACGTAGGTGGTTGGGGTTGGGGAAATAATGAGCGCCAGTTTCATACATCCAGAAATGCTTACGTGAAAGATGGAATGCTTGTAATAAGAGCTCAAGAGGAGGAGTATGGTGGAAATCCATACACATCATCGAGACTAAAAACTCAGGGTAAGCAAAACTTTCTTTACGGCAGAATTGACATAAGAGCTAGACTGCCCGAGGGTCAGGGAATGTGGCCAGCATTATGGATGTTGGGTAGCAATTTCTCTGAAGTTAGTTGGCCAAAATCTGGTGAAATAGACATAATGGAAATGGTGGGTGGAAGTAATAGAGAATATACGGTACATGGCACTGCTCACTGGAATAATGGTGGTATAAACGCAGATTACTCTCCAGCATATTATGGTGGCAGTAAAACTAAAACCGATGGAAAAACACTAGCTGATCAATTTCACGTTTTCAGTATTGTTTGGACACGTGACTCTATCATTTGGTATTTGGATGACGTGCAATATCATATTATGGCACTAAATAATTCAGCCGATCTTGCACCTTTCAGAAAAGAATTTTTCTTTATCTTCAATATTGCTGTGGGAGGTAATTGGCCTGGGTATCCCGATAGTACAACTGTCTTTCCTCAAAGAATGGTTGTCGACTATGTCAGGGTATTCCAACAAAACTAGAAACAACTGAGGGCATTCAATTGTTTGACAATTTCTCCCTTAAAACGATTGGTTACTGGACAAATATCTCTTTTTTGATTGCATGTATTTGTAGTCTTGCTCCTGAGATGACAGCTAATGAAATCTCAGCTAAGGCAATAAACTCCGAGAAATGGTTTCACCAAACAGTTATACCTAATGGGAAGAGTTGGTTTAATGGCGAACTTCAGCACTATACAGATCGAATAAGCAATTCCTTTACTAGCGATGGCACATTAAAAATAAAAGCCAAAAGGGAATCATTCACACAAAATGGAATAACAAAAGATTATACTTCTGCAAGATTAAATTCAAAGTTTGCTTTTACTTATGGGAGAGTAGAAGTCAGAGCAAAAATGCCAAAAGGTATCAGCGGTACATGGCCTGCTATATGGATGCTGTCGAAAAATATAAATGAGCGAGGGGCCTATTTCTTCAATTTCGGTCATGGAAACAAATCATGGCCGGACTGCGGAGAGATCGACATACTTGAATACTGGGGTCGGATTCCAGGAGTTGCGCAGAGTGCGGTTCACACCCGATCCAGCCATGGCAATACAGTTAACCTCGGCAGTCAGAGTGTTCCTACGATATCAACAGATTTTCATGTTTACTCACTTGAATGGACTCCTGAGTCACTAACTTTTAGCGTGGATGAGAAAGAACATTATACGTATGCTCCTAAAGTTAAAAATGACACCACATGGCCATTTGACACTGAGCAATATTTGCTGCTGAACTTTGCTATAGAGAGCGTCATAGACCCATCCTTTGAAGAGGATATTTTAGAGGTCGATTATGTGAGAATTTATGACAAGATAGGCACGCTAACCTGGTCAGATGAATTCAATTAAATAAGACCATTAATTTCACGTAATTTGGATGCGGGATCTTCAGATTGTGTGATTGGCCTGCCAATTACCAGGTAATTACTCCCAGATTTAATGGCTACTTCAGGAGTCGCTACTCTTGATTGATCATTTCTTGGATCATCACTTAGTCTGATCCCAGGTGTTACTAATTTGAAATCTTTTCCAAATTTTTCTCTCAAGCCTGCACATTCTCTTGCTGAGCAAACTACGCCATCTAGTCCCGATCTAAAAGTCATGGCTGCTAGTTTTTCCACCTGACATGATATGGACTCATTAATTCCAATTTCAATAAGTTCAGAGGATTTGTGGCTGGTTAGCATTGTCACAGCAATTAGATTAGTCTTTGATCCACAAGCAAGCCTTGCTTTATTAGCCTCCTCCATCATCTTAGATCCACCCAAACTATGAACATTTGTCATCCATACACCTATATCACACGCAGCTTTCACGGCTCTAGAAACAGTGTTTGGTATATCATGAAATTTAAGATCTAAAAAAACGTCAAACCCTTTTTGAGTTAGATCTTTAACTAAACTTGGTCCAAAAACAGTAAATAACTCTTTGCCTACCTTCAACTTACAATCTGAGGGGGCAACTTGCTCGCAAAAAGAATCTAAGGAATTTCTATTATCAAAATCCAAGGCGACAATAACTTTTGATTCCTTCATAACTCAATGCTCCTTTATCTTTTTGGATACAAACTTTTCCTTGCTGACCAATTTTGAAAAAAATGAAGCACACATTCCTAATATTGCACCTATCATTAAAAATATTGTCAGCCAAACACCTGAAGTTAAATTGGGTCCCTCAAAAAAAAAGAAATCTACAGTTAAATCGCTATTGTTCTCGATAGCGAACAATGCGCCCAAGAAAATCAGAAATAAAAAAACAACTATTTTTAATGAGTTAATAATAAATCGCATTAAACTTTCTCGAGGATTTTTTTCAGTATAGCTTTGTATTTTACAAACGACAAAGAGGGTTGAGAAAACTTTATTGGATTAGCTTGATGCTTAGATAAAAGAGGCCTTCATAAGTATTGTATTGATGAGCTGAATAGAAGAGTAAAACTACGCCTTTTTTGTACCAAAGCGTTTATTAAATCTGTCAATTCTTCCACCTGAATCAACAATTTTTTGTTTCCCAGTGTAAAAAGGATGGCAAGCAGAGCAAACATCCAAATACATATCTTGAGATCGCGTCGAGCCGACATTTATCTCATTGCCACACCCGCATTTAGCTTTCAAATTATTATAGTTTGGGTGAATCTCACTTTTCATCTTATACTCCAATACTATGAAAGAAGACGTCGAGTTAGAGTTAGTTAGGCAACGCGCCGTCTTCATTAGTTACATCAGGCGCGGACTATAACAAAAATAATGCTTATTTAAAACTCTCTCATCAAAATGTCTGTCGATAGAATAATTGTCAAAGTAGCCGTTCCAACCCCTAACCGAATTTTATTTGACTACTGCATCGATAGTACCTTAAATAATGACAAAAAGAGAGGTCCTCTGAGGCCTGGGTCACGAGTGATAGTGCCATTTGGAAAACGTTCTATCGTGGGAATAATTGTATCTTTGGTCACTCAATCAACTGTGGAGAACACAAAATTAAAATCAATAGCTAAAGTTATTGATAGTGAACCAATAATAGAGGAGCATCATCTAAATTTTTATCTATGGAGTGCTAATTATTATCACCACCCCGTTGGTGATGCGCTTTTCAAGATGCTACCAAGTAATCTGCGCAAAGGGTTTCCAATCCCAAAAACGACCACGACATGCTGGAAAATCGACGATACATCAGACTATCCTCGAGACAAAATTAGATCCGCAAACCAAATAAAGTTGTTAGATCGAATCACTGTTAAAAATTATGAAACGGATGAGAATCTTTCCCTAACCTTCGGTCGATCAACGATATCAGCTCTCGTTAAGAAAAAGGTTATTATTAAAGTTGAAAAAGCTTCAAAAGATTTGACGTTAGCAAATCTCCCAATAGAAAAACAAATGCCCAAATCGTTGACCAAAGAACAATTAAAAGTTTTTACAGAACTTAGTAGCCAAGGTTTTTCTTGTAACTTGATTGATGGTGTGACGGGAAGCGGGAAAACAGAAATATACCTTCAATTTGCAACAACTGTTCTGAAAGCAAATAAACAAGTTTTGATTTTAGTTCCAGAAATTAATTTAATTGATCAAATAACGAAACAGTTTACCGATCGGTTTAACCTTAAAACAATTGTCTTTCACTCGAATATTAGTGATAAAGAACGACTAAAAAATTGGACACAGGCCAGAAATGGTGATGCACAAATCATTATTGGCACTAGGTCTTCAATCTTTATACCTACAATTAATCTTGGATTGATAGTAGTTGACGAGGAACATGATCAATCTTATAAACAACAAGATGGTTTTAGTTACTCAGCACGAGATCTTGCGATTCAGCGAGCATCAAATGAAAAAATTCCTGTCATACTAGGATCAGCTACTCCCTCTCTGGAAACAATTCAAAATTGTAAAAAAAACAAATACAAATATTTAGAAATGACAAGACGGATCAGTAACACTAATCCTACGAGTTGGAAATTTATAGATCTTAAGACAGAAATCATAACAAATGGAATATCTTCGTTCGCAATAGACAAAATCAGAGAAACTTTAAAAAAAGGCAAACAAGCATTGATTTTTATAAATCGAAGAGGCTATGCCCCCGCCCTAATTTGTAATGCTTGTAATAAGGCCATTGAATGCAGCAAATGTGACTCAAAAATGACTTTGCATAAAGCACAAAAGAAAATTATTTGTCACCACTGCGACTATTCTGCACTCATCCCCAATCGTTGTCCCTTGTGTGACAATACTCTAACTGCGATTGGCTCTGGAACTGAGAGAATCGAAGAGTATTTAGAGAGTATTTTTAATGAAACGACAATCGTTAGAGTAGATCGTGACTCCACTAGAAAAAAATACTTCATGAAAGATATGAATGAAAAAATAAGTCAAGGTGGTCCATGTATACTTATTGGAACTCAAATGTTGGCGAAAGGACATGATTTCAAACATATTACCTCGGTGTTTGTACTGGACACTGATGCAGAATTGTTTCACCCCGATTTTAAAAGCCAAGAACGTCTTGGCCAACTTCTTACTCAAGTGGCTGGCAGAGGTGGCCGCGGCATCTCTTCTAGTGAAATATTTTTACAAACTTACTATCCAAATCACCCTCTTCTAGAGAAACTGACGAATGGTAACTACAAAGAGTTTTTACAAGAAATAGGCAAAGAAAGAGAGATAACAAGCATGCCTCCCTTCTCTTTTGTCACTCTCATTCGAGCAAACTCAGTAAACGAGAAAAACGTAGTAGATTTTCTTGATTTAGTGAAAAAAATGGTGGAACGAGTTGAACCACAAAGTTCACAAAATCAGTATCTAGGGCCGATTCCATCAATGCTGGAAAAGCGTGCTGGTAGATACCGTTATAACTTTCAAATAAAAACACATACTCGATCAAAAATGCACATTTTACTAACAAAACTTATTGAACAATTGAGTAAAACAAAAAGCTTTTCTAATGTAAGATGGTCAATAGACGTCGATCCAATAGAACTTTAGAATGAGATCTCTAAGGTCTCAAAAATAAAAATTAACCATCTAAATTAGACAAAAATTTTATGGCAGTTAAGAAAAAAAAATCTAAAAGCGACTCAAATAATTCACTGGGTGGTTTTCTTCCAGGCATTCTGACTGGCATTCTTTTAACAGTAACTTTCAACTACGTATTTAACTCTAATCCAGAAGTGGAAAAAGATAAAATAAAGGAAATAGTTAACGCACAAGAAATTAAAAAACGTACTTATGACTTTTATAAACTTCTGAAAGAAAATGAAATATTAATTTCAGATGATGACATTTCAGTTCCGGAAGAAGCAGATTCTGGCGCGTATTTATTTCAGGTTGGTGCTTTTAAAAATGCCAATGATGCCGAAATTAGGAAGGTTGAGCTTGTCCTCTTAGATTTACCCACTCAAGTCGAAGAAAGTACTGTTGACAACGGAGAGATTTTGTACCGAGTATTGGTTGGGCCGTATTCAAACACCTCAAAAACAGCTCTGGCGAGGGCCAAATTAGCCGAAAATAATTTCCCGTTTCTTCTCGTGAAACTCAAACAATAAAAGTTAAACTCACTCTCTATACCGATAGATATGCGTCGAACTCTAATGCAGAAGCTCTAGTATCAAATTCAAACTTTTCTTGTTTTTTGCATCTGTAATAATTCAATTGAAGTTCTTTACCGAGATAATTTTCAATAAATTCAGAGTTAATAAAATGATTGAGTGACTCCTCCCAAAATCTTGGTAATTTTTCTTCGCTCGAGGAATCTTCTCCAGTCATAGGCGCAAGTGGTTTTTGTTTCTTTTTGATCCCTTCTAGTGCTGAGGCTAGAATCACCGAAGCTACCAAATAAGGATTTGCATCTGCACCTGCTACCCTGTGTTCAATGCGAATAGACTCATTATCACCAGCAGGAATTCTTAGCGCAGTTGTTCTGTTTTCATATCCCCAACTTGGTGATAGGGGCGCATAACAGCCGGGTGCAAATCTTCTATATGAATTTATATTTGGTGCAAAAATCGCCATTCCCTCTTTCATGTAATTTAAGCATCCTGCGACCGCATTTTTTAAAAAGTCACTTCCCAAAGGCGTATTATTATTGAAAATATTCTCTCCTTTTTCGTTAACAATACTTAGATGCATGTGCATACCATTACCTACCTGATCGTCAAAAGGTTTAGCCATAAAAGTTGCTCTGGAACCGTGTTTCAATGCAATTGCTTTTATGAGCCTTTTTAACATACTGCTTTGATCACATGCAGTAATTGCAGATGACTGATGTCTTAAATTAATTTCAAATTGAGAAGGACTAAACTCAGTCACCAAAGCCTCTATGGGTAGATCTTGAGTTTCTGCTGCTTGCATGATATCACTCATGAGAGATTCAGCCTCTTGCATTTCAGTTATTCCGTATACTTGACCACCAATCGCGGTATTCCCTTCAAGTGTTTTTTGCGTATGTACCAGACGTCCAAATTTATCTTTGTCAATTTCAACCAAATGGAATTCCATTTCACAAGCAATCACAGGATTGAGAGCCAGAGCTTGATATTCTTCTATAATTTTTTTCAACACCGCTCGACAATCACCTTGATAATCATTGAGACCTGACTCATCTCGCATTGAAATAATTACTTGACCGGTTTTTTGTTTTGCCCATGGAACAATACAAAGAGTATGCTCATGAGGCTCACAAATACCATCCGCATCCCCTGTTTCAATAACAATTTCCTCAAGATCTCTTCCCCAGCAATCCAGTGAGCAGCTGCTCATTGGCATTTTGACTTTACCCTCAAACAAGCTTTTGATTTTTGATCTTGGTAGCCACTTGCCCCTCTGCACTCCATTCAAGTCATGCAATAGAATTTCGAATTTTTCTACTTGTGGATGCTCCTTCAAAAATTTATCAATCGAGTCACATGATTTCATAATTCAACTGCTGAGGGATAAGGATTTATTTCGGATCATAGTAATCATATTAGTGAAAGACTGTCAAAAGAATTGACTGAGAGAATCTATCATGACAAATTCATAATAAACAAAAGGTGCTTATTAAAAATTACCTCGATGAAGTATTTAACAATAACTCTAACTTTACTATCAATACTATACGCATGCTCCTATGAGGGACGAGAGTATGCAGATATTATTTTCTTTGATGGTGTTATATACACATCAAATTCTGCACAAGAAGTGGTCGATTCATTCGCTGTCAAGGATGATAAAATTATTTTTGTCGGCAGTTTTGAGGAATCAAAATCCTACACTAATCTCAACACGCAAAAAATAAGTTTAGACGGTAAAATGATTTTACCTGGATTGCATGATGTGCATATCCATCTTCCAGGCATCGTAAAAAATGATCTTTGTGATCTTGATGCAAAACGTTATTCGCTCGATGAACTGGTCCCTATACTCCAGCAATGCATACAAAGGTTAGATTTGCCGAAAGGTGAATGGCTTGCTGTAACTCAATGGCAATATTATGTGGGGAATGAACCATCTGAACCTAACCCAAATTTGCGAGCCGCTCTGGATAATGTATCTCAGTATCATCCAATTATGCTCCTTGGGCATGATGGACACACAAGTGCTGTAAATAGTTTCGCTTTTTCAATCTCACAAAATAGTAATGGTGAAGTTATAGGTCTCAACAAACAAACCCTAAATAGAGAATTCTCCCATTTAAAAAAATTAATTGGAGTAGATGATCAAGGTAATCCAAGTGGCTTAGTCAAAGAGCACGCAAGGAAAATTTTCAAAGACCATCCAAATCTTTGGGGACATCCGACTATTGATGAAGAAGTGTATACAAGTATTGCAAACATACTGGCTAGTTCAGGTATTACCTCGGTATTAGATCCCGCTCTACAAGCATATGAAATAGAAAAATTCGCTGAGCTCGCATCTAAAATTGAGCTGAGTTATCGAATGCATGCTGCTTTTTACTCAGATTATGATAAGTTCAAGGATCCAGAATCTGAAAAAATTAATGTAAAAAAAATAATTACAGCCATTAAAGATCTGCAAAGAAAATATAATCAAATTCCAAACTTTAAATTAAACACAGGCAAGATTTTTGTTGATGGTGTTCTCGAGGGAGATCCCCTAGCAAATCCACCAATGCTCCCAAACGCTGCGTCACTTAATCACTATCTCCAACCTGTATTTTCAAATCCAAGTAATTCGGACTTAATTTATGTAAAAAGTTATGTGCAAGGAGATTCACCTGATTGTAACCATGTTGGGAAACTTTCTAACGAACAGTTTTATAAATTATTTGGATTTCATCCTGATCAATGTGAGCAGAGTAAAGGGGTATTGGAGTATGACGTTGATTTTATAAAAGAATATACTAGAGAGCTTCATGCTGCTGGCATAAATGTGCATAGTCATACAATTGGTGATCGGGCGCTAAGAGTAGCGATGGATGCATTCGAACTCGCAAAAGAAAGTCACGGCAGCTCCGATGGAAATTTCTCCATCACTCATGCTCAACTTATGCATCCTGACGATATTCAAAGATTTTCATCCATCAAGGTTTTCATCGCCTTTCAATATGCATGGATTGAACCTTTCTCCGATTACTTAATGACCGTTGCTCCTTTTATAGATCCAATATTTTCAGAAGACGATCTTTACGATCAAAAGAGCTATTACTATAGAAATACATATCCTGCCCGGTCATCGCAACTTGCTGGTGCAATCCTTGCCGCTGGTAGTGATGCTCCTGTTGAGACTCGTGATCCAAGGCCTTTTCTGAATATTGAGAAAGCAATCACTCGAAAAAATGAATTAACTGGAAGAGTTATGAACCAAACCGAGGCGATAAGTTTATTTGATGCTATCGATGCCTATACAATTAATGGAGCAAAAATGTTGCAACAAGATAAACTAACGGGATCTATCGAAATTGGAAAAAAAGCTGATTTTATAATTCTCAATCAAAACCTTTTGGATCTTGAGAACGACAATAAACTTGATGACATCTCTGAAACAAAAGTCCTATCTACTTGGTTTGATGGTAAGGAAATTTACCTAAAAAACATCAAGTAGTTCCTACTAAACTTTCTAGCTTGAACCCTTTAGCAGCATTGACTTCCTAATTTGCTTGCCAAATTCAGAAAATAGCCTGACTGAAACCTGGTTTTCTGAAAATTTCCATTCAGGATGCCATTGGACACCAACTACCCACCAATTTGCATTCGCAGATGAAAAAGCTTCGATCAATCCGTCCTCTGACCTCGCCTCCACTGATAAGGATGGTGATAATGTGTCGATACCTTGAGAGTGCAAAGAATTTACATGAAAATTTTCTCTCCCAAAAATAGACTCTAGTTTTGATCCTTTTTTGAGTTTGACAATGTGAGCCGTGTCGTATTGCTCTTCTCGCTTTTGGTTTTTATTCTCCCTGTGATCGAAGAATTCTGATTTATTATGAACTTCTTGGTAAAGAGAGCCTCCCAAAGCAACATTTACCTCTTGAAAGCCCCTGCAAACTGCTAGAATGGGAATCTTTTTTTCCTCACACTTTTTTATAAGTTTCAAACTTAAGTTATCTCGTTGTCGATCCTCTAAAACTTCCGCAGCGTGAGTTGGGCCTCCGTAATGCTTTGGCTCAATATTAGTAGGGCTACCTGTCAGGAAAATGCCATCGACAATATCAACAATAGAGTCACAGTCATAAACGGTCTCCAAGTCAACAATATCAGTACCAGTGCCAAACGATGGCAAAAGAATTGGGATCGCATTCGCACCATGCGCTATCGCATTGATATATTTTTCTCCCGCACCATGAAATTGATTTAAACCAAATTGAATTACATCGCAAACAACACCAATTATCGGAAGTGACTTACCCATAAATTCCATAATACTAACCACTAAATTTATGTACAAATACAAATTAAAAAAAATATAATTTTTAGTGCTGAAACTATTTCCATATGAGAAAATAGAACGCAGGGAATTAACAAGACTTATCTAATGTATAAAGAAAAAACATCAGTACAGTGGAAAGATTTAGATGCCTCCTATCATCTTCATCCATTTACAGATTTTCACGAATATGAAACTTCTAAAGGAAGGATAATAGAAAAATCTGAGCATATATACATTTATGACACAGACGGAAAGAAGTACTTGGATGCTATGTCTGGACTCTGGTGTTGCAGTTTAGGGTACTCTCAACCTGAAATTGGCAAGGCGGTTATTAATCAATTTAAGCAACTTCCCTATTACAATAATTTTTTTCAATGCAGTAATGCACCAGCCGTGGAGCTTGCTGAGCGCTTGGTAAATATTGCACCGAAGCAATTTCAAAGAGTTTTTTTTACTAATTCTGGATCAGAGGCAAACGATACCAATATAAGACTAATCAGAAGGTATTGGGATTTAAAAAAACAGCCCAAGAAACGATTTATCATTGCTCGAAAAAATGCGTATCATGGAAGCACAATCGCGGCAGCAAGTTTGGGCGGATTTAATGCAGTCCACAAGCAATTCGAAACGCTGCCATATATCTCACATATTATTGAACCAAATTGGTATACAGAAGGTAGTGACGATACAGCTGACGATTTTGGTCTCAAAGCAGCTCAAGAGCTTGAAAAGCAGATTGATGAATTAGGCGAGGAAAATGTTGCAGCCTTTATTGCAGAACCTATTCAAGGTGCCGGAGGAGTAATTGTTCCACCCAAAACATATTGGCCTGAGGTGCAACGCATCCTAAAAGAGAGAAATATCCTTTTTGTGAGCGATGAGGTTATTTGTGGGTTTGGAAGAACCGGCTCTCTATTTGGCTGTCAGACATATGAAACAGAGCCAGACCTGATAACCTTCGCCAAAGCAGTGACTAATGGATTTCAACCTCTAGGCGGAGTACTAGTCAATGATAGAGTATCAGATGTTATCACCAAAGATGGTGGCGAATTCGGACATGGCTTTACATACTCTGGCCATCCAATTGCTTGCGCTGCAGCTATCGCGACACTTGAAATTATCGAACACGGAAACTTTATAGATAAGGTTGCTAATGATATCGGTCCATATCTTCAATCAAAGTGGAAAGAGCTGGCAGATCATCCAATCGTGGGTCATGTTCGAGGGATTGGAATGCTGGGATCAATTGAGTTGGTTCGAAATAAAAATACGAAAGAAAGGCTGGAGCCTGATCAAAAGTCAGGTGGGATCTGTAGAGAGTTCTGTATTGAAAATAACTTGATAATGCGTGCCGTTGGAGATTCCATGATTATATCACCGCCCTTTGTCTGTAGTTACAAGGACATTGATTCTTTGATCGAGAAAGCTCGTAAATCGCTTGACCAAACTGCATCGTATTATTCGGTGTAAAACTCACTTTGAGGATATGAAATGAGTGCTGATTGGGGTGTATTTGATTGGGAAGATCCATTTCACTTAAATGATCAATTGACGGAAGAAGAAATCCTGGTCAAGGACACTGCTGCCAGCTATGCCAGCAATAAGTTGGCTCCCCGGGTTATTGACTCATTTCGAAAAGAGCAAACACATAGAGAGATTTTTAATGAAATGGGAGAGCTGGGTCTGCTCGGATCAACGATAGAAGGCTACGGGTGTCCTGGCGTTAGTTATGTGGGTTATGGATTAATCGCGCGAGAAGTTGAAAGAGTGGATTCAGGTTATCGATCAATGATGAGCGTTCAGTCCAGTCTGGTTATGTACCCTATCTCAAATCATGGGTCAGAGGAACAAAAAAACAAGTATCTTCCAAAACTAGCCTCTGGAGAATGGGTTGGTTGTTTTGGCTTAACAGAAGCTGATGCGGGCTCTGATCCTTCAAGTATGAAAACTAGAGCAAAAGCGGTTGCAGGCGGTTACTCAATTAGTGGAAGTAAGATGTGGATTACTAACTCACCGATTGCAGATGTTTTCCTGGTTTGGGCAAAGACTGATGATGGAACCATAAGGGGTTTCATATTAGAAAAGGGTATGGAGGGACTCACAGCACCCTCAATTGAGGGGAAACTGGCTCTTAGAACCTCCATCACTGGGGAAATTGTCATGGATAACGTGTTTGTTAGTGATGAACAATTACTTCCCGAAATTAGTGGCCTGAAAGGGCCCTTCGAATGCTTAAATTCTGCACGATATGGCATCTCCTGGGGTGCCCTCGGGGCAGCAGAGTACTGTTGGCATGCGGCGCGCAAATATACGCTTGAGCGACCACAATTCAACAAACCGCTCGCATCAAATCAACTTATTCAGCTTAAACTAGCAAATATGCAAACTGACATCTCATTGGGGCTTCAAGGCTGCATTAGAGCGGGTCGCTTGAAAGAGGAAAGCAGACTATCGCCAGAATTGATATCACTGCTTAAAAGAAATAACTGCAGTAAAGCACTTGAAATTGCGAGAAATTCAAGAGATATGCACGGAGGCAACGGAATCTCAGATGAGTACGAAGTGATGCGACACATGATGAACTTGGAGGTTGTGAACACATATGAAGGGACCTCGGATGTGCATGCTTTGATTCTTGGTAGAGCTCAAACTGGAATCCAAGCTTTTAGCTAATTTCAAAGTTAATCTTTTCTTTGTCATACCAGAACACACCTCATCTATTTATTGAATTTTGGCCTGTCATTAGTTTATTACAAAAATATTATTTTAATGTTAATTTTTTTTTAATTTAGGTGTATGATGAAGGGTTCGCGTGATGAGATAGTGCCACAACCGTTTATTAACGCTGAAATTTAGTCATGAATGAAGGCCAGAATTAAAAAAACGGAACGAATAATAAGTAGCGGCATGCGTCAAATCACAAGCGATAAATTTAACGTTAAATAAACTGTTTTGTAATTTCGGGGGAAATTAAATGAAAATTACACCTTTAACAAAAGCGATTCGTAACACCATCGGTGCAACGATGATTGTTGGTATGCCAACAATCGGCTTCGCTCAGGACTCAGGAGAGAGCCTTGAAGTAGAAGAAATTGTTGTAACGGGTTCTCGTATTAAAAGAGTTACCGGTAATGAGTCGCAAACTGTACTTACAATCACAGCGGAAGACATGAAGTTAACTGGAGAAGTATCGGTTGCTGACGCACTTAGATCTTCAACTTTAAACTCTCTTGGTTCTTTCAGAGAATCATCTGGAAGTTCCGCGCAATCAAACGCGACATTCAACCTTAGAGGTGCTGGTGCTGCCAGAACTGCTATTCTAATTAATGGCAGAAGAATAGTGGGATCGCCCTCTCTTGGCGGTGGTGGATCAGTTAACTTGAACCTCATCCCAATGTCGTTTGTTGACAGAATAGATATCTTAGCCGATGGAGCATCTGCGGTTTATGGATCTGACGCTGTAACTGGTGTTGTCAACGTAATCTTAAAATCAGGCTACGACGGAGTTGAGTTCTCTACTGGGTACGGCGACCGATCAAAGGACAACGGCTCTGAACAGCGATTTTCTTTCTTAACAGGTGCTCAGGGTGATAGAGGTTCTATTACCTTCGGTGTGGAAGCTGACAAGAGAGATCCTGTTTTTGATAGAGATAGAGACTTCACAAAGGCTCGTTACTCTGACTTAGACGGAGACGGATACATTACAGGGTATGCTGAAACAGAGGGTATATCGTTTTACGCAACGTCGATCATCAACCCAAACTATGATCCATCAATTCCTTACAGTGAAGATGATCCTAGCTCTTGGTATGTTCATCCAGGTAACAATTGTGTAGATGATGGAGCGTTCCAAGGACCAATGAAATCTGACCTCGTCTTTGGACCTGATACAGGATTTTACTGTGGATATGCTTACGCAAACGTATCAGCTAACAGAGCTTCTATGGAGCGAGTTAACTCTTACATATCAGCAAATTACGACGTCTCTGAAGACGTCGAAGTGTTTGTTGATGCGGTTGTATCAAATAACGAGTCATTTGGTCGTTATGCGCCGCCAGCTGCGCCTGGAACAATGTTAGCCTCAAATCCAAAAAACCCATATGGTGTGGATGTATCAGGATATTTCCGATGGACTGATATCGGTACACGAGACAATGTTGTTAACGATACTATGGTAGATGTAAACGTGGGTGTAAATGTGGATCTTGCCAATGATATGGCTTTAGAAGCTTACTACACTTACTCAGACTACCGATCAACATCGATAGGAAAATACTACCTAAGTTATGGTGGATTTGCCGAAAATGTATTGTACGAAGTATCTGATTTAGATACTTACATTGCTAACCTAAAAACTACAACATTGAATGATGATCGTCAGAGAATGCAAAAGGTGTTTGCAGGTCTTCAGTTCGATCTCATGGAAATGGCAGGTGGTACTGCGGTGGGTTATGTGGCTGCAGAAACATTTGACGTAGATTACAGGGCTGACGTTGATGCGCAGTCTGAAGCCGGTCTTGTTGGTGGTTCAGCGGGTAATTCCGCACAAGGTGCGAGAAGCGTTAAAGCTATTTCAGCTGAGGCTATCCTACCTGTTACTGACTTCTTAGAAGTTGATGTTGCAGTTCGTTATGACGACTATGATGATTTTGGTAGTGAAGTGTCACCGAGAGTCGGCGCAACATTTACGATGATTGATGATCTAACTATTAAAGCATCTTATGGCCAAGGCTTCCGAGCTCCAGACCTCTCTGATCTCTACGGAGCAACTTCGTTCTCTGCAGAAAATGCGGTCGACTACTATGGCTGCTCGTTAGACGGTGTACCTGAAGCTGAGTGTCCTAATAGACAGTTTGATACCTACATTGGGTCAAATCCAAATCTTGATGCTGAGACGTCTGAGACAATGTCCCTAGGTGCTGAGTATACATATGACGATAACTGGGTTGGATCTATCAACTACGTAATCTTAGAGCTGCAGAGTGCAGTCGAGTATGTATCAGCTCAAGACATGTTGAATGTAGACTTTAACACTGGCGGTCAAAACCCACAGGTGATTAGAAATGCAACTGGTTCAGTTGTTGAAATAAGCGCAGGCTACCAGAATGCTGTGAATGATGTACAAAGAAAGTCAGTGGACTTTGCTTTGAATGGAAACATTTATACTTCTGATGAGTATGGCTCTTTTGACTTTAGAGGTGAAGCGACTAAGTACCTAGAATTCGAAACTGAAGCGCAGTTCGGATCTGGTATCTTAGGTGATGCAGTTGACTCACTCGGATTCCCAGAGTGGCGTTCAAGTGCATTAGTAAGCTGGCAGATGAACAATTGGTCTGCTAACTTCAGCACTTCTTACATTGGTGAATCTGAAAGCTCAAGCGGAGAAGTTAGATGGGGATCTTGGAAAGAGCATAATCTAAACGTTTCTTATGACTTTAATGGCATGGGAGAGTTAACGATTGGTGCAAATAATCTCTTAAATGACGATCCACTACTTGATGCTTCAGGCTCTCAAGCTGATGAGTATCAGTACCCAATTCTCGGACGTGTGATCTACGTTGGATATACAGTAGAGATGTAAGGTACTTTTTTGAAGTAAGAAAAGAGCCCGCACATGCGGGCTCTTTTTTTTAGGAGAAATTTATGTCTGACGCATGGGGTAATTATTGGGAGAAAGGGCACAGCACCACTTTTGGAGAGTACTATAGTGATGGTTATACTCATGGTTACATAGCAAAATGGCTGAAAGATATCATCGAGCAACGGTCAGGTGAAAAACTCGATTTATTTGAAGTAGGATGTGGGAATGCGTCTCTGTTGCCGTGTTTATTTGACTTGAATGTCAAGGGCAGCTATACGGGAATCGATGCTGCTAAGGTAGGAGTAAGTGAATCCGCCACCAGACGAAATAAAAAGTTGCTTGACGTCGAATTAATATCTGAAACTCCTATTGAACAATTTAAGTCAGAAAAGCAATTTGATCTTGTCCTCTCCATTTATGGAATAGAATACTCAGATACGGATCAATCATTATCAGTTATTAAAAATTGTGTTAAAAGTGGTGGGCAAGTGTTTCTTTTAATGCATCATGCGGACTCCTATATATGTGAACAGTCAAAAAAGGCAATCACTGAATTTGAATTTGAGAAAATGCAAAAAGCGGTTAATAAACTCCGAAGTCTTAATACCGAACTGGATAAACTTGGTGGCGATGTTGAAAAGCTTCCAAGCTCGGGAAAAGCAGAAAAATCCAGGGCTTTTCTCAACAAATTTATTGCTAAAATTATGAATCAAGCTGCAGATAAAAGAAATCCAGTGATGGTTGATTTTTGCTCAATCGTTTTGGTTTTCTTCAAAAGAATAAAAGGATCTAAAGACGAAAGAAAAAAACATATTGATTCAATAATGCCAGACTTTACTGCGTCAAAAGAGCGATTCCTTCAAATGGTCAATGTTGCAAAAAATGAAAAAGAAATGGATATTTTTAAAACCAAAATGGAGGCTTCTGGTTTTAAAAATGTTATCATCAAGCCCGTGATAACAGATAGAGGACCTGTAGCGTGGTCAGTGCAAGCAGATTAACAAACAGCATTTTTTGTATTTATATTGTTTTAATAAGTTCTGCAAATGCAAATGAAACTAACCGATGTGTTTCAATTGTTGATGATGTGAAACGTCTATCCTGTTACGACTCACTGTTTATTGATCAATCTATTGAACCAAAAGTAATCGAGTTAGACACCATTAAAAAACCTGTTGAAACTTTGAAGAAAACAGAGAGTGAACTTGAAGACGCATTAATTAAAGCTGCGCAAGATGCTTACAATCAAGTCATTGAAGATGCGAAAGCGATGGTTGTCGCAAAAGTTGCCGAGGGTAGGAATAAAAAAGTTTACTACTATATGAATAATGATAGGATCTTTCGGAAAAATACAAGTCGATCGGCGACATTTAGAGTTGATGATATCGTTGAGCTAGAAGGTGGTGCACTTGGCGCACAGTTTTTAATCAATCAAAATGGGAAAAGGATTAAAGTTAAGGAAATTAGTTCTAAGTAACATTGGGTAAGATCAACCTATCCAATTTGTTTGAGAATCACAATGCGTATCAATTCTCTGTTAGATGTTTGCTTGCGAAGTACACTCGAAAGCGTATAGTAAGTTACAATTGAAATCAGTTGACAAGATTGTTATGTAAAGTAAACTTTACATAACAATATAACTTTAATTTATGGATCCTTCATGACCTCATTAAATAAATTCAAGGCATTTATCACGATCGCCCTTTCATTATTTTTTACAGTTGCAAATGCGAGCCTGCCCTCAGGAGCAAAATCACTTATCGAACTAAGGAAAGACGAGTTTAGCAACATAGAGGTATCCCCGTCAGGAAAATATATCAGTGCGATCATGAGAACAGACGATAGAAATACACTCGTTATATTAGATCGCAAAACAGGTAAACCTATAAAAGGGAAAAGTGTGCGGTATGAAGAAAAAGACAATATGGAGGTCGTTGGTGGCGAGTGGTTGAGCGATGATATTTATCAATATGATGTGACTTTTGAGCGTGGCGACTATAGTCCTTTTTATACTGGCGATATTTTTCTTTTGTACATGAATAAAAAAATTAATCAGAGAATCTGGTCCTATCGTGGCAATTACATGAAAGGAAGAAAAGGTGACAAAATCTTTGGTAACTTAAATGTTATATCTAAATTACCGAAGGATGCCGGACATATATTAGTCTCTATCAGTCCTTATAAACGACAAGATGGAGGTGTCAGGCCAGTGATTTACAAGATGGAACTCTCCTCTGGAGATTTCGATAAGATAACAATTGGACCTGGGAGAGCGGCGAGTATAATTGCAAATTATGATGGATCAATACTTGGAGCGGCTGTCCCCAAGGCCAACTTAGAAGCTGATTTTTACTTCTATAATCGTCAAGATGAGAATCCACAATGGAAATCAGTATCGATCAATTTTCCAGGAAAATTTGCGCCTGAAACATTTACTAATGACGGGAAATTTGTGTACGGAATGACACAATTGGAAAATAAGGTCAACGCAAATCGTCAATTAATAAAATTAGATATTAATACTGGTAGCTATGAGGTATTCCATGATTTTGGTTTTGTTTCTCAAATAAATGTTGCATATGATAAGAATACAGGTGAGCCAACGGCAGTAACATGGGTTGATGATGGACCAAAAATCAAAATCTTTAAAAATGATCCTGTTGCAAAAATACTGGCGGGGTTTTATAAAAGCTTTCCAGGCTATCTTGTCAGCTTGACTGGTGCCGATAAAAATCAAGAAAACATTACCCTACATGTCGGATCTCCAGGAATTAGAGGAGAATATTACATTTGGGAAAAAAATGATGGTGGTGCGAGATATTTATTTAGTCAACAAGAAAAAATAGATGCTTTGAATCTGAACTCTTATCAATCAATAAACTATACCGCAAGTGATGGGATAAAAATGCAAGGATGGCTTCTTATGCCAAGATCGGGTAATCCAAAGGCACTTGTAAACTATATCCACGGAGGACCGCATGGTCCGTATGTTGGTTTTTGGTTTGATTGGCGAATGCAAGCTATAGCTGAGATGGGTTATGCTGTTTTTGCTCCCAATTTTAGAGGCTCTGGCGGGTATGGGAATAATTTTGAACGTGCAGGATATACCAAATGGGGTACGCGAATGCTCGATGATATGAGAGAAGGTGCAGAATTTGTTATGGAAAACTTCGATGTAGGAGAGCGCGTGTACACTCTTGGTGGAAGTTATGGCGGATATTCAAGTGCTCAAAATGTTATTCGACACAATGATTTCTATGATTGTAGTGTAGTAATGGCCGGTTTTTTTGAATTCGATGAACTTACTTCCACATGGGATGGAAGAAGAGGCTACATGACTTCTGATTTTACTGATACAGCGATGGGGACAGATAAAGAAAAATTAAAAGAGATGTCTCCTATTCACAATATCGAAAAAATAAGAGTTCCGATGTTAATAACACATGGTAAGGCTGACAGAAGAACACCACTTGCAGGCGCAAAGAAATTTGTGAGTGCACTAGAAAAAACCGATGTTGACTTCGAACACTTTTTCTACGGAAAAGAGGGGCATGGGCTTTATTTTGACAAGAACAGTATGGATCAATTTCAAAAAATTGAAAAATTCCTTACCAAATGTGATAAAAGAAAGCCTTTAAACAAACGTTCTTGATAAGTGTGGGTGTCCTACCGGACAGGAGTATTTTTGCTGATTATTCTACCCCAATTCTCTTGGGAGAATAATTGACCAAAAATAATTGCAAGATAGCCTCTAGAGTTTAGCTCTAGAATTTGTTCATCCGATAGTGATCTCAATCGGCTTTCGTCAATAGAGATAAAATTTGCAAAGGCTTGATCTTTACCTTCAATTTTCTGGCCAACATGTTTTGTCGTTAATAATTCAAATTCTCTGATTTTATCCATAAAGAGATTTGTTTCTACTTGATCACGTTCATATTTTACGGAAAAATCTACCAACCTCTGAGCCCAATCAGTTAACTTGTCATTTTCAAAAAATTTAAATTCTGGGTCCTCCACTATACCATTTGAAGCTCGATCAAAAACTATCGCCACGCGATCAGCCTCGCCTTGCACAGTCGCAATGGGATATCGTCTTAAGTATGCTGGGATGTATATGTCTTTTTCCCATTTACCATCTTTGTCTATAAAAGGATTACTGCCCTCATTCGAGGAGAAAACCGCAATTGGTCCTCCCCGCTCAATATCGGGAAAAACAATTGGATAAAACTTTTGAGCGGTTGGTATCTCTGAGGCAACTAGAGGAATTGAACTAACGGTTTTAGCAAAAGCATACTGATCAGAGGGTGTACGCCATCCTAAATTACCATGTATTCTGTGACTCAGATACTCTGGTTTATCGTAAAGGAACATGCTCCCTTCAACAGACACCGTATTCTTTTTATTCGTTTTTTTGGCCATTCTTTAATGACTACTCAAATCCATTGATAAAGCCTCCATAATATTCTTAAAAATAAGGATATCCAAGTAGTAAGAGCAAAAGACTCCTTTTTGGCCGGAGAAAATATGTAAGTGATTAATAACTATCTAGGAAACCATTACTAAAGTGGGTGGAGGAAAGCCATTGAAATCCGTTCCACAAGTCGTGCAATACGCTCCCAGATTTGGAACAAACAACATGTCACCCGTTTGTGAGTTAATAGGGAGTTTGTGTGTTCCTAAAACATCTATCGAGTCACATGTTGGTCCAGCTAAAACCCAATCTGACAATTCGTCAGTTCTCTGACTGATAACAGTGGTTGGGAAAGACTCCGCCATCTCCATTAAACCGCCGTAAAACCCTGAATCTAAATATATCCACCTTGCATCTTTCCTTGTTGCCACACCTATAACCTTGGTGATCAAACACCCAGCCGATCCGATCATATATCTCCCAGGCTCCGCAACAATATCAATAGAACTGGAGATAGATTCTAAGGCTTTATTGATGTCAAAAGCCAAATCATCAATAGTAGGATCCGTCTCAGATAATTGAATAGGAAACCCACCCCCTATATTAAGTAAGCTTGGCTTCATGCCAACATACTCCAACATCGTAAAAACTTTCTTGGCTCGATTAATACCGTCCAACCAATTTTTTGAGTTAGAGCACTGCGAACCGACGTGGAAAGATACCCCTTCTATCCTTATATGATTTCTAACTGCTGTCTGAATGATCTCATTAACGGCGTTACCCTCAGCTCCAAATTTTTTACACAGAGGCCACATTGATCCTTTGTTACTTACTGCAATCCTCAAAAATATTTTCGCTGAGCGGTTTATCTGAGCAATTTTTATCACTTCTTCTGGAGTATCAGCGGCAAACCATTGCACTCCATATTTAGATGCTTCCTTTATCGCTTCTGGTGCTTTTATAGGATTCGAAAAAAGAATTGCACTTGGCTCTATATTTAACTTTTTCAAAATTTCTAATTCAACCAGTGAAGCGATTTCAAAATTAACTCCCTCTTTCATTAATACCTTCAGGATTTCTTCATCAGGATTCGCTTTTACTGCATAGTGAGGCTTCACCGTTGGAAGCGCTGCATGAAATCTTTGCACATTTTTCCTCAAACGCTCTCTCGATAAAACAACGATTGGCTGGTTATAATTTTTTAAATATGGAGCGCACATCGAAACTTGATCTCTCAAATCTCTTTGGATTTCAGACGTCGCAGCCAAAAGACTCGAAGTGTCAATTTGTTTGTGATTTTGTTGCATCTAAATATGTTACTACTTATATTTGTCAATTAGCACTATCATACTTATAATAATGCAATCTATAAATTATCATTTTGTAAACATTTTTTATCAATATGAGAAAAGAAAAAGAACTGATAAATCTTTTAAAAGATAACAGTAGGCAAACAGTATCAGAATTAGCCAAAAAGCTAGGCATCAGTCGAGCTACAGTTCAACATGGAATCGAAAAATTAGAGAACAACGGAATAATTCAAGGGTACACCCTTCGACTTAATCCAAATTTTCATCAACAACAAATAAGTGCGTATATAATGATTTCTATCGTATCTCAACAAACATCTGAAATTGTTAGAAAATTACAGAAAGTACCGCAGCTAGATATGCTTTGTACAATCAGTGGTCAATATGATTTGATGGCGAAAGTAACCGAAGAGACCACTCAAACGCTGGATATGGTAATTGATAGAATTGCGGCGCTTGAGGGCGTAAAACAAACATTAAGTCACATTGTATTGTCACAGAAAAAAAATCGTACAATATAAGTTCTTTGTTAAAAATTATTAGGGGAACATGGTAAAAAATAGTACAGAAATCAAAAGCCCTACCCTTCTGGATGCGCTCTTACCAGTCACTTTTCTCTTGATACTGTTAGTTTCATTCGCATTAGTCTATAAAGATGAGTCAACTCCAAATCAAGTTGCTCTATTGTTCTCGGCAGCTTTTGCCTGCTTTATTGGCATGAAAAACGGCTATACATGGAAGGAAATGGAGCAAGGAATGATTGAAACTATTAAAGTTTCAATGCAAGCGGTTTTAATACTTTTAACCGTGGGATCACTCATTGGTAGCTGGATTATTTCAGGGACCGTACCAAGCATGATTTATTACGGTGTTCAAATTATGTCGCCTGACTATTTTTACATTACCTCCTGCCTTGTCTGCGCATTTCTTGGGCTGAGTATTGGGAGCTCATGGACAGTTGCTGGCACGTTAGGAATTGGTCTGATAGGTATCGCCACTGTTCTCGATGTTTCACTTGCGATTACCGCGGGCGCAATAATTTCAGGTGCATATTTCGGAGATAAATTGTCGCCTTTGTCAGAAACCACTAACTTAGCAGCTGCTGTCACACGAACTGATTTATTTAATCATATTCAACACATGCTTTGGACAACAGTGCCCGCGATCCTTATAACATTGACTGTTTTCTTATTCATCGGTTTAACTGATAATTCGACAGTGGTGATTGATGAAATTATCAATCTTCAAAACCAACTGAATCAAAATTTTACCATAAATCCAATAATGCTTGTCCCTTTGCTTGTTTTGTTTTATATGGCAAGGAAAAAAGTTCCTGCATTACTAACACTGCTCGTCGGGACAGGTTTGGGATGTTTATTTGCGTTATTTTTCCAGTTAGAAACAATTTCTGAAACCAAAGCAGTTACAAATCTTAGTTATGTATCTACGGTATTCAAAGAAATTATGAATGCACTTTTTATCGGATATCAATCATCCACCGGAAACTCAGCCTACGATGCACTCATTAGCAAAGGAGGCATGGTTAATATGATGTCAGTAGTTGGATTAGTAATTACAGCAATGGCATTTGGTGGTGCGATGAACAAAGCAGGGTTACTGGAAAGATTAATTCGAGCACCTCTATCAAGAGTAAAATCGACTGGAGGTTTGATCTCAACAACGGTTGGCACATGCATTGGAACTAATGCGATCGCGTCAGATCAATACCTTTCGATTGTTTTGCCCGGTCAGATGTTGCTTCAACCTTATCAATCAAGAAAAATCAAAACCATAAATTTATCTAGAACCCTAGAGGATGCTGGGACACTGACGTCTGCTTTATTTCCTTGGAACACGTGCGGAGCATATATGGCAGGAACGCTGGGTGTAGCAACTCTCACTTATGCGCCATTTGCTATTTTTAATTATTTATGTCCCATACTCGCAATAATTTATGGTATCACGAACTTTTCAGTACCCAACGAAGATTTAAAACCAGAGATGGATAATAATCCTCTAAATGTATGAAACACCAGTCAATTATTGGATTTCTGTATTTAGTTTTAACTAATATAAGTTACAGTCAAATAGATCATGCTTTTGATGGTCAAATTGCACTAAATCACATCAAGAAACAAGTATCACTGGGACCCAGATCTATCACAATGCCTGAAACTAAGGCATTGACACACCAATACATCGTTAACACATTGAGCAAATACACGAATCGGTTGATATCTCAGCCTTTTGAATACAATAAACTTAAGGGAAATAACATTTGGGCTACTTTTCCCAGAGAAAATAAATCAGGTACAGATATGAGATTTATGCTGGGCGCACACTGGGACACGAGACCTCAATCGGAGCTTGACGATAATCAAAAAAATAGAGATGTACCATCTCCTGGAGCAAATGATGGTGGATCAGGTGTGGCTATGCTTCTGGAAATCGCAAGAATCCTCTCAATGAAACCAGCCCCAGTTACTGTTGATCTAATTTTCTTCGACCTCGAAGATCTTGGAAATATAGATGATCTCCCGTTCGCAATTGGCGCTGAAAAATTTGTAAAGAAAAATTCATTTTATAAACCAGATAAAGGCATCATTGTAGATATGGTTTGTGATAAAAATTTGGTAATACCGAAAGAACTTTTCTCTAAGAAATATTCGAGAGAACTTCAAAACGAAATTTGGGCTGTCGCAAAAACCTTAGGAGCGACAGTTTTCTCCGATGAGAACGGCACACATATTATTGATGACCATCTGCCATTAATCGAGGCAGGTATGAATGTGGTGAATTTAATACATTATCCATTTCCGAGTTATTGGCATACAACTTATGATACCCCTAAAAATTGCAGCGTTGATTCACTTAGTCAGGTGGGTAACGTGATCTTGACTTTGATTTACAATCAAGACAATACTTGACTATAAAAACTTAACGGAAGAAAAGGCATTTGAGAGCACAAATAAACATCCTACTTTTTAGCGTCCTATTGCTATATTCCTCGCTGGTTATGTCAAACGATAACGACCTAACTAAATCAATCACCTTAGATTATGAAAACAGATTAAAAGCTATATTTGAAGATTTCCATGCGCATCCAGAATTAAGTCTTGCTGAGTTTGAAACCGCAAAAAAAATATCAACCGCATTAAAAAATCATGGATTTACAGTCACTGAGAATGTAGGCGGCACTGGAGTTGTTGCCCTATTGAAAAATGGAAAAGGTCCACTTGTGATGATGAGAGCAGATATGGACGGCTTACCATTAGAGGAGAAAACTGACTTGCCTTATGCATCAAAAGACAAACAGCTAGATCCTGTAACTGGAAATGTATTTCCAGTGATGCATGCGTGTGGTCATGATGTTCATATTACTGCGTTAATAGGAACGGCTAAGCAAATGGTCGATTTAAAAAGTGAATGGAGTGGAACATTAATGCTCATTGCACAACCAGCGGAAGAAAGAGTGCTCGGTGCTAGAAATATGATGAATGACAACTTGTGGGAGCGCTTTGGTAAACCAGATTATGCACTTGCATTTCATGTATCATCGATGCTTCCATCGGGAATTGTAAATGTAGTTGATGGATCTCCTTATGCTGGAGCAGACACAGTTGATATTTACGTTCATGGCATCGGTGCGCACGGGGCTTCGCCTCATGCAGGTAAGGATCCGATTGTACTTGGCAGTCAAATTGTAAACTCGTTACAGACGCTCGTATCGAGAGAGTTACCTCCGAGACAACCTGGCGTGGTTACAGTTGGCGCATTCCATAGTGGAACAAAGCACAATATCATTTCTGATATGGCGCACTTACAGCTTACCGTCAGAAATACCAATGATAAAACACGCGATACACTTTTAAGTGGCATTAAAAGAATTTCAGAAAATCTGGGACGAGCTGCTGGTCTACCAGAGGACAAATTACCTGAGGTAGTAGTTTCTGAGGAATCCACTCCACCAACAATTAACGATACAGAATTAGCAAACAGACTCAAAAACCTGTGGCAAGAAAAAATGGGAATTAACAGGGTAACCTCATACTCGTCAGATGGGATGGGGGCTGAAGACTTTCCTTTTTTCACTCGGGACCCACATATACCAAGCGTCTATTTTGCTGTAGGTGGCACAAACCACGATTATTTTAAAGCAGCTCTTGATGGATCAGGTCCTCCGATACCATCTCATCACAGTCCTATCTTTAAAATTGAGCCAAAGCCCTCCATCATCGCGGGTGTTGAAGCGACAGTGCACGCCCTAGTAGCGTTATTATCCTCTGATTGATGACTTAAAGAACAGATTTAAGCGCGGATAAGCAATACTCAATATTTTTTGGATTACTCGCATGGCCCATTAATCCTATCCGCCATACCCGGCCCGCTAAATCGCCGAGGCCTGCTCCTATTTCTAGATTAAAATCATTAAGCAATTTGGATCTTACAATCCCATCATCAACATGATCAGGTATGACTACGGCATTCAATTGAGGTAATCGACAATTAGAATCAACCAAGAAATCAATATCTAAATCGCTCAGGCCTTCTTTTAAAAGCAAGTGATTCTCTCGGTGTCGCTGCCAACTCTGCTCCAATCCTTCTTCATTTACCATCAGTAAGGCTTCATGTAATCCGTAAAGACAATTAACGGGTGCTGTGTGATGATAAGAACGTTTATTATCCCCTGCCCAATAACCCATTATTAAGTTCAAGTCCAAGAACCAACTTTGCACCTTTGAAGTCCTAGATTTTATTTTTTGTGCTGCTCGCTCATTAAAACTTATCGGGGATAATCCGGGAGGTGCTGACAGGCATTTTTGTGTACCTGAATAAATAGCATCAATCTCCCACTCATCAACACGTAACTCACTCCCGACCAAACCAGTTACTGAGTCAACAATGACCATACATCCATTTTCATGAGCTAGTTTTGTTATGTTTTGCACATCTGACTCCACACCAGTCGACGTTTCCGCATGGACGAAAGCAACAATTGATGCATCTGGATGTTCTTTTAAAGCCATTTCGACCTTCTCTAGATCAACAGGACAACCCCACTTATCATTAACCATAATAGCTTCACCACCACACCGCTCGACATTTTCACGCATACGTCCACCAAAAACACCGTTTTGACAAACAATTACCTTATCACCAGACTCAATCAAGTTAGCAAAGCAGCATTCCATTCCAGCAGAACCTGGTGCGGATACCGCGAAAGTCCATTCATTTTTGGTTTGGAAGACATATTGCAACAGCTCTTTAGTCTCATTCATCATTGAGATAAATTCGGGATCCAAATGACCTAAGGTGGGGCTGGCCATTGCACGAAGGACACGATCGCTGACATCTGAGGGGCCAGGACCCATCAATACTCTCTCTGTGGGGTTAAATGATTTTATTTTTAATGCTGGTAGAATCACTGGTCTAAACTTCCATTTAATTTTTTAATTAATCTACATTCTGCTCCTCTGTTTCGACATGATGCCGTCTTTTTAAAACAAAACCAATAAAAATAAAGCAATTTGATTCTTGAGGTGCGATATTGAATTACAATAAATAAAAACAGTCCAAGTAACATAAAACAAAGTATTAATATCTGGAGGTAGTAAAAGAATGTTCAAGAAGATATCGGTAACACTAATAGTCGTTCATGTTCTATTAATAAGTGCAATCTCTCATGCAAAACTTCCAAGAGGAGTTGAGAAGATAACTTCGATAGAGGGAATTACAGAATATCGCCTTAAAAATGGCCTTCAGGTACTTCTATTCCCTGATGTAACGCAAGAAACAATTACAGTAAATGTGACTTACAAAGTAGGATCAAAGCATGAGAATTATGGTGAAACTGGTATGGCTCACTTACTGGAGCATCTTGTTTTTAAGGGCACACCGAGACATCCAAACATCCCAAAAGAGTTAACAGATCATGGCGCAGAGCCAAATGGCACGACTTGGACAGATCGAACAAATTATTTTGAGACATTCTCTGCAACCGATGAAAATCTAAACTGGGCATTGGATTTAGAGGCGGACAGGATGGTCAATTCGTTCATAAGAAAAGAAGATTTAGATAGTGAGATGACCGTAGTCAGGAATGAATTAGAAAATGGTGAGAACAGTCCAGTGCGAGTCTTGATCTCCCGAATGCTTGCGGCGAGTTATGACTGGCATAATTACGGTAAAAGTACTATCGGCGCGATATCAGATTTAGAAAATGTTAAAATAGAAAATCTCAAAGCGTTTTACAAGAAATACTACCAACCAGATAATGCAACCCTAATCGTTACTGGAAAAATTGACGAAGATAAGACCATCAAACTGGTCAATAAATATTTTTCAAAGATCAAAAAACCAAAGAGGTCACTGCAAGCCCTTTACACCGAAGAGCCCATTCAAGACGGTGAGAGGCAGGTCACAATTCGAAGAAGTGGCGATGTAAAGGTGGTGGCGAGTATGTATAAAATTCCAGCAGGATTTGATAGTGCATTTCCGTCAGTTACTGTGCTGACCAGCATATTAGGAGATCCAACTTCAGGCAGACTCCAAAAAAGTTTGGTAAAGAACAAGTTGGCAGCATTCGCATATGGTTTCAATTTTCAATGGGGTGAGCCCAGTGTGATGACGTTTTTGGCGCAATTGGGTGGAGAAGAAGACATAGAACCAACGAAGAAAAAACTAATAGAAACTCTTGAGAACGTGTTTGAAACTCCTATTACCGCCGCAGAAGTTTCCAGAGCAAAATCAAAACTATTGAAACAGTACAAACTAAGTTTCAATTCATCTCAAACAATCGCGCTTGAATTATCAGAATGGATTGGGATGGGTGACTGGAGGCTCATGTTTCTAGATAGAGACGGGCTTGAGAAGGTATCTCTCGAATCTGTGCAAGCTGCAGCTGATGAATATTTAGTTAACGATAACAGAACACTGGGACTGTTCATCCCTGAGGAAAATCCCAATCGTGCTGATAGCATTGTCAGACTCAAGCAGGAAGATGTGGCTCTACTAGTTGAAAACTATAAAGGACGCGAAAATATTGATATAGGAGAAAGTTTTGATCCATCGCACGAAAATATCGATCAGAGATCAGTACTAGCGAAGTTAGAATCTGGTGCGTTAATCAATTTTTTGAATAAGAAAACTCGAGGCAAATCAGTAGTAGCCACAATGAATTTCGATATTGGAAATGAGTCTGCTCTTCAGAATAAGTCAGTCGTGGGATCTCTCGCGATGAGTATGATAAGTAGAGGCTCAAAAAACTATTCAAGAGAGGAGCTACAAGAAGAATTCGATAGACTTGAAGCCAGTGTATCAATAGGTGGCGGCGCAACTGGGATCGGCGTAAGCCTTAATACGACAAGAGAAAATCTGGCTGATGTTTTGGATGTTATCGATCATGTAATTAAGAATCCAACTTTTGATAGTAGCGAGCTTGATATGCTCAAAGATGAATTAATTGTAAGCCTGGAACAAGAGAAGCAACAACCAACATCCGTTATTTTTAAAGAGCTCAGGTCGCATTTAAATCCCTACTCCAAAGGACACCCGTACGCATCAATGACCATCGATGAAGAAATCGAACTCATTAGGCAAACCAATGTTTCAGAGTTAAGAGAGTTTTACTATACATTCATGCATTCGAATGCCTTTAATGGTGCGGTAGTTGGAGACTTCGACGAACAAATAATCGCAACAAAACTTAATAAGCTGACTGGCGGATGGGAGACAAAAGTTCCATATCAGAGAATCCAGACCAGAGTTGCAACTAAAGAAACGATTAACAAGTTGATCGATACTCCTGACAAAGCGGGAGCAGCTTTTGGTGCTCTGCATACTTTTGCACTGCGGGATGATAATCCAGATTACCCAGCACTAATGATGGCTAATCAGATGTTTGGAGGTGGTTTCATAAGTAGCCGGTTAGCAAACCGATTACGACAACAAGATGGGCTTAGTTATGGTGCAAGATCATTCTTAACTGTAGGATCCTTTGATGAAAATGCGACTTTTGGTGCATACGCCATCTGTGCACCCGAAAATCTAGATCGAGTTGAAATAGGTTTCAAGGAAGAGCTTAACCGTGTTTTGCAAGATGGCTTTACACGACAAGAGTTAGACGATGCTCGTAAAGGCGTTCTTGAAAATGCGAAATTAGATAGAGCAAAAGATGGAAGACTCGTCAGAACGCTCAGCAATAATATTGACTTAGAGAGGACCATGATGTGGGATAAAAATTACGAAGATGCATTGAAAAGCCTGACAGTTGAGCAGGTAAATGTAGCATTTAGAAAATATTTCCCGTTAGAAAATTTTTCAATTGTTAAAGCTGGTGATTCTTCAAAACTATGAAACTTGCCTATAGAAATGTTAACGGGTGCTTGATTTTTTACCCGAAAATTTTAACTGAGAAATTTGTATGCTAAATTTGTTCAACATTAGCAACCCCACAGCAGTGTCTTTTATTCGGAAAGTACTCGTATTATTTGTCATCAGCCAAGCTACTAATGCACAAGACAATAACTCAAATATTGAGCAATACTTGGAAGAGATCGATAGGATTGAAGCGACAGAAGGCGCATACTCAGCTGAACTATCGGATGTATTGATGAGTTTGGGAATGTCTTATCAAGAAAAAGTCGATTATGAAAATGCAAACTTGGCATTTCAACGCGGTATGCAGTTGGAAAAAATAAATTACGGGTTGTTTAGCTTAGAACAAACACCCTATTTACGAGAAATTGCAAATAATCATAGATTATTGGGTGACTGGGAACAATCTCAAAAAGCTATAGATCAATTTTATGTAGTTAACGAAAAAAATTTTGGTGAAAAAGATCCCAGGATGATTCCAATAATAGAGTCACTACTAGCGTGGCATGCCGAGTCTTACAATGCTAGGGATCCTAGAGATAGTTTTCCAAGCTTGGCAGCGATGGAGACTTTAGCAAGAAAGATGCATGTAATACTTGACGAGTCAGCTGACTTATCTGACCCGTCAACTCCAGAGAAGTATTTGAAAATTGGGAAAATCCAATACATGCTCGCGCGCCATATTAAGGATTTCGGATTACCACAAGAAAGTGGAATGTCAATAACAACAGAAAGATATGGCACGGATCGAAATGTACCTCTGACCTCACATAATTACTATGGTAGAGGTTCCGCCGCTCTTCAAAAAGTTGTCAAATCGGTAATGGAGCAAAAACCACCTATACTTTTAGATCAAATCGAAGCTATAGCAAACCTTGGCGATTGGTACTTAATATTTGGACAATCGGGATCTGCGACGAAGGCATACTCACTGGCAGATGAACTTATATCTTCAGCTTCTGACGCTGAAGAAATAAGAGCTAAGATTTTTGGTGCTGGTAAATTGATAAACTTTGACAACCCAAATAATGAAATACCCTCTGATCAAAATATGAACCTAAACCTAGTTAAAGTGTCAATGACAATATCAAGATCTGGTTCAGCACTTGATATAAATGTAAAAAATGAAGATAGAGTGTTATCTGATGACGAAGAATTGGCATTGCGAAAATATTTTAAAAAGCGAAGATTCAGACCCTCATTTTCAGAGGGTAAAACTCGTTCTATGAACATTGTTCTCCCATATTACCTCCCCAAAATAGAGGCCTAGATGCATAATTTAGATTTATCCAGGTTAATCATAAAAATTACCGTAAAAGCTTTCGTGCTGATGACTCTGGCAGTACTGGCAAGCTGTCAAATGCCCTCATATCAATCAGGTGGGTTACCATCTTTACCAGGAGGGTCGACGACAATAACCCCGCCATCTTCATCAAAACCCTCTGGCTCTCAGGGTTCGAGCGGCGGGCAACAATCACCCGAGGGAAACTCCTCAGAGATGCCAAGTAGTCCAACGGGAGAATCTAGAGGCAATGAAAATGGTGCGAGCGTTGAGGAGCTAGACGACGCTTTGGAAGACTCACTAGATGGATTTGATAGTACCCTAGAAAGTCAGGGTAACAAAAAGACTATGAATGAAATTGATATCTTGAGTCCAAGCGGGAGCGCGACGGTGCAAGGAGATGATGAAATTGCTCCGTTGAGTGAAACTGGTGAATTAACAATTGAAAATGAAGACTACAATACAGAATCACAGCCAAGCGCAAAACCCGATAGTGCGAAAGAACAAGCGAACACGTCACAACAAGAATCTGGGTCGCCAAGTGAAGATTCCCCAGATAGTAGCCCTACTGTGCCTGAAGATATTGGAGATGGACAGGGCGATGATATAGTACTTAGGCAAATTAGAGAAGCAGCACTAAAAGAAACAAATCCTGTTTTGAGAGAAAAGCTCTGGGATGAATACCGGAAAATAAAAGGCATTTAGAATGCAGTGCATCTCCAAAAATAAATTAAACCGAATGAAAAATCGCTCTTTTAACATAAGAGTCCTATTTTTGTTGTGTTGTATTTCTATAACTAGCTCAGGCCAAGCAAGTGTTGACAAAATTACGTCTTCGACTCCCATTCAATTGCTAACGCCATCAACACCTATTCCCGAATCTTTCTTACTTGATGTCGGAATTCCAACATTCAATGATGGACTTTACTTAACAGATGACGATGATTTGGTCTTCCCAGAAGTCAGATATGCTGAATCCATTTACTTTGCGAATCAGCTAGCAAAAGTATTAGAAAGAAGTGGCGCGTGGGGGGCCGTGAGAGTTATCCCGAACGACCTGGTTATAACAGATGTTTTCGTTAAAGCGATAATCCTGCATTCAGATGGTGAAAAAATGTCTCTTGAAGTATCCGTATCAGATATATCTGGAAAAATATGGTTCACAAAAAAATATCAAAAAGTAGCGGGAAAATTAGCCTATGACAGAAAGATGAAAGCATCACTTGGCGATCCTTTTCAGAATGTTTTCACTCAAATTGCAAATGATATGCTGATGACGCGTGAGAATCTTACTAACAAAAATGTGCAAGATTTACGAAATATATCTGAACTCAAATTTGCAGAGAAATTCTCCCCAGATGCTTTTTCAAATTACATGACAACAAACAAAAAAGGCTTCGTAAGTTTAACAAGTCTACCCTCTGAGAATGATACGCTTTTAGAGCGAGTTAGAAAAATTCGACAGCGTGATTATGTCTATATAGATACAATGCAAGATTACTATGACTCCTTCTCACAGCAGATGCATTTTGCATATCAAGATTATAGAACTGCAACTTATGACTCGGTCGTAAGGTCGAGACAACTTGATAGGCAGGGGAATAGAAGGATAGTAGCTGGAATCGGATCGATACTGGCAGGCATTTACGGAAGAACTCAGGCTGAGACCCGATTAGCGTCCGATGCTGGTGCGGCCACTGCAGCAGTTGGGGGATTTATCCTGAAATCTGGACTAGAGAAAAAACAACAAGCTGCCTCTTTTGATGAATCAATTGCCGAGATGGGATCGTCCCTAGAATCCGAGATCGCACCACAAGTAATAGCATTAGAAGATCGAACGATAACATTAACCGGTACTGTAAAAGCTCAGTATGATCAGTGGCAAAAGTTAATGGAACAAATTTATATTCAAGAGAGAGGCTCTATATAATCACTCCAAATTGTATTATATAGTTCATCTGAGGCTTTATTAATGAAGAAAACTCTCTTGATCATACTGATGATATTGGCTAGTTCTGTCATCTTTATTCTTCCCCAGTTACCGGTTCAAAAACTATTTGATGACTCGAGCGAGTCCTTGATTGAAGCAGATAATTCGAATGAAATTTCTCAATCAAGGATTGCTGAAAAAACAAAATATAGAAAAGATGCACAACTCGTACTTGAAAAAATTGTAGAGATAAGAGATTTGTTAAAATCAAAATCTATTGAAAAATGGAATGCCGAAAAATTTAATATTGCTCTTGAAAATATCTCTAGTGGGGACGATCTGTATCGAGAAGGTGAATACTTGAGATCGATTAAGCAATATAGAGAAGCTCTTGATCAATTAAATAATCTCAAGGAAGACGCCGCAAAAATAATTGAGAGTACGATAATATCAGCAAATAATAATATTGAAAAACTCGACTCTGAACTGACCGTAGAGCAAACCATAAACTCCATAAACCTTGCATTTGCCATTGATAAAAACAATGAATCTATCAAGCTTCTGAAAGAAAGATCACTCAAGCTGCCTGATTTATTTAACAAAGTAATGCAGAGCGATCAGTTTATAAACGAGCAAAAATATGAAGATGCGTTCAGTGTCCTAAGTGAAGCGATAATGCTCGATCCCTACCGAAAAAAAACAAAAACTAGTATGGAAAATCTAAATAAACAGATTAAAGAAAAAACATTTATAGAGTTTATGAGTGAAGGATTTGAGGCAATGGACCAGAACAATTTTAGCTCCGCTAGAAAAGTATTCAATGAAGCATTAAAAACTTATCCAGAGCGGCCCGATGTATATGACGCACTTAATCAACTTGAATCAAGAGAGTCCTCTTTTCAAATAAAGGAGAGGATTAAAAATGCAGAGGCAAATGAAAATTTAGAAAATTGGAGTGAAGCGAAAAAGGAATATGAGGCTTTGCTTGAAAGTGATAATAGCCTTGTGAGTCTCAAAGCCCGACTGATTAACGTTCGAATACGCGCAGAATTAGATGAACAACTGGAGAATCTGATAAACAACCCTCTGACTTTGAGATCAGATGAGCTCCACCAAAAAGCAAAGAAGTTACTTAAAACTGCACAAGGAATTAACCAGAGAGGAGCAAAATTAGAAAAACAAATAGAAAGTGTATCAAAAATTATCGTACAAGCTAGAAACCCTATTCCAGTTAATTTTTTCTCTGATAACAAAACAAAAGTTACTATTTTCAAAATAGGTTCTCTTGGTTTGTTTGAAAAAAGAACGATCGAGTTAGTCCCAGGATACTACGTTGCCCTTGGACAAAGGATTGGATTTCGGGATATTCGATTAGACTTTGCAATCGAACCAAATGAAGTTGATAAAAATATTTCCATAATGTGTGTTGAGAGAATCTAACCTCATTAACGCTTAAAATTTGTGCTTGCACCAAATAAAAGAATTTTTACGTATACTTAAAACTAATAATAAAATCTACGTCACAGATGGATTACTACTCTCATGGCATCAAAAAAACTTGACGAAACTGAAATTTCGGCAACAGAATTTCAGCCCATAAACACACCGATAACTCGTCAGAGTAGGAAGATTTCATCCAGAGCCTTAGTATTAATTTCTTTGACAAGTTTAACCATCATAATTATTGGCGTGCTGATGGTTTCTCGATCTGTGGTCTTCATCACTAGTCCCAACGATGCAGAAATATCCATCGACGGTTTAAGCTTCAATATTGGTAATAACTTTTTGCTAATGAACACAACTTATACTGTCAATGCTACGAGTGATGGTTACTACCCATACAGTCAACAACTGGACATTAAAAACGCGTATGTGCCTGAGTTTTTGATCGAATTAGAACCTTTGCCCGGCAACTTGTTAATAGAATCTGATCAATCTCCGATTGAAGTAAGCCTTGATGGTAATGTGCAGGGAATGACACCTCTGACAATCGAGGATCTGAGTCAAGGCTTATATGATATAGAACTGAAGAAATATGGTTACTTTCCTCAATCAAAAAATGTCGTCATCAAAGGTCTAGGAGAGACAGAAACCCTCTCAGTGGCACTGGAACCTGCTTGGGGAGATATGATTTTCATAACAGAGCCCCCTGAAGCAACGATATCAGTTGACGGAATATTAAAAGGAAAAACGCCACTCACGACCCAAGTACTAGAAACTGGTTCTGCAATAACAATAGAAAAAGCTGGTTATAACAAATTCGAAGAGGTGATTTTTGCCAAGGCAAATTCTATTTCACAGCATGAAACTATCTTTCTTGAACTTGCAGATGGTGAAATAAGCATCGTTAGCAATCCTATCGGGGCAAGTGTCACAATTGATAATAAATATGCCGGCACCACTCCAATGGATACGACAATTGCACCTAATAAGCCACACGAAATCGAGTTATACCTTGAAGGATATATTAAAGAATCGAGGTCCATTTCACTAAAACCAGCAGAAAATCGAGAAATAAAGGTAAGTCTGAACGAAGACATCGGTGAAATTTATGTTGATGTGTCGCCAGAAGATGCATTAATTTCAATTGATGGCATTGCAATGAGCACAGGTAGCCAGAATTTACGATTGGCTACTAAAAAATATAAACTTTCAGTTTCAAAAAACGGATTTGAAACAAAAACTATTTCAATAAACCCGAGACCAGAAATACCTCAAGCGGTTTCTATTCAACTGATTACGACTGAGGAGTCATATTGGGCATCTAGACCAGGGGTAATAAGAACTCCTCTTGGGAATAAGTTAAAACTGTTCAAGCCTAAAGATGAGGTTTTCTCAATGGGAGCACCTAGAAGAGAACCGGGAAGACGGGCAAATGAGGCAGAGAAGCTTATTCAACTTCAAAGACCCTTCTATTTTGCACTTACCGAGACAAGTAACAAAGAATATCGCCAATGGAAATCCGAGCATAATTCGTCCTCTATAAGAGGTTTAAGCTTAGATCTGAATGATCAGCCAGTATCCAATATAGCATGGCAAGATGCGGCACTCTTCTGCAATTGGCTTAGTGAAAAAGAAAATCTCCCCAAATTTTACAACGTAGTAGGTGACAGAGTCACGTCGATAAATTGGGACTCTAATGGCTACAGACTTCCCACAGAAAGTGAATGGTCTTGGGTAGCCAAGGTAACAAAAGCTGGATCAACAAAAGTTTTCCCTTGGAATAGTCCTTCATATCCTCCGCCCTTCGTGTCAGGCAACTATGCTGATGAAAGTGCAAAATCAATGCTACCGTTCACTATTAGTAACTATAATGACTCATTTCCCGTTTCTGCAAGCGTTGGGAGTTTTCAACCTAATGAAAAAGGAATCTTTAACTTGAGCGGCAATGTGGCTGAGTGGGTCAATGACTTTTACGAAATTCGTGTGAATAAATCGGAACCATTGGTAGACTATAGAGGTCCAAATACAGGTAATCGTCACGTTATTCGCGGGGCAAGCTGGGCTCTTGGTTCAAGATCTGAATTAAGATTGAGTTACCGAGAACCAGGATACGATGGCAAAATTGATGTTGGATTTAGAATTGCTCGTTATGTCGACAAACCCAAGGGAGACTTATGATACATATATTTTGTATGGTTCTTTTAACAGCACTGTCTTATGAAAGTTTTGCAAACGAGATCAAAAATACTAGAGCAAAAGATGCTGTTGAAATTGTTGCAGACAAATTAAGTGAGCAGAAAGAAGAACCTGCAGTAAACCAAAATCAAAAAAATGACGATTTCAAACCAGATGAGGAGATCTCAGAGGATTTCCCTGTTCCTATTCCCTATGACATTTAAATTCCAACAGGTGAAAAAATGAACAATACGACTGATCGCACTGCAAATGAAATGTTCTTTCAAATAGTGGCACTATTACTCTCTATTATAATTATTCATACTATTTACGTAACGGTCATAAGGCCTAATGCTGAAAATATTATCAATAAACATGCGGAAATGGCTGCCGCGGGTGAGCAATACGAAGTCCCGCGGTCATTCTTTGTCGTCATCAAAGATCTAGAGCAAGAGTCGTGTTTTATATTAATGCTCTGGTCACTCTCAATTATGGGATACAAAACTCGGTCTGCAATTCGAGAAAAATCAATGCTAAATGATAAATTTTTTAATTTGCATGAGGGAACTAAAATTTTGCCACAAGATGTAAATCAATTGACGCGACCACTAGATACTTTATCTAATGAGAAAACTTTTTACTTACTGCCGAGGGCGTTAAAAGCCGCTTTATCAAGGTTCGAAGTGACGAATAGTGTTCAATTCGCATCAGAGGCCGTTGATGGCGTTTGTGAGGCTGAAAATGATCGTCTCGACTCAGAGCTCTCAATGATTCGATATATTACTTGGGCCATCCCATCGATCGGGTTTATCGGAACAGTGCGAGGAATAGGTGCAGCACTTGGCCAAGCCCATGAGGCAATGCAAGGAGATATCGCTGGGGTAACCAGTAGTTTAGGAGTTGCATTCAATTCGACTTTCATTGCGCTTCTAATAAGTATGGTAGTGATGTTTTTTATGCATCAATTGCAACTGATGCAAGAACGCCTTGTTCTTGATTCACATTCATATTGCGAAAATAACTTACTCCGATTTATGAAGGCTTCTGAGTAGATGACAACAGCTCTTTTAGAAATTAATGATTTTTCGATAAAGGCAAGCACCAGTGACAATAACACATATAATGAGTGCGGTTTTGCTCATGTTACGGATTCTGGCATCATTACTGGAGATAAGGGATTTGAAGCGTTTTGGCGTCATCCAGAAAAGTGCAGTAATAATTATTGGTTGTTCCTAGATCAACAACCGCTGAAAACAAACTGGAAATGGGCAAGACATAACGCAGACTTAGCATATGCGCAACTAGATAACACTCTGAAAAGTATAGGATCACCTGATGAAGTAGTATTATGCGTGTCCAATACCATCTCAGTCGAGCAGCTGTCCCTTCTAGCAGGCTTGTTAAAAGCCCTAAATATTAGCATCAAACGTATAGTTGACCTCAATTTGTTTGCTGGATTAGCAATGAGGCAGAGTGCTTGGTTAATTGATATGCAATTACACCAAGCAACTCTTACACTTGTAGAAAAATCAATCTCTGATGATCAAGAAATTTTCTCGATAAAAGAAAGCGAAACATTACCCAATTTTGGTTTCATGCATATATGCAATGCTATCGCAAGAGACATATCAAAAAAACTAATCAATAATTCTCGATTTGATCCGATGCATAGTAGTGGCTCAGCTCAAGATCTCTTCAATCAAATAAAATCTAACATTAACGAATTTGAAGAAAACAATGAGTTAAATTTTCAGATTAAAAGTCCCTCAGGCATCGTCAACATTACTGTTAATCCATCAGAACTGAAAAATCTATTTAAAAAAGAATTAAGCAAAATTAACCGTAAAGTTGTTAATTCTGGAGATATGTTTTCATTGAAAGATTCAGCTCATATGCTAGAAAAACTCCTCGACACATCAGGTAATTATCTTGGATTGGCACCCAGTTATGATATCAATGCAATCGAAAAGTTATTAAATACTAGTCAGTTTGATAAAAATAAGCTTGTAAAAATCAATGCCATTAAGCTCGCCAAAGCTGAAAAATCTCTGCCAAAAACCCGCACCAATCACACCGCTACCCATCTTCTTTATGACAATCATGCGTGGGATATAAGGAATGAAAAAAGTATTCAATACAATAACCAAGGGCTTCAAATCAAAGTGGGTGTCGACAAAACATTTGATTTAGCGTTTATTTTAAAAGATGGAAAACTAGAAATTTATCATCAGAGCTCATCAAAAGAGATAGTTATTCCAAAGACTTTTAAAGAGGGTGAGCAAATAATTATCGACAATGCCAAAATCAACTTGATCAAAGTAGAAAATGCCTAAAAAGAAACGAAATACTGCTTTTAGTCTCTCATTTCTGGATATCATGGCCTGTGGTTTTGGAGCCGTCACACTTTTGTTTCTGATCCTCAGGCATAATGCAAGTGAGATAATTATTCCTGATCAACAACTCGCAAACGAAGCTGAGCTTCTTCAAAGAGATATCAAAGAGGCTGAGGAAATAAAAACTGAAATACTGAACAGTCTTGAGACGATCAAAAATGAAATAGTTACAACTCAAGGAATGTCCGTGAGAATAATCACTGAACTGGAGGAAAAAGAAAAAAGCATACAAGATGACCCCAAAAATTTAGATAAACTTCGAGAGCAGGTACAAAAACTTGAGGAGGAAACCGCAAATATTGAAGAGGTTGAGTTTGGCGATAAAGTACGAGAATTTATTGGCGACGGCAACAGGCAATATCTGACTGGACTGACCCTAGGCGGCGAAAGAGTTTTAATTTTAATCGACGGATCTGCCAGCATGCTTGCTGATACCGTCGTTAATGCGGTGAGACGAAGGAATATGTCTGACGACACTAAAGTTGCCTCTCCAAAATGGCAATGGACACTCAGAACAATGGAATGGCTTATTGCACAACTACCGCCAAGTAGCAGGTTCCAGGTATATGCATTTAATGAAACCTCCCGTGCCATATTCGAAGACAGTAATGGAGAATGGTTGGATGCGGCGGACTCACTTTCTATCGAGCGAGTGATTGAAGCCTCAAAAACATATGTGCCTTTTGGAGGAACGAGTCTTTTATCAGGACTAAATACTGTTTCAAATTTCGAAATGAAACCCGATAATATCTTTCTCCTGACGGACGGACTGCCAACTATGTCGATCTCAAAACCAAAAAACTATATGGTAACAGGAGGTCAAAGAAAACAGTTTTTTAACGAGGCTATATCGAGACTTTCACCTGGCATTCCAATTAATACGATTCTCTTCCCAATGGAGGGAGATCCAGAGGCGGCAGCTTTATACTGGCAACTTGCGCTTGACACAAATGGAGCATTTATTGCGCCATCCCGAGATTGGCCATAGACGAGGAAAAGACAAATTAAAAAACACAAACGCGTTCAACAAGAGGCAAGTATTTCTTTTTTAGATGTAATTAGTTGTGGTTTTGGCGCTATCGTGCTTTTACTAATTATCGCAAAAATTGGTGACCCCTCCGCAACTAGTGATCTTGAGTCTAATTTGATCGAATCCATCGAACAAAAGCAAAAAGCACTATTTAATGTTCGTGGTGAAGCAAGAGAACTTGATGAAAGATTAAAATCTCGGCAAGAGCAGTTATCTGAACTAAACCAACGAATTGCAAGATTGAAGGAACAACTTGCTAGCGTTTCAAAACAAGCAGCTGAGCTAGCTCAATCGCAATCAGAGGAAAAACAAAATTTGCAACTTGTACTCCAAGTTCTGACAGAAGAAATGGAACGACTTCTTGGACCGAATTTTACACAATCAAACGATTTGGTGGGAGGAATACCTGCAGATAGTGATTACATCATTTTCGTAATCGATACGTCAGGAAGCATGCAATCGGCTGCTTGGAAAAAAGTACAAAAAGAGATGTTAAACATCCTCGATGTGTATCCAGAAGTAAAAGGGCTCCAGATCATGAATGATATGGGTCAATTTATGTTCACGCAATCTGACAAAGAATGGATACCCGACAGTCCTCAAATGAGAGAGCTAATAATCGATAAATTATCCTCATGGGCACCCTTTAGCAATTCAAGTCCCGTGGAAGGGATTGAGAATGCAATTAAAACTTTTTACAAACCTGATCGTAAAATAAGTATCTATACACTGGGTGATGACTTTCAGGGTCGTTCGATAAACAAGGTAGTAAGAGTTATTGATTCATTGAACATAGCTAATAGAAATGATGAGAGGTTGGTCAGGATACATGCAATTGGTTTTCCCGTGCATCTAAGACCTGGTGTATCGCCCAATCGTTCAGCAATCAGATTTGCAGCTTTGATGCGGGAGCTGAGTTATAGTAATGGCGGTACATTTATTGGATTAAATAGTTTGGAATAGTACAGAGTGCGTGATAATAAAAGAAAATATCTTTGCAAGTTAATATTTGTGATTTTGATTTTACAGCTTGGTGCGTGTGGATCAGTAACAAATGTGACCGTTAATAAATCATTTCCAGCTGTTCTATCAACCCCCAAAGAAGTCACAGTGGCAATTGTTTTTACTGATGAATTTAGCGGTTACTCAGGCACTCCAAATAATAAAACAACGATAGATCTTGGAAGCTCACAGGTGAATCTTTTTAAAAGTGCATTTAAGGGACTCTTCAGAGATGTCTATTTTTTAAACGAGCAAACACCCCTTCCCAGTGATACTGAAATGGTGATCAGTCTTTCAAACGCCGAAGTCCAAGTTGCGACACCATCAGAAAACTACTTAAACGTTTTTGAAGTTTGGCTTAAATACAATTTGAGCGTGACAGACTCAGATGGTCGACTAATTACGAATTGGTTCATGCCGGGTTATGGTAAAACACCCAATGCTTTTATGTACTCAAAGGAAAATGCAATTAGTCAAGCAACAAATGTGGCATTGCGTGATGCAGGTGCAAAGTTACTTCTAGACTTTTATAGGATACCTGCAGTGAATCAATGGCTGAGGGAGAAAAGTAGTGAAAGCAAAGCTCAATAGTTTCATTGGTTCTTTTCTCTGTATAATTTTTCTCTCGGGTTGTACCGCAGTAACTACAATTGACGAATATCGTCCTACTAATGAATCAATTCGGCTTGATAAAACCGAGAAAGTTGTGATTCTAGGAAGAAGAGATGCAGGACACTATGAAACAGATAGCGAGTTTATTGATTGTGTCTCTAAAAAAATCAATACAGCAAATGTGCGCGTTGTAGCTGAACAAACATTTATAGATTCTATTTATCCTTGGTTTGAACCCCGAACAGCGCCGAAAGGATTGCCGAGATTAAAGAGGTTAATGCAAGAAAAGGTTGTTAGAGAAAGGGTCACGCAACAGAATATTCGGTATTTGGTTTGGTTAGATGGATCTACAGAAACAATGGGTCAAGGTGGATCAATCAGTTGCGCTGTTGGGCCTGCGGGAGGAGGCTGTTTTGGGTTCGCTCAGTGGGACAAAATATCCACGTATGATGCTACGGTTTGGGACCTTGTTGAGTTGACAGAAAAAGGGAGGCTACGGGTTGATTCAGAAGGAACATCTTATCTAATTGGTGCGGTTGCACCAATTCCATTGCTGACTCCCGTAAAGAGTGATGCATGCGGATCTCTCGGCAATCAATTGAAAAAGTTCTTTACCGTCGATTAATTAGAATCATGTTAAGAATTCTGACTCTTCCTGTTATTCTTTTACTCCCCCTATGTTCATTATCAAGTTTAAGTGAGGCTAAAGTTACTGGAGAAGAAATCTATAATAAAACCCTCGAATCAACACAAATCTACAATGACACGCAGCTTCAAGAGTACATTCGAAATCTAGGTGAGGAAATCGTTGCTGTCTCTGAGATGCCAAACGAAAAATTTATTTTTACTCTACTAGATTCCCCAGATCTAAATGCATTTGCAACTCGAGATAACTATGTATACGTCAATAGAGGTTTACTCAATTACGTAAGTAATGAAGCTCAACTAGTGTCTGTGCTCGCTCATGAAGTTGCGCACATAACCAGAAATCATGTTTTGGGACAGGAAGAGAAAGCGACTGGAGCTAAAATTATTTCTACTATTGCAGGAGCTTTGTCTGGCAGCTCTGAGGTCTATGAAGCAAGCATGGCCTATGCAAATTCGTTAATCAAAGGCAGGGGAAGAAAGAATGAGCTAGAGGCGGATGAGACAGGTGCAGAGTACATGGCAAAACTTGGGTATGAACCCACCGAAATGCTATCAATGTTGTCGATCATGAAAGATTATGAGTCATATCAAAAAAAACAAGCCACTTCTCGTGGTGTCACAAGACCCACTTATCACGGCGTTTTTGCCTCTCACCCAAGAAATGATTCTCGCCTGAGAACGGTAGTAGTGAAAGCCAATCAGTTGAAATCAAGTGAAACTAGAGATGATGGTGCAGAAAGATACAGAAGAATGACTGATGGATTAGTTTGGGGCGAAAACTTTCTCGCCAAAGTCCCTCCACCTGAAAGATTTTCTGACATGAAACTGCGCATCAGAATCGACTTTCCAAAAGATTGGACGCATCTAGAGGAAAAGTCTAAATCCTTGGTAACAGGCTCGCCTAATGACAAATCTGCCTCACTTTCCATGCAAGGATTTAGGAGAACCATCCAGACGCCCGAGGAATACCTTTACAACTACTTAAACGTACCTTTGCTGGAAGATGGTAAATCAATTTCACCATCTGGACTTAGTGGCTACACTGGTTTGCTAGTAAACGAGGACGGTAGTAAATCCAGAATTGCTGTAATTTATTATAAATTAAATGCATTTCTATTTCGTGGAGAAGTGGAGGATATGAAAGAATTTGAATCAGTAGATAACTTATTCACAAGCTCAATAGCAACATTTAGACCAATCTCTTCCGCAGAAATCGCTGGTCAAAAACCAAAAGTTACGAAGTATGTAAAAATAGATTCTCCGAAAACCTATGAAGAACTTGCAAAGGCGGAAGGATTAAATGCCAAAGATATTGACACATTGAGAATCATCAACGGCCATTATCCCTCGGGCGAACCCAGATCTGGACAATGGATTAAAATATTTAAACAATAAACACTTGTCCGCAACAACACTTTGCCCATGAAATCATCTAAAAATAAGCTCATTCTATTTACAACTCTAGCTTTAATAGGCGCTTTGGTTTATGACCAAAATCAGCATCAAGAAGATAACTTTTTACCAAACCTTAGCCCTGATTTGACAAAGATGAACAAAAGTACTTTGGATAAATTAAATCAAAACTTAACTATCCAAATTGAATCATTTTCGCCCGAAGAGAATCTCTCTGATCCATCAAAGCTATCGGGGATATTAACTGGAATAAATAACAAAGTGCCTCAGAGTGAAGAAATCAAAGCATTTTATGAGCAAAATAAACACCGATATAAAGGAGATTACAATGTCAGTTTCGAGTACCTGGCATTTCCATTTAGTATTTATGGCTCCGAGGCTGTTAACGAATCCCAAAAGAAGCTTGTAGCCATCGATGAAAAATACGTTGGTAAATTATTCACAGGAGTCATGCGAGAAAGCCTTAATAAAAAGATCGATGTTGAGAAAATATTTGGATATGGTTTTGCTATAAGACTAGAAGAGAGAATTGCTAACTTAGATCCTCAAAAATCGTCTCATTGGATGGGTCCAATAATGGGAAAAGACGGTGTATATTTAGTTAAAGTAAAATCTTTTAAGATTAGCCCTGCGACTCCATTACTGGAGATTTATGAAGAAGTCAAAAATGATTGGTTGTTAGAGCAAATCGATAATTAGGATATTTGGAGCGACTCAAAAAAATTTTTATATCCATTAGCATGCGATGTCTCCCACGCTTGCAATGCCGCTGTTCCGATTATCGCAACGTCTGCCTTTCCTTTAAGAAAGTCAAGGTCAGATTTACTACTAATGCCAAAACCAACTCCCAAAGGGACACTGGTGTTGGCCCTGCATCGCGAAATAAGTGAATCAATACTTTCATCCATTGTGGTCTTAGATCCAGTCACTCCCTTTCTTGCAACCGCATACACCATGCCACGACTCGATTCACCCAGCTTTTTTAATCTGTCATCACTGCTGGTTTGCGTCATTAGTATTATCGGATCTAAGTCTAAATCTCTAGAGAGCGTATGTAACTTAGTTGCCTCTTCAACAGGAAGATCAGGAATTATATAACCTTCACCACCTGAATCTTTGAGTCTTGATAAAAAGGCTTCTTCACCAAGTTGAAAAATCGTATTGTAGTATCCCATCATTAAAACTTTAAACGAAAAACGCTTTGTAACTTTGCTCATAAATTCAAAACACATATTGACGGTTGTTCCTGACTTAATTGACATCTCATTAGCTTTTACAAAAAGCGGTCCATCAGCACTTGGTTCTGAAAATGGGAATTGGAGTTCTACTAAATCAACACCCGCATCCTCCATGATTTCGAGAGCAGAAAAGTTTTCTTCAAAGCTTGGATAACCGCAAACAACATGTCCCATTACCAGAATATCCTTTTTTCTGCGTTTATCTTTGATAAAACTCTCTATGCCCACTAATTTCTCTCCAGCCTGTAATCCTGTGCTTTGCCATCGATAAATTTTTTCCATTTGGAATCATTCAGCGCATCAGCAATTGTGAAAATGTCCTTATCACCCCTTCCGGATTGATTGATTAAGATAATTTCATTTTTACCTAAAGTTGGAGCCTCTTTAATGGCTGTAACAAATCCATGCGTGGTCTCCAGTGCTGGTATCAATCCTTCAGTTCTCATTACCAGCTTTAGGGCTTCTTTAACCTCTTCATCGGTTGCTGCTTCAAAACGCACCTTTCCTTGCTCCCACAAGTATGAAAATATTGGGTTTATACCAATGTAGTCTAATCCTGCCGCAACCGAGTGAGTTTCACTCATATTCCCATCATCGTTTTGAAGAAAATATGTTTTATATCCCTGAGCCACACCAACTTTTGCATCATCATAAGCCAATCTAGCAGAGTGCATGTATGATCCAACACCCTTACCTCCCGCCTCACAACCTATTAATTCTACGCTGGGGTCTTCCATAAACCCCTGGAAGATACCCATCGCGTTTGAGCCACCGCCCACACATGCATAGACTCTATCGGGTAAATTTCCCGTTAATTCCAGTAATTGCTTACGAGCCTCTTTACCAATGATTGATTGAAACCAACTAACCATCTCAGGAAATGGGTGTGGACCGCAGGCTGTCCCAAGAATATAGTGGGTATCTGACATATTTGTCACCCAATCCCTCATGCACTCATTGACTGCGTCTTTTAGTGTTTTCTGGCCGTCCTCAACGGAAATAACCTCCGCTCCAAGATTTTCCATCCAAAAAACATTCGGTCGCTGTCGCGCAACATCAACTGCACCCATATAAATTCTACAATCATAACCAAATTTCGCAGCCATCGTCGCTGTCGCAAAGCCATGCTGCCCTGCTCCAGTTTCAGCAATGACTCTTTTTTTACCAAGTCGCTTGCATAAAAGGCCCTGACCCACGACGTTATTCACTTTGTGAGATCCTGTATGATTTAAATCATCTCGCTTTACATATATTTGAGCTCCGCCAAGGTGTCTAGATAAATTCTCCAAGTAAGTAATTGGCGTGGGCCTACCTGAGTAACTTTGGAGCACTGACTCATATTCCTGCCAAAACCCAGGATCGCTCTTACACTCCCTAAAACATTGTAATAACTCTTCAATAGTTTCATGGAGTATCTCTGGGAGGAATACACCACCATATTCGCCGTAGTAGCCTTCTCGACCATCAGAGAAATCAAATATATCCATGCCTAACTCCTGGAAAAAGCGATTGTTTGAAAGAGCCGGAAAGTTTACGTGACTCCTAGATTGAAGACAAACAAATCAAAATATTTTTATATCTTTATTACGTGGATTTTATATGACCAGTTTCTTCTGATAAGTCGTCTCACGACAGGCCTTAATATTTGGTACTTTCAAATATTTATCCACAAGTTTTACAGATTTTTATTAACCAAAAAAAGTAATTTTTAGAAAAAAAACACTACATATAGTGTAATAATACTTGCATGACACACAATGTAGGATACACTAACGAGTTCGAGTAGGTAATTTCTCGATACCAAATTCAGTAACAGTTCGCAGTGGAGCGTTTTTAAAAAGTCTCTGGGGGTGCTGTTTGACAAGGACAAATGTAAAGGGGAAAACATGAGCGCACCAAAATTAAAATCGGTAAAAGCATCAAATGATCAAATAATTCCAATGCAGGAAGCTTCACTGGATATTTGGGACAAAAAATACCGATTAAAAGACAAAGAATCCAATCCAGTGGACTCTGATGTCAATGCGACTTACGAGCGGGTAGCAAAGGCTTTGTCTGATGTCGAAGGGGAAGACATCAGAGAAATGTGGAAAGAAAAGTTTTTGTGGGCACTGCAGCATGGAGCAATACCCGCAGGTAGAATAATCTCAAATGCTGGTGCTCAAGAATATAAACCCGCTACCTCGACCATTAACTGCACTGTGTCTGGTATTGTGCCAGACTCAATGGTGGGTATCTTGGAAAGGAACCTTGAAGCGGGACTGACTTTAAAAGCGGGCTGCGGTATTGGCTATGAGTTTTCAACACTGCGTCCAAAAGGCGCTTACGTGTCTGGCGCTGGTGCTTATACCTCTGGCCCCCTCTCTTTCATGGATATATACGACAAAATGTGTTTCACCGTATCGTCCGCTGGTGGCAGAAGAGGCGCTCAAATGGCTACTTTCGATGTAAGTCATCCAGATGTATTTGATTTTGTTAAAGCTAAGAGAGAAGACGGGCGACTTCGGCAATTTAACTTATCTTTGCTCATAACCGAAGAATTCATTAATGCGGTAAGAAATGATGGCGACTGGGATTTAACATTCCCAGTAAGTCAAAAGGAAATAGAGGGTGGATTAGATCTAAATGGCGAGGATATCGTTTGGAGGCATTTCCCTACAACAGATGGATACACAACAAATGATGATGGTTTAGTTGCGTGTAGAATTTATGAGACGATTAGGGCACAAAAATTATGGAATGCAATAATGTCATCAACCTATGACTATGCTGAACCAGGATTCATTCTAATTGATGAAGTAAATAACAAGAATAATAATTGGTTTTGTGAAGATATCAGAGCGACTAATCCATGCGGTGAACAGCCTCTCCCACCATACGGAAGCTGCTTACTAGGTTCGGTAAACTTAACAAAGTTCGTGCGAAATCCTTTCACCAAAGAGGCATACTTTGATTGGGAAGAATACAAAGATGTCGTGAGCGTATTTACCAGGATGTTGGATAACGTTGTAGAAATTAATGGCCTTCCTCTTGATGGTCAACGCAGTGAAATTGAATATAAGCGGCGTCATGGGATGGGCTTTTTAGGTTTAGGTTCAACCATAACAATGCTAACAATGAAATACGGTGATGCTGAATCTTTGGAATTTACAGAAAAAGTAGCAAGAGAGATGGCAGTCACTGGATTAGCCACGGGTCTTGAGCTGGCGAGAGAAAAAGGTCCAGCACCAGTCATGAATGATGATTTTAAAATTACTGCAGAAATGCTGTTCAAACAACCAAAGCTCACACTAGATGGAATTAAAGTAGGTGACTCTGTTAAAGGCAAAGTATTACTAGGTAAATACAGCCGCTACATGGAGAAAATTGCTGAAGTCGATTCCGGATTGGTAGATTCAATTGCTGAAGAGGGTTGCCGATTCAGTCATCATTCTTCAATAGCGCCAACTGGAACGATTTCTTTGTCGCTAGCAAATAATGTGAGCAATGGAATAGAACCCAGCTTCGCTCATCATTATTCAAGAAATGTTATTCGAGAGGGTAAAAAGACAAAAGAGAAGGTAGATGTTTTTTCTTATGAGCTTCTTTCTTACAGGGAACTTGTAAACCCAAAAGCAATGCCGTTCAGCAATGATCCAGAGGAGGCACTACCTGACTATTTTGTAAGCTCCGAGAATATCACACCAAAGGCTCATGTGGATATTCAAGCGGCTGCACAAGTCTGGGTAGATTCTTCGATCTCAAAAACGATTAACGTGCCTACTGAATGTGATTACGAAGAATTCAAAGACATATATCTCTATGCAGCTGAAAAAGGTCTAAAAGGTTGTACAACCTTCAGATTTAATCCCGAAGCATTCCAAGGCGTTCTTGTGAAAGAAAGTGATCTTGAAAACACCACCTATAGTTTTACTCTAGAAGATGGTTCAACAGTTGAGTTCAAAGGTAATGAGGAAGTTGAATACGATGGCGAAATCCATACAGCAGCTAACCTATTTGATGCTCTTAAAGAGGGCTACTACGGGAAATTCTAGAAACAGACACTTGAGAACGTAAATGAGCAAGAAAATAGAAAAGAAAATAGTAGGTTATAAAGTAGTTTCTGACGAGGTTAAGGCAGAGACTGAAGCTAAAGATGATACTAATATCATCCAGATGCACGAGAAAGTATCTCGACCCGAAACTCTCTCTGGTAGCACCTATAAAATTAAAACGCCTCTATCAGATCATGCAATGTATTTAACTATAAATGACATTATTTTGAATGAAGGCAGTGATCACGAACAGCGCAGACCATTCGAAATATTTTTAAATTCCAAAAATATGGATCAGTTTCAATGGATTTCTGCATTAACACGTGTGATCTCAGCAGTTTTCAGAAAAGGTGGCGACTGCACATTTTTAGTTGAAGAATTGAAAGCAATATTTGATCCGCAGGGCGGCTATTTTAAATCTGGCGGACGTTTTATGCCCTCAATTGTTGCTGAGATAGGTTGGGCAATAGAGGATCATCTGCAGAAGATAGGTTTATTAGCCAAAACTGAAATTTCTGAACATCAACAAAAAATAATGGATGAAAAAAAGGAAGAGTTTGAAAGTAAATTGAAAGTAAAACCCTCTCCTGAACCAAGCGAATTCCCAGAAAATGCGCAAGTATGTAAAAAATGTAGTGTAAAAGCAGTGATACTCATGGATGGATGCATGACTTGCTTAAACTGTGGCGATTCCAAGTGTGGCTAGCATAGCTGCTAAATCAATAAAAATATCTTATAACTAGAAAGTAATACAACAGCCATAATAATTATCAAAGCTATCATATTTATCGTAATGGTATTTTTATGAGAACCCATCAGACGGCTATTGTTGACTACATAGAAAAGGAAAAGCGCTAAAAACGGTAACAATAAGGCATTTGTCGCCTGTGCAAATAGAATAGCCTGTAACGGCTTCGTACCAAAATACGCGAACAACAAACCAATCAACAAAATAATTATCCAAACGAGTTTAAATCTAAATGAACTGGGATCATTCTTCCAACCCAGTGCCTCAGTTACTGCAATAGAAGCAGCCAATGGTGCAGTGACAGCACTGGTAATACCCGCTACGAATAGCCCAAAATTGAAGATATAACTCGAATAGGATCCAAGGATAGGCTCAAGCTGTCGAGCAAGATTTTCAGATGAAATTTCCATGCTACTTCCAAAAAATGCAACTGCTGAGGTACTCATAATTGCGAGAGTAATCAATCCTCCCAAACCTATAGAGATTGCTGTATCAGCCCGACTATTATTCAAGGCTTGAGTCACCTCCTGATCTTTCCATTTCCTCTTGGAAGCATCCGCATGGAGAAATAGATTATATGGCACAACGGTTGTTCCAATTAGTGCCATAATTGTTAAAAGTGAGCTTGCAGTAACAGTGGGAATAAAAAGACCACGTAACAATTTAGAATAGTCTATTTCAATAGTTATCATAGTTAGCAAAAACAACAAACTCATTATTACGACCAAAACAGTTAATATCTGTTCCAACATTTTGAAAATGCGCGTTCCGAGTAAGATAAGCACCAAAATACCAACGATGAGCACACTACTTGAGATTGACAGACTACTGATTTGACTCAGACCTATTGCAGCTCCTGTTATGTTTCCAACCTCGAATGCCGCATTTCCGATACCTAATGCAGACACGATCAGAATCATTAAGAATGCTTTCAAAAAGTGGTTATTTATGGAAGATCTCAGGGCTTCAGATAATCCGAGTCCAGAGACAATTCCTAGTCTGGATGACATTTCCTGAAGCACAAAAGTAACAATGATTGAGAGTAAAAGTGCCCACATCAAAACGAAGCCAAAATTTGCTCCTGCAATACTTGCGGTGGTAACTGTTCCCGGCCCAATAAAGGCCGCAGCCACTAGCATTCCAGGACCAAATCTTCTCATGATGAAATATCTTACTTAATCTATTAGCTTCAGCTCGCCCGAATTGATATCAAAAATAAATCCAAAGATATCAATATGACTCGGAACAAGTGGATGATTTTTGAGAACTTCAATATCTGAAATTAGGGTCTTTCTCTGATCTTCGAACGTGTACCAGTGAATATGCTCAGCATAATTAGAGCCAGGTTTTTTATTTTTTGTCGATTCTCTCTCAGGATTTTTCCAGATACCATCTTCCAAAACCGCTGACTCTAAATCATCTTTCAATAAATCTGTAATTATTTCCTCGGAGAGTGCGTGCATACCACACTCGGTGTGATGAATAATACACCAAGTAGTAGTCTCCATAAATTTATGTGATATTACTAGAGATCTAATGGAGTCTTCAGTAACCCTAGCTCCGGCATTTCTTATTACATGAGCATCACCTAAAGAAATATCGCAAATAGCAAAAGGATTAATCCTACAATCCATGCACGTCAAAATAGCCAGTCGCATTCGAGGTTTACCTGAATCCCAAGAGACCTCATGATTTGATTTAAAATTTTTGTTTGATTCTATTAATTTTTGAATGATTTTTTCAGAACTAATTTCTATCAACTGTCACTCTCCCTCATCTTCGGGCTTGTATAGTATCGGAGCATTATCTCAGCAGCAAACTTCAGTGGTATCTCTCCAGTCTCCACTTGCTCTGAAACTCTCGTTAATCTATCGATTAGCAACTTATCATTTTTAAAATCATCAGTTATTAAGTTGCGCACATTCTCAACTATGAGCTTCTTTATCTTAGCCCGAGATTCATCATTTTTATTCTTATTACTTAAATGCAAGGTCCAAAACTTTTTCATATCGCCAAATGTCTCAACTATTCCTTGCGAGTGAAGTGCCGAAATTTTTCGAATTGGAATCACCCAAGTTGGAACCTTATCGTTTGATGGGTTTATCGAAGACTTGAGATAGGATTCAGTTTTTGCCGCCATATACTTATGCTCACCCTCCGATTTATTGATCAATATCATATCGACCATTTCTAGAATTCCCTTTTTTATACTTTGTAAATCATCGCCACCTAATGGAGATAGGAGCAATAAGAACATGTCGCTTGTATCACTCACCAAGAATTCGCTTTGACCAACACCAACAGTTTCAATAAAAATTATGTCAAACCCAGCCTTTTCACAAAGCGTTACAGAGTCACTGGTGCTTTGCGCTATTCCACCTTTGTTCTCGCCTGATGGTGACGGTCTCACAAAAGCAGATGCATGAGCAGCTAACTTATCCATTCGAGTCTTGTCTCCAAGAATCGAGCCTCCAGTTTTTGGTGAAGATGGATCAACAGCTAATACGGCAATTGAATAACCAAGCTCACATAGATGAACACCCATTTTCTCAATAAAGGATGACTTTCCTACTCCGGGTGCTCCTGAGATCGCTATCCTAAAAGATTTATGCGTAATAGATTGCAAGTGGGAGAATAACTCAGATAACTTAGGCGTATCTTTTTTATTCGATGACTCTGCCAAAGTTATAGCCTTAGATAATGCTTGCCGATCACCAGATTTTATTCGTTTTGCTAAATGACTAACTTCATTCATCAACAATTTCCATTCAAAATTTGATTATTACGGCGGACGACTAGCTTATTAAAATACTCGATGCAATGTAAACAATATCTCAAATTAGTGCCTACAAGGGTATGTTACCGTGTTTACGCCACGGATTTTTTAAGTCCTTATTCTTTAACATTTCCAGAGATTTTGCGATTCTCCCTCTTGTTTCACTCGGTTTGATAATATCATCAAGGAAACCAAGTTTAGCTGCTTCGAAGGGGTTTAAAAATTTCTCCTCATATGATTTTACTAGCTGCTCAGTCTTCGAGCCATCTTCGGCTACCTCCGATTTAAAAATTACTTCAACTGCTCCCTTTGCACCCATCACAGCAATCTCTGCAGTGGGCCATGCAAGATTCACATCGCCTCGTAAATGCTTCGATGACATCACATCATAAGCTCCACCATATGCTTTCCTCGTAATAATAGTTATCTTTGGCACTGTGCTCTCGGCGTATGCATACAACAATTTAGCTCCATTTTTAATAATTCCTCCTAACTCTTGACGGAGCCCGGGCATAAATCCTGGTACATCTACAAAAGTAATAATGGGAATATTAAATGCATCACAAAATCTTATGAACCGTGCGGCTTTCTTTGAGGCATCTATATCTAAACATCCTGCTAAAAACTTTGGTTGGTTTGCGACAATTCCAATTGATTCTCCACAAATCCTTCCAAAACCGATGATAATATTTTTTGCATACTTTTCTTGGACTTCGAAGAAATTTTTATCATCTAGAATATTTATTAAAATTTCGCACATATCATAAGGAATACTTGGGTTTTCAGGAATAACTGAATCCAAGGCTAATACTTTCCGATTTAATTTATCTTTCGTAGGCGTGATAGGAGCCTTTTCTTTATTATTTGATGGCAAGTAAGAGAATAACTTTTTTATTAACTCTATTAATTCCAGGTCATTTTCACACTCAAAGTCAGCGACACCTGATTTACTGGTATGCGTATGAGAGCCACCTAATTCCTCGGCTGTAACACTCTCATGAGTAACCGTTTTAACAACATTGGGTCCTGTAACAAACATGTTCGAAGTACTCTTCACCATACCAATGAAATCGGTTATCGCTGGGGAGTATACAGCGCCACCTGCACAGGGACCCATGATTAATGATAATTGTGGAACAACTCCTGAAGCCATTACATTTCTTTGAAAAATATCAGCATATCCGCCCAAAGAAGCAACACCTTCTTGAATTCTCGCACCACCCGAATCGTTGAGCCCTATAATTGGCGCGCCAACTTTCATTGCTTGATCCATTATCTTACAGATCTTTTTTGCATTCGCTTCTGATAGAGATCCTCCTAAAACAGTGAAATCTTGACTATAAACAAAGACTAGACGACCATTTATTTTACCGTAACCGGTAACCACGCCATCTCCAAAAAACTTTTGCTTGTCGAGTCCAAAACTGTCGCTTCTATGCTCTACAAAAATATCCCACTCCTCAAAGCTGTTTTCATCCAGAAGTAGTGCAAGCCGCTCTCTAGCGGTCAATTTATTCTTTTCGTGCTGAGCATCAACTCGAGCCTTCCCGCCGCCCATCAGTGCTTTTCTTCTTTTCGATTTTAATTCTTTATTTCTGTTGCCCATTGATTTATGTCCTAAACTCGGTGTATGAGTGTCAAAACTTTTGAAGCTACATCATGAATACTATTTTGGGGACCAAAAATCGCAGCAACACCGGCTTTATGAAGACAGGCGTGGTCTTTTAGAGGAATATTCCCTCCACACACGACAATCATATTTGTTACATTTAAGTCATTAAGACATTTCATCAAATCAGGAATCAAAGTTTTATGGCCTGCAGCTTGCGTGCTTATACCGATCACATGAACATCATTCTCAATTGCTTGTTTTACCACCTCTTTTGGCGCTTGAAACATTGGCGCAATATCCACATCAAAACCAAAATCAGCAAACGCGGAAGAGATTACCTTGGCTCCTCGATCATGACCATCTTGTCCAAGCTTACAAACTAAAATTCTTGGCCGACGTCCATTTTCGGATAAAAAACTCTCCACTTGATTCGTTATGTCCAAAAATCTACTCTCCCTTTTATAAATAGAACCAAAAACTCCAATGTTTGTGCTAGTAGATGCCTTAAACCTGCCCCAAGACTGTTCGAGTGCAGAACTTATTTCACCAACCGTGGCTCTGGAACGAGCTGCGTCAATAGCCAACCCAAGCAAATTCTTAGAATCATTTGAAGCAGCATTATGAAGTTTTTCCAAAGCAGCTTTGCATTTTTTTTGATCTCTTTTTTGTTTAACGTTTTCTATTTTTTCTATCTGGCTAGTTCTTACTGAGTCATTATCTATATCTAAAATGTCAATTTCTGGTTGGTCATCTGTAGTGTATTTATTCACACCTACGACAATAGTTTCCCTTCTATCTATTGATGCTTGCCTTCTTATTGCAGATTCTTCAATTTGAAGCTTAGGTAAGCCCGACTCGACGAATTGAGTCATGCCACCAAAATCATATATTTCATCGATAACAGAGCTTGCTTTATCAAATAATTCTTGCGTCAAGGATTCAACATAATAAGAGCCTGCGAGTGGATCAATAACGTTAGTGAGACCTGTTTCCTCTTGCAAAATCAGTTGCGTATTTCTTGCGATCTTTGCTGACTCTTCAGTTGGCAGACCCAAAGCCTCGTCAAATGAATTCGTATGTAAAGACTGAGTGCCACCCAAGACAGCAGACAATGCCTCTGTCGTCGTCCTAATAATATTATTATAAGGATCTTGATTGGTTAAACTTACACCTGACGTCTGGCAGTGTGTTCGAAGTGCTAAAGACTTATCATCTTTTGGTTTAAATCTTCTTTTGACATATGTCGCCCATAGAATTCTAGCTGCTCTTAATTTTGCAATTTCCATAAAAAAGTTCATGCCAATACCAAAGAAGAAGGATAATCGAGGTGCAAACTCATCTACCTTTAATCCTCTATCAATTGCTAATTGAATGTACTCAAGGCCATCGGCTATCGTAAATGCAAGTTCTTGCACAGCACTAGCACCAGCCTCCTGCATGTGATAACCCGAGATAGAAACAGGATTAAATTTTGGCATGTGCTTGCTTGAGTACTCGATAATGTCCGCAACGATTCTCATAGACTGTTTTGGTGGATAGATGTAGGTGTTTCTCACCATAAACTCCTTCAAAATGTCATTTTGCAAGGTCCCAGAGAGTTCATTCAAGGGTACATTTGCTTCCTCCGCAGCCACAATAAAATTTGCCATAATTGGAAGCACCGCACCATTCATCGTCATTGAAATGGAGGTTTTATCAAGTGGAATTCCATCAAAAAGGATTTTCATATCCTCCACAGAATCAATTGCAACACCAGCTTTACCAACATCACCTTTGACTCGATAGTGATCGGAGTCATAACCCCGATGTGTAGCTAAATCAAAAGCAACTGATAATCCCTGTTGTCCTGAGGAAAGATTTTTTTTGTAAAATAAATTCGATTCTTCCGCAGTTGAAAAACCAGCATACTGACGTATTGTCCAAGGCTTTCCCACATACATTGAGGATCGAGGCCCACGTATAAAAGGTGGACTACCAGGAAACGTATTGAGATGATCCCTCTGTTTTAAATCAT
>CABZOI010000012.1 GCA_902527245.1 uncultured SAR92 cluster bacterium | reverse complement strand
TTCAGAGCTCGAATGGCTACCGCCGGTGGCAGAGCAGTTCTTAATCGAAGGAGAGCAAAAGGAAGAAAAAGGCTCTCTGCGTAACTTTTGTCAAACACTTTTTCAACAAAAGCAAACCGTTTACTAAAATCCTCTGAGTTTCAGGCAGTTTTTGAGAATAATAAGTTCAAGCATCAATCAAAAAAGCATTTGATACTAGGAAAATTCAATGAAGGGCCCCAATCGAGGCTCGGTATAATTGTTTCGAAGAAAAACGTTAGACTCGCTACGAAAAGAAACCAATTAAAACGAATAGTGAGAGAAACATTCAGGAAAACTGAATTTACAACTTCGGTAGATGTGGTTTTTCTAGCCCAAAAAGGGATAATAGATATACCAGTCGTCGATTTAACAAACTTGTTGAATAGCACTTGGCTGAATCTTCAAAAGAAATTAGAAATAAAGAATGAAAAAAGCGGTCATTAAAGTAATAAGAATCTATCAATTAGTATTGAGCCCCACTCTCGGAGGTAACTGCAGGTTTCAACCTACTTGTTCTCAATACGCTATTGATGCTCTTAATGAACATGGGATTTTTAAAGGTGTTTTTCTATCACTTAAAAGAATAGCGAAGTGTCATCCTTTCCATCCTGGAGGATTTGACCCTGTTAATAAGTGCTCAAAAACAGAGTGCCCAAAAACACACTAAGGATACAGATTGATATGGATTGGCAAAGAACACTTTTAATTTCAGGTATGGCTATAACTGCTTGGCTTTTGGTAATCCAATGGAACAACTTTAATGATCAAAGAGCAAAAGTTGTTGATAGTACTAATGAAACAGTTATTGAGCAGACACCCTATTTTTCTGATCCAAGAAGTATAGAAGCTGAAGAAGAAGTATTGTCGCAAGAATTACCAACTGTAATCCAGAGCGGAAAGGAAAATTCCGATATACCACTCATTCGAGATTTAAACTTAATTGAAGTTAGAACAGACGTTCTACAAGTGTATATTGACCCTGTTGGTGGCGACATTGTGAAAGTCACTCTACTTGATTACCTTGATGAGTTATCAGCTTATGGTGAACCAATAACACTTTTAGATAATAGTCCCGATAGCCTATATATTTCTCGAAGTGGAATAATAGGTAAAAATGCTACAGATACAGTGAATGGACGACCTGTGTTTACCTCAAGGGCAAGCGAATATTACTTATTAGATGGAGAGACAAAACTTGAAGTTGATTTAATTTATTCCCAAGGAGACGTTGACTTTATAAAGCGATTTACATTTACAGATCAGGGGTATGTGATCGATGTGAGTTATTTCATCGATAACAAGTCTTTTGAGACGTGGAATGGTATTTTTTATGGTCAAATTAAAAGGAATTCGAGAGCCCCTTATTTAGATGATGGTCGTTTTGGCCCGGCAGCATTTTTGGGAGCAGCAATAAGAGAACCTGAAAAGAATTTTGCGAAGTATGAATTTGAAGACATTGAAGAGCGCTCAATTCAAACTAGCATTGATGGCGGTTGGGTTTCTATGGTTCAGCTTTATTTTATAAGCGCATGGATACCGCCTAAGGACCAAAACAATAACTTTTCATTAAGAAAGATCACTGGAAAAGACGAATATATCTTTTCTTACACTAGTGAGCCGTTATCTATCTTTGCTGGTGAATCTGGAACATATTCGTCACAATTTTATGTTGGACCTAAAGATCAAAAAGTATTAGCAGGCTTAGCAGATTACCTCGATTTAACGATTGATTATGGTTTTTTGTGGATGGTTGGTAAACCTATCTTTTGGACTATGGAAAAGATTGAGAGTTATGTTGGCAATTGGGGATGGGCAATTGTTCTTGTAACTCTTCTTATAAAGTTTGGTTTATATCCTCTCTCAAAAGCAAGTTTGAAATCAATGGCTAAGATGCGGGAGCTACAACCTGAGCTAACTAGACTTAAAGAGCTGTACGGTGATGACCGACAGAAATTTAGTCAAGAGATGATGGGTGTATATAAAAGGGAGAAAGTGAATCCAGCTGGCGGTTGTTTTCCTATTCTACTGCAGATGCCTGTATTCATTGCTTTATACTGGGTGCTACTAGAGTCAGTTGAGATAAGGCATGCTCCGTGGATTCTTTGGATTGAAGATTTGTCAGCTAGGGATCCTTATTTTATTTTGCCGCTTATTATGGGAGGGAGTATGTTGTTGATGCAAAAAACTCAGCCCATGCCTACAGATCCACTTCAAGCAAAAATATTTAAATTTATGCCAATCGCGTTCACGCTGTTCTGTATGAGTTTTCCTTCAGGTTTAGTGCTCTATTGGACAATTAACAATGTGATCTCAATGATTCAACAATATTATGTGCAAAAGCAGATAAAGAAACCCGTCAAGGGATAGACTAGCGCTCCCATGGTCTTCGCACAAGATAATGACACAATAGTTGCTTCTGCAACGGCTCCTGGTGTCGCAGGGATAGGTATTGTAAGAATTTCTGGAAATAATATATCTACTTATATAAATGAAATAATCAATGATGACCTTGAGCCAAGAAAAGCTTCATACAAGTCTTTTTATGATTCAAATAAAAAGGTAATTGATCAAGGCATTGTTATTTATTTTCCATCGCCTGACAGTTTTACAGGTGAGGATGTAGCTGAGTTCCATTGTCATGGCGGTAAAATAATTATGGAGATGGTGATAGAGAGATGTTTGGAGCTTGGCGCGAGACTAGCAAGGCCAGGTGAGTTTTCGGAAAGGGCCTTTTTAAATGACAAGATTGATCTTATACAGGCAGAGTCAATATCTGACTTGATTAACGCATCCTCTAAGGCTTCGGCGCAATCTGCCCTTTTATCAATGCAAGGAGTTTTTTCTGACTTAGTTAACGAATTAATAGAAGAAATTATTAATTTGAGAAAATTTGTTGAAGCATGTATTGATTTTCCTGCTGAAGACATTGATTTCTTAAAGGACGATGATCTAACTAATGGTCTCAATAACTGCATTAGAAAGATAAATGAAACCATTGAGCAAGCACAGCAAGGTAGAGTTATTCAAGAAGGGGTTAGATTGGCAATAGTGGGTAAACCAAATGCCGGTAAATCTAGCCTTTTTAATTTATTTGCTGGTGAGGATTTAGCAATAGTAACTGATATTCCAGGAACAACGAGAGATCTCCTAAAGGAGAATGTTTTCATTGATGATCTACCTGTATATCTGACTGATAGTGCAGGTCTCAGGGAAACTATTGATCCAATAGAAAGTGAGGGTATTAGGAGAGTTCATAGTGAAATAAAATTTGCTAGCATCATTCTTTATGTAATTGACGTTTCTGCCTTCAATCCTGGTGAAGATTTAAAATTGATCGAGAAGAATGTGGGTAAATTAGTGAGTAAAGACTGCTCGATTATTCTCGTTTTTAATAAAACTGACTTATGCGGAATCTCTACAGATCAAAACATGAAGTCACATTATCCGTCAGTTGATATTTCTGTGAAAAATAAAACAGGTATTGATAATCTAAAAAAATTAATTATTGAAGCAATCGGCTTAAATGATGTAGGTGAAAATGTTTTCACTGCAAGACGACGACATGTAAAGGAATTAACAAATGCACTTAGATACTTAGAAATGGGCAAAGTGCAATTGACTAATGCGGGCGCCGGGGAACTATTAGCTGAAGATCTAAAGCTTGCACAAAATTGTTTGAGTGGGATTACTGGATCTTATTTAGCAGATGATTTGCTTGGTGAAATCTTTTCATCTTTTTGTATCGGAAAATGACCACTATCACACAGTTGGTCATCTTTTTTTCCCGATAAAATGGCCTTTTTTTATACTAAATAATTTGACAAGAAAATCATAAAAATTTTATGCCTTTCAACTGTATTTATACTGGATGTAAACAAGTTATTAAGAAAAAGTGGTTAAATAATAATCAATTTATTATCTGTTTTTTGTTGACAACTTAAACTTTAAATTTTCATAACATCATGAATTTATTTGATTTTTATAAATTTTTTATTTTTAACCATTGTAAAGTTTTTGTGGATAAATATGTTTTACTATTCTAATATACAAATATAAATGAGCGGGTTATGTGGGGTTGTAAGTAGTGGATGAGAATATAAATGATTCTGTTTGGCCGAAGTGCCAAGATTTGTTGCAAGGAGAATTACCACAACAGCAATTCAATACATGGATAAGACCACTCAGAGCTTCGCTTAGTCAAGAAAACTCAATATTGTTATCTGCTCCGAACAGGTTTATTGAGGATTGGGTAAGAAACCATTTTTTACAGAGAATTAGGGAAGTTGTTAAGGATATTTGCGCCGCGGAAATTAATATAGAGCTCAAGGTAAAATCTCAGACTCCGACATTTATCAATAATTCAATTAGGGTTGAGGAGAACGATAGCTCAATTACTACTTCAGATTTCCAGCTTAATAATAATACGATTGATTTGGTTTCAACATCTAGAGAGGAACTTGTAAAGTCAGCGACTGAATCAAGGTTGAAAACAAATTTGAATCCCAATTTTACCTTCAATACTTTTGTTGAGGGGAAATCTAATCAGTTAGCTTTTGCTGCTGCACAACAGGTAGCTGAAAATCCAGGTGGATCTTATAACCCATTATTTATTTATGGTGGTGTTGGTCTGGGTAAGACGCATTTAATGCACTCTGTGGGTCAAGCAATGCTATCTAAAAATCCTGATGCAAAAATTCTTTATCTTCATTCGGAGCGCTTCGTAGCGGATATGGTTAAGGCACTTCAACTAAAGGCAATAGATGAGTTTAAAAATTTCTATAGATCTTTAGATGCTCTATTAATTGATGATATTCAGTTTTTTGCCGGAAAAGAGCGATCTCAGGAGGAATTTTTTCATACTTATAATGCTTTGCTTGAGGGTGGTCAGCAGATGATCCTAACTTGTGATAGATATCCTAAAGAAATAGATGGAGTCGAAGAGAGATTAAAGTCTCGTTTCGGTTGGGGATTAACGGTTGCAGTAGAACCACCAGAGTTAGAAACCAGAGCTGCAATTCTCATAAACAAAGCAGAGCAACTGGGGTTTTATCTCTCAAAAGATTCGGCTTTTTTTATAGCTCAAAGAATTAGATCAAATGTGAGAGAACTTGAAGGTGCTTTAAAGAGAGTAATAGCTCATGCTCAATTCGCAGGTAGGCAAATCGACATTGATTTGATTAGGGAATCACTAAAAGATCTTTTAGCATTACAAGATAAACTTGTGACAATTGATAATATTCAGCGGGTTGTCGCCGATTACTACAAGTTAAAAATGTCTGATATGTTGTCAAAACGAAGAAGTAGATCAGTCGCTAGACCCCGCCAAATTGCGATGTCAGTTGCAAAAGATTTAACAAATTATAGTTTGCCAGAAATTGGAGAGTCTTTCGGGGGCCGAGATCACACTACCGTTATTCACGCATGCAGAAAAGTAAAGGAACTTGCAATTGGAGATAGGGAAGTAAAACAAGACTTGAAGCATATATACAGGTTATTATCTGCATAATGATAAGAAGCAGGAGTAAGAATACAAATGAAATTTAGTCTCTCAAGGGAAGCGCTACTTAAGCCACTTCAGTTAGTTATCGGTGTTGTTGAAAGAAGACAAACATTACCTATTCTTTCTAACGTATTGTTTTCTCTATCAGATAAAAACCTCTCTATAACAGGGACTGATTTGGAAGTAGAAATCGTTGGATTAACGGCCGTTAGTACCTCTGAGGAAGAGGGAAGTGTAACGATTTCAGCACGAAAAACACTAGATATCTGTAGATCTTTACCTGAAGGAGCAACTTTAAAGTTTTCAAGCAGTGAAGGAAAAGCTTCGATTCAAAGTGGTAAAAGTAAGTTTATGTTGTCTACTTTGCCTGCGAGCGAGTTTCCAACTGTTGATGAAGGGGAAAAAAGCCTTGAGTTCAGTGTTTCAGGAAAAGATCTGCAGAAGTTAATCGAATCAACCTCTTTTGCTATGGCTCAACAGGATGTTAGATATTATTTAAACGGTATGCTTTGGGAATTAACAAGTGGTCAAATAAGAACTGTCGCTACTGATGGTCACCGAATGGCGTTAGCAGACGGTAAATGTGATTTGGCGTTACAGGAACCTTTAAAAGCAATTGTACCAAGAAAAGGTGTGGTGGAATTGCAACGTTTACTTGATGATGATTCTGTGAAAATCGTCATAGGTACAAATCACATAAGGGTCATTGGGGGAGATTATCAATTCACATCGAAGCTCGTGGATGGTGCCTATCCTGATTATGATCGGGTGTTGCCAAAAGGGGGTGATAAAGTAATTCAAGCGGATAGATTAGAGTTGAAAGGAGCCTTTGGCAGAGCGGCAATTTTGTCAAATGAAAAGTATAGAGGCGTCAGACTCTCGATAAGTGAAGATTGCCTAAAAATTGTTGCTAATAACCCTGAACAAGAAGAAGCTCAAGAGGACATGGAAGTCAATTATAAAGGAGAGGCTTTAGAAATAGGTTTCAATGTCAGCTATTTATTGGATGTATTTAACACTTTGGAGCAGCGTGATATAAAAATGACACTATTAAACTCTAACAGTAGTGTCTTGATCGAAAGCGTCTCTGATGAGAGTGCTCTCTATGTTGTCATGCCGATGCGTTTGTAAAATCAAAGGTATAATTCTAGCGATCTAATATGCATATAACCCAGCTTAATATCTCAAATGTGAGAAATTTGTTGGGAACGTCTTTATTGCCCTGTAAAAATGGAAATTTTATTTTTGGCGAAAATGGTAGCGGCAAGTCCAGCTTGTTAGAAAGTATTTTTTTAATCAGCCGTGGGAAGTCGTTTAGAGCTAGAGATATTCGAACCGTAATCAGTGAGTCAGCAACTGATTGCATTGTTTATTCAACTATCCAGAATTGTGAAGAAATGACAAATTCAATTGGCGTAAAAAGATGCATGAAAGGCTCTTTAGAAGCTAAATGTGATGGAATCAGAATAAAATCTTCAGCTGAATTGAGTGCTCTCGTCCCTTTGCAGCTTGTAGATGCAAACAGCTTTGATTTGGTCGATGGCTCTCCCTCAGCGAGGAGAAAATTTTTAGATTGGGGAGTGTTCCACGTGGAACATTTATACTCACAGGCCTGGAGTAGTTTCCAAAAAGCGCTAAAACAACGAAATTATGCACTTAAATACGAGAGTGGAGCCAATCTAACGGTTTGGAACAACGAATTAAGTAGGCTAAATAAGATCGTTACAGACTTTAGAGAAAAGTATTTATTAGACTTTGTTAGTTTTTTGCAATCTGCTTTTAACCGTTATGAACCTTTAAAAGATATTGAAATTGAATATAACCGCGGTTGGGCAGAGGATGAAGCTTTTGAAGATATCTTGATTCGGAGTGAGACAACAGATCGGTTGCAAGGTTACACGTCATCAGGAGCGCATAAAGCTGATTTAAGTATTGGCATTGGTAAAATCAAGGCTCGCGATAAATTGTCACGGGGCCAAACAAAGCTATTGGCTTATGCTCTAAAGCTCGCACAAGGAGAGTTGTTTAAAAAACTTACGGGTAAAAAATGTATTTATTTATTGGATGATTTGCCCTCTGAGCTCGATGAAATTAACAAAATGCTCGTATTTGAACATTTAGCCGATCTAGATTGTCAATTTTTTGTAACTGGTGTTGATAAATCTGATTTTTTGTCTCATTTGCCTAAAAAAACCTGTAAAATGTTCCACGTGGAACAAGGCAATATTACTGAGTGTAATTATTAGGGTGGTGCCAAAATGACTGAAGAAGAAAATTACGATTCCTCTAGTATTAAAGTATTGAAGGGCCTTGACGCGGTAAGAAAAAGGCCAGGAATGTATATTGGTGATACTGACGATGGCACTGGTCTTCATCACATGGTTTTTGAAGTAGTTGATAACTCTATTGATGAAGCATTGGCAGGTCACTGCTCTGAAATACAGATAACTATTCATCCTGATGAGTCAATATCCGTTATAGATGATGGAAGGGGCATCCCAACAGAGATGCACGAAGAGGGCGTGTCTGCTGCTGAAGTTATCATGACAGTGTTGCACGCTGGGGGTAAATTTGACGATAACAGTTACAAGGTTTCGGGTGGTTTGCATGGTGTGGGAGTATCTGTTGTAAATGCTTTATCAAAAAAAATGAGGCTCACTATAAAGCGTAATGGGGAAGTTCACGAGCAAACGTATAGTCATGGGGTTCCAGATGGCCCTCTAGAAGTGATTGGCAAGACCAAGAAAACAGGCACAGAAGTATTTTTTACGCCATCTAAAGAGACATTTTCAAATATTAAATTCCACTTTGATATCTTAGCGAAGCGATTAAGGGAGCTTTCTTTCTTGAACGCAGGCGTGAAAATAATTTTGAAGGATGAGAGGACGGGCGAAAAGGATAAATTTGAGTATAGTGGCGGCTTGAAAGCCTTTGTAGAGTATTTGAATAAAAATAAAACTGAAATTAATAGTATTTTACATTTCAATAGCATGCGAGACGATGGAACGGCTGTTGAAGTGGCTCTTCAGTGGAATGATGGCTATCAAGAAAACATTATGTGTTATACGAATAATATTCCACAACGAGATGGTGGAACTCACCTAGCTGGTTTTCGCTCTGCACTTACCAGAGGACTTAACTCATACATAGAAAAAGAAGGTATAAATTCTAAATCCAAAGTAAATACTACTGGAGACGATGCTAGAGAGGGTTTGACAGCCATTATTTCTGTGAAAGTGCCAGATCCTAAATTTTCATCCCAAACAAAAGATAAATTAGTAAGTTCTGAGGTCAAAACTGCGGTTGAACAGGAGATGGGTGAAAAGTTTAATGATTATCTTTTGGAGTATCCCCAAGATGCTAAATCTATCGTTAACAAAATGATAGATGCAGCAAGAGCTAGAGAGGCTGCTAGGAAAGCACGAGAAATGACACGAAGAAAGGGAGCTCTCGATATCGCTGGCTTGCCAGGCAAGTTAGCTGATTGTCAAGAGAAAGACCCGGTCTTATCTGAATTATATTTGGTAGAGGGTGATTCTGCTGGCGGTTCTGCAAAGCAAGGCAGAGCTAGGAAAACTCAGGCCATATTGCCGCTTAAAGGGAAAATACTAAATGTAGAAAAAGCTAGGTTTGACAAAATGCTATCAAGTGCGGAGGTAGGTACTTTGATTACTGCGTTAGGCTGTGGTATCGGAAATGAGGAGTTCGATATAGAAAAGCTCAGATATCACACAATAGTTATCATGACAGATGCAGACGTCGATGGATCACACATACGTACCCTATTACTTACATTTTTTTTCAGGCAAATGAGAGAATTGATTGAAGAAGGGCACATATTTATTGCACAGCCACCTTTATATAAAGTTAGCAAGGGGAAAAACGAACAATATGTGAAGGATGATGAGGAGTTATTGGGATATCTAACTCAAAAAGCACTTGAAGACGCGAGTTTTCACGTTAATAGTGGCGCTCCAGCGATTAACGGTGAAGCGTTAGAACAGTTAGTAAAAGAATACCGAGAAGTTGAAGACATAATCAGTAAATTATCGATTCGTTATCCTAAAATTCTACTTAACTCTTTGGTTTATACCTCGGCTTTGAGCAGTAAACTTCTTAAAAAAAGTAGCGATCTCCTTCCATGGTGTAGCGAATTTCGCGAAAAGTTTATTTCTTTCAACCCAGACATAACTAATTTTGAAGTGGTTGTCAAAGAAGATGATGAGCATAACGTTCAGGTGCCCTCAATAACTTTAGTTATGCATGGTGTTCCTTATGAATACACACTGGATCGAGATTTTGTTGCTTCGGCTGAATATAAAGCTATGATTTCTTTAGGCTCAAAAATATCCACCCTGTGTGAAGAAGGTGCTTATGTGAGAAGAGGGGAAAGAACAAAAGAAGTTGTATCTTTTGTAGAGGCGATCGATTGGTTAATGTCTGAATCGAGAAAAGGTATAAACACTCAAAGATATAAAGGGCTGGGTGAGATGAACCCGGGGCAACTTTGGGAAACGACCATGGACCCCTTAACTAGAAGGATGTTGAACGTTACTATTGAAGACGCGATAGCAGCGGACCAGATGTTTACTACTTTAATGGGTGATCAGGTAGAGCCAAGAAGAGATTTTATTGAGTCTAATGCTTTATCAGTAGTAAATCTTGACGTTTAGCTTCTAAATCTATGCGATTAACGTTAAATCTGCGGTTGAAGAAAGGGTTCTTTTAAGTTCCTTTAGTAAAGCAAGGCGGTTTAATTTCAAGTTTTTATCTTTTACATCAACCATAATGTTCTCAAAAAACTCATCGATTGGAACTTTTAAAGTTAAAAGATTTTGTAAGATAATATCGTAATCTTTACTTAAGTGTGCTTTTTCGTTAATCGAGTACAAAGTAGCGTTGGATTTATGCAAGTTTATTTCATAATCCTCAGTCATTTTTGAAATGTTTGCTTTATTGGGTATCTTCTCGTGCTTATTTTTGATCAAAATATTGGTGACCCGTTTGTAGAGCTGAACCAAATCGATTGCATTTTGATCTTTTGAGAACTTGTCAACTGCTTGCACCCTCTCATGAATGTCTAAAGGACTTGTTAGTGACATCTTTTTTACTGAGAGATAACTTTCGGTCTTATAACCTTGCTCTTTATATAAACCTTCAAATCGATCAAGAATATAATTGATGACATGATTTCTTATTTCTATTGGTATCGATTTGGCTTTATTGATATTTTTTTCATAAAAATCAATAACTTGTAGCAAATTTAAATCAATTTTATTTTTTATAAGTATTTTTATGATTGCCAAAGACGCTCTTCTTAATCCGTAAGGATCTTTAGATCCTGAAGGTTTAGCACCAGTAGAAAAGATACTAATTATTGAATCTAATTTATCAGATAATGAAAGCGTGATTCCTTCTTTTGATGATGGAAGCTTATCGTTCGAAAATCGTGGCAAATAATGTTCCGAGATAGCAGTTGACACTGCTTTGTCTTCTCCATCATGTCTCGCATAGTAACCACCCATGATGCCTTGTAAATCAGGAAATTCATTTACCATGTCTGTTATTAAATCGGTTTTACAAAGTTCGCTCGCCCTTTGAGTTTTTTTAATGTTAGCTTTTGTATATTTACAAAGATATTCAGACAAGCATTTTATTCGTTGTGTTTTATCATAAATTGAGCCGAGATCTTTCTGAAATACCACTTGTTTCAATCGATCTGTCTTGGAATGTAATGATTCTCTTGTGTCTTGCTCATAAAAAAACATAGCATCCGATAAACGCGCGTTAACCACTTTTTCATTTCCAGCAATCACCTGTTTTGATGATTTACTTTCAATGTTAGAAATGGTGATAAAAGAGGAACACAAATTGTTGTTTTTACCATTGGTATGAAAATATTTTTGATGCTCCTTCATAGAAGAAATAAGTGCTTCTGAAGGAACTGATAGAAAGTTATTTTTAAAATTTCCCAATAAAGCCACAGGCCACTCACATAAGCCGGTTACTTCATTCAACAACTCGTCATCTAGGTCGACATTTAAATGGTCTCTTGTTGTTATATTTTTAATTTGTCCGATAATCTTTTCTTTTCGTTTTTCAAAGCTAGCAATCACTTTATTTGCAAGAAGTTGTGATTCATACGATTCTGGTGATTTAATTGATATCCAGGAATCGGAGTGAAACCGATGTCCCCGTGTCTTATTACCCGTTGTGAAAGAAAAAAGCTCTATTTTATGGGTCTGCTCACCAAACATTAGAACAGCCCACCTAACGGGTCTCAGGAAATAATCTCTATTAGCGCCCCATCGCATTTTTTTTGATATCGGCAATTTAGTTATTGCAGATAAAATTATTTGCTGAAATAGAGTTTCGACGCCCACTCCCATCGAGATTTCTTCGTAGCAAAGCTTTTCTTGAGAGCCATCTTGTTTAATAAACTGGTTTAGCGCGTCTCTATCAAGTTTGAATTTATTCGCAAACGCTTCACCGGCCTTTGTTAAGTTGCCGGAGCTGTCAAATGCAATAGATGTTGAGGGTCCCCAGTTTATTTTAATGCTTTGTGGCGTAATGCAGTCCAATTCATTTATTTTTGCACCCAGTCTTCTGGGTGTAGCAAATGCCTCTGTCTTGTTGAAATTTAAGTTTAGTTTTTTAAACTCCTCACACAAATTCTCCAATAATAAATTGCCTAGTTTTTCAACTGCACTTGATGGCAGCTCCTCTGTACCAAGCTCAAATAAGAAATCAGCCTTCATTGAGATGATTCTCTTTCTATATGTTTAAGTATGTCCCTTTCTGCGAGAGGGAAGCCAAGTTTTTCTCTTGATGCAAAATATTCTTTCGCTACTAATCTTGCTAATGTACGAACTCTCAAAATATATCTTTGTCTCTCTGTTACTGAAATAGCTTTTCTTGCGTCTAATAAGTTAAATGTGTGAGAAGCTTTCATTACCATTTCGTAAGCGGGTAAAGACAAGTGCTGGTCTATTAGTAAGGAGCACTCAATCTCGCAATTTTCAAAAGCTTTAAATAGCTGCTCTACATTTGCGTGTTCGAAATTATATGCAGACATTTCTATTTCGTTTTGAAGGTAGACATCTCCATATGTCACGAAATTTTTAGGCGATTCTGTCCATATTAAATCATAAACGTTATCCACATTTTGGAGATACATTGCTATTCTTTCTAGCCCATAAGTGATTTCTCCAGTCACAGGAAAACACTCTAGGCCACCTGCTTGCTGAAAATACGTAAATTGAGAAACCTCCATACCATTCAACCAAACTTCCCATCCTAAACCCCACGCACCAAGAGTTGGTGATTCCCAGTTATCTTCCACAAATCTTATGTCATGGGTAAGAGGATCAATTCCTAGAGTTTTTAGGGAGTCTAAATAGAGCTCTTGAAAATCATCTGGTGATGGTTTCATAACAACTTGATATTGATAGTAATGTTGGAGTCTGTTGGGGTTTTCCCCATATCTACCATCAGTTGGTCTTCTTGAGGGTTGAACATAAGCGCTGTTCCAGGTCTCTGGGCCGATTGCTTTTAAAAATGTTGCCGGGTGAAAGGTGCCAGCACCTACTTCCAGATCGAGTGGTTGCATAATTACACAACCTTGAGACGACCAAAAATTTTGAAGTTTAAAAATTATTTCTTGAAAAGTTATTCTGCTTTTACTCACTAGCGTCACTTCTAAGTAGATGGACCTTTATTATAAATAGACTGTTATATAAAGATAGATGGCGATTACTTTAATTAAAGTATGCATATTTTAAAATTTTTTAGATTCGTTTTAAAAGACTTAGATATACTAAACTCATTAACCTATTGTTATAAATCATTATGAAAAATTATGTTGCATCAGTGTTTTTAAGAACGATTGCTTATATACCTTTCAAACTATCAAATTTTGTTGCTCAGGCACTTGGCAATTTCTTGTATCGTATAAATTCAAAATTGGTAAGAGTTTGTAGAAAAAATCTTTCTCTTTGTTATCCAGATTTGTCGAGTAAAGAAATAGAGCAATTGTGCGCTTTGAGAGTCAAATACTTTATCAAAACAGTTTTTGAAATACCTAAGGTGTGGGGACAAAGTGAGACGTGGATTAATTCAAACATAAAAAAAATTCGTGGGTTATCCAGTTTTGAATCGTATACGGGCAATAAAAACGGCTTAATAATTATTATTCCACATATAGGGAATTGGGAATTACTGGGACTATGGATCTCTGCTAAGACAAGGATGACATCCATTTACGAGCCTCCAAAAATAAAAAGTCTTAATTCTTGGATAAAAAAAAATAGAGAAAAATTTGGCGCGGATTTAGTACCTGCTAATTCAAGTGGAGTAAAAAAAGTATTAAAGGCACTTAAAAACGGTGAAGTTGTTGGTATTTTGCCAGATCAATTTCCACCTGAAAACAGTGGTGAAGAGGCTTTATTTTTTGACATCAAGACAAGAACCATGACGCTCATACATAATCTAATTAATCGCACGAATTGCGATGTTTTGACAGCTGCCGCTCTGCGAGCTGATGATGGATGGGAAGTGCATTTTAAGATCGTTGAAGATGATTTATTTAATTCAAATAAGTTTGTTAGTCTTAACGCGTTGAATAACGAGGTACAAGAAATGATCAAACTGAGTCCAGAGCAGTATCAGTGGGAGTATAAACGTTTTAAGGATCTCAGATTAAATGATGTTAAATTTTATGAAACAATTTGAAAGAGCAGTTTAAGTTGTCACATCATACTGTTTGGACAGAAATTAATAAGTTTTCCAGAAATTTAATATCGCATTCGGTTTTTGACTGGTTAGTTGACGAGGGTTCTCTTACAGCAAAACTAGTCGATTTAAGCGGTGATAATTTTAAGTTGGAACTCCAAAGTCAGGAGCATAGGGTTATCTCACATGAGGAAAAATTAATATTGGAGCTTTCAGAGGTCGATACAGTAATAGATAGAAAAGTATTGCTAAAAGGGAGAGATGCTCCTTGGATTTTTGCTCATAGTTTGATTCCACTCTCCTCCGCAACAGGAGATCTCAAAGTTCTAAAAAATTTAAATAATCGCTCACTTGGTGAGTTTCTATTTAAAAATAGGTCTATAGTGAGAAGATCGTTAGAGATTGCTCATATGGACGCGAAAAGTTTCGGCATAGAAGCTCAAGATATTGGATGTAAAGAAAGGCTTTGGGGTCGGCGATCACTTTTCTCTCAAGGCAGACGTTCTCTTTTGGTTTCAGAAATATTTTTGCCTGCGTTAATTTTAGAAATCGAAAAATAGGCGATCGTGATGTCCCTCTCTGCAAATCCGTGGATTCGATTATTACGTCTTGATAGACCTATAGGTATTTTACTTTTGCTGTGGCCCACCTTATGGTCCTTGTGGCTTGCTGCAGAAGGGTTGCCCAGCTTTAAAAATTTAATGATCTTTGTATTTGGATGTGTCTTGATGCGTTCTGCGGGATGCATCATTAATGACTACTTTGATAGAGAGATTGATGGTCATATTGAGAGGACCAAAAATAGACCTTTACCCATGGGAGAGATAATGCCTCATCATGCACTTATTATGTTTCTGATATTGGGCCTTTTAGCTTTTTCTCTTGTTTTGTTAACCAACTGGTTGACCATTTTGATTGCCATTGGTGCTGTGACAACAACTGCCATTTATCCATTATTAAAACGAATTACAAATTTACCCCAACTGGGCTTGGGTATTGCATGGGCCTTTGTTGTTCCAATGGCTTTTGCTGCAGAGAAACAACATTTAATACCAGAGACTGGATATCTGTGCCTTCTGATTTTATCGTGGACTCTCATGTTCGATACTTATTATGCACTTGTTGATAAAGAGGATGATTTAAAGATCGGTGTTAAGTCTACAGCTATTTTATTCGGTAAATATCTTTTACCGATAATGATTAGTCTTAAAGTTTTTATAATATCTCTGTCCGTTTTAGTTGGGCTTCTTTTCGACCTAATGTTTCCTTATTATTTAGGCGTTTTTGTTGCATCGTTATTTTTCTTAAAACACAGTTTTTATCTTAATAAAAATGAAGCAACGCTATTTTTTAAAGCATTTTTAGAGAACAACTACATTGGATTAGCTATTTTTACGGGTATATTCTTTGGTATTTAATCCCTGCAGAAAACAGGTTTATTATCTTCACTCATTGCTTCACTAAAGAAATAACCACCCTCCTCAAAGTTTTGAATATCGGTTATATCTTCAATTCGGTTTTTAATAACATATCTTGTCATCAGTCCTCGCGCTTTCTTTGCGAAGAAAGAAATGATTTTGTATTTGCCATTTTTTTTGTCCATGAAAACTGGCGAGATCACATTAGCTTTTAATTCGCTAACGTTGATTGATTTAAAATATTCATTCGACGCTAAATTCAGGAGGTTAGTATTATCTGAAGAGAAATTTTTATTCAATTCTTCAGTAATAATTGAGTTCCAAAAGTCATAGAGATTTTGTCCTCGTTTCGTTGCGAACTTTGTACCCATCTCAAGGCGATAAGGTTGCATTAAGTCCATAGGTTTAAGAATCCCATATAGCCCTGAGAGAATTCTCACATGTTTTTGTGCCCAAATTAGCTCTGTTTCAGAGAGCGATTCAGCGTCTAGGCCTTGATAAACGTCACCTTTAAAAGCAAGTATTGCTTGTTTTGAGTTTGATTTGGTAAAAGGAGTTTTCCATTCTTGGAACCTCTCATAATTAAGCGCTCCCAATTTGTCGCTTAAACTCATTAGCGAGCTTACTTCTTGTGGATTCAAAGATTTTAAGTCTTTTATTAATTCATTTGAGTGCTCCAGAAGACTAGGTATCGTTGAATCTATATTTTTTTCAACTGGAGAATAATCAAGTTTTTTTGCGGGTGAAATGATTGTTACAAGCATTGCAATTTCTCTACAAAGTTTAAATTTTTTTTACGTAAGTTTTATTATAGCAGTTGCATCATTTGAATTTAATAAACTATGTTTTGAAATTTTACACAGTGAGGTATGCGACTTTATTTAAGTTCATCCTCTATGCTAGTCTAGCGTTCTGGATATGTATCTAAGATTTAACTATGGATGAAAAACCGGTTTGCTCGTTTTGTACGAGAGCAAGAGTACTAATAATTTGTACCATTATTGCTGGCATTTTAGCTTTTAGGCCAGAATTTGATTTTGTAAAAAATTATGATTTACTGAAAATTTTCTCATGGTTCATTGGCTTTTCCGTTGCGATTATCTTTTTGTGGAAAGCTTATAAAGAGTATTGGAAGAAACAGTAGCGTGTTAAATAAGCAAAAAGAAAATTGTTGGAATTGTTCACATTTCGGCATCACACATGAAAAAAATTTTCCTTATAAGTGTAATGCAATGAATTTTAAATCTCGGCAATTACCAAGTGACATCGTTGTAAAAGTGGAAGGAGATAGATGTTTGAGTTTCCTAAAAAAGCCAAGCTGAGTGAATTTATTAAGAGTTAAATGTGTAATACAATTAGATTCTTGAACTCTATGAGATAGCTTTTACTATTTTTTCATAAAGTTCTTCTAGAAAAGTGGAATCGAATTTTGGGTGTTCTTTTTACATTATAGGGTTGAGCATGGATTTTTTAAGCGTTGTTGGTATATCAGTATTTATTGCAGGAATGTATATAGCGGTGGGAGCTGATGTGGATCAGTTAATCCATCGGAGAAGCTTTTTTATTGTAATTGTTGGCTCGCTGGGCGTTGTTATGCTGCGTTCGACGTTAGCTGAGTTTTTAAACTTGTTTCCCACTGTGTTGAAAGTATTTAGACACAAGGTTGACAAGCCGACAGATTTAATAGACCAGATGGTTGAGCTCGCGACAATTGCTCGTAAGGACGGAATGATTGCTCTTGAAAACCAAGAAATCAGTAACCGTATGTTAGCGAAGGGAGTAAGAGCGTTAGTCGATGGTAATGATGCAGGCTTTGTAAGAGCATCTTTGGAAAGGGACACGGCAATCACATCGCAACGTCATGAGTCTGCAAGAAGTATACTGCAATCCTGGGGTGACACCGCACCCGCCATGGGTATGATTGGAACACTAATAGGTCTTGTATTGTTACTCGCTAAATTAGAGGAAGACCCTGCTGGTATTGGAGCAGGTATGTCAACGGCATTAATTACTACTTTATATGGAGCAATTTTGGCTAACGGTGCCTTAATACCAATGGCCCAGAAATTAGAGAATCATGCAAAAAGAGAAGCCCTCAATAATGAACTTATAGTCGAGGGTGTTGTGTTTATTCAAAAAGGCGGTAATCCAAGATTACTTTCTGATTTATTATCATCATTTCTGTCTCCAAAGATTAATAGAAAAAGACAGGCTGCTGAGGCTTCTTAATTTTATATGAATACCACAGCGGAAGTCGATCCTGAAGAGATCCCTCAGTTTATCGATGATACGGATAGGCCTAAAGAACGAAAGTGTCCCAAATGTCGTGGTGTAGCGCCATTATGGATGACAACATTCGCAGATATGGCAACTTTGCTGATGGCTCTTTTTGCTTTAATGTATAACTTTGCTGAGATGGATCAAAGAGAGAAAGCACAAGCTTTGGGTTCTTTACGAGCTGAATTTGGAGCTTCAGTCATTATCCCCGTGATTGACATACCAGTGGCTGACAGCTTTGTTCCCTCAGAAGAACAAAATATTAATAAGAGTTTAAAGAATTTAAGCCAAGAAGAGCTAGAAGCCCTGCAAGTAGAAGAGACTTATGTTTCGCTTATGGAAAGTTTGGAAGGAGAAATTAGTGAGGGTGAGGTAGTAGTTCGCAAAGCAAACAATAAGGTAATTGTAGAGTTGCAATCTTTCAGTTCAAAGGATGACATTAATGATGATTATTATCTGATGCAAAGCGTTTTAGAAATCACTGAAAAAGTTGTATCGGTTCAAGCTCAGACTCCAACAGAAATAGAAGTTAGAAAACAAGATTTAGCAGCTCTATTAGCTATGAGAGAACGAAGGGTAGAGGATGCAAAAAGTAAGTTTGAAAAGCTGGGATTAGACTTAAAAGACGATATAGAGGAAGGCAAGTTAAAACTTATTCTTAAAGATGACAATTTAATTATAAGACTTGCTGGTGAAGGGTCATTTGTCTCAGGCAGTGATCAAGTGAGGCCTGCATTTAGAGAATTACTTGGCAGGATTGGAAGTGAGATTAAAACCTCGAGCGGAAAAATACGAATTGAAGGTCATACCGATAATGTCAAAATTGCATTTAGTGAGAGATTCATGAGCAATTGGGATTTATCGTCTGCTCGTTCATCTTCCGTCGCCGGTGTTTTAATAAGAGATGTTGGAATAGAATTAAACCGCCTTGTTGTTGCTGGATATTCTGATTCCAGGCCAATAGATACCAATGAATCTGCGCAGGGCAGAGCTGCAAATCGAAGGATTGAGATTATAGTAAGAGGAAGTAGTGAGGCTATCAGTCAATGAGTAGTTCTGATGCGGCCCCCAAATTAGAAAAACCCTGCCCTCCATGCAAATCGGGTCCAGGATTGTGGATGCAGACATTTGCCGACATGGCTATTCTGTTAATGGCTATGTTTGTGCTCCTGATTGCATTAGCAGAGACCGCAAAACAGAGAAATACCATGTTTTCAATACCCGGTGATAATAAAAGTGCTTTTGGTACTCAAAACATTATTGAGTCAGATATAGCGCCGTCTGGATATCAAGGTGCCGATATAAGCGCAGATACAAATGAGGGATATGAACAAGTGGTGAAGGCGCTTGCGAAAGAGATAGAGGACGGGAAGGTAAAAGTAAAGATTAAAGATCAGAGAGTGGTAGTTAATGTGGAGGGATCTGATAATCCCAACTCTGATAATGCCCGAGTAGAACAAGAGGAACTCGAAATTTATACAAAAGTCGCTGAAGTACAAAGGAAAATAAAAGTTGATGTAAAAGTTTTTCAAGAATCAGAGGGAACAACGTCTGAAAGTGAGGCCTGGGAAGAAATGTTTTCTGCGCAATATCGCCAAATTAGAGGGGACCTCTCTCAAGCGATTGAACAAGAGAAAGCAGAGGTGATTCGAGAGGGCGATAAAATTATTATTCGACTTGCATCGCAAGGATCTTTTAAAAGTGGATCGGCGGAGTTACAACAGGGATTTTTACCATTGCTGGAAGACGTAGGTAGTGCAATTCAAAATGTTGAGGGCTTAATTACAATAGAGGGGCATACGGACAATTTACCTGTTGGCTTTAGTCTCCGTTTCAGATCGAACTGGGACTTGTCTGCAGCGAGATCGGGTTCGGTGGCTGATTATATGCTTACTAAATATGAATTTGCCAATGGACTAATGGTTTCAGGACTTGCCGATACTAAGCCGCTTATGTCCAATGATACATCAGAGGGAAGAAGCAGAAATAGACGTATTGAAGTGGTAATAGATGGAAGTTTTTAAAAAAAAAGCATTCTATAAAGTAGAATGCTTTTAAGAAACCCTGTGGGGTTTGGGGGAGAATTTCTATGATGCAACTGATATGTTTGGGTCCTCTAGTAGCTCTGGAACCATGTTCCATGCAGATCTAATTTCGTTCATTAGACCCTTAACTTCAACGATGCCTTCTACATCATTTCTAATATTAGCTTTAAGGAGTCTTCTTATACAGTAGTCATATAAGTCTGAAAGATTTTGAGATAGTTCTTTTCCCTTTTCAAAGTCTAAAGCGCTTTGAAGACCAATAATTATTTTATTAGCTCTTCCGATAGAGGCATTTTTACCTTTGATGTCGTTTCTCTCAAAATGTCCTTCAGCATCTGATAGGCTAGAGATAAGTCCATCAAAGAGCATTTGAATGAGTTGTATGCTGTCGGCATAGGGGACTGCCGATGCGACTTCAACGTTTCGATATGCATTTGCTGCGCGTTTATTTAAAGTCATTTTTTTGTCCTGTCTTCTGTTACATACTTAATATCGGTAGCCATACAGAAATCTTTAGTAAATTATTATTCAATCAGGACAGTTTTGATAGTTACTTTGAAAACATTCATTAGCTATTTTTTTTGCAGTACTGATTTCTAGCTCGCTCATTGTCATGCTTGCTGGCACAGTGATAGCAACAGAATCAGTCTTGCCATTCATCTCAGCAACGAGTGCCCAAACCATTGCTCTAGGTGGATCCGATTTTTCACCCTCTCCTGCTTGGATCATGTAGGCATACATAAATTGCGCATTTGCGTAACCTTGTTTTGCAGCTTTTAGGAGCCAGGTTCTTGCGCGTTCAAAATTTACGGCTACACCTTGCCCTTGATGATACATCAATCCAATCATATATTGGGAGGGAGCGTAGTCGTTATTGGTCGCTTTTAAAAACCATTCATATGCAGTGGGATAATTAATGGCAACTCCTCTCCCTGTATAATAAAAAACACCTGAGTTGTGCTGCCCTTTGTCATAGCCTGCTTTTCCAGCTTTTTCATACCAATCTAAGGCTAACTTTTCATCTTTAATAACACCTAACCCATTTTCGTACAAATTTCCAATCAAGGTTTGTGCCTCTGCGTTACCTTCATTTGCTAATGGAGTAAAGGCTCTGAGAGCAAGGCTGAAATCTCCCCTTGCATAAGCACTTTTACCAGCTGCTAATTGATCGCCAGAGACGGAGGCAGAATAAATACCGCTAAATAAACTGATAACGATAAAATATTTTACTAATTTAGTGTGAATAGCTGATTGCCCCTTTTAGTATTGATTATTTCAGCTTAGTGTTTATTACCTCAACAACCATAAATTAAAAAATTTATGTGTACTTATCAAGACATTTTTAAAGTTGTAACTATGTGGAGATATAAAGTCTAGTATTGTATAGTCGTTTCATCGGTTTGAGTTAGCAAACGTTATTGTTTTCTATAAAGAGCTTCTAATTTGTCAGTATTAAAGTCGATTGTTGGTTCTAGTCACGAAGCTGTTTCTTTAAGAAACTTAATAGAAACTATTGGGAAAAGCGATTCAACCACTCTCATTTTAGGAGCGAGTGGAACGGGTAAAGATCTCACTGCAAGAGCCTTACATGAGGTATCATCCAGAAAAAATAACCCTTTTATACCAGTAAATTGTGGAGCGATACCAAAGGATCTTCTTGAAAGTGAATTGTTTGGCCATAAAAAAGGATCTTTTACAGGTGCCATTTCTGATCGGAAAGGCCGCTTTCAGTTAGCCCATACAGGAACCTTATTTCTAGATGAAATAGGTGATATGTCGCTAGATTTGCAGGTCAAGCTTTTGCGAGTTCTCCAAGAACGGCAAATTGACCCGGTGGGTTCCTCAAACAGCATCTCTGTTGATGTTCGAGTTGTAGCAGCTACCCATAAAAATATCGAAACTCTTATTGAGGAAGGAAAATTTAGGGAGGATTTATATTATCGATTGAATGTTTTACCGATAGAGATACCAAATCTAGCATCACGGAAAGCAGATATTCCTGAGCTCGTAAGATATTTCTGCTTGGAACATGCCGATTCTCATAATGCTCCTATCACACTTAATAAGACAAGTATGGAGATTTTTTTAAGTTATCATTGGCCTGGGAATATCAGGGAGCTATCAAATTTAATTGCAAGATACTCAGCCCTAATTCCTGGAGGAACTATCGACCTTAACGAGCTACCTTTGAGTATGATCCCCAACTTGATGAGAGAGTTTCTTAGTCAAAAAACTGATTCTCTTCACCATTCTGATAATAATGGGAACTTAGAGCATGCATCTGAAGATCATTTTGAAAATTCGTTGTCGGATGTGGAGCGAATAATTGGCCTTACTCAAGAAAAAGTACTGCCAACCGAGGGATTAAATTTAAAAGAACATTTAATGGACATAGAAAAAGACCTTATTGATCAAGCGCTCAAACGATCGGAGCATAATGTCTCACAAACTGCTCGATTGTTAGGCTTGCAACGAACAACATTAATTGAAAAGATTAATAAGCACGGCTTACAGTCTTAAGATTTGTTAAATTTTACTTGTCAAAAATTTGACTAAAAATTAAAAAAACAGACATAAGTTAGCCAGTTTCTTTATAAATTACTGATAAATATACTTTTTTTATTTGGCACGCTACTTGCTTCTCTAGGAAGATGAATACAAAGTGGCAAACTTAAGGAAATAAAAGTGGCAAATGAAAATAGAATATCTGTGCTATGGATTAACCATTCAGAGTCAGACGATTTAGTGATGGATCAGCTTGCTAACAAAGGAATAGCGATAAGAAAAGTTTCTTTATCAGATCTGGATGGTATCTTGTCAGACCAGTTTCAATTAGCAATCATTAATTTAAGTAATAACCTTGATTCTCTTAGAGTAGTTCAAAATCATCAGAAATTTCTTGAATCTTCCCTACCTATTCTAGCTAGGGTAAGTCGTGATGAATTTGAATTAGGTATTGAGGCTATGAAAAGGGGCGTATCAAATGTTATTGCAAGTGATGTCGACAACGTAAATGAGATTAGTACTCTAATAAAATCGTATGCCCTTGCAAGAGATACTTCCTCTTCATTTGTTTTTGCAGATCCAATCAGTAGAAAATTGCTCGCATTAACTCAAAGAGTTGCCGCAGCAGACGTCGCTGTGTTGTTAAGTGGGCCAACAGGAACAGGAAAGGAGGTAATGGCAAGAGTAATTCACGAATCATCCTCACGTCATAAAGGGCCGTTTGTTGCATTCAACTGTGCTGCATTGCCCGAGAATTTGGCCGAGGATATGTTATTCGGCCATGAGAAAGGCTCCTTCACTGGCGCATTATCATCTCAAGCAGGTCTGTTTGAGCAAGCACAAGGCGGAACAATATTTTTGGATGAAATAGGTGAAATGCCCCTCCATTTACAAGTCAAGTTACTCAGGGTGTTACAAGAAAAGAAAGTGACAAGATTGGGCGGTCAAAAAATGATTGACTTAGATATCAGAATAGTTGCGGCAACCAATAAAGAACTAAAGAAAGCGATATTAAATCGAGAGTTTAGGGAAGATCTTTATTTCAGATTGAGTGCATTTAAATTAACTATTACGGCACTAACTGAAAGACCTCTAGATATTATTCCGTTAGCTGAGCAATTTCTAAATGGTGAAGCTTCACCTAATTTGAGTGATGCAGTTAAATCTCAATTACTAAATTATAGTTGGCCGGGAAATGTCCGTGAATTACAAAATGTGATTACACGAGCGCTTGTTTTGGCAAATGGTCAAATGATAGAGGCACGTCATTTAATATTTGATGACATTCAATTAGATGACGTGACCGATACTTCCGAGCAACGAAATTTTAGTCACACCGATAATGCTATCCACTTTAATAAAAAAGTATTAGAGCCAGAATCTACAGAATCTCTTTCCAATGTAATCCGGAATAGTGAATATAGAACAATAATGTCTGCCCTTGAGAATACTAGAAGTCGAGATCAAGCTGCTCGCCTCTTAGGAATTAGTACCCGTACTTTGAGGCACAAGTTGCAAAGGTTAAGGGAAGACGGAATGGCTGTAACTCGAGCGTATGCTCGATAAAAAAAGGAGCAACTAATGAATCCAACAAATAGTGCAAATATCCAATCCGTACTGAGTCAATTAAGACAATATCAAGCAATCGCAGAAGGCAATAATGTTGAAAATTTGAATAACAAAAAAGTTGATAATGAAAATGGTTTTGCTGAATCAATAAAGAATGCAGTCAACGAAGTGAATGAGACTCAGCAAGCTTCAAAGGCATTAAAAACAGCCTATGAGAGCGGAGAGGATATACCGCTAACAGATGTAGTGATGGGCATTCAAAAGTCTTCATTAGCGTTTGAGGCAACTTTGCAGATTAGAAACAAAGTATTAAAGGCATATGAAGAAATAATGAATATGCCAGTGTAACGTTTATAACTAGAGAGAAAAAAAATGGCAACAACAGTCGCAAATCCACAGGATGTAACTACGACCACACCTGGTACGTTGGTTGATAGCAATTCTCAGGCAACCATAACAAATGACAATTTGCCAAGGCCGGCAGTACAGCAAGTAGCTCAATCAAACACTGGATTGTCTAGTCTTTTATCACAGAATGCAGTTAGGCAAGCAATGCCCGGAATTATTGTTTTTCTAACAGTCGCGTTATTTTTAATAGCATACTCATGGATACAAGAACCACCTTACAAAGCTGTATACCCGGGAATGTCAGAAGCTGACCGGCAACTTGCATTTACAGAACTTACTTCAGCTGATTTTAGGGCTCAAATTGATTCCTCGACTGGTGAATTGAAAGTACCGTCAGATCGTTATCATGAAGCACGATTACTCCTAGCTTCCAGAGGATTACCTCAAGGAACTGCCTCTGGTGGAATCAATAGTTTGAGTGATGACTCAGCAATAACAACGAGTCAGTTCATGGAGCAAGTGAGATATACAGCTGCAATTGAAAATGAATTAGCGCGAAGTATATCGCAAATTAATTCGATACAATCAGCTCGAGTTCATCTTGCCTCGCCAAAAGAAAGTGTATTTGTTCGTAATAGGACTCCTGCGAAAGCGTCTGTGGTAGTCACTCCTTTTCCAGGTCGGATCGTTTCGTCGTCTCAAGTTCAAGCAATTGTTCATATGGTGTCGTCGAGTGTGCCATACCTTTCTGCTGAGGGAGTTTCGGTAGTCGATAATAGAGGTAAATTGTTAACAGATAGTACACAGTTTTCCTCGATGCAGTTAAATGGTGAGCAAATGGCTCATAAACTTCAGATGGAAGATAACCTCAGAAATCGGATCGACAGCATACTTAGTCCTGTCGTTGGTATTGGCAATGTGAGATCCGAGGTAGATATTCAGATTGACTTTACTGAGACTGAATCAACATTTGAGGATTATGATGGTAACAATGCAGGTCCTTTGGCTAGATCAGAGATTCTCAACATTGAGCAAAAGCCAATAGGTGGTGAGGCAAGCGGGATTCCTGGTGCGGCCTCAAATACGTCACCCATCGCCTTAGGTGAGGGAGGGCAGTCAACAACTAATACTACAAGTAGTCAAACCACCAGAAATTATGAAATGGATCGTGAGATAAGATATGTTCGAAATACTGGCGCTAAAGTAGAAAAAATCTCTGTGGCAGTTGTTATTAATGATAATGCAAGAACTTCGAGTGTTACCGATGAAACAGATTCAAGTGATGCTGGCTTCTCTCAAGAAGAATTGGACAGATTTTCTAATTTAATCAAAGGAGTTGTTGGTTTTGACGAGGAACGAGGAGATAACATCGAAATGGTTGCTATTGCCTTTGATGAGCCTGAGATGCTCGAAGAGGCAATAATACCTTGGTACTCAAATAATCAAATTCTAAACATCATTAAGATAATTTTTGGATCCATTATTTTTATAGTATTCCTGTTCTTCGTGGTGAGACCCGCTATCAAAAATTTTTCGAACCAACCAGGAAATGCTGGCACATGGGGAGGCAAAGATGGAGAGCTCACTGCCGCTGAGATTAGTAGGTTAAATAGTGGTGATAGTAGCTCAATTCAAGATATCAAAGCTAAATTAAAACCAAAAAGATCTGGTTTGACAGCAGATATGTTGGATACCGCAAACACGTATGATGACAAAGTTGCTTTAGTTCGTCTATTGGTAGCAGAGGACTCGGGCCGAGTTGCGAATGTTTTGAAGAAAATGATTAGACCATAGTGAGTTAAAAGGACAAAAAAATGGCTAAAGATACTGATAAAGAAGAACCGAAGAAAGCGAAAAAAGCGAAAAAAGATAAGAATGCGGTCGAAGAGAAACCAGAGATAAGTCCTCTTCAAGCTCAGTTCAATCTAATGTCAGGCACAGAGAAAGCAGCGGTGATTATGTTGCTATTAGGTGAACAACAAGCTGCAGACGTTATTAAGTACATGGCACCTCGGGAAGTTAACTCCTTGGGGACTGCAATGGTTAGCGTTGCTGATCTTTCTCAAGATATGGTTAACATGGTCTTAGACGATTTTGTTGCAACGCTCAAGACACAAACCAATCTCGGGCTAGGGACACCTGATTATGTGCAGAATGTTTTCAAGCGCGCCTTAGGGGATGAAAAAGCAGCGACTGTTTTAGGAAAAATTATGCCACCAGCCTCTAGTAAGGGTCTAGAAATCCTACAGTGGATGGATGCTAAGTCTATCGGTGAGATGGTCAATGATGAGCATCCCCAAGTAATTGCAATTATTTTATCTGTTCTAGAGCATGATGTTGCAGCAGAAGTGTTGGAATTTATTCCAGATGCAAAAAGATCGGATATTATAAAAAGAGTTGCAAGTTTAGATACAGTTCAACCTTCGGCTATGGCAGAACTCGAAGGCATAATGGCAAAACAATTTATGAGCAATACATCAAGTAAAGCTTCCAGTATCGGTGGCGTGGAGACTGCCGCTAAAATTATGAATTTTGCTAAAGTTGATGTGGAGTCAGGAGTTATGTCTGGCGTCACCAAAATGGATAAGAATTTGGCCGAACAGATTCAAGATCGTATGTTGGTCTTTGAAAATATGGCAGATATTGATAACCGAAGCATGCAAACTCTTCTTCGAGATGTTGAAAATGATTTACTTATGGCAGCACTCAGAGGTGCCGATGAAGCAGTGAAAGACAAGTTTTTATCTAACATGTCAGAACGAGCTAGAGATTTGCTTCTGGATGATATGGAGGCAAAGGGACCGATTAGAGTGAGCGAAGTTGAAGCTGCTCAGAAAGCAATTATGCAAATTGCTAGAAAACTATCAGATGACGGCGAGATTATGCTCGCGGGCGCAGGTGAGGCATTTGTCTGATTCGAAGAAAACAGTAAGTTGGCGTTTAAACGATCTCTTAAGGGCAGGTGAAAAAGCTAAGTCGTTTGCGGCGATAAATTGGACTGATGGATCTAGCGGTCCGCACTCCGGATTCAAGAGCTGGACACCCGGAGATATCAGCTCTCCAGTAGAGGGTGAAATTATTTCGGAGGGCGCTATAGACGATAGTTTAACTGTTGACAATGTCAAGAGTTCCGAGGACATATTAGAACAAGCTAAATCAGAAGCTTATGCGAAAGGATTTCAAGATGGCGTAGATCAAGAAAAACTTGATCAAGACCAACTGATTAAAAATTTGCAAAGCTTATTTTCGAATATCAATGAAAATCAGAAAGTTTTCACAGAATTTTTTGATCCGGTTAAGAAATTATCACTGAATATAGCCAAATACCTTGTTAAGTGTAATTTAACTGTTTCTAGCGACCTTATTAATAAGATTATTGATACTACTTTGTCTGAAATAACAAATTTAGGCGATAAAACAATTATCGTCGAAATGAATAGTACAGATTTTGAAAACCTAAACGATGTAATTTTGGAGCGGTTTGAACATGTGGAATTTTCGCAAAATAGCGAGCTCTGCAAAGGAGATTTGAGAATAAAAATGAATGATTCAATTATTGAGGATTTTATTGAAAATCGTTTATCTGATATTGCTGAGTCACTTATGCGTGATGATTTTCTTGAGATAAAAGAGTCTAAGCCTGTAAAGGATTCGAGCGCTAAGGAAGAGGAATTTCGAGAGGGTATAGATGGCCAAGTAGAGATGGAGTCTAATCCTGAAAAATCTCTAATAGAAAACGAAGCTAGTGATTCGATTGGTTCAGGTGAACCAGATGAGAGTTGAAAATTTAAAAACTCTTTTCGAAGAGAATGTAGATCGTTTTGTGGATGCAAATTTCAGCTTAGCACCAAAAATTTGTGGTCATGTTGTAAGAGTAGTTGGACTTACGCTTGAGGCAAAGGGAATAGTGGCGCCTTTAGGAGCACATTGCAAGGTTGCTAGTTTCGATAACGATAAAATGATCAATGCCGAAGTAGTAGGGTTTCAAAATGAAATACTTTATTTAATTCCTTTCGATGAACCCATTGGTATTTCACCAGGTGCAAAAGTGTGGGTCCACGCTGATCAATCGAAAATTCCAATTGGACCTGAAATGTTAGGTAGAGTGATAGATGGTTTAGGTAGGCCCATTGATAATAAAGGACCTTTGGTCTGTAAGGAGAAATTTCATTTATCCGGCCAAAAACTTAATCCAATGGAGCGAGGCGCAATAGAAAATATTTTAGATACGGGTATCAAGGCAATTAACACTTGTTTGACTTTGGGCCAGGGACAACGGATTGGCCTAATGGCAGGATCTGGTGTTGGAAAAAGTGTGCTTCTAGGGATGCTTACGAGAAATACACAAGCAGATGTTGTGATTATTGGTCTTATAGGAGAACGTGGACGAGAAGTACTAGAATTCATTGATCAGACTTTAGGTGCTGATGGATTGTCAAAATCAGTAGTAGTTGCAGCGCCAGCAAATGTCTCTCCCGTTGTTAGATTAAAAGCTACACATCTGTCGCACTTGATAGCTGAATATTTTAGAGATCAAGGTAAGAACGTTTTATTACTTTGTGACAGTTTAACAAGGGTTGCTCACGCTCAGAGAGAAGTTGGACTAGCAATTGGCGAGCCACCAACTGCGAAAGGATATCCACCATCAGTTTTCGCATTGATGCCCAAATTGATAGAGAGAGCCGGAGTTGGGAAGCATGGATACGGGTCTATCACTGCTGTTTATACAGTTTTGGCGGAGGGTGATGATAAGACGGATCCAATTATTGATATTGCTAGGGCCTCTCTAGATGGTCAGGTAATGCTCTCAAGAGACTTAGCTGATGCTGCACATTATCCAGCCATTGATTTGGAGGGTTCTATATCTAGGGTTATGGAAAGTATTGTAGAGCCGAGTCATTTGGAAAATGCAAATAAATTAAGGAGACTTTGGACACTCTATAAGCAAAACCAAGATTTGATCCAAGTGGGTGCTTATGAATCTGGATCTAATTCTGACTTAGATTTAGCTATAACCTTGAGAAAAGAGGTTGAGGATTTATTGCAACAAAATAGTAGTGAAGAATTTTCAATGGATACATGTCGGGGTTTGTTAGAGGAAGTTTTGGGAGATGACTATGTCTAGAAAAACAAAACCTATTTGGGAGATTTTATGTCTCAAAAATGAAAATGAGGTAAAAAAAATCAAGCTCATTTTTGACCAAGTCAGACTAAAAAAAGATCAAGCTTTAGCTAGAAAATTAAAGCTTGAAACTATGCTAGAAGAGTATGGCCACAAATTACAAGAAGTATTAAAAACACCTAAAACCAAACATCAGTCTTCGGTTTATCGACAATTCATAGTGCAAGTGCAGAAACTTTTAGTTTTTGCTAACAATGATGTTGTGAAATTAACAGAGAGCTTTGAAACAGTAAATAGGAAACTTATTGAGGCTAAAAATGAAAAGCTTAAATTGGAAAAACTTGCAGAGAAGCAGGCCGCAAAAGTAGTTCATCGAGAGGAAAAATTAAATGCCAAAGAGCGCGATGCGATCAATATTCTCAAATACAACATAAATCATTAAATAATTGAATACAAGTTGGCATGTCCATTGCAAAGTCATTGGTAAGATGATTATTTTAGTGATGAGGCACCAATAAATGATTGACGCAAAATTATTAAATCCAAAAGTAGAATCTACAGAATCTGCAATATCTACGTCACCTCCAGGCAGTTCTCCTCAAGATTCAGAGGGGAAAACTCAATTTAATGATATCTTTGATGAAAAAATACAAGAACTAAACAATGCCAAAAGTGGCATTCAGCTTCCGGTAAACATTGACCATCAGTTATTGATTAAACCTGAGTCGGATGGGGCTATTGATTTCGAAAGCACCGAAATGGGAAAAAAAGCGCACACCTTAGGCAGTCGCTCTAAACTAATAGTTTTGGGTGATGAACCAAGTGAAGATAGCTTGATTGAATTTGCGAAATCCCAAGGAATTAATGTTGCTTTTTTGGAGCGATCAGCCAGTGATAAAAGAACAAAGTTTCATTCTGAGTTAACAAAAACAATAAATTTAAGGGATATACCTGAGCTAAAGGTGAAAATTGAAGCTAAAAAAAATATTAAGTCTTTAACAGTGGATAAATTATCATTTGAAAATAAAAAATTAGAATTAAAACCTATCGATTTGAGTATCACTAAAAGTGAATTATTTAAGATGGCTAAATACATGGAAAATGTTAGAGAGAATAATTTTTTCAAGACTAGCAATCAGATAAATACAAATGACAAATTTGAAATAAATAGTCAGAGTGTCAATCCTAATAAAGGGCCTAAAAATAATTCTATTTTTTTAGGTGATCCCGCTCTTGGTGTCAGCAATAAACAAGAATCTCAAGCAAGGCCATCTAGTCTAGTATCTCACTCTATGCCTTCGACGGGAGTAGAGGCTTATCATGAAAGATATCTCGAGCTATCAAGAAGGCTTGCACAAGCATTGGGTAATCGTTTATCTACCCAAATAGAAAAAGGGGCTTGGCGAGTCGAGATGGATCTTCATCCCCGATCCTTGGGAAGGATTGAGATACAGCTTGAAATGAGAAATGGTGAGTTAGAGGCTTATTTTAATAGCAATCAAAATCTAACTAGAGATCTTTTATCAGAAAGTTTTTCTAAATTGAGAGACACTTTACTTCAACATGGCATAGATTCTGCTTATATAGGATTAGGTAAAGAAAATAACCATGAAACTGACGAAAATTTGACAGAAACTAGTTCAGATCAGTCTGAAAAAGCGAAATCGCAGGAAGATATGCAGGATGAGGTTCCTGTTGATAAAGTTGAAAATGATACAGGAAGATTGGACATTAAGGTTTGAAATAAAACATTGTAATTCAGGGCTTACTTAGATATGGCAGACACAAAGAATGTATTAACACCTGAAGAGCTCGAAGCTCTGTCTTCAGGTATTGAAGACGGTTCAATAGAGTCAGACACTGGCATTAATTCTGATATCGAAGCGGTCAAACACGACTTGGCAAGTGAGGATTCCTCACTCGGAATGAACCTGAGTGCAGTGAATTTAATCAATGAAAGATTTGTTAGATTTTTAAAAAATGGAATAAGCGATGTACTGCGAACTTCTGCTAAAGTGACTGCTGAAGGTGTTGCAGTAATGACTTACGAGGAATATATCTCTGGATTACAAGCGCCAATTGCATTAAACACTGTGACATTGCATCCTTTGACTGGACGCTCTCTAATCGTAATTGATCCTTCTATCATATTTACAGCATTAGATAATTTCTTTGGTGGTCCTGGCAAGACGATGGGAGATTTAGTTCCAACGCGCGCTTTTACACCAACTGAGATTAGTATTAATAAAATTATGCTGGATATTCTTTCTGGATCTTTACACCAGGCGTGGGCACCAGTACAACATCTGAAATGTGATTTTACTGATCTATCTAATAATCCTGCAGCGGTAAAAATTGTTGAAAAGCATGAATCGGTCGTTGTAAGTAGGTTTGTGACTGAATTTGTTAGTAAATCAAATGGAATTATAGATATTGTCTATCCCTACAGTGCATTGAAGAGTATTAGAGAATTACTTGAGAGCAGAGTGCAAGCAAGCTCGGAGACAACAGGTTCCAAGCTATCATGGACCGCTGATTTGATGGGTGCAACCATGGATGCAGAAGTTGAAGTGAAAGTGACTTTAGGAAGTGTTACTTGTAATTATAAGGACTTCGAAGAACTGAAAGAGGGTGATGTTCTATTTTTTAAAAAACCAGACCACGCTATCGCAAGCGCTGAAGGTATGCCTTTATTTAAAGGAGACTTGGGAACCGTAGATTCTCATATGGCCATTCAGTTTGTTGAGCGCATAGAACCTTAGATTTTAATTTTAACTTATTTACATGAAAAAGAGAGATTGATATGGCAGATACAAAAACAGCAAAATCTGAAGAGGTAGAAGAAAAAGCAAATGCTGTAGAGAGTGAGGCTCAAGTAGACACAAGTAAGATTGATGCAGAGGTACTTCAAAATATCCCTGTCACTGTCTCGGTTGAGGTAGGTCGCACGTCTTTAAAAATACGTGATCTTATGAGGCTTGCACAGGGGAGCGTTGTTGAATTGGATCGTTTAGCGGGCGAATCATTAGATCTTATGGTCAACAACACGCCTGTAGCTCAGGGTGAAATTGTGCTTGTAAATGAGCGATATGGAATAAAGCTTACAAGCGTAGTTCCTACCGTTGAGCGTGTAAAAAATCTTTAAAAGATAATATTGCATGAACGTTATAGGTTTTTCAGATTGGTTATCGATGATGGGCACTTTTGCCATCGTTCTTACCCTGCTTATTTTTACATTATTGGGCTTAAAAAAAATGGGCCCAAAGCTTGGAAATGCTTATGGCAAGCGCATTAAGGTGATCGAAACATATAGTTTGGGAGCTCGCCAAAAGTTGATGCTTGTAACTATTAATGAAAAAGAAATTCTACTGGGAGTCTCTCCCAATGGTGTGTCTAAATTAGCACTACTTGAAGGCACAGAAATCGAGAGTGATGAAATTCAAGACAAAGCTTTGACCGAACCCTCTGTAAAAAAGAGTTCTTTCAAAGACAAAATCGCTGAGGTCCTTAAATGACTTTCCTACTCAATTTTTTAAAATGGTCTGGCTTGTTAACGTTGCTCTTTTTTATATCAAGTGCAGCGAACGCACAAAGTGGTTTGCCGATAATAAACATGGTAGATGATGGTGTAGGCAATACAGAATATAGCCTCACTCTTCAACTTTTAGCGCTAATGACAGCATTGACGCTACTCCCATCAGTAGTACTTATGATGACGTCTTTTGTGAGAATTATAATAGTGATGTCTTTGCTCAGGCAGGCCCTTGGAACTGCTCAAACCCCACCAAATCAAGTGTTGATTGGCCTATCGTTGTTTTTAACTATTTTCATAATGGCACCAATTATTAGCAGTGTTTATGATGATGCGATTAAGCCCTACTCAGATGGTGAAATTTCTTTTGACGCTGCATTAATCGAAGCAGAGGCACCAGTGAGATCATTTATGTTGAATCAAACCCGAGAAACAGACATTGCCATGTTTGCTGAGGTTGCAAATAATGCTGATATTATTGAGCCATCTGATGTACCTTTCACCACATTAGTTCCAGCATTCATAACTTCTGAATTGAAGAGTGCTTTTTCAATTGGATTTTTGATATACATCCCGTTTGTGATAATTGATCTCGTGGTAGCTAGTGTCTTGATGTCAATGGGAATGATGATGCTATCTCCTATGATGATTTCAATGCCCTTCAAACTCATGTTATTTGTCTTGGTTGACGGTTGGTCTTTAATCATGGGCTCCATGACATCAAGTTTTCTTATGCCTTAGGAGTTCTATATGGATGTTGCTCAGGTAATTGAATTAGGTAGGGAATCGTTGATGATTGCAGTAATGGTAGCGACACCTCTTCTGGGGACTGCATTAGCGGTCGGTTTATTGATTGGTATTATTCAAGCGGCAACTTCGATTCAAGAGATGACCTTGAGCTTTATCCCAAAATTAGCAGTCATGGTATTAGCATTAGTACTTTTTGGAGGCTGGCAAATATCGATCATGGTAGATTTTTTTCAGCGCATATTTGATCGAATTCCACAATTGCTTCTCTAATGAACCTTTTAGCTTCAGAAATTATTGAGCATTTTTATATGTTCATGTGGCCGATGATTCGCATATCAGCCTTTCTTTTGGCGGCCCCTTTTTTTTCTATCAGAGCAGTGTCAGTAAGAATTAGAATTCTGCTAGCTTTTTTATTAACTTGGATGGTTTATCCTTTGACAGATTGGCCACTTATCGATCCAACCTCTGCCGAGGGTCTTAAAGCAGTATTCTATCAAGTATTTGTTGGAGTCTTGATGGGAATTTTATTACAAATAGTCAACGCAGCTTTAATAATTGGGGGACAGGCCGTGTCAGCTTCAATGGGCTTAAGTATGGCAAATATGGTAGATCCCAGTATGGGGAATGTCCCCGTAATTGCACAGTTTTTTGTCATTTGCTCAACACTTATATTTTTGGGACTAGGTGGACATGTTTTAGTAATTAGCTTGCTTTTAGAAAGTTTTGAACTTTTACCAATTAATTCCGCACTTAATCTACAGGGGTTATTGAAACTGACTATTGAATGGAGCGCGATGATGTTTTTGGGGGCAATATTAATTGGATTGCCACTTATGGCGTCATTGCTTTTTATAAATATAGGTTTAGGCGTTATAACTCGAACGGCACCCGCATTAAATATTTTTGCAGTTGGATTTCCTGCAATGATATTAGCTGGAATAGTACTTTTATCGCTATCAATGACGAGCATTGGATACAGAATTCAATGGTTGTGGCAGGAATCGTTTGAAATTATTGGACAAGCATTAGGGATTCGGTAATGGCTGAGCAAGACCAATCAGAAGAGAAAACTGAAGAACCCACCGCGAAACGGATAGAAAAAGCACGGGAGGATGGCCAAATCGCTCGCTCACAAGAGCTTTCAGTGGCGGCGATGATGATTGGTGTCGCAAGTTTCATGTACTTATTCGGTGCAGGTGTTGTAACCAACATAAGTAACGTTTTCAGAACTGGCTTCATTTTTGATAGAAAAGATATCTTTTCTGATAATTTGTTACCTGCTGTGTTTGGAACCCATGGTTTAGAAAGCATGTTAGCCATTCTTCCAATATTTACTCTGGCTTTAATCATCGCTGTGGGAGCTGCTGGATTAATTGGTGGATTTAATTTTTCCTTCAAAGCTTTCGCGCCTAAAGCAAGTAAACTTAATCCCTTATCAGGATTCAAAAGAATGTTTGGATTACAAGCTATCGTTAATTTAGCGAAAGCGATCGCAAAATTTTCTCTTGTAGGTGGTGTACTTTTCCTAGTCATAAATAATGACTTCAATGAGCTTATTGGACTAGGTTCCATGAATATTGAATCGGGCCTTGCTTCTGCAGGTTCAATTATTGCGCGAGGTGCTGTCTTTGTGACATTGGCTTTGATAATCGTAGCTGCGATCGATGTCCCTTACCAAGTATTCGAACATAATAAAAAACTTAAAATGACCAAGAAAGAAGTTAAAGATGAGCTAAAAGAAACGGAGGGAAGGCCCGAGGTAAAGCAGCACATAAGAAAGAAACAACGTGAACTTGCCATGAATGCAATGATTGATGCTGTAGCAGATTCAGATGTTGTAATCGTTAACCCAGAGCATTTTGCAGTCGCTTTGAGTTATGACCCAGCTAGCAGTGGTGCTCCGGTAATGGTTGCAAAAGGGGTAGATTTTCTGGCTGAAAAAATTAGAGACAAAGCTAAGTTGAGTGGCGTACCAATATTCGAGGCACCTCCGCTAGCAAGGGCGATTTATTTTACGACTGATGTTAATCAAAGTATTCCCGAAGCTCTTTACTACGCTGTAGCTCAAGTCATTGCGTACGTTTTCAATTTGAATAGTTTGAATAAAGGCGCGGCTCTGTCAAAAAAACCTGTACCAGAAGTACCTGACGATATGAATTTTAGTATGACTGGCACGTTGATTGCATCAGAAAAAGAGAAATAAAAAAGGTTACGGAAAAATGACACCAAATGCTAACGCGCAAAATATAATTTCAGGAAAGAGTGTTAATTTTATGCAATCAGATGTCTATAGTGAAAAATTGAAAACCGCATCGAATGCACTTTTAGATGATGTGAAAGCATTAATAATAGTAGCTGAAGATGGAAGACTTTTAGAAGATAGCTCTAAATTTTTGAATGATAGTTTTACAAATATGGAAAACGTGACGCTATTCAATATTTCTTCCACTACTACTGAGAAACTTATTAAAAAGTTTAATGATATTGTGGGCAGTGTTTCTTTGGATACAGCGCTTCGACCAGAAGAAACCTCTTTGCCATTAAATATACTGATGGTAAATGATGCTCATCTTGTCCATGAAGATCAATGGTCACTTCTGTCTCAACTAGTTAACGACTTTCCTGGTGCCCGTATACGATTTGTTTTGGTAGTTAATCGTTCAGAATGGAGTAATATTGATTATCTTGTTAATAAATTTAAATTTGATGTGCATGTTTGTGAACTATCCGCAATCAGACTGAGTAGTCCACAAGATATTCTCCAGATAGCTGAGGAAAATGGATATAAAAATGAAGTAGAAGAGCTACTAGAGGGAATTGCAGAAAAGATTGAAAATGCAAACCATAATGATATTAATGACTCCTCCAATTTAGAGCACCCGAACCAAAGGGATCAGCTAATTTCGGGGACATCTTTAAAATCATCAAAAAATCAGGAGCAAAAATTAAGAGATAAAAAATCATGGAACTGGCCACTGACATCCTTGGTTATGACGTGTTTATTATTTTTGACTTTTTTTCTTGCTTTATTTAAGCCGACTTCATTGGATGACATGAGAAATGAGTTGTCCACGTTACTCACATTACAAACGCAGGATGATTTAGTAATGGATGATGTGACCGTTGAATTTGGAGGGCCTAATAGACAAAATGCTAAAATTTTCTACGATGACCCACTGTCAGTTACCGAGACCACTGTTACTGATCAAATTAGCGCTGTAATTTCTGATCATAACAATCCGAGTGTTAAGGTACTATCATCTGAGAATTCTGATTATTTTATTCAGCATAATGCTTTTAGAGAGATGAAAGGGGCAGAGAATTATTTAAATAGTAATCCTGCGTTGAAAAATGCGGAGCTGATAAATATGGTTATATCCAATGAGTTACATTATGTTCTTTTATCGGGACCTTTTCCTAATAAAGAAAGTGCGCAGTTACACGCGATGGAACCTGGAATGCCTCAAGAATTTTGGGTTCGTAGCGCTGAACCTTTGAAAGACATCATAAATAAAACTGTTTTATAAATGACTATATGGATTTAAGAAGAAAATTTATTTGTCGATAATCTAGATTAGTTGAATTTTAAATAACTTCGGAAGATAAATATGGGTATTTTTGGTCGTAAAAAGAAAGAAGAAAAGAAAGATACAAAGACCGATGATAAAAAAGGAGCGTCACCAGATCCTGAGAATTCAGGCGAGGAGAAGTCTGAAAGACGTGCGGCAAATATCAATGCGGCTGCAGCCTTCTCAGATGCTTTATCAAAAAGTGCGAAGTCATCTAATCGTATTCTTTTAATTTCTATCGGCTTTTTTACTCTAGTGCTCGCAGGATACGGTTTTATGGCATTTCAGATGACCAGTAAAGTCCAAGGTTTAAATGAAAATATGCAAGTTACTGTTCAGAAAGTTGAAGAGTTGAATAAAATAATAGAGTCATTAAGCAGTTCGCAAGGTGAATTTACAAATCAACAACAGATTTTAGGCCAGGCAGTTGTTGATGCAGAAACTAGTGTTACTGAACTTAAAAATGAACTACCTGGTGCTGCAGCGCAGCAAGTAAGTAAGGAGACTAACAAAGTTGTTTCTCAAGTCAGATCTCTAAGCCAAATAGTAGCTAAGCAAGGGAAGGACATTTCTCGAGCGTCAAAAACAATCGAAGGTCTTGGTGCACAGCTAGAGAATTTTCAAAATCAGTTAGTTGAAGCCAGAATGTTAAACTCAGATGTCCAAGCTCTTGTCACACTTGAAAAAGCAAAATACCTTGAAGTTCTCGAAAGACAAGCCGATCTTCAAGAAATGCAGAAGGGTCCCGATCCACTTGAAGTTCCTAGAGATCCTAATATGATATTTTTCTCACGTTCTTCGGAATAAAAGGAAAATTTTACTATTCGTCCTCGAGATGAGACCGGAGGATTTTTACCGTACTTGACAAAATCTGGCTCACTCTAGATTCGCTGATATCGAGCACAGCACCAATTTCTTTCAAATTAAGTTCCTCTACATAATAGAGAGATATAATGGTCTTTTCCCTTTCAGGAAGCGAATCAATCGAACTTTCAAGAGCGCTCATTAGTTGAGCATCTGCTAATTCTGATTCTGGCTCATTAATTTCATTGGAAGGTATTTCAACATCTTCTAAAACCTGCGATTCTAAAGAGACTGTTTGGAATCTAAATGCATGTGTTCTCTCCTTATGAAAGCTATCTAAGTCCTTTCCCATGAACTCAGCTAATTCTGTTTGAGTTGGTTCACGCCCAAGTTCTGCAGAAAGTGCGGCAGTTGCCTCATTGTGATCTCGGATATTGACCATTGCGGACCTGGGTAAATAGGATAGTTTTCTAACTTGATCAAGAATTGCGCCTCGAATTCGTGTTCTTGCAAATATTTCAAATTCAACACCTTTTGAGTCATCGAAAGATTTTGCTGCTTCAATTAACCCTATCGTGCCTACTTGTATCAACTCCTCAAGTTCCATGAAGTTGGGCAGTCTTGTTTTTAAATGAAGCGCTACCCGTTTTACAAGCCCAATGTGATCCATAAGTTTATTATTGGATTGACCTGTTCCCAACATTTCTTCGTAAGCGTTCACATTAGTCATATTAGCCTACTCTAGCTTGATTCATGGTCATTCTTTCTACAAAAAATTGAAGGCCACCCGAAATGGCTGATGCGGAATCTTGACTAGTTATAATTTTCGCAAGCTCTTTAAAATCTCTGGTAGCATTACTAGATGGCGCATAATCTAGCAGACATTTCGATGCTTTTGTTGACCTTAAAATCATTTCATCAAAAGTAATCGAATGCAGGTAGTCCACATTTCCGCCAAGAAAGTTCTTAATTACTGTATTGATGTTTTTAGATAATCTCACGCCATCTGTTTGTGAGATAACACCGTTTGGAATAAGCGAGATATTGTTTAGATTGAAATCCTGCAACATGACTTTAATAGTCGCATATGCATCAGCAATTGATGAGGGTTCATTTTTGACCACTATATATCTTTTTTGACATGCACAAAGAAAAGTCATAACAGAATCAGATAAACCCGCTGCCATGTCTACGATAAGAAAATCTATCTCTGATTCAATTTCTGAAAAGGCAGAGATGATCGCTGCAGTTTGAATTTTATTGAGTGCAGCTAAATTTTGTATACCACTTGCACCAGGCACAAGTTTAACTCCGTGAGGAGCCTCCACAATTATTTCTTTAAGTGTTTTCTTGCCATCCATCACATGACTAAAATTGAAGGGCGCTTTACAACCGAGGACTATTTGTGCGTTTGCTAGACCTAAGTCTGCGTCAAATAGCATTACCTTTTTGCCTTGTGATGCAAGTGCTACTGCTAAGTTCGCTGCTGTTGTTGTTTTCCCAACTCCACCCTTTCCACTCGCGATACCTATTACTTGAGTTGGGGTTGCAGTTGTCATTTTAAAATCCAAATTTTAAAAGCAGTCATATCATTCTCGTCTATCATTATCTTCGAGTCAAACTAAACTCAGTTGCATGTTCTTAAGGTTTTTTACCACCAAATCTCTGATTTTGAGATTTTTTAATGGCGTTTGAAGATCTACATTCTCATTTGCAATTGATAATGGTGTGTTTTTATTCATAAGTGCGTTTATGACGGGCCAAACAGATACAGTCTCACTGTATTTCGATATTAACAGACTGTTCCATGTCTCATGATTCTCAAAATATCGAGCTATGGCTGCTTCAGAGCAATCCGCAGAAATTATTAGATGTTTTTTTAGATCTATATTCTGAACTTTGAGACTGTTCACAAACAGTGACTCAGTTCCTGAGGTATCAATTAAAACTAACTTTTTATTGGCAAGCTCTTGAAGAATGATTTTCAATGACTCTTCGTTGTTTGCTTTATAACATTCAACTCCGACTTGTCCAGATAGGAGTTGTATCTGGTTCCAAGCGCCTATTCTGTTGTCTCTTAGGCTTACGATAGCAACATTCGCTTCACCAATTTCAGCGGCTTTAGTTAAAGCAAGTTTAGCAATCATCGATGTTTTTCCTACACCTGGAGATCCAGCAAATAAATGATATCCACTCATATTCTCTAATAGTTCAACACTTTCAAAATTGGCGCTTACAATCTCAGTTATTTTTTCAATTGCATCTTCAATATTCGTAGTATCACTAATTACACTTGTTATTAATGTTTTTAGGGATAAAGATATGCTTGTTTCACTTAACGCTTTGATTAGAGGCTGAACCTTGTGGGATACTACTTCGATTCCAGGCCAAGTGGTAAGTTGTTGCGCCAATAAAATTTCTCTACGCATTATAGAGAGCTCACTTTTAACGAGAGAAACAATTTCCTTAGCCTCTCTCATTTCCGCTTCTTCAATATTTTTTGAGTTATCATTCTCAAGATTTTCAATTGAATTCTCGTTATCTTTATTAACATCTTCTGTTGCAAAAATCTTTGATTCCATGACTTCATCAAAACTAGTAATCGGAGCAGTCATTCTCTTGTGAGAGGAGTTTTTAGTCTGAACTTGGATTTCTTCCAACGCTTCATCAGCTCCACTTTTTAAGTCTACTGCTACAATGAGTTCAGTTTTGTTTTTGGCACGTTTGTTGGAAATTACTAATGCATCTTGGCCATATAGCTTATGCACTTGATCCATTGCTGCGCGACTATCTTTTGCGAGTACTCTTTGTAATTCCATATCTCTTCCTTTTTAGTTATTGTTCATTACTCGGATCAACATCTATCGTTGCAACGACGTCAACTGCTTGATCATCGGGTATTTCACTGTACGAAAGCACTGTTAGATCACTTAATCGATGCCTTATAAATTTGGAAAGCCATGGACGAAGTGTTGGTGATACCACCAAAACTGCTGCACTTCCTTGATCTTCAATTTCTCGGGTATTTTTAGCTAGTGCGCTAATAAGACTTTCTGCAAGTTTTGGTTCAATCACAAGGCCCTGACTTGATCCACTCTGTTGTAGGATGTTATTCAACATTTGCTCTAATGCTGGATTTAAAGTCATCACAGGTAAATTATCATCTACATCAACTAAACCCTGTACTATCATTCTTCCTAATTTAGGTCTCACTGCGGCAGTTAATTCCTCTACATCCTGCGTTCGTGAACTCTCTGTAGATAGCACTTCTAATATTGTCCTCATGTCCCGAACTGAAACAGATTCATCCAAAATGTTTTGTAGTACTTTTGTGATTGTTGCTAAAGAGAGTTTTTCTGGGACTAAATCCTCGACAAGTTTTGGAGATCTCTCTGCAACCTTATCAAGTAGTTGTTGCGTCTCATCATGGCTAATTAATTCTGAAGCATTATTCCTAAGTAGCGTATTTAAGTGAGTTGCAATTGCTGTTGCAGGATCCACTACTGTATAACCAAGTGTTCGGGCATAGTCTCTTTGTGCCGGATCTATCCAGACTGCATCCAACCCAAATGCAGGCTCTTTTGTTGGAGTTCCTTCTAATGAGCCGTGAACTTGCCCTGGATTTATTGCAAGTTCTTGTCCTATTTTTATTTCTCCTTTTCCTCTTATGACGCCATTCATTACTATGTTGTATACATCTGGCTCGAGGTCCAAATTGTCTCGAATTCTTATAGGTTGAACTAAAAATCCTAATTCGGCAGATAATTTTTTTCTAACTCCCTTAACTCTGGGTAAAAGTTGTCCTCCCGTCTCTGGATTAACTAAGGGAATTAATCCATAACCGATGTCAAGGCCAACTAAATCGACTTGATCAACATCATCCCAGTTCAGTTCTTCTTTGTTGACATCATTTTCTTTTATTGCTTCGGATACGTCATTGGCAGCTTCAGCAATCTTTTTGTCTGCACTCTTCGAGAGGAAATAACCCGCAAGACCTGCTGCAATTCCAAGCGTCAAAAAAATAAAAGACGGCATTCCTGGAACTAAACCAAGCAAGATGATTATTCCGCCGGCTATGATTAATGCCAATGGATTCCCAAGTTGGTTACTAGCTTGTGTGGTCATTGATTCAGATGTTGTTACCCGGGTTACGACTATTGCCGTTGCCAAAGACAGAAGAAGAGATGGGATTTGTGCAACCAATCCATCTCCAATCGTTAGAAGCACATAAATTCTTCCCGCTTCTGAGAAAGAAAGATCATGCTGTGATATTCCAATGGTCAGACCACCAATAATATTTATAACTAAAATAAGCATTCCAGCGATTGCATCACCTCTCACGAATTTTGAGGCACCGTCCATTGAGCCAAAAAAGTCTGACTCTTGTGCGATTTCCTCACGTCGCGCTTTAGCAATTTCTTGATCGATTATCCCCGCGTTTAAATCCGCATCGATCGCCATCTGTTTCCCTGGGAGTGCATCAAGGGTAAAACGCGCTATCACTTCTGAAACTCTACCCGCTCCTTTTGTGACAACGATGAAATTAATTATCATTAAAATAGCGAATATGATGAAACCCACCACATAATTTCCAGCGATAACAAACTCACCAAAGGCTTCAATTACCTTCCCTGCGGCATCTGAGCCTTCGTGACCTTTTACAAGTACTAAACGTGTAGAGGCAACATTTAATCCTAGCCTCAACATGGTCGCTATTAATAAGATGGTAGGAAATGCTGAAAAATCCAGCGGTTTGGAGCTATTGATGGCGATCATTATTATGGTGACGCCTAATAAAATGTTAAATGTGAATAAAAAATCTAATAAAAAAGAGGGCAGCGGAAGAATCAACATTGATATGATAAGTAAAACAATGGCTGGTATTCCTAAACCAGACAGTTGAATTTTTGACATATCTTGACGAATGTTTGACAGTATTGCATTTTCCACTTTTAAAAACCTCAATAAAAACAATGATTAATCCTTTATCCAATGTTTATTAGCTAAAAGAATTCTTATTTATTGTCATGAGAGCAATTAATGTGCCAAGCTTGGGTATAGTAGTTGTCATTCAATTGCAGGTCTGTAAATACTTTCACGAAAAGGTAGCTCAAGCATTAGCGAGTTCTGTCGATTACACACGTATGGATATATCAATTCTTAGGATTGATTTTGTTAACATTTGATTTCATAAAGGGAGCTCATTTATGAAACCCATAAAATATTTATTTCCTTTTCTGCATAAGCTTTCAGTAAGCGGATTTATTACGATGTTGTTAATGCTGACAACTGGATGTGCTGTAAATTTGCAGGACTTTAATGCAGCGACTGTGCAATCGGTCGTTAACGATAAAAATAAGATCTATGCTGATGGATATGCAGCTATAAGTGTTCAAAAAGCAGATACACTTGCACAACAGGTTATTCTTGCTGTAAAAGCTTCGAAACTTGATGCTTACAAAGGGCTGGCGGAGCAGGTTTATGGTCAGTATTTAGACGTGGACACAACAGTTTCAGAGACGGTTGTTCAAAGCGAGACCTTCAGGGCGAAAGTCCAAGGTATTCTTTATGGTGCAAAGGTAGAGTTCGTTGGACCTCATAGAGGAAGCGACGATCTCTATGTAACGCGTCTTGCTTTAGAAAAAAGGGTTGTTGATGACATAAGAAAATTGTACGTGGCTTCAATGTCTGCACAAGGATCATTTGCAACCGGTTTATAAAATAGGATGCAGACATGAGTGCATTTAGATCAATGGATTGTATCCTCAATCGGATTCACAAGAAGGCAGTATCTAAGTTAGCTGCATTTTGTTTTGTCTTAACGATTATATTTCTTCCAAGTCAATTACTTGCTGATACCTTAAGCCCAGAAGAGAAACTTTTGGCTATAAAGAACTCTCTGGTGAACCTAGCTTTGGAGTCTGAGGTCAGGCTTGGAGCAGCTGCGTTTATTGATGCTGATGGAATGTTACACGAATCCTCAACCATCACCAGTGACATCAATGTTAGTGGTGTCAGGGTGATGTCTTATTTGAGAGAAGCAGGAATACCACAAGCAAATATTGATGTGAGTGCCTTTTCTGATAAATCTTGTAGTGCGAATAAAAAAAATATAAAACGTCAAGCACTCGTTAGTTTGCTTCACGATTCGTCATATCATTCTTACCAACGTGTAGGGGATCATTACATGAACGAGATAGGACAGTTTTTAGAGGTAAATTTATTGAAGGAGCTTGATTATTCTCATTCTTGGAGGGTAGCAAAACAGTTAAGTTATAATTCTTTGTATGAAAGTTTCGTCAGTTCATCAGTGTTAGAGAACGCAGGTTATAAGTTCGAAATTAATTTAAGGCACATAAATGCAATAGATTTGAAAAAAATCGGTGAGGGGCTTGTCAATCAATCGATCACACTACCCTACAATTTTGTAACTTGGGGTAATCCTCACTTATCAGACATTAAATTTGAAACTAAATCAAGCGACCACACTTTGATTTATGAGCTGACTTTGAAAGATACGCATTCAAATAAGTTACTATGGGAAGGGAATGCGAGGTTACATTATCCGAAAATAGCGAAAGACTATAAAAAAGATATTATTCCACCGACCTTGAGGTCTCGGATCAAAAAGATAACGAGAGATTTTGTCGGAGATGCAAGCGAGGCGATTGAATGTAATAGCCACTATTACAAGTTAGCGGTTGTCTCTGGGCAAGAGGAAGAGTATAAGATATATGCGGGTGAAAAAGCTGGGTTGAAAATAGGAGATCAAGTGTTATTGAGTATTGATTCAAATATTTTCTCCCAATCTTTGAATGAATATAATTTGGCTGGGTTAGCGCTGGCTACCGTAAAAAGAGTTGAGTCAGATACTGCAGTGTTAAAGCATTTAGCGGGTGCAAAGCCTGACGGTATTGGTAGTATTAGCAGAAGTTTTGGTGTTGTATTCAATTGAAGAAGAATTAAAGATAGTTGAGCTAGGAGAATATTATTTTGAAGATTAAAGCTTATGTAATGTTGTTTGCTTTTCACTTTATGATCATAGGTAATTCATACGCGGAAATGGATTATGAATCTACAGAAAAAGCACTTAAAACGTTATTTTCAGATATCGCAAGCATAGAGGCAAATACGCCAAAGAGCGTGAAGAAAAGTAAACCCACTCACTATATAATTAAATATGGCGACACATTAGATCAAATAATTATAGATCACGTTGAGGATATGCCGATTAATAGGGATATGCTAAAACGCTGTATTGTACATGCCAATTCTAATGTGTTTAATCGGAATAATCCAAATTGGATGTACTCTGGTCGAAAGTTGAAATTACCGACTGTTGTAGACCTTAATAAATGCATTTTCAAAGATTCAGCAATAGAAGAAATGCAAGAAATGCGAAACAAAGACAATTATATTCGCTACCCTTAGGAGTTGGTTAAAAGGGCAGATAGAAAGTTAGCTGAATAAATTATGCTTGGTACTGAGCAAGTCAATCTTATACCTAGAATGATAACTCCCTTACTGGAGGGAGTTGAGTCAATTAGGGTTACTGATCAAGTGGCAAAATCGATGGGGTTAGTTGATAACCAAATTGTCAGAGGAGTGGTAGAGGATCGTCAAGGACTTGCTCGGTTAATTCTAAACAATAGAGACTTTGAACTAAAGTCTTCTAAGAAGTTTAAGCCCGGTGATGTCATTGAATTTCGTGTAAAGCAATCCCGCTCAGGGATGACTCTTCAAGCTGTCTCAACTGAACCAACCGCAACTTCAAGCACTTCTACCTCTATCAATAGTCTGTTGTCAGGTGGTGACACAGCAAAAATTCTTTCACTATTTTATCGGCCATCTCAACCGTCTTCTTTGGCGAAGCTCTTCTCACCAGAATCAATCGATAAGATTATGACTCAGATAGGTGAGAAAAGTTTTGATTTAAAAATGAGTCAGCTGATGTCAAGTATGCGCAGTTTTTCGCCAGAAATGGCTAGAGCTGCGATGCAAAACTCAGGGTTATTTGGAGAGTCAATGTTAAGTAAACAATCGGTGAATCGGTCAGATCTAAAGCAATTTTTACGGACCATTCTAAATTTTATGTCAGCTAACTCTCCCGACAGAATTATGCTTAATCAAGCAATAGATGAAATAGAAAGTAATCAATTGGAGGCAATGTATTTTCAGAAAAATCAGGGAATTTCTTATAATTTTGTTATTCCATTTTCCGATAGCGATCCTGTCGAAATAAATATTGAGGCTGAGGAGGCTGATGTCACTGATACAGACAACAAAGTAGGCAGAGATTGGGAAGAGGATATCGATGATCGCGAGCGATTATCCAAAAATACCATAATCCCTCAAAACTGGGTTGTCAATCTTTACACTGATTCGAGAGAACTTGGAGAAATCTGGTCAAAAGCAACCCTAAAAAGTGAAATGTCCGTCGAGATGATCTTGTGGGCAGCCGATCAGAAAGTTTTCGAGATCGCGAAATCAGGGGAGCAGTTTTTAGGAGAATTATTTTCCGGATTTGGAATTTCTTTAGGAAAGTTTGTTGTTTTGAATGCAGAGAGACCCATTATTGAAAAATCGCTCACCGGCCCAGGGCAGGTATTGGACGTAAGAACGTGAACAAGAAAAAAATAAAAAAGGCAGTTGCTTTAGAGTACGGAGAGAATCCCATACCAATCTTAACTGCAAAAGGGGATGCTGAGGTAGCTGAAGCCATTATCGCAGAGGCTGAAAAACAAGGCGTATTTATTGCAGAAGATAAACGTCTTGTGTCCCTACTAAGTCAAGTTGAGTTGAATGAAGAAATTCCTGAGAACTTATATGTGTCAGTAGCTGTTATTCTCTCTTGGGTTTATTGGTTGAAGGGCATGAGACCTGAGGATAACAAAGATATTTAAATTTCAGGCTTTACCCACATGCTGACGCACTTTGCCTTTCCTAACTTTACCTAGGCGATCATATACTTCAACAGAACTTATGGGATCAGGTGTTTGAATTGTATTTAATGCACCCTTGATTGACTCAAGTTTTCGATTGATGAATATTTCATTCCGTCTATGTAAATCTTTACATTCAGATATAATCTTCGTGAGATTATCCCAAATACCCAATGTAGATTTTGTTGATTCTATACTGGCATTATTTTTCACTATGTTTGAGAGCTCTGGATTTGAAAGGAGACTGATAATTTCTGTTTTCTTGGGTTGGAGTTTTTCAAAATCAGCTATATTTTGTGATTTTAAAGCTTCAAATTCTTGCTCTAATAATCCCTTTAAAGCAGTCGCGCTGTTTAGAGCATTTGTTAGCAAAAAGTCTTTATTAATAGAATTTTCCATAGCTTAAATATCCCTCTGGTGATAACAATAGCATCAAAAAAGCCGCAATAAAATATTGCGGCTTTCATGAAATTCCATTTTTTGTATGAGATTATTTACCGCCAATCATTTTTTCTAGTGCCAAAAAGCTCTCTGCAATCTTTTTTGAATCAATAGGATACTTCCCTTCTTGGATAGCAGCCTTGATCTCATTGACTTTTGCCTCATCAAATTCTGCTTTTGCTAGAGATTTTTCAGTAATCTCGCTCAGAAGCACTTCATCCTTGCCTTGGGGTTGAACTTTTGGCTGGCTTTCAGGCTCTACTTTTTTTGGTTTTGCCTTATCATTGTCAACGTTTAAGTGACCAGAAGATCGGCTTAAATGTGAGATAGGATCAGTCATGTCTACTCCTTTTTTGAACCTATTGTTCAAACTTTATAGTTTTCACTTAGTATATCGACAGATAAAAAGAATTCTATAGAAAATATTTTATTTTTTTAAATCCCCTTTGTTTTCCCAGGCCCTGAAACGATTCCACTTACGATTTCCTGTGATTCTGGATTTTTTAGTTTTATTTGAGCACCAAATTTTCCATCTTCTAATGCGAGCATTTTTGTAGTGATTGATAGTGATCCTTTCTCTATTACTAAATATACGTCATCACCTTTTTTAACCATCAGAGAGGGCCGAACATCTGATAGTCGTATAGGTGATCCCGATTTAATAGTTCGCACTACCTCCATATGCTCGGCATCAGATGTCGACATCAACGTATCTGTTGCAATTACATCAAAATAATCACTCACGTTTGTGTTGAATGGTGTAACTTTTTGTCCTTGCGGAATGATTTCCGAAGCAACTAATACTTTCTTCCTTAATTTTAAATCTGAATGGGATAATGTTGTGCCGATTTGTAAGTCCCTTGAAGCCCTTGAATCTGCAATTACCTCTGCAACAAGTAATTGATTTTTCGAAATTTGAGATTCGCTCTTTATCTCTGCTATAAAGTCATTTGCTCCAATCTTCTCTCCTTTTTTTAGATCTCTTATTGTAGTGAATACTTTGACACCTTTTGATAAATGCCTTTTTTCGGCTAGTTGTTGTTTGCTAACTTTTACGTTTAGTACCATCGTGTCTTTTAAATCATCTGCATCAAGCAAGCCTTTAGAATTTTTATTAACTTCAATTTTTGTCAAATGTTGCATCGTTAAAATACTACCTGGGAGCATGTTTTTTGTATAAGCATACGCGTTAACTTGCTGAAAAATTTTAATACCAACGTAGGCCCGCCACTCTGACTTAAGGCATTCTGCGAGAACTGTGTTATTTGTTTTTTGGTAAGGAAAACTTATTGTATAACTTTCTTCACATACTGGAATTTTAAGTCTTTTGTCTAGTGCCAAGACTTTGATTTCATTTTGCTGTATTGAAAGAGTGCTTGATACCCAGCTTTTTATGTCACTGATTAAATTTGATCTTGCATCTTTTTCTTCTGCCTCTACTCCCATTACATTCAGGATTGACAGAGATAGGACGAAGATGAGGACCGATAACTTTATTCGCATGATGTTAAAAGTATGGCTTACAAAAATATCTGACGCAATACCGACATTGTGGCAAACCCGACCGGCAAGGCCATGCCACAAAAGCGGCTTCTCCAAAAATCAACCATTCTTTCGATTTTATAACTGATTGAAATCAATAAGGTTTTCTTTATTTTTAAAGAGAGAAATGAGAGTTGGCATCTGTTTTGCTTCAAAGAACACAGACGAGTCGATTAACGAGTTTTATCGACAAAAACTTTTAGAACTTTAATTGAATTATTTAGATGAAAATTTTTGATAATACTTTTGCACAAGCTCAAACAATGTTATCTCTTCGCGGACAGCGAATGGAGGTTCTTTCTCGCAATATTGCAAATGCAGACACACCAAATTTTAAAGCCCAGGATTTAGACTTCTCAGATGTACTAAAAAATGCTGGTTCGACAACTTCAATTAAAGCGACACATCAAAACCATATTTCCAACAACGCTTTTAAAGGGTCTGCTGAGATGGTTTATACCGTGCCCTTCAATTCATCAGTCGATGGAAACACGGTTGAACTCAGTGTAGAGCAAGCAAAATACGGTAAGGCTGCTGCACAGTATCAGGCCACGCTCAGATTTCTGGAAGGTGAGATAAGCGGAATCAGAAAAGCACTCCGAGGAGAATAATAATTATGTCAATCAATAATGTGTTTGGAATTGCAGGATCAGCCATGAATGCTCAGATGGTGCGTATGAATGCTAGTGCCTCTAATATGGCAAATTCGAGTACGACTGCTGGGACTCAAGAGACCGCGTATAAAGCAAAGCGACCAGTTTTCGAAGCAATCCTTACCGAACAACAAACTACTTTGGGATCACCTACTGTTGGTGGTGTCAAAATAACTGAAATCACCACAGATAATACTCCAAATAGTTCGATCCATGATCCAGGACATCCCGATGCGGATGAGAATGGCATGGTATTTCTTTCGAATGTAAATGAAGTAGTCGAAATGGTAGATATGCTGGCAGCTGCGCGCAGTTATCAAAATAACGTTGAAGTCATGAATACTGCAAAACAGTTAATGATGAAAACACTAGATCTCACAAAAGTATAAGGAACTTAAATGGTAGATACAGTTTTAAACTCGTCAATTCTGACATCAAATCAATATAGAACTCAGCAGAATGCGAGCGCTTTGGCCGAGCAGGACCTTGGTAGAGATGCGTTCCTTAAACTATTGACAACTCAATTAACTAATCAAAGCCCATTAGACCCGATGGATAATGAGGCATTTGTTGCTCAGTTGGCACAATTCTCCTCAGTGGAAGGCATAAAGGGGATGCAGGCATCTCTGGAAAATATGGTTTCAGGAATGAGACAAGAGCAAATGGTGTCGGGTGCAAATTTAGTTGGAAAGAAAGTTGTTATTGAGGGTGGAAGCTTTATTGGCGGAAATAACGAGGATTCAGTTGGAACAGTAAATTTATCTGGAGAAGCAGACTCCTTATCTTTCAATATTTATGACTCAGCAACTGGTGAATTAGTTTATAGCGAGACAAAAAGAAATGTGAATGCCGGAGCCAGATCCTTATCCTGGGACGGAAGATCCAAGGATGGTTCAGTTCTTCCTTATGGTGCTTACACAATGACTGCGTCCGCCCAAGTGGATGGGAAAACAATACCATTACAAGTCACCACAACCGCTGAGGTTAGAAGTGTGAAGTGGAATCCTCAGCTTCAACAATTAGCTTTAGAAATCGGTGAGGGAATTTACATTCCACTGACCGCTGTAGAAAGAATTAGTAATTAAATTTAAACAAAGGGAAATTGATATGTCTTTTTTTACATCATTAACAGGTCTCAATGCTGCGGTAGCTGAGCTGGGAGTTGCCTCGAACAATATTGCAAACTCAAATACAACAAGTTTCAAAAGATCAGAGGCCAAATTTAGTGACATTTTTGCGTCTACAGTGTCTACAAAAGCTTCAACGGCATTTGGAAGTGGCGTTGCCCTTCGAGAAATTGCACAGCAATTTTCTCAAGGTGGTTTGCAATTATCAGAAAATGTTCTTGATTTAGCGATCACAGGAGATGGGTTCTTCCCGATGGCATCAACAGATGGAAGTGCGTTATACACGCGCAATGGATCCTTTATGTTAAATGAGGACAATCAAATTGTTAATGACTCTGATTACACATTACAAGTGCATCCATTAAATCTTGATGGGACGAGTGATTTTAACCAAGCAATGATCCCTTTAGTTGTTGACAGAAACCTGGCTGCAGTGGCATCAACGGAAGTTAGTATAAATACTAAAATTTTTGATGGCTCTACTTTAATTGGCCCAGGAGACGGTTCGATAGCAATCGATCCTGCTGATCCAACGACTTACAATTCATCGCAAACACTTTCTTTATTTGATGATGCTGGAGAGCCCTACACGGTCACTGTTTTTTATCAAAAAATAGCAGAGGGGGCAGCTCAGGATGATTATCGAGTCGCTATGTATACGGATGTGACCGAGGCACCGACAAATACCTTTAATGTAAGTTTTGATGCAAATGGTGCAGCGATCGCAGCAATCCCAGATCAAGTTATTGCAGCGTCGCCGGTTGACGGACGTACTGAAGATTTAACCATATCATTTGACCTACAAACTCACACAAAACCATTTGAAATTATAGATCAAACCATTGATGGCTCGCCAGAGGGGAAATTAGTAAATATAAACATCGAGGGCGATGGAACTGTTATGGCAACTTATTCTAATGGTATTCAGCAATTATCGGGTCGGATAAATCTTGCTAGTTTCTCTGCGCCACAGGGTCTTACTCAGATCGGTGATACTTCATACAGAGCATCGGGTGCATCGGGGACTTTGATCCATGAGCAACCAGGTACAAGTGGGTTAGGGACTTTGGTTAGTGGAGCAACGGAGCGATCTAATGTAGATCTAACTCAAGAGCTTGTAAATCTCATCTCCGCACAACGAAATTTTCAGTCAAACGCAAAAGCAATGGAAACATCTGGCACGTTGACTCAGACACTTATCAATATGCGTGGATAATTTTAGAGATAAATACTCATGGATAGATTAGCTTTTACATCATTAGCGGCGGTAAACAATCAATCTGAGATTCGAGCACAGATTACTAATAACCTTGCAAACGTTTCAACGATTGGTTTCAAGGAAAGCTATGCACTAGCATCGAAAACAGTCGATGTTGATGGAGCCGGCTTTGATTCCAGATCCTCTGTTTCAATCGAGTCACAGGACATAATTAATTTAATGCCGGGCGTAACAAATCGAACTGGTCGAGCAATGGATGTTGCTTTAAATGACGCAACAGTCTTGGGTGTCCAGGCTGATAATGGAGATATTGCTTTTACCCGTCGTGGAGATTTACGAATAGCTCCATCGGGACTTATAGAAAATGCGGCAGGACATCTCATTTTAGGAGAGGGGGGACCTATTAATGTACCTCCAGGTCAACTTGTCTCAATAAGTCCCGATGGAACTGTTTTTGGCTCATTACCAAGTGAACCTGCAACTCCGCCTATCGAGCTTGGCAAATTGCTGCTTTTAGATGCTAGTGAGCAGCCTCTTGTCAGAAGAGTCGATGGTTTATTTACTCCGCAGGATGAGCAATTTAAAAATACTGTTTTCCCTCAAGGTCCAAATGTTGCATCACTTCAAAGTGGAGCTCTAGAAGGCAGTAACGTCAATCCAATCGAGGCGATGATCAAAATGATGGATTTTAGTCGCTCTTATGAAGCCCAAATTAAGATGATCAGTGAGATTAAATCGATTGATGAAACAGGCACCACATTAATGAAACTTGGTTAAAAAAATAAAGAGGATACGAAATGGATGCATCATTATTTATAGCAAAAACCGGTTTGACAGCACAGCAGACTAGAATGCAAGTGATTTCAAACAATTTGGCTAACGTTAACACTACTGGATTTAAAAAGGATAGGGCAGTTTTCGAGGATCTTCTTTATCAAAATGTTGTTCCAGCCGGTGGTCAGGCTGACGCTCAAACACAAACACCAACTGGCCTCATGTTAGGTACGGGAACGCGAGTAGTCGCTACTGAAAAGCTGCATGGGCAGGGAAATATTATCTCGACTGAAAATGCACTTGATATTGCGATAGCAGGTGAAGGGTTTTTATCCGTTCAACAGGCGGATGGAACCGTAGCTTATACAAGAGATGGCTCAATGAAGCTTGATGCTCAGGGTCAGCTTGTCACAGCTGGCGGAGAGGCAATTATACCTGCCATCCAGATACCACAGAATGCAATCAGTGTCACTATCGGTAGAGACGGTACGGTGACCGCTGAACTAGCAAATGGTGGAGGAGCCGCTCAGGTGGGACAGATTAACTTGTCAATTTTTGTAAATAATTCAGGGTTAAGACCTATCGGACGAAATTTAATGTTACCGACTGAAGCGTCTGGTGCTGCGATTGTTGCAATTCCTGGAGAGGCGGGTTCAGGCATGTTAATGCAAGGATCACTAGAAGCATCAAACGTGAATGTTGTGGAGGAAATGGTGAATATGATTGAAACACAACGTGCATATGAAATTAATTCGAAAGCAATCTCTGCAGCTGATGGAATGTTGAGATTCTTGAATAACAACCTATAGGTTTACTCATGAGATTTTGTATATTACTAACTGTGATTCCTTTCATGTTATTTGGTGGATGTTCTGTGCATCCAAACATGAACCCCACACCAGAGTTTGCACCTATTCAACCAATTCCTGAAGCAAAACCAACAATAGTCACAGGAGCAATATTTACGAATGGAAGAGATTTGTTTGGTGATTTAAGAAGTTACCAAAGTTCAGATATAAAGGTTGGTGATTTGGTGACGGTTCTTCTTAATGAAACAACGCAGGCATCACGAACATCTGCACTTGCTACGAGTAGAACAACCACAAATGATGCTATTGGAGACGATCAAAAAAACTCTATTGTTAACAAGATAGGTTTTGGCGAAGGATTTTTCACAAATGTAAAGACAACAGGTGCAGCACTTTCAAGCGATGGAACTGGGACCGCGGGTCAGGCTGCTAGCCTCACAGGCTCAATTTCTGCGATGGTTGTTGAAGTATTATCAAATGGTAATTTAGTAATTATTGGTGAAAAGCAACTCGCACTTACCGAGGGTAGTGAATACATCCGTTTAAAAGGAATTATTCGACCTTCTGACATTCAACCTGATAATACCGTTTTATCTCAAAGAATAGCTAGCGCGCAAATCTCTTATAGAGGCACAGGCGAACTCGCATCAGCATCGAGAGCATCTTGGGGTACCGGCTTGTTATACAAATTATGGCCTTTTTAATTAAATAAACGAGAGCAAAATATGTTTAAAAACTTCTTAAGTATCTTCTTCACAGCATTAATTTTAAGCAGTTCTGCTACTGCAGATAGGATAAAAGATTTAATAGATGTGGCTGGTGTAAGATCAAACCAGGTACTTGGTTTTGGCCTTGTAACGGGTCTGCAGCAAACGGGAGACGGTAAAGATCTTCCAATGACGGCACAGGCGTTGAAAACGCTTTTATCAGGCATGGGTGTCAGTGTTGATGGACCGATCACAGACTTTGATCTCGGAGATCAATTGGTCTCGCTTGCAACTCAAAATGCTAAAAAAGAGGTAAAAGTCGAGAATGTTGCAGCGGTAATGGTAACAGCAGAGATCCCTCCGTTTGCAAAGCCTGGACAAAAAATTGATGTAAGTGTTTCGGCGATTGGTGTTGCAAAGTCACTTCGAGGAGGTCAACTAATAATGACGCAACTTCGAGGAATAGACGGTGAAACCTATGCAGTAGCACAGGGACCATTAACGCTTACAGGTGTGAGTGTTGATCAGGCGGGCAGTAGTGTTCAAATTGGAGTGCCAACATCTGGGAGAATCCCTAATGGCGCGACCGTGGAAAGAATGGTTGCTACACCTTTTGATACGTCTGAGCATATCGTTTTGAATATTAGAGAGGCAGATTTTTCAACTTCTACAGCAATCACCGAAGCGATTAATGTCGCGTTCGGAGATGGGACAGCAAAGGCTCTTGATGGAGTCTCAATAGCGGTCCAAGCGCCTACTGAATCCTCACAACGAGTATCATTTTTGAGCATGGTAGAAAATTTAGATGTCTCGCCAGGTGAACCACCAGCGAGGGTCGTCATTAATTCGAGGACGGGCACTGCGGTTATCAATAGAAATGTAAAAGTAAGCGCGGTTGCAGTAACTCACGGAGCAATCACAGTAAGTATTTCTGCAACGAACGAAGTAAGTCAACCAGAACCTTTTTCTGAAGGTGAAACTGTTGAAATTCAGAATGCTGAGATTGAAGTGGCTGAGGCTGCTAATCCAATGGTTTTATTTCAACCAGGTGTGGATCTTCGAGAAATTGTAGATGCAGTTAATCAGGTGGGTGCATCACCTTCGTCATTGATTGCAATTCTTGAGGCACTGAAATCTTCGGGCAGTTTAAGAGCTGAGTTAGTGGTGATCTGATGTCTGATGTAAATGCAATCAAAAGTTATCTTGATTTTGCTGGACTTAGTAACCTGAGAGCAAAAGCAAAAGATGATCAAACAAACGCAGCTAAAGAAGTTGGTCGTCAATTTGAAGCAATGTTTGTACAGATGATGATGAAGTCAATTCGTCAGGCTAATGAGTCGATAAAGAGTGACTTAATGGGATCTTCAGCGGTTGATACATTTGAGGAAATGTATCACAACGAATTATCACAGGTCATGGCTAACAATGATGCTTTTGGCATCAGTGATTGGCTAGTGAGGCATGTTAATAATCAGTCAACTCAAACTTCAAAGACAAGTAAATTTGATGGAGAAAAATCGACAAGTTTTCCTCTTAAAAAAGACGGTGATATAGAGGAGATGATATAAATGGCAGATATCCTTTCTATTGGAGCAAATGCTGCTCAACTCTATAAGTCTGCATTAGCAACGGTTGGTAACAACATTGCGAACTTGAATACGGACGGTTATACCCGTCAAGTAGCAAATAGTATTGAAAATACGCCTACAGCAAAAGGATCGAGTTACATTGGATCGGGAGCAAGACTAGTGAGTGTTACTCGAGCATTTAATGAATTCACGGAAAGCAATCTGAGAGATAGTGGAAGCGAGTTAAGTGCACAAGATCCTATGATTCAGTATGCGGACCGCATTGTAGATGTTTTAGGTGCGCAAAATTCAGGACTTGCGGATGCGTTTAGTAAGTTTTTTTCATCTGCGAGTAATCTGAGTTCAGATCCTGCCTCAACAACATTAAGAAATGTTTTTATTCGCGATGCTGACGGTCTTGCAGTACGGTTTCGAGAATTAGCGAGTCAACTGAGTGGGATTCAACAAGAAACGGATGATGCTCTCTCACTTCAACTAACGTCATTCAATGAGTTGGGCAAACAATTATTCAGTGTGAACGAACAGTTAAAAAAACGAGCTACAGTAGATGTGCAACCACCCTCTCTCTTAGATCAAAGGGACAGGATAATGAGAGAAATGTCAAAGATCGCAAAAATTCATGTAACAGAAAGTGAGTCAGGAACCGTTTCAATAAGGTTAGATAACGCAGGTGGAACGCTATTTGTTGATGCATTAAATGTCGCAACGCTTAGCGCAAATTTTGATACTGATACACAAGGTGGAGTAGAGATACTCGCTGATTTTAACGGAACGGTCGGAGCAACGTCATCGGTAACAGGGGGTGAACTTGGTGGAATATTAAATTTCAGAAGTCAGATCTTAAGCCCAGCAATAGAAAATTTAGATGCGTTGGCTGTCTCTACTGCGACAGAGATCAACGCAATACAAACTAATGGAATTGACGCAACGGGCGCGAGAGGTACTAACTTATTTGATCCTAATGTCGACACTTTAGGAGCTTCCGGATTTAGTTTATTAATTACCGAGGCGTCAAAAATCGCTGCAGCAGGTCTCGCAAGAGTGACAGTAAATACAGAGAATGCTGGAAATGCTAAATTGGATTATTCGGATATTGTCCCTGGTTCGGCCATCCCAGATTTTACTCTAAATTACTCAGATGCGGCGGGTTATACCATTAATGGTGCAGCGGTTACGTCAGACGCCTCGGGTAGTTTTACCTTTGGCGGTATTACTTTCAAGGTTTCTGGAACGCCAGTAGATGGCGATAGTTTTTCCGTTACTCAGAACACTAATGCTGTTGGCGACAACAAAAGCATTTTGGCTATGTCTAGATTGCAAAACAAACAGGTACTGGAAGGCGATCGATCGTTGGGTGATGGATACCTCGATTTAGTAAGTGATATAGGCAATGCATCTGCACTAGCAAAGATTTCACAAGAGGCGCTTCAAGTTGTTCATGATCAGGCAGTTGCAGAAAAAGACAAAGTCTCAGGCGTTAGTTTAGATCAAGAGGCTGCTGATTTAATTCGTTTCCAGCAAGCCTTCCAAGCATCAGCTCAAGTGATTCAAGCATCAAATAAGATGTTTGATTCTCTCATAAGTATTCGATAACGGGGTAGGTTTAGATGAAGATTTCAACAAGCCAACTTTTTGATAACTCTGTCAATCAAATGAATCGACAGCAGTCAAAGATAGCTGAGATGCAAGCCAAGCTGGCATCTGGCAAACAAATTGTTAAACCAAGTGATGACTCGGAAAAATCAGCAGTTATTCAAAGATTACAAACTGCTATTGATCGTCAATCAGTTTATGAAAGAAGCTTGGACACGGCTGAAAATCGACTCGCATCAGAAGAGTCTGCACTCATGAGCTCCGAGCGTATCCTTCAACGCATAAGACAATTAGCAGTTCAAAGTAACACGGACACATTGAGTGTTGATGATAAAGAAATTTTGGCAAATGAAATTACGAGTTTGAGGGAGGAACTTTTAAGTTTAGCAAATACACAAGATGCGAACGGTAACTATGTATTTGCAGGATCAAACGTTCAGGCTAAGGCATTTGACGTAAACGCAGACGGTGACATTATTTATCAGGGTGATAAAACTCAGACTTCTGTCGATATATCAGATCAGAGACGATTGGTTTTAAATCGGGCAGGTGATGAGGTTTTTGCGTCCGTTGATCGGGTAGTAGACGGGGATACGCAAAACATTAGTTTTTTTAAAGTTATTGATGATTTTGCACAGGCCCTCGCAACAGATGATGAGGATGCGCTCAATCTTGGTTTGGAGGAGATTTCCTCAATCACCGAAGGAATGGGAGCATCAATTGCAGATTTAGGATCAAGAATTTCCACTGTTAATAATCAGCGGGAGATTTTAGAGGATACAAATTTGCGTTATCAAGATCTACTGTCCAACGCACAAGATTTGGACTATGCCACTGCAGTAACTAAGTTGTCTGCGGAGCTACTCTCACTCGAAGCGGCACAGGCGAGTTTTGCAAAAATTTCACAGTTGAGTCTTTTTAACTATATAAGATGAAAGGTCTTTAGATGACTGAGGTTAATAATGTAGCATCCACAGTACTTACCACATTAGATGTGGGTTCGGGTATTGATATTGTGAAGTTATCAGAAGATTTAACGAATGCTGAAAAAGAACCAAAGCAAGAGAAAATTCAGGGTGATATTGATGCAACGGAAGCATCGATATCGGCATATGCCCTAGTAAAGTTTCAAGTAGATGCATTAAAGACTGCTTTTGAAAAATTAAATGACGCAAATGAAATTGCAACAAGCACCGGCACAACGTCAGATGCTACCAAGATAACTTTATCTAATGTCCAAGGAAGTGCAACTGCAGGTGCCTATGATTTTAAAGTTAATCAGCTTGCGCAAAACCAACGAATTATGTCAGATCAATACACATCGAGTACGCAATCTTTGAATAGTGGATCTGCATTTAACCTATCGATGGCGGTAGGAACAACAAAATCTGCGGTCGCCGCAGTTTACAGTGCGACCGTTACACCCTCAGAAACCACAACGCTAGTTGTGGGCGATGGGACAACGACCGTTTCGGTAGCGAGTGCGACTTATTCTAATATCGATCAGCAAGTTGCGGCGATTCAAGGAGCTACTAACTACGGGAATTTATTATTTACTGTCGCCAAAAATACAGCAGGGGATGCTATTGAATTCACATATAAGACGGCAGGATCAGTCGCTTCTACACCAACATTTACTGGATCTGGAAGTACGCATACAATCACCAATCCCACAGTAGGTGTGAGTGTCGCGACACCTGTAACTGGAGTCGCTGCAGTTTACAATGTGACAGCGACTGCTTCCGAGACTACTGCTTTGACTGCAAGTGATGGCACAAATTCAATTACTGTGGCAAGTGCAACTTATAATAGTATTGCTGATCAAGTAACCGCAATGCAGAGCGCAACGGGTTATGAAAATCTCGCATTTACAATTTCAGCGAATGACGCAGGCAATGGATTTAAGTTTACATACAAAACAACGGGTGCGATCACAACAGCGCCTACTTTAACAGGAACAAGCACCCATACTGTAAGCGCCACAACTACAGGAGTTACTGCAGTTAATGCGCCTACTACCACTACGATTAATGTGGCGACTGACACACCTGCAGGTATAGTCAGCGCAATCAATGCCGCTAATACCGGTGTCACTGCGACGTTAGTTGACACTGGCACAGGCACGAACACGTATCGAATAGTGCTTGCTGGTTCTACAGGGAGTGATGGTGTATTCAACGTTACATCGACACCAGACCTGGGTTTTCATGATGTTGCTAATTCACTTCAAACTGCGCAAGATTCTGTTATTGAATTTGAGGGACTGTCAATCACTCGGAGTAGTAATGAAATTTCTGATGTAATTGACGGTGCAACGATTAATTTGGTTGCCACGACATCGTCTGATGTACGATTGAATATTACCAATGATAAATCAACATTAAAAACAAATCTTCAGTCCATGGTTGATACATATAATGGACTAAATACTTTGTTTGACACTGTCACATCAACGAGCTCAGAGGATGAATTAGGTGGATCTTTGTCTGATGACACCTCAATGGTGAGATTTTTAACGGATCAAATTAGAACAGCTATTTTTGCAGATTCTTCAACCAAGTCAGGCAGTATAACAGCGATGCGTGATTTGGGCATAAGTGTTGACAAGTCAGGAGCTATGACATTTACCGAGACTACGTATGATGCCGCTGTGCTAGCTAGTTATGATGACATTGTGACGATGCTCACAGCTGATACCAGTAATGAAAGTTTGTTTACAACGACTAATAAAGGATTGGCACAGGATATTGCAACAACGCTTGGTAACTTTACAGATAGTGATGGAATTGTCACAACTCGATCAGAGGGCGCAACAGAAGATTTAGCAGATCATAAAGAAGAGCTCGTTGAACTCGAAAAGCGAATGGAAGCGGTTTATGAGCGTTATCTTGCTCAGTTCACTGCAATGGAGTCTTTAATGGCTAGTATGGATGCCACTAAAGAATATCTGACGGGCCAATTGGAGTCTTTATCCAAGGCCTATGATCACAATTAATTTTTCATAGCTACTTATTCTAATAAACTTAATACCATTTTTTGATGCTGATTTGCTTGTGCTAGCACAGCTATTGCTGCTTGTTGGATGATTTGTGTTCTAGCAAGCTTGGATGTCTCCTCTGCATAATTAGTATCCATAATTCTGCTCCTTGAAATAGAGGTATTGGTGGAAATATTATTTAGGTTATCAACTGCGAACTCTAAACGATTTACCATTGCGCCCAATGTGGCTCGGTGACTATTGACACGTGTTATAGCGGTATCTATGTAACCAAGTGTCGTAGATTGAGAATTGCCGGTAATCACTTGTGCCGCAAGATCAATAACTTCGTCGGTATCATTTCCAGAGTTACTATCGTCATCGGCCGTAGCTCTTGCTAAGTTGGTAAAAATATCAAGTGCGCCTGATGCCGTAGAGCTTGATCCTGCTTGAGATGCCTCAGTCGTTCCAAAGTCAGTATTTAAGTCTGCAAAAGTAATACTGACGGTTTGATTCGCATTGGCGCCTACGTGAAAATTGACCTGACCGAGAGACCCATCCAGTATGTTCGTTCCATTCCATTGGGTGTTTGTTGATATTGAATGAATTTCAGCTTCAAGTGATTCAAACTCAGTATTTAAAATTGTTAGCTCTGCAGAGGTATTGGTTCCTGTTGCTGCCTGTACTGTTAGCTCTCGCATACGTTGGAGCATATTTGTCACCTCGTTCATTGCGCCATCCGCAGTTTGAACCATCGATATTGCGTCATTTGCATTTTTTGCTGCTTGATCTAGTCCCAAGATTTGTGATGTTAGTTTTGATGAGATCGCTAGTCCTGCAGGATCATCTGACGCTGAATTTATTCTCGATCCAGAGGACAATCTCTCAAGAGTCTTACTCATCATTTGTTGATTTTGCGCTAAAGAATTTGCAATAAAGTTTGCTGCAATATTCGTATTTATGCTTATCATTATTTAATTTTCTCCCTTAAATTACCATTTTTTTAAATGCATAAAAGGGAAGTTTCACACTAGAAACTTCCCGTTATCGACAATATCGGCAGAACTTAAGAAAACTTTAATTAAAATTTAAAAATTTATGATTTTATTTTTTCATCCAGAATTAAATTAAAAAAAAGCCCAATATCCGAAGACATTGGGCCTTTGTAGCGACAGGACATCGCAACAAACTTTTACATAATTACTTAAGCAAAGCTAATACTGTTTGTGCCTGTTGGTTTGCTTGTGAGAGCATTGCAGTCGCCGCTTGCTGGATGATTTGCGTTCTAGCAAGTTCAGTTGTCTCTGAAGCATAGTCTGCGTCGAGTACTCGGCTTCGTGAAGCCGAAGTGTTCTGAGACACATTACTTAAGTTATCAGCTGCATATTCAAGACGGTTTATAACTGACCCTAGAGTTGCTAAGTGTGAATTAGTCTTATCCAAAGCAAAATCAATAGCCGTTATAGCTGCTCCAGCATTGGAATCGACATCTAATCCATTCAAGTCAGTATTTTCAGTACCTCCACCAAAAGTAGATTGAGTCAAACCAACCAAGGTACCTTTCGTATTTAATGCTTGGGAAGCCTGAGTAGAACCACCATCGGTATTAAAGTCAGCAAAGTCAACGCTAATAGTCTGTGAGGCGTTGGCGCCTACTTGGAAGGCAGTAGAGGCTGATGCATTGAGCGAACCATCTAAAATCTTTGTGCCATTAAACTCGGTATTTTGTGCAATACGCTGTATTTCTGCCTTTAACTGATCAAACTCAGTATCGGCAGCGGACTTATCGGTTGAGCCCATCGTCCCAGACGCTGCTTGAACAGCCAGTTCGCGCATTCTTTGAAGCATGGAGACAATTTCCTCAATCGCACCTTCGGCTGTTTGAACCATCGAGATTCCATCATTAGCGTTTCT
>CABZOI010000011.1 GCA_902527245.1 uncultured SAR92 cluster bacterium | reverse complement strand
GCTCTAGAGCTTGGACTTTCACCACTTGTTTTATCCGTTCCAATCACACTGGCTGCGAGCTGCGCATTCATGCTTCCCGTTGCAACACCGCCAAATGCAGTAGTTTTTTCCTCTGGTTTTATAACAATTCCCCAAATGATCCGAGCCGGACTATATCTAAATGTCATAGGACTTGGACTATTAATGATTGTCTCTCAATGGCTAGTTCCAATTATTTTTTAGAGTATATTTTAGGAAATAAAACTCGTTTTGAAGGAAAAAAAGATTTATTATTTTAAGGTTATATTTATAAGTATTACAAAGGGGGAAATAATGCAAAATTTTAATAAAAAGATCCTAGCGTTAATCATGGGATTTTCATTAGTCAGTCCTGTTGCAATGTCCCAGGGCGATGCGGAGCTAGAGGAGGTTGTAGTTCTTGGCTCGCAAATAAAAGGTGCCTCAATAAGTACAGCGCTACCAGTATCTGTTATCTCTTCAGAGGATATTGACATTCTGGGCTTGGATTCTGGAGTTGAACTACTCGAGAATATGGCTGAGCAAGGGTTGAACTATTTCACTGAACAAGAGGCAATGTCAGGTGGAGTGAATGCCGCTCGTGGTGACATTGGTGCCTACAATTTGCGGAATATGGGAGTTGGAAACACGCTAGTGCTTTTGAACGGAAGACGGCTAGTTAATTCTGCGGGTTATCAAACTGAGCTTATTGGTGGCGATTATGTCCCAACTCTCACCGTAAACTCTAACCTAATACCGACAACTGGACTTGATCGAGTCGAAATTTTGAAGGATGGTGCGTCAGCAATTTATGGTGCTGATGCTTTAGCCGGTGTGGTAAATAATGTAATCGATTCAGATTATGAGGGATTTAGTTTTAGCACACGTTTAAAAGGTTACGATCATTTTGAGGCAGAGGATTTAACGTTTACTAGTAAGTTTGGTATGAAGTTTAATGATGACGCTTCACACTTAACAGTTCTTGTTGATTATTATGATAGAGATCGGATAAAAGCCACGGAAGATGAGAGGTGGAGTATAGGAGATCATAGACAACTTTTACCTGATGACTCTCCTTGGAAAACCAACACGGCATTCCGTAATATGTACTCGTATCAGTATGCTCAAATTGATCAATCGGGAACAAGTAGTTTCACTGATTCAAGAGGCGAAGCTCAAATACTTCCTATCGATGATCCTAAGTGTTCTAGTGCTAGTGCTGTGGATACAGGATACGGTACTTGTCTTGTACCTGATACTTCAGCTTCATCTTATTATTATTTAAATCCTGGACTATATCGAGATTTCAGAGGTACAACTGAGCGTCAAAATGTTTTTGCTACGTTCACTCATGATTTAGGTGATGGAATGGAATTCTTCTCCGAGCTTGGGTACTACAATGCGAAGTCCAGACGAGAAAAAGAGCCGGGAGGTATATTTTCCTCTGCTCGACTCTCTATAGGTCCTGATTATTATTATACCAATCAACTTGAGGTCGACGGAGCATTTCCTCTTGCTGGTCTTAAAATAACCGTTGATGGTATGAGAAATCCAAAATATGGACGTACCGTTGTAAATGAGAAGAAAACAACCAGATTCTTAGCAGGTTTTAGAGGAACCCAAGGAAAGTGGGATTGGGAGACCGCAGTATTACACTCTAAGGCAACATCAAATGATGTAACCTTGAATAGAATTTCAAATACACTTCTTCAGGAGGCTTTGTATGACTCCACACCAGCTGCGTTTAACATTTTCTCGATAGACTCTAATAATATCGAAAGAGCTCTTGTGGACGTCTATAGAAACGATGAGAGTGAATTAAGTCTCTGGGATTTCAAGGCTATAGATGAAGAATTCTTCTCATTGCCGGCGGGTCCGGTTGCAATGTTAGTGGGTTTTGAATACAGGAAGGAGTCCTATGCAGATGACCGCGATCCGCGTCTTGATGGAACGATAGCATTTGTTGCTGACAATGGTGGAACATTCCCATTTGTCGGTGATGTGCTCGGCTCAAGTCCAACCACTGACGCTTCTGGAAGCAAAAACACAATATCTGTATTTACAGAATTCCAAATTCCGGTGACTGATAAAATACAAGCGCAATTAGCAGTTCGTCATGAGGATATCTCTGATGCTGGAACTGCTACAGTTGGTAAGCTGGCCGTTGGATATAATGTTGCAGAAGGACTTCTTCTCAGAGGATCGACGCAAACGGCGTTTAGGGCGCCTAACTTAGTACAAGTGAATCAGTTGGAAGTTGCTAGAGCGGGAACAAGAGTAGATGCCGTTTATCAATACATTGGTGGTAGTGATAAAGATGTTCGGGATTACGATTGGTCTATTCAGCGTTATGCAACGGGTGCGGATAAATTGGTTCCGGAAGAGTCTACAAACTCGTCTGTGGGACTTGTTATTGATCCTGTAATGTTTATGGACGGATCCTCCCCGATGGCTGAAATTTTAGATGGCCTTACCCTGACTTATGATTTCTGGAGAATAGAAAAAGACAAAACGATTGGTCTTTTTGGCAGATCTAACCATACCGTTCAGGATTTAGTTCTTTTGCTTGAGCATGGAACTGATGACTGCGCATCCTTTGTTGGAAATCCGGCGACAGTCAGAGATGAGGTGGATCCAGACGACCTTGAATTGTTTGCAGCTGCAGGAATCTGTCCAGTGGGCGAGACAACAAGAGTACTGGATGAGTACATAAACATGGCTAAGAGGACAATTGAAGGTCAAGATCTTGGTGTACTCTATGATTTCGATAATGATCTTGGAAGTTTCCGGTTCAGATACAATGCATCATATACCGATAAGTTTGATCAAATACCAACTGGTCAATTTGGTGTAATTAATGATGCTCAGCAGTCGGGACTTGTGCCGCTTTATGTTAATTTAGGTGGATTTGGTAACTTACTAGGTATCGATGGAAATTATGATGAGAAGCATTCCATGAGGTTATCTTGGAGAAAAGGTCCTTGGGGAGCGTCATTATCTGGATTAAAGAAAGGCTCATTCATACAAAGCAGTCTGACTTTGGCTGATGGTACCGAGTATGTCATACCATCGATGACAACAATGGATGCGTCCATTGATTATAGATTTGATCTAGGTGGATCAGACGCTCGACTGAGATTTGCAGTTAAAAATCTTGAGGATGAGCGTGCGCCAATCGCAGATAGATTCTACGGATTCTTTGCAGATGCTCACCAAGACTATGGACGAAATTACTATGTTAGCTTGAAAGTGAACATGTAATTCGCTCTTCTTTTGAAAAAGGGAGCCGTAAGGCTCCTTTTTTTTCAGAGTAATACAAAAACAATGTATAAAGCTTTCACCTTTAAAATCGTTTTCTCAATAAAACTATTCACTATTGTGTTGGCGCCAACAGAATTATTGGCCGGGAATCATGAGTCTTTTGGGGCTGTTTCAACTTCTCATCCTCTCGCTACTGAAGCCGGTGAGGCAATACTTCAAGGTGGGGGAAACAGTATCGATGCGATTATCGCGGCGTCCCTTGTTTTGTCTGTCGTAGAACCGACTATGAGCGGCCTTGGGGGGCGTGCTCAAGCTCTTGTAAGTGAGAAAGGAAAGAAATTTGTTGGTTACAATGGGATGACAGAAATTCCTCAAAGTTTTGTGTATACGGATGCTTTACCGACAAGTGGGTACTCAACCGTCGCCGTTCCTGGCTTGGTTGCTCTTTTGGCTAAAATGCATTCGGAATTTGGCTCAGTTCCATTTGAACAACTTACCTCTCATGCGATTGACTATGCTGAGAACGGTGTTCGTTTTCTACCTGGAGAGAGGGCTCGTCAACAAAGCGTCGGTGAAAGGATATATCGGAACTTAGGCATGCGTGAAATATTTACCGATGAATCAGGAGATATTCATCCTGAGAACCATCTGACAATTCAAAAAGCTCTGGCGAACACATTACGTTTGATATCCAATGATCCCCATAAAAGTTTCTATCAAGGTGATATTGCCAAGTCTATTGCTCGTGATAGCCAAAATAATTCTGGATTTATTGAGCTCGAGGATGTTAATAACTACGAAATCGTACCGGGTAATTATTTTAGTTTTAAGTATAGAGATAGAGTAATACATTCGTTGGCAGCACCTGCTGGTGGTATGTTAATCGCCAAATCTTTATCTATTTTAAAAAAGTTTGACTACGCAGATTTTGATGAGGATCGTTGGGCGACTCTAGTGAGTCAATCCCTAGCATTAAGCATCAAATCTATGAATGAAGATTACTACGAAAAAAATCCTGCGGCAGTATTAGAGGCTGATTGGACTGAGAAAAAATTAGCTAAGGTTCGATTGCCAACTACAAATAATGCCTATACTAGAATTGGTAATGAAGAAATTTCTCATAAAACGGATTGGATTCTAAATTCGAACTCTCATACATCACATCTCTCAGTGTTTGATTGTAATGGACTTGCTGTGTCATTAACCCAAACATTAGGTCCAATATTTGGCGCAAAAGTACTGACAAAAGAGTTAGGATTTCCTTATGCCTCGACAATGGGGAGTTATTTAAGAACTGGAAAACAAAAGCCAGGGCAAAGACCCAGGACATCAATTGCACCAGTTATTGTTACAAAAGATGGAGACATAGAAATGGTTATTGGAGCTGCGGGTGGAATCAGAATTCCATCCGCTATTACACAAGTTCTCTCGAGGGTGATTGATCAAAAGATGAATTTAAATAAAGCAATCTCGGCACCCAGAATCCATCCTAAAATGAGCATAAACGATGAGAACGAAAGAGTGATTAATTTAAAAGCATTTGAGGCAGAAATGTCTGATAATGGTTGGGGCGAGAACAGTTTAAAGTACTGGATAGATAATGGTTTTGATGTTGAATCAAAATATTCCCGAGCATCATTTGGTCGTGTTAACGCGGTTATGAAAAAATCAAATGTTATCATTGGAGAATCAGATCCTGATTGGGAGGGAGCCGCAACGACAATGGTGACTTGTAATTAATAAACTTCACAAACAAACTGTTATTTGAGTTTTCAGGATAGACGTTATGATGAATATGTTGTTGGGTAAAAAATTTAAAAAATCAAGTTTCATCATTTTCTGTGTAATCTGCTTTTCATCGCCCGTGAAATCAAGTGATGTACCTATAATTGATCCAGATTCAAGATTTCATCCAGTTTTCAGCTCACTTGGTATGGTGGTCTCTCAAGAAAGGATAGCAAGTGAGGTGGGTGCAGCCATCTTAAAAAAAGGTGGGAATGCAATAGATGCAGCAGTTGCAACTGGATTTAGCTTAGCTGTAACTCTGCCTAGAGCAGGAAATCTTGGTGGTGGTGGATTTATGGTCATCCATCTTGTCGAGTCTGGGGAAACAATCACTATAGATTATCGTGAGATGGCGCCAAGTGCTGCTACAACTGACATGTTTTTGGATACCTCAGGAGAGGTGGATAATAAAAAAGCTCGTTACAGCATTTACTCGAGTGGCATTCCTGGGACGGTTGCAGGTTTACTGCATGCTCATGAAAGATTTGGAAAATTGAGTTTAGCTGAGATTATTCAACCAGCGATAGATCTTGCAACAAATGGGATTGAGGTTTCAATAGATCTATCATCATCGCTTGCAACTCGGAGAGCAAGGTTAATGAAAGATGACGGATCTCGTGAATATTTTTACAAAAAAAATGGCGACAATTATGAGCCTGGAGACAGGCTAAAGCAGCGAGATCTTGCTGAAACACTAAAACGAATTAAATCAGCTGGAAGAAGTGGATTTTATCGTGGCTTAACGGCTGACTTGATAGTGAAAGAAATGGAGGATTCGGGTGGCTTAATAACTCATGATGACCTTATAAACTACAAGGTAGTGGAGCGCAAACCAGTATGCGGCGAGTACAAAACTCAACGTATTTGTTCGATGCCACCGCCCTCATCGGGGGGCGTGCATCTAATTCAGATGCTTAACATGTTAGAGAATTTTGAATTGGAACAGTTGGGACACAATAGTGCGGCGTATATTCATGTGCTCGTTGAGGTGATGAAAAGGGCGTACGCAGATCGAAGTGCCTACTTGGGTGATCCTGATTATTATGATGTCCCTATAGATAGGATTATTGACAAATCATATGCAAAAAAACTGGCGTCAAAAATTAGTTTATCCAAATCAACAAAATCTAGCAGTGTCTTTCCAGGGTTGGGGATTGATGTTGAAAGTTTGTCTCGAAAGCGACAATACAGAGAATCAGAGGAGACAACTCACTTCTCAGTGTGGGATTCCTTTGGAAACGTTGTGAGTAACACAACTACCTTAAATTTTTCGTATGGCAGTGGAATTTCAGTTTCAGGAGGAGGATTTTTATTAAATAATGAGATGGATGACTTCTCCTCGAAGCCAGGAGCACCCAATGGATTTGGGCTTTTGGGTGGGACAGCTAATGAAATTGAGCCAGGCAAAAGACCTCTCTCGTCGATGACGCCAACGATTGTATTTGATCCAGAGGGATCACCTATTCTTACAACTGGAAGTCCTGGCGGATCTACAATTATTACTATCGTTCTGCAGATATTATTAAACGTTATGGAGTTTAATATGGGTGTTGCTGAAGCATCGTCTGTTCCTAGAATCCATCATCAATGGTTTCCAGATCGCTTGTATCTAGAGTCTGGTGTATCCGAGGATACAAAAACGCTGCTAAGAAATATGGGACACGAAATTTCATCAAGAACACGAATAATGGGATCAACTCAGAGTATTCAGAAAGGCCCCAACAATTTCTTATTTGGCAAATCAGACCCAAGAAGACAGGGTGCTGGGGAGGCTATACAGGATTAAGATGAGAAAAATATTTCAAAGTAAAATTTACTTATTAATATGTTTCTTTGCTCTGTTAATTTTGAATTCATGTAATCAACAGGACGTGGAGACTGAAATGGATGATAAAGCCTATAATCGAATTTCTGAATTATCGATACCAGCTCCGAAAGCAAAACGTGAGCTAAATCAGCTCACTTATCATGGAAGGGACTTGGAAGATCATTATTTTTGGTTAAAAGATCAAAGTTATCCTGTAATTGATGATACTGAGGTGCTGGATTATTTGAACGCTGAGAATCGCTATTTTGAACATTTTATAGATTCTAATAGTGAGCTTGTTGATACTTTATTTGAGGAGTTTAAAGGAAGAGTAGAAGAGGAGGAAAAATCATTACCTTACATAAAAAATGGTTATGAGTATTGGTGGTATTATAAAAAAGATAGTGATTATCCAACATATGTTAGAAGGAAGATTGGTTCTCAAGAGATTCAGATCATTCTCGATGAAGCAAAACTCGCAGCAGATTACGATTATTTTGTGATCGGTGATTGGAAAATAAGTCCTGATAATACTTTGCTCGCATATACTCAAGACACGTCTGGAGACGAACGGTATGTTCTGAAAGTTTTTGACTTGGATTCGATGCAATACAAAGAGGATGTATTAACTGATGTACAAGGCGATATTCTTTTTGGCGCAAATAGTGACGAAATAATTTATTCATTGTTAGAAAAAGATAGATGGCATGCCAAGGAAGTGAAGGTTCACAAGATCGGTGATTCTCAGTCGGAAGATAAGACTATTTACTCAGAGGAAGATGATGGATTTTTTATAAATTTTTATCTTACAAGTGATGAGGAATACCTAGTTATTTCAAGCTCTCGAAGTGAAGTCACTGAGATTTATTTAGTTCCAAGATCTAATTTGTCCTCTAAGTTACTAAAAGTTGTAAGCAGAGAGCAGGGATTTGATAGCACAATCGATCACTCTGATGACAGATTCTATATTCTTGCTAATGATTCACACAAAAATTTTCGGTTCGCATCCGTGTCAGATATAGATCCCGACTATGAGAAATGGGAAACAATTCTTGATGGCAGCGATTCTCTCTACTTTCTTGGACTTCAAACATTTAAGGACTTTATAGTCCTCAAATGTCGTGATAATGGATTAGATAAGATTTTAGTTGGGAATTATTCTGAATCTTTTGAATCGGTAGAATTTCCTGAGAGTCCGGCCAGTGTTGCTTTAGGATACAATCCTGAGTATCAACAATCATTTGTACGTTTAAGTTTTCAATCGATGATTACGCCAAGAACGACGTTTGATTATCAAGTACAAGATAAAAATTTAATTACGAAAAAAGTCCAAGTCATTCCATCTGGTTACGAAAAGACTCGCTACAAGACTGAAAGAATTATGATTAAAGCGAGAGATGGTAAAGATATACCTGTCTCCCTAGTCTATAAATCAGATTTCGTTAAAGATGGAAATTCTCCAATGATGCTTTATGGTTATGGTGCATATGGCTCGACAATTTCACCAACTTTTTCAACTTTGAGATTAAGCTTACTCGATAGGGGATTTGCATATGCAATTGCTCATATAAGAGGAGGCTCAATGTTGGGTTATCAGTGGTATTTAGACGGAAAACTTGAGAAGAGAGAGAATACATTTAATGATTTTGTTGATGTCGGTATGGCGCTAATAAAACTTGGATATTCAAGTAAAAATAATATCTCTATTTCTGGAAGAAGTGCTGGGGGTGAACTCATGGGTGCAGCAGTTATTCAATCACCTGAGCTGTGGAGATCAGTAATTCTTGGCGTGCCATTTGTTGATGTTTTGAATACGATGTTGGATGAAAGTCTTCCTTTGACACCGCCTGAATGGGAAGAGTGGGGTAATCCAATTAAGAGTCCCGAAGCATTTGATCTCATAAAAGGATACTCCCCTTATGACAATATAAAATCTGAGGATTATCCTCCCATGCTTGTAACTGGAGGTTTAAATGATCCCAGAGTAACTTATTGGGAGCCAGCAAAGTGGACTGCGAAAATGCGACATCTGAAGACAGATGATAATCTTTTACTTATGCGGATGAATATGGGCTCAGGGCATTTTGCCAATAGTGGACGTTTTGGGCGCTTAAAAGATTATGCTCAGGAATATTCGTTTGTGTTGAGGTCGCATGGTATAGAAAGATAACTAAAAGGGGCCTACCATTATGAAACAAAATAATAAAAATAATAGCTATCGCACAATGGTATTGATTTTATTGACGGTAGTTTACAGCTTTAACTTCATTGATCGTCAGATTGTGGGTATCTTGGCGCCATTTATCCAACAAGATTTAAATTTAACGAATACTCAACTAGGCTTGCTAACAGGATTTTACTTTGCTTTATTTTATACGTTTGTCGCCATCCCAATTGCATGGCTGGCGGATAGATTTAATCGGGTAAACATTGTTTCAATCGCATTGGCAACATGGAGTGGATTTACTGCACTTTTTGGATTAGCGGGTAATTATTTGCAGATAAGCTTAGCTCGAATGGGTGTTGGTATAGGTGAGGCCGGAGGAAGTCCTCCCTCCCATTCTATAATTTCAGATCTATATTCAAAGGAGGAAAGGGCGAGTGCACTCGGCGTATATTCTATGGGGATTCCTTTTGGAGTAATGGCCGCTTATTTAGTAACTGCATCACTAATTGGATCGTCTAGTGATGCCGTTGACTGGAGAAGGATATTTGTGATTCTTGGGTTAGCCGGTATTGCACTAGCACTGGTTGTTCGACTAGTAATTCGGGAACCACAAAGGGGAAGCATGGAAATGGAGCAAGTCGCAAAGGTAAAGCAGCCACCATTTTTAGAGTCATTAAAAACACTTCTGAGCATACCGTCTTGGTGGGGCATGTGTTTTGGAATTGCATTTGGATCCTTTGTTGCATACGCATTTGCAGCCTTCCAAACTAAGTATTTACTCCTACTTGATCCAACATATGATTTTAAGCTTTTGCTTATAATTCTCGGTATTATGAATGGCACAACCTATGCTGGGGGAACTTTTATTGGTGCACGAATCGCTGATAGATGGGGAGCAAAAAACATTAAGGCTTATGGTTGGCTCCCAGCAATCGCAGTTATTTTAACGTTCCCTTTGGGCGTTTTATGTTTTTGGGTTCCATCAGTTAACTTACATTTGATACTCGTAACTGCTTTATTATTCTTTTCAGGGATATATTTTGGTCCTTGCTTTGCAATAGCGCAAACATTGGCTCCAATAAATCAGCGGGCAATGTCTACTGCGCTTTTCTTTTTTATTCTAAACATGATTGCTTTAGGAGGAGGCCCAACCTTTGCAGGCTGGCTAATAGACTTCTTCAAAACTGATGCCTCTGAATTACATGCCACGCGTTTGGCGATGACGTTTACTTATTTGGTGCTGATCCCGTCAATAGTAAGTTTCGTGTTAGTGTCTAAAATATTGCCGAGGGATTGGCGGAATGCGGAAGAGAGAAATGCCAAACTTTCACAAAGTCACGGTTGATCAGAAAAAACTAAATGATTAGGCTTTATCGTACTAAATATTGATGATTATTAAAGGAAGTCAGAATGAATAAAGTATTGTTGTTGCCTCATCTTTTGGTTTTGAGTTCGATTTTTTCGATGGTCACTCATTCGGATGATCATGATAATTTTGCAATGAATAATGTTGCAGCAAAGGATGCTCAAGTTTTTTTTATTAAGCCACTAGACGGTGAAAAGTTTTTTTTAAAAGACAGTGATACCATTGAGATTATTTTTGGGGCGAAGAATGTTTTAGTAAAACCGGCTGGTGAGTTAATACCCAATTCGGGACATCATCATTTGCTAATTAACGTAGAAAATTTGCCAGATTTATCTATGCCAATACCTGCAAATGATAATTTTATTCACTTTGGAAAGGGTCAAACAAGCACAGTTATCTCACTCCCCAAAGGTCAACACAAGTTGCAGATGCTTTTGGGTAATCACGTTCACATACCACATACTCCTCCAATTATTTCAGAACCAATATATATCAATGTTGAGTGAATAGAATCAGAGTTTATTTCTGCATACTCCTCACTTAATGAATTTATAAAATTTGTGTGAAATACCGATGATTTATTGTAGAAAATTAATTTATGTATTTTTGAAAGTTTTATCCAAATTCAGTTTACTAATATTGCTTGGATTATTCTTCTCTATACAAACTCATTCGGATTATAACCCCGAGATAAAATTAAGTTCCGGATTAAGTATTATCGGGCTGTACGATGAATTAACTGATACTGAATCGTTTTTGGGTGTTCCTTTTGCTGAGCCCCCGGTAAATGAATTACGGTGGTCGCCACCAATAATGCCCAATCACTCGGATAAAGTAAGAAAGGTTCAATCATATGGAGCATCTTGCATGCAGGGACCTCATATCTACAATTGGTATCGAACTGTAGCTCAAAATTTTGGAAGTGAACCAGATGTAATTAAAAATCCAAAAACAAGTGAAGATTGTTTGTATTTGAATATATGGAGGCCTGCTGGTCTTAATGAAAGTGAAAAACTACCAACCATCGTTTACATTCATGGTGGCAGTAACAAAGGTGGCTGGTCGTTTGAGCCAAACTATGTTGGAGATAACTTCGCCAAGCATGGTGTGATCTTAATATCAATTGCATATAGACTTGGCGTCTTTGGCTATTTTTCACATCCACAACTTAAAAGTGCAAATTTTGGTCTATTAGATCAAATTCATGCACTAAACTGGATTCATAAAAATGCGGATAACTTGGGTATTGACAAAAAAAATATCACAATTATGGGGGAGTCAGTAGGTGCAAGTGCGGCTGGATTTATGGTGGCTTCTCCACATTCTTCACAATTATTTTCAAAAATAATATTCCAAAGTGGAGGTTTTTCATTTTCAGAAATACCACATAAATCTGAACATGATCCTTTAGGAATTAAGTTCGAAGAATACTTAATTGATGAAGTGAGTGAAAATCCAATAGATAAATTACGAGAATTAGACTCAAATGAGATACTAAAAGCTGCCGAGGTTGTTTTCAGCAACCATCGTTTTACACCTGTGATTGATGATCAGAGCTTATTTAGGGATACAAGTTTAAATGATTTCATTATGCAGCTTGGCGGTAAGAATTTAATTATCGGATCAAATGAAAATGAGTGGCTAATGTATGTTGACGAAAATCAATTATTGGATACTTGGCTTGAAACTCAGGTAGAGAAAGAATCATTATCGTCCTTGAAATTCCTGATTGATAAAGAAAAAAGTGATCTTGAAACAATTGATAGCCTGATGAGTGCAAAGATTTTTGCATGTCCCTCCCTCTTGCTAGCAAAAACTGCGAAGACATCGGGTAGTACGGTTTGGTTCTATTACTTTACTAGAAAGCGTGTCAATGCTGTTGCAGCGAGCATGGGTGCATATCATGGAGCTGAGCTTCCATATGTTTTTGATAAACATGATGATTGGTTGCTCACTGTCAAAAAAGACCGTGATTTGACAAGAGATTTGCAAAAATATTGGACTAATTTTGCTAAGTTTGGTGACCCCAATGACGACACATTGGAGCACTGGCAAAGCTTCGAAGTCCCAGAGCGAACTGTTTTTTATCTTGGAGATAATTATAAAACTGAATCTCATCCAAGCGAGAAATTCTGCCAGTATTTATAATTTTTATAGCAAGTTTGTTTTATAGATTTGTAAGAAGCTCTATATACGCATCTGTTGAGAAAGGTCTCCCCAGAAAATCTTCAATGAATTCATCCGCAGGTTTTGAACCTGCAGAACCTAATATTTTTGTTCTATATTCTTTTGAGACTTCAGCATTGTTAAGACCCTCATCTTTGAACCTACTAAATAAATCTGTAGCGATTGCAAGAGACCATTGATAAATATAGTAATTCGATGAGTAACCATTAAGATGCCCAAAATTATTATAAAAATATGTTCCATCGGCATACGGATAAGGTGAATATTTTTCTTGAAGGTCACGCAGCACAGTTAAAAGATCGATTTCATCTGGGTTTGTTGAGTAGTAAAAAAGCGAGATATTAGAGTAGAAAAGTTGCTGCGCTGTTCCCATTGCCTTGGTAAAGTTTCGCGCACTATTCATTTTATCAATTAGTGTTTGAGGGATTGCTTCACCATCGTCATTGGTTGCAAAATTTTGTAATGTTTGTTGATCCCAAATCCACTCCTCTAGCATCTGAGATGGAGCCTCTACAAAATCACGCTCCATTGACATCCCAGTGAGATCAAGCCATGGTTGCGTCCCTGAAAACATATTATGCAAAAGGTGCCCAAATTCATGAAGATAAGTTTCAACTTGATTATGCTCCATATAATCTTTTGGAAAGTTTGTTGCGAGCCCGGATAATGGGATTTGTTCTGAGTTTGCGAGTCCAGATCTTAGCGTCCAATGAGCGGCATGTTTGTACTTATCTGGCCTTGGATGCATATCAAGGTAAAATCGACCTAGTGCCAGGCCATTTTCCCTAACCTCCCAAGCGGTGACATCATCATGCCAAGTTTCTGTTTTCCAAGGCACTATTTCTACGTCAAATAAGTTTTCAGTTAACTTAAATATGCCATTTTGAACCTTATCAAAGTGAAAATATGTTCGCACCTCTTTTGCATCGAGCGAATATGATTCCTCTCTAATTAAGTTAGAAAGGTAACTACTCTGCCAAGCCTGCACCTCTTCTGAATTAGGATCAATTTCTTTTTGTTTTTTTAGTAGTATTGATAAGTCCTTTTTGGCAGCTTTTTTTACGGCTTGACCAAGATCATTTAAAAATACTTTTGCTCTGTCAGGTGATTTTATCATCAAACCATCCATTGCTAGTGCTGCATAATTTTCATAACCTAGTAAGTTAGCTAATTCGTGTCTTTTTTTAATAAGCTTTAAAAGGTTTTGAGAATTGCTAGGTGATCCGATGGATTTGGAGGCAATGTAAAGCTCCTTTCTTAGATTATCATCATGCGCATATTGCATTACCGGGAAATAATCAGGGTAGTCTGTGCTTACTCTTATGATACCGTTTTCATCCGCTTTTTTTGCAGCGATATAGTCGCCTGGGAGTCCAGCCAGCTTCTCTATTGTTGTTTCAACAAACCTCGTATCTTCGCGGATTGCTTGATCAAAACTATTCCCTATTTCTGTAATTTCTAAATTTAATTTTTTTACTCTTTCTCGTATTTCTACAGATTTATCCACACCACTTTTTTTGAAATCCTTTAACCTCCTGTCCAACATAAGCTTTTCTGAATTAGTCAAATTAGTCTGATCTATCAAAGCAATTCGGTCATAAAGTTTTCGTGATAAATTAACCTCAGTTGCAAAACTTGAGTATTCTTGTGCACACTCCGTCGCTACATCTCTTAATTCAGCATCTGGATGAACTGATTTCATATACCAAACATGTTGGATTTTTTGCAGATTTTTACCCATCTCATCGTATGGAGTAAAAACAGAAGACAACGTTGGTTTGCTTATATCATCTTCAATTTTTTTGAGCATATTTTTAGACGAATTCATCACGTCGTGACAAATTTGGGCTAAGTCGCTAGGTTCAATTTTATAGTTCCATCCATCAAGCGCTGTCGAGATGCTGGAATCTATATCTGTAAGGGAGATTTCTTCTTTATCCTTTTGCGAACATCCAATCAGTAGTGTTGCAGTAACTAAGATGCTTGCTAATACAGGAGTATGTGATTTCATAGTCATTTTGAGTGTACCCAAGGATCTAAAAGTTAGATATTATAATCCTTTTTGGTTGTCTATGATTTTAGAAATTGAGAATACGGTAAGATTATCGTTTTTAACTTTATTGAGAAGAAATCTCACTAAGATATGGTAGGTGTCAAGGTCAAACTCAAATTGATTTAGTGTCTTTATTCTCTCAGAGGGTATTGTTAAGACTGGACTAAAATATCCGGATAAACCATAGTTGAAGAAGTCATCTTCATCTTTTATCTCGCCTATATATATCCAATTATTGACAAGATGGTACGTTTTTAATGATTTGTGATCAGAATTTCTCTCTTCAATTAAAATAGGTCCTGGATAAGGCCAGACATGCATTTGATATTTGACCATCGCAAGATCTACTCGAGCATTGTAATCATCTTTATTTTCTTTTTGACTACAGGCGCCTCCGCACTTGTTTAACTGAGTCCTGAAACAGGGTTTGTTGTTATTTTTTTCAAGACAGGAGAGCTGGAAACACAAATTATGTTCATCAGATAATTTTAAGATTTGTTTTTTTGCGTGCGTGAAAGATCTGAAGAGACCATATCGATCTGCTTGAACCTCATTTTTCGTTATGATTTTATCAATATCTAATTCTTTATACCCAAACGAGTTTGTCTTTGTTTTTATTTGATACAGATATTTTGATTTCTTTAGGCGATGATTGTAAATCGGGTTAAGATTTTTTATCTCTCTGCTTTCGAGAAGTTGAGCACTAAAATCTGAGGGTGTTTCCGTAAAGTTAATATGTGAAATTTTCAAGTTAAGTTTAAAGTCTTTGGAATTTTTGTGATCCGAATAAAAGTGTGACATCACCCTGTGAAAAATATTTATGCTCTTACCTACATATAAAAGGACACCATTTTTGTCATAAAAGTAGTAAACCCCGGGTTTTTTGGGAAGTTTTTCAACTTCAGAGTGTGCTAAGTTAGGCGGTATTGATGGACGTTTATATTGTGAGTCACACGCCGTTTTGATCGTACCTTCGTCAAAGATACCAGAAATACGCATAAAAAATTCTAAGATCATCTCGGCATCATCAAGAGCCCTATGACGATTCATTATTGGAAGATCGAATCGTTTTATGATTGCACTAAGTCCATGGCCTTTAATGTTTGGATATAAACCTCGACTAAGCTTCACTGAGCAGAGAATTTTTGGATTAAATTTGATCCCCACTCGGTCGAATTCATTTTTTAAAAAGCCAAAATCAAATTTTGCGTTATGAGCAATAAATATCCGGTCAGATGTGAATTTTTCAAGTGTATGAGCGATTTCCATAAATGATGGAGCATCCTCAACCATTTTTGTATTAATGCCAGTAATTCGGGTGATTAATTCCGGCACCTCCACATGTGGGTTAACGAAACTTTGCCATCTCTCAATCACGCAGCCTTTTTCAATGATTATTAAACCTATTTCGATAATTCTGTGATACTTGGGATTTCCACCAGTTGTTTCACAATCAAATAGCATCATCTTTTCGGGAAAACCTGAAGAGAGAGCATTTGATGAGCTATCAAAATAATCTAATTGCATAGTGTTAAATTAAATCTATACATTTGTTTACGATAATTTCGGATGTTCGGTGTTTTCGAGTTTTCAGTTTTTACTTGATTCATTATCTTGATTTAGTATTGTTCCAACAGGATTAGGAGCAACCTGGATGATGCTTTCAACCTTGTATCGTTTCGGAAGTGCAGGAATTGTAAGCACTCTGACGATGCTGATTAAACCGATTCCTATAAGACTGCATGAGAACAACAAAAATAAGCTTTCTGGACCAAAAATATTAAACCAAAATACAGCCGAAATAGGACCGATCATGGATGCGATTCCACCAATTAAAATAATTGTTCCACTTGCAGATGTTATCTCATCAGGTTTTAGATGATCATTCGTGAATGCCACAATTATTGAGTACAACGAAAGTGCAAAACCACCAAAAAGAAATGTGGTTAAATAGTACACGTGATTAACTGTAGTCATAGAAAAGATAAGAAATGCAAAAATACTTGCCAGTATGCTCGATAAGCCGATAATCCATCTTCTATCAAATTTGTCAGACAGTTTCCCAAGTGGCCATTGAATTATCATTCCTCCCATCATTATAGCTCCCATAAAGTAAGCAACTTGATTCTGATCGTAGCCATTTTTAATTGCATAAACTGCTCCCATGCCAAAAATTATGCCACTAACCCATTGTGATAGCGCGATAGCTATGACGCCGACTTTTGTTTTCTTCCAAAGAATCCAAATAGTTATTCGACTGCTCTCTTCCAAGAATGGACTTTTAACGCCAGATAGTAGAATTGGAATTGCTGCAATGCTTATTATTAGTGATATTGAAATGAATAGATCTAATTTATAGGGATCACCAAAAGTCAACAAAAATTGTCCAATGCAAATCCCAGACAGAAGAGTGGTTGCATAAATTGATAGTACTTGTCCGCGATAAGATTGGTTTGTTGCGCTATTCAACCAGCTTTCTGCAACCACATAAATAGTTGAGAAAGCAAAACCAGATAAAAATCTCATTAATATCCATACCCATGGATTTACAAATATTGCATGCGCCAATATTGTAATTGATGCAATTGCAGAGAGCGCGCCGAATATTCTGATATGTCCAACTCGTTTAATATGTTTGGGCGCCAATAATGAACCAAGTAAAAAGCCACCAAAATATGCGGACATTAAAAATCCAATTAGGAAATCATTGAAGCCTTCTAACTCAGCTCTGATACCTAAAAGACTGCCTTGCATTCCTATTGAAATTCCGATGAGAGCTAAGCCAAAAAATAATGGCCAAATTGAAATTGCGAGTCTAAAGGCGGACATTTGGAGTACCTTAAAAGCCGGCAATTTACAGTTTATATTTTCTATTTAGAAGTATAAAAACACTGATTTTGAAATGAAATCTATGAAAATCTGTCGATTATTTCATCTAAATCCACAAAAAGTATGGTTAGGAATATATACTTTTTTATTAACAAATATCCCACTAAAGCCAACGATTTTAAGGTCATTTTGGTATATCGAGACTTATTCTTCCAATTAAACTTCGCCGAAATTCATCAACGATGATCTCGGATATTTTATTGAAATCGGGAACACCTCCTCTTGATATACAACCGCGCTTTTTAGCCAGGATTTCCAAAACTTCATATTCATCTGAACTCGAGACATTTATCTTATACCTGTTTTTTATGGTATCAGGATATTTTTGAAGAAGACTTTTGATAATATATGGAGCGATTTGATCGTATGCCACCGCGGTATTTCGAATTGAACCAATAGCAGCGAGTTTTAGGCCATGTTCAGGATCTTCTATTTTTGGCCATAATACCCCCGGGGTGTCTAAAAGCATAATGCTATTCCGAAGGTTTATTTTCTGTTGACCTTTAGTGATAGCTGGCTCGTTTCCTGTTTTTGTTATTTTCCTGCCTGCTAACATGTTTATGATGCTTGATTTGCCTACATTCGGTATGCCCAGTACCATTACGAGTGTATTCTTACCCGTTTTTTTTCTGGTTAAAGCTGAAATCAAATCAATTATTTTTTTACATGACTCGTTTGTCATTGCGTTTATTAACAAAGTTTGTTTTTGTTTATCTTGTTTTAAATAATCAATCCACTGATCGTTGTAACTTGGATCGCTTAAATCACTTTTATTTAAAAGCGTGATGATTGGCTTACCTTGAGTAATTTCTTGAATTACTGGATTCGAAGTGCTTATTGGTGCCCGAGCATCTAAAACCTCCAGAATGACATCTACCGAAGACAAAATTTTTGTCATCTCTCGAGTCGCTTTTCGCATATGTCCTGGATACCATTGAATGGACATCTTGGTTTTTACCCCATCTTAACGGAACAAAGATTCTTTTATTGACGGTTATGGTATCAAGTTTAATTGTTGATAAGAACAATAGGACTAAGAATTAGATTTTGTCTACCTATGCATTGGTCTCACGTTTATTTAATATACAATTCTTTGAGCAAAAGGCTAAAATAACTAAATGATAAAAGATTGCGGAACACATTTGTTATCTAGACGCTCCTTTTTAAGGGGAACCTCTCGCTTTGCGGTTGCATCGGCCATTGTATCTAGCTCATTGGGTGTAGCAGGATTAATGAGAGCTAGCCAATCAATGGCGAGTACAGAGGGATATAAAGCTCTTGTATTCGTTTTTCTGAACGGTGGTAATGACTCTTACAATACTTTTGCTCCACTCGGCTCCAGTCCGTTGAGAACGAATTATGAGGCAAACAGAGGAGTTTTGGGTTTGAGTCAGGCGTCCCTATTGGAATTGAACATACAAACCCCTGTAAATGTATATGGAGACTTGGAGTCCAGTAGTTTTGGTATACACCCTGAGTGCACACATTTAGCTGATATGTTTAACAGTGGTGAATTGGCGGTGATGTGTAATATCGGTAATTTAGTCGCACCAGTCACTCGAGACCAATACATGGGTAACACCACTCAATCAGTTAGTTTGCCGCCAAAATTATTCTCACACTCTGACCAGCAACGACAGTTCCAAAGCGAACCCACTAGTCGATATTCTTATGGATGGGGTGGGAGGTTGGCCGAGTTATTGACGTCATATAATACCAATCCGTTGATATCACCGCTGATATCGTTGGCTGGCTTGAATCCGTTTCAAGTTACTCTAGAAGGAGAGATTAATCCATACACACTGGGCAATGAGGGAATTGTTCCATTAAAGCGTTTTGAGGGTGCTCGGAGTCAAATGGTCACAAATTACATGGCGACAATAGACGACTCTGCTCATTTGATGGCACAGAAATATACAGATGTTTTTAATTCAGCGACAGTTGCCCAAGAGATAATTGAGTCAGCGTTTTCAACCGCTGAAAATTCTGGGGTTAATTTTGATGATATTTTTACAAATGCAGGTGTTGAATCGGGTAGTGTAATAGGAAATAGATTAAAGACTGTGGCTAAAATGATAAAAGGTCGATCTCAAGAATCTAATAAACGGCCAATTTATTTTGTTGAGATGAATGGTTTTGATCAGCATGCGAATATGCTACCCAATCATGGGAATCAAATGAGAGAGTTAAATGCAGCATTAAAAGGATTTCGTGACTGTCTTGTTGAACAAAATGATTATGATAAGGTTTTAACATATGTTGGTTCTGAATTCGCGAGAACACTTACCCCTAATGGAAATGATCCAAGCACAAGTGGTAGCGATCATGCATGGAGTGGCCATGCCTTTGCTTTCGGAGAAATGATCGATGGTGGTAAGTTTTTTGGAACTCATCCTGATCTTGAATTAGGTAGAAGTTTGGATGTCGGTCGTGGGCGATTTATTCCAACAAACTCCTCATCACAATGTTCTGCAATTGTGGCTAATTGGATGGGCGTGACTCAAAGTGACTTGAATATTATATTTCCGTCACTTCAAAATTTTGATAGTCCTTTTGATGAGCAAACTAATCTTAATTTTATTAAGTTGAGTTAGCCGAATATGCATTATTCTAAGCTATTTAGTCTCTTTCTCTTAACTCTGATCGTTTCGTGTGGTGGTGGGGGTGGCGGTGCACCTGAACCCGAACCAACTTTGCCTCCTCCCGAGCCTGTAGCCTCGTCAGAAATGACCTTAGTAATTGATCAGGGAATGGCATATGAAAAGTCTGGTGCAAGAGCTGAGATTTTAGTAAGCAGAACCGGTGACATGGAGGCTATCGAGGTGTTCTTTTCTTTTGATGGTAACCCCATTCCTGAGGAGGGCTCTGCGTCATCGAGTGATTATCAATTGATGGATGAGAATGACGTCGCTCTTAATGAGTCAATTAATTTCGCGCAAGGTGAAAATTCTAAACAGATCACTGTTCGACCTATTGCTGACGATATTAGAGAGGTTCCAGAGACACTAGTTATAAATATTATCGAGGGGACTGGTTACACTTTATCTGATCAAGTCAGTGGTAGCATTTTGATAAATGATGCCTCGAACGAGTATGGAAATAGCAGATTATTTTTAGGTACATTCAGGCCGCAAGATGGCGTGCAGACAGGCGCGTCTGGCTTGCTTAGTTTTTTGTTGCAAGGTGATAACTCGAAGGGTGTGCTCACATACACTTATGACAATTTAGGAAGTCAACGCATAGATCAACATGTCCATTTGTGGCCATCGGGAACTGTAATACATGATATTAAAGATGAGGATCTAGAGTCGAGTGGTTCGTTAAGTCAGTATGAGTGGGACATGGAGCCTGGAGGCATTTTTACAACTAAGCAACAAATGTTAGATGCTTTATTTAATGGCGAATTCTACGTAAATGTTCACTCTGCAGACAATCCTGGTGGAGAAATTTATGCTCATCTATCGTTTGACGCATTTGCAGAGCCTCCCGTTCAAGAGGAGCTTACCGCAGCTGATGTAGACTATGACATAGTTCGTTTTCTGAATCAGGCCACTTTTGGTGCGACGCCAAGAGATTATGAGCAGTTACGCAATTTGATAGATCAGGATGGTACTAACCGCATGCAAGTCTATGAGTTATGGATAGATCAACAGATATCAACTCCGAGAACAAGTATGCAGGACCTCGATAACCATATGTACTCTGTTTTTTCTGAGTACAGCCAGAATTCGTTAAAAAGAGAGAGCTTTTGGCCCATTGCTGTTTATGCCAATGATCAACTTAGACAGAGGATGACTTTTGCTCTGAGTGAAATCTTAGTAATCAGCACCGAGAACTCCATGATTCGGAATAGGCCACAAGGCTTGGGTTCATACTGGGATACTCTTGCTAATGAAGCGTTCGGTTCTTACAAAGCCTTGCTTAAAGATGTCACTTTACATCCTATGATGGGTGTATATTTAAGTCATCTGATAAATAAAAAAGCAGATGAAGAGGCAGGTACTTTCCCAGATGAGAATTACGCTCGAGAAGTGATGCAACTCTTTACTTTCGGTTTGGTGCACAGAAATAAAGATGGCTCGGTAGTACTCGGTGATGACAATCTGCCTCTTCCAACTTACGATAACGAAACTATTCGCAATTTAGCAAGAGTCTTTACTGGACTTGGCTTGAGTTATGCTGCCGATGGTACTGGAAACTCCGTGTACGAAAACACTAATTTTAATCGCTCTTATTGTGGTCCTACCGGTTCTCTTCATTACTGCTGGACTCAGCCAATGAAATTCTTTCCAAATTATCATGATTTCGATGAAAAATTTTTATTTGTGGATAATGGTGATCAAGTAGTGATTCCTGAAAGCGCAGATATCAGTGTTGATCAAGCCATGGCTGAGCTCAATACAGTCATTGAAGCTTTAGTTGAACATAATACAACGGCACCTTTCATAGCACGTCGCTTAATTCAAAGATTTGTGACTTCAAATCCAAGTAATGCTTATATCGAAAAGGTAAGTGAAGCTTTTGGCCAAGATGGTGATTTAATACAAGTTATCAAAGCTATTTTGCTAGATCCTGAGGCACGATCTCCATCAGTGGTCTCTTCTAATACCTTTGGGAAATTTAAAGAACCAATCCTTCAATTAACAGCAGTATTCAGACTCTTTAATGCGAGCTCAAAAATAGCACTCGGTGAAGGGGATGCTGATATGGGTCTCATAGAAACTGACTATGCGAACGCCGATCATTTTGCTCCAGATGCAACTTTTATAAAGATCGGAGCGGTAGGACAAAACATTGGACAAGAGGCTCAAGCAGCGCCATCAGTTTTTAATTTCTTTTCACCAGACTACTCTCCATCTGGCAAGTTAGCGAGTGAAGGTCTCGTGGCTCCGGAGTTAACTTTGATAACAGAAAGTCAGATTTATTCAATGTTTAATCAATATGATCAGCTTCTTCATAATGGATTTGTCAATTTCCGACGAAATCCATTCTCAAGTGAAGAAGCACGAGTTCGAATTAATACCTCTAATTTAGTCGAGCTATGGGATAACACAATAGGAGATACTCAAGAGAAAGCAGAGGCGTTAGTAGACTTTGTTGATTTTTATCTCAACAGCGGCAAGTTAAAAAGAACCTCTAACGCAGGGACACGCTCGGAGCTAATTGAGCAGGTGGAAAGTGCAAGTTGTGTTTCAGAGCCTATTTGTGATCGTGATAAATTATTAATTTATGGAGCGGCTTTAGCACCTGAATTCCAAATCCAACAATAATTATTGACCAGGCCGATATCTGCGATCCAATTTCTGTTGGCGTTTATTTGCATCAAATAGAGGGTCGTGAAGTATTTCATTAGCAAAATCTAATGCTTGATCTGCATAGTGAGGCGAGTTCTCGTCTAATGTAGCAGAGCCAAATTGATGTATGCCCAAAACGTTTTGTTTTTTGTCTTTATCCCATGAGACTAAATAATAGAGTCCATCGCCCGCTATATTGGTGAGGTAACCTTTTTCTTCAAGTCCTAGTCCATAAATTGCCCTTAAAGTGTCCGGCCCACCCCCGAGGGCAACATTAATTTCTCCTCTAATATGTCGATTTACCTCACCCCATTTAGGATCTATCCGACCAATCTTATCCAAAAGAAGATCAGTACATCTCCTCAATTCTCCAGATGGGTCAGGAGGATTCTCGCCCTGTTGCTCAGCTAACCATTCGGCTCCAATGATACAAGTGCCGAGCGCCGCGCCGCGGTTATTTTTTTCAGTCGACAAGTCCCATTTTTTTAGAATAGTTTGGGCGTTCGCATAAATTTCATGTTTCTGTGTGTTCAAATCTCCTAAATCCGCAAGCATTGCTTTTTCGAGATACTTATAAGCCCGAGAATTTTTGCTATATTTTTTATCATGCTTTATATCACTAAATGTTTGTTCATCAATTTTGTCGAGCTCTGATAGGAGCTCAAGACCTCGGACGGCTCTGTTTGTCATTCTCGTAGGAAATCCGTCTTCATTAGAGTAGTTTTTTCTATCTGGATTATCTTTATCAGAGGTCACAAAGAAGGGGGATTGATTTGCGCTTATTAAGTATCCAGAGGAAGGATTGATTACCATGGGTAGCTTTTCAAAGCTTATATAGCTATCCCAAATAAGAGAGCTTTTATCACCAGGTAAGTAATTGTGCCAGTTATAACCAGGGATTCTGACTGGAGTCATTGAGTTGTGTATGAAGGCAATATTCCCATCTTTATCTGAATAAACAAAGTTGAAGCTTGCAAAGGTATGTTGCGCTAATGCTGCTAACCATTCCTCAAAATTTGTTGCTTTGTTCATTGCGAGCCACTGTTCAATCTGTTTTACTTCTCCCATGCCCGCGTATCTGATCGCGTAAATGCCATGAGGTGTTTCAATGGCGGGACCATGCTCTGTATACAATGCCTTTCTTTTTACTTGCCATGGTAAAAAACCAAATAACTTAACTTTTAATTTGATTGTTTTTTCTCGGAATGAGTGCCACCTTCCATCTAATAGATATTTATCTGGTTCTTTTGCATTTGTAGTTAACGCAAAGATATCTACTAAGTCTGGTTTATTAACTGTTGCACCCCAAGCTAAATTTTCATTAAAACCAACTCCGATTGTTGGGCTACTTGGGAAGAGTCCGCCCATAATGTTTAAGCCTTCTTCAGATTGAATATGCGCTTCATACCAAGCTACAGGTCCTGTGGTTGGTTGATGAGAATTGATCGCAAGTCTGGTTGCATCGTCTGATGTAAAGGGAGCATTTACAGCAATTGCATTCGATCCTACTGGAAGATTATCAATAATTACACCACTAGTTTCTAAATTCTCACTCAACTCTTTATGAGGTGGACTTTCGCTGATTGGTCTCGCCCGCTTTTCTTCAAATAGTTCACTAACATAACTTTCAAAACCATAAAAAAGTAGGTGCCTCACCATATAACCTGCAACAATATCTTGAGGCGTAATTGGGAATAGATCTTCATTTGTCACTTCTGGATGTTTCATGGCATAAAAATTTAATCCATCAACAAACGCATCTAAGTAAGATTTTGTTTCATCACTTAGCTCTGATTCATATAAACTTTCAATCGTTTCCCAGATTTCAAGCCAGTGAATAAGATAATCTGTTGTAGCGCCTTCAATCCCGTTAATTGAAGCGCTGGTTCCGCGATAAAAAGGAATGCTGTCATGTATAAGCTTCCAATTATCCTCTGCTTGAGCGTACGCAAATCCGAAAGCGGCATCTTCATCGGTTTTTCCGATGATATGAGGAACACCGAGATAATCGCGCTCTATAACGACGTCATAGGATTTAACTTCTTCCCACTTTAATATGGAGTTTTCTTGTATCACACAACCACTGATAAGAAGTATTAGCGAAAAAAGTACCAGGTGTTTTATTTTCATTTTTAAATTTCCAGCCTGTTTTTACATCTCATAGTTATGATTCAATATAATGCTCCAATGAAAACCAAGATAACATTTTTTTTGGAGATTAGTTAGTTTGTTCAGTTTGCCAAAAAGCATTTTTGCTAAAACAATATTTATAACGCTTTTAGTCCTTATTACGTTCTTGTTATTTCGTCCGATAGAGCGCTTAAGTCTTTTTTTCTTAAAATTCGAAGATCCAGTTATTTTGGAATATGAAAACTATTTTTATAGAGATTTAAATAGGAATGGGCGCTTGGACGTTTACGAAGATTCAAGGAATTCAACATCAATGCGTGTGGAGGATCTACTAGCTCAGATGACCATTTCTGAAAAAGTTGGTCAAATGATGCATCCCGCCTTGAGCATTAAGCCAAATCTTGAACTTAAACTTTTTCAGATGACGATGGGTTTGGAGTCATTAGATGAGACACAAATTCTTAAAAAGCACATTACTCATTTCAACTTTTATGGATCACCAACGCCGCTGGAACTTGGAAAAAAATTAAATTATCTTCAACGTATTGCCTCTCGATCGAGACTTGGAATTCCACTTTCAATAAGTTCAGATCCTCTTCATGAAGTTAAAGGTGGAGGTGTTGCAGCTTTTGATATTGACGGATTTTCTAAGTGGCCATCTCAACTCGGTCTTGCAGCAACTCGGGATACTAGCTTAGTAGAAAAATTCGGTCAGATTGCGGCTACAGAATATCGATCCGTCGGTATTCACACGGCTCTTCATCCGATGGCAGATTTAGCAACTGATCCAAGATGGGCAAGAAACTTCGGAACTTTTGGATCAGATTCAAAAATTTCATCAGAAATGACTGCGGCATATATGAGAGGCTTTCAGGGAACCAAAATATCTTCAAATAGTGTTATTACTATGGTGAAACATTTTCCGGGTGGTGGTCCCCAAGAGTTTGGTCTGGATGCTCACTTGCCGAGTGGTAAAAATCAAGTCTATCCAGGAGGGAATTTTGAATATCATCTATTCCCATTTAAAAAAGTGATAAATGAGGGGCTGCGCGCAATCATGCCATATTATGCAATACCCAAAGGTCAGACGTCTGAGGACGTGGCTATGGGATTTAATCGACAAATAATAACCGATATTTTGCGTGATCAACTTAATTTTGATGGTGTGGTTTGCTCAGACTGGGGAATTATTTCAGGAAGACCATGGGGCGTTGAACACTTATCTGAAGAGGATAGGTTTAAAAAAAGTTTACTTGCTGGTGTTGACCAGTTTGGTGGGGAAAGTGATGTTAAGAAAATTATAGATCTCGTTAATGAAGGTGAGATTTCAGAGGAAAGAATAGATATTTCTGTTAGGAGACTTTTGCAAAATAAATTTGATCTGGGGTTATTTGAGCAACCCTTTGTTGATGAATCACAGATCAATTCCATTGTAAGTAACGAGAAACATAGGGTAATCGGATTGAAAGCACAGCAAAAATCTCTTGTTTTGTTGAAAAATGGCGACAAAGGAAAATCAGTTTTGCCAATTGGAAGGAGATCAAAAATTTTTCTGGATGGTTTGAGTAACGAGATAGGAATTAATTATGGAGAAGTTGTTACAAAGCCAGATAATGCTGATTTTATAATTTTAAATCTCCCTGTCGTTGCTAATGGAACTCAGGATCCTGGTTCAAATAAAATAATTGATAAACTATTATCGACAGTAATACCAAGTTCAGACCTAAATTTTAGTCCAAAAGTTATATCAAAAGTGTCAAATTATAGTGAGCGAGCTGCTTTAATTATAATTGTTAATTTGAATAGACCAGCAATTTTATCCCAAATAGATAAATTTTCAGATGTGCTGATCGGTTCATTTGGTGTCTCAGATGAAGCAATTTTCAGAGTCTTGTTTGGAGATTCTGTTCCAGTGGCGAAATTACCTTTTGAGATTCCAAGTTCTATGGACGAGGTAAGAATGCAGAAAGAAGATTTGCCTGACGATACTAATGAACCATCATACGAATTCGGATTTGGACTTACCTATTAGAGTAATAAATACCTTCGAACATTGTGCCATGAATGCGAAGTTTAGGAAGATCTTTTGGATCCACAGTCATAGGATTTTGATCAAGGATTACAAAATTCGCGACTTTACCAATTTCAATAGATCCCATTTCCTCGTGTAAATTCAATGTTCGGGCAGCTGAAATAGTTATTGCTTTGAGGGCATCATACCTACTCATTCTTTGGTGTTGTGAGGCTTTTGTCGAGTTGTAAGCCTTTCTAGTTATTGCAGTGGAGGACAGTGTTAGAGGAGATAGTGGTGCCATTGCAAAATCTGAATGAAAGGAGGTATTTATGTTTCGACGTGCAAGCGAGGCGGCCGGGACTAAATTTTGTGCGCGTGCAGCACCTAATCCAGTCTCAGTATATTTCTCAGAGAGCGCCCATAGATAAAAGGGATTAATTGACGCCTCTACTCCTAACTTTCGTATTCTCTCTGCAATACTATCCGTAAAATAACCCATATGATGAAGAGTCGTTTCATGCTCTGCCCTTGGATAGAGTTGATTCGAATCATCCACCATATTTAGCACTTCTTGAATACCTTTATCTCCATTTGCATGAATATGTATTTTGAAATTCCTATCCCAATAAAATCGAAATATCCTTTTTAAGTACTCTGGAGGTGTCATCCACTTTCCTTGCGAATCATTATTATATCCCTCTGAAACTTGCATAGCTTGGGAATAGATGGCGCCATCAGCAAACAACTTTATATGATTATCCAAAAATTTAATGTTTTCTGTATTAAATTTTGTTATACCCTTTATAAAACTTAAAGCACTCTGTCGAGATTTGTGCTCTATCTCAAGTTTTGCCGCATTTGGAATTAGATAGACTACATAGGGTGGTTTTTTTTGCATTTCTTCATTTAATAACTTTAATTCACTCTCAAAATGTATATTCGCAAATCCTGGCTCGGCAATGGCTGTAATGCCATTTTGTCGTATCATCTGTGACATTAGACTTAAGCCTCTCGCGTAGCTTTTCGGCTCTAAAATGTAAGTTGATAACATCGGCATAATTGATGCAAAACCGGCTTCATAGAAGTGTCCTTTATCCCAGCTAATTTGTGGATGATCGATAAAATCAGATTTTTTTAAATTGAGTATTTCTATTGCCTTATCATTTAAATAAGCCTCATGAAAAGATCTGTGGATAACAATTAAGGGTATGTTAGGCGCTATTTTGTTCAACACATGTTTTGAGAGCTTTCCATGCCAGAGCTGATGGTATCCCCATGTAAAAAAGACTTTCTCATGAGTTTTATGTTTCGCGAGTGCCTCTGTGAGGCGATTTATATAGTCTTTTTGGGTTTGTGCACCAGCATTAAATCCATTCGGAAGCATCCAATCGAAAGGAGCAATAATTTTGCTCGGTAAAATGATAGCAGCGAGTGAAGGATGAATATGTGGCTCAATAAATCCTGGCAATAGTGTTTTACCATTTAGGTCTATTTGTTTTGCAGTAGGTTCACGGCGCTTCGCTTCGGATGCATCTCCCACGAATGTAATTCTTTTATCTTTTACTATAATCGCTTCCGTGTAAGTGACTTTATTTTCATTATCCATTGGGATAATCGAGCCATTGTGAAGCATATATGTGCCATGGCTCAGCATTTGATTAATTGATACTTTGGTATCAGTAAGGCCAAAACTTCCTCCACCTGAGAGCAAAAATAAAAAGAAGATAGAGATTTGAAGCGACAAATTGAAATGTATCTTTGATTTTGATTTTCTTTGGCTGTCCTTAAAGGTAGTCAAAATCCGAGATCTTCTTGAGTTACTTGAATAACTGCTTTCCCTTCAGAAATAGTTGCATCGATTAATATAGGTCGGCAACATACGTAACAATCTTCTGTATAAGTTTGAGACGCTGAAGGATCAACTAATATTTCTACTATCTCCCAGCAATATGGACATGTGATTGACTCCTCGAGTAAGCTGATAGACATTTACTATTTTCCTTTCCATGCTGCTATGGAGTTCTCAAAATCGGAAGCTAATGCCCTCGCAGTCATCTTTGCTGACATCATGACGCTGGGAGTGCCAGCGCCTGGCTGTGAGCTCGCACCAACAAGATATAACCCTTTTATATCTTCGGACCGATTATGAGGTCTGAAAAATGCAGAGTGAATTAGCTTTGGCTCAACACCAAAACTGTTGCCCAAATGACTATTAAGTGTGTTTTCGAAGTAGTCCGGTGTAATGAATTCACTATGAACGAGATTCTTTTGTAGACCCGGGATATAACCTTCATTATCCAAAAAGGACAGAACTTTGTCTGTGAGTATTTTACCTTGGACTGACCAGTCAATTTTGCTCGCATTATTTGGAACAGGAATTAGTGTGTAAGCGGCGTGATGCCCTTTGGGTGCGAGTGATTTATCTGTGATGGTTGGTATATGAAGATATTGACTGAAATCTTTAGCTAAAATTTTTCTGTTGAATATGTCACTTAATAATTCCTCATACCTGGGGCCTAAAATAATATTATGATGTCGAAGATCTAAACTTTTATCACTCTTAAAACCAAAATATATAACAACCAAAGACATTGAGTAAGACATTCTCTTGATCTTCCAATCTTTATTCCAACGTCGATCTTTATTGTTTATTAGTTTCATGTATGTGTTGGCATAATCACCATTACTGATAACAATATTTGATTTTATTTTTTTACCGTTTTTCAGTTCTACTCCAGAAACAGATGGTTTAGAAAAAAATGTTTTTTTATCGCTCAAAGATATTTTTTCTACCTCTGCGTTATATTTTATTTCTCCACCCAATTCATGATACTTTTTCAACATACCGTCGATAAGAGCGCCCGTTCCACCCATCACATAATGCACTCCCCATGTTTTTTCAACGAAATGTATCATTGAATAAATTGCAGGTACTGACAAAGGATTACCGCCAATAAGCAGAGTTTCAAAACTAAAAACTTGACGTAGTTTTTCACTTTTAAAATATTTGCTTGTAAAGGAAAATAAACTCCTCACCGCATCTAGTTTCAAAAGATCTGGCAGTACCTTAAACATTTCAGATGCACTGTTAAAAAAAGTATATCCAAGTTCTAGAAAACCTCTTTTAAAGATTGCTTCTGCATCACGATGAAACTTTTCATAACCCTCTAAATCGCTTGCCTCGATATCTTTAATTTGTCTTCGGGTATTTTCAGGGTCTCCGTCATAATCAAAATATGTTTTGTCATGAAAATATATGCGATAAAACGGTTTAATAGGAATAATCTCGACATATTTTCTTGTTGACGTATTTTCAATGTTTTTTGATTTCAAACTTTCTGATGAAAAGTCAGGTAAATTTAAGTTATCTCTCCCTATTTCTAGAGAGAAAAGCTCCTCGATAAAAAATGGAACCGTGATTACGGTAGGGCCCATATCAAAAATAAAACCTTTGATTTTCTTCGTATATGCTCGGCCACCCGGCCCATCTAATTTTTCAAGTATGGTAGTTTTGAAGCCAAGGCTTTGCAGGCGAATACCTAGAGACAGGCCTCCAACACCAGATCCGATAATAAGCGCGGTTTTGTGGAATTCTTCCGACTTCGTTTCGTTTATGCTCAACTACTTAATTCCGATAGAGGATGTTCAGATTCACTCCAAGGGCTTACAAAGAAAGGATCTATCATGTCACTTGTAATTTCAGAGATTTTGGTTGGCTGCCAGTTCGGTGAATTATCTTTATCGATAACAAGAGCTCTAATACCTTCCACTGTCTCTGTTTTCTCTCTATACCGATCTAAATGCTTGGTGTAAAAACAATGTTGAACGAGTGTTCGCTCTAATTTTAGCTCCTCACTTAATGACATGTGTCGCCCCAGTTTTATTTGCTTCAGCGAAACGCTCATCATTAAGGGTGACCTCTTTGATAGCATTGAATAAGTTTTTTTTGCCCAATCAGATTCTGATTTTTCAAGTATTCTCATTATAGTAGAGAGTTCCTCATTCTCGAAAGTGGAGTGTATTTCAGTATCTATCCAACCTTCATCTTTTTTTAACGACCCTAATCTTATTGTTTGAACACACTTTTCAAGTTTATCTTGAGCAGTCTCTGTTTTGGATTCAAGGATCGCCCATAAGTTTGCAAGACCATCACTATTAATTGCAAAGTCAGCTAGATTTGCTGCCAATGCCTGTTGTCCAGTTAGAACTTTTCCCGTTAGTCCCAGATACTCGCCAATAAAGCCTGGACATTTCGGCAGGAAATATCCGCCACCAACGTCTGGGAAAAGCCCAATATTTGTCTCGGGCATCGCAACTTTTGATCTTTCTGTAACAACTCTCAATGATGCGCCCTGAGAGATGCCCATACCTCCACCCATTACAATTCCATCCATAAAGGCGATGTAGGGTTTCGGATAATTGAATATTAAATGATTAAGTTTGTACTCTTCGGTGAAAAACGTATCGAGATCTCGATCCCCGGAAATCGCTGCATTGTAGAAAAATCGAATATCGCCTCCAGCACAAAAATTACCAAACTCACCTTCTTTTGAAGATCCCCGTATAGCTACAGCTTTGACATCAGGATCGGCACGCCATTCCATAAGAGTTGTTGTGAGATTTAAAACCATATCGAGTGATAAAGCATTAATCGCTTCAGGTCTCTGAAGAGTAATTAATCCTATGCCATTTGATTTCGTTGATATGATATTACTCATGACGTCTGCTTTGTGTTAAAGAAATTTTTATATTTAACTTTGTCAAATTTACTCTTCATAGATTTTTACTTTTTTGAGATCTTCTATATTCTTGCACCCGGTGAGGAACAAAGCCCATCGCAGTTGGTCTATGCATATCGATAATTTACTGATAACTTCTTCGGGTGATTTACGAGCTGGCGCTAAAAAAGGTTGAGCAATAGCTGTGAGATTGCAGCCCAGAGCAATACATTTGGCGATATCTAGTCCATTTCTGACACCTCCTGAACCTATAATGTTTAAGTGGTTAAAATTTCGTCGCAAAAGGCGTGCTGATGATACTGTATTCATACCCCAATCCAGAAAAGGATAGGCGGTCTTCATTATTTGCTCATCTGGATTTCTGTTTAATTCGATTCGAGCCCAACTGGTCCCTCCTTTGCCTGCTATTTCTATCCAATCAATACCTGCAGACAACAATTTCTTTGCAGAGAAGACACTGATGCCTGAGCCTACTTCTTTAGCAATTATTGGAATGCTGAGAGAATCAGCACACTTTTTAACAACATCTAGAATGCCTGACCAATTTTTATCGCCCTCAGGCTGTATGAGCTCTTGCAAGGGATTAAAGTGAATTACCATCGCATCTGCATTTATGCTTTCGCATGCTTTTCGAACAAATTTAACGCCATAGTCTCTTACTTGAGTAGCACCAAGATTGCCAAGAATAAATGCATCTGGCGCATACTCTCTAATTTTTTGTGTTCTGCCAGACTCTATTGCAGCTCTTTGAGAGCCTACTGCGAGAGGAAGATTGAGTGTTTGAGCGGCTATTGCTAAGTTCTTATTGATTAGATCACCTTCATTGCTTCCTCCAGTCATTGCGCCAATTATTAAGGGAGCGGAAACAGTGTGATTAATAAAGTTTGTTTTTAAATCAATATCTTCAAGAGATGTCTCCGGGACACAGTCATGTTCGAGGATTAATGCATCAAAAGCACTGGCGCCTGAAGTTTGATTATTGTCATCCAGCGCTAATTGGATATGATCGTCTTTTCGATCTTCGATTGACGTCATAAGACTTTTCTCCGATTTGCCCAAAAATCCACCAAGATCATATGAGGGACCGTGAGTGCAGCTAGTCCAATAAAAACCATTCGTATAATTGATTCGTTTAAAGATCCATCAAGTAGCCAGAGCCCACTCGCAAGGATGAACCAGGTGAAAATTGTGTAGCCCACTGTTTCTAAGATATATGAACGTCGTTCATTTATCTTTACTCTTTGCCATATTCTGAGCATATGGCCGCGGCTATGCCAAAAACAGAAATACAAAGCGAAAGTGAGAAGAGGGGGAATAAGGAACGCTAATAAGATGAGAGTTATCAGAGATACTGAATTAAATAACCACCTTTTGTTATATATTGAATAAAAAAAGTAAGCACTTACTATTACCAAATACAACGGATAAATTATTTCTAATGTAGAAAATATCATTTTACTTGCTGTACTGTTTGACAAAATTGTAAAGACCTCAATGACATAATCTTTTTGTATAACTGGTAAAGCAATCGGAATTAAACCCGCATGGCTTATTAGTGAAAAGTAATACGAGGAACCAGTATTTTGTATTTTTGATATATCACTCATCCCAAAGTGTATTCCAGATATGACCAAGAATATCGATAAGCTGATTAATGGCATGTAGAACCAAACTATCACTACCAAGATTGCAATACTTAAATATATGACATTGAAAGATATCTGTTCAGTTAGAGTCTTTGACCAACCAAGTCGGCGCGCGATTACTCCATCGAGGCTTCCATGAGGGATGCCAAGGAATACAATTAAGGCTAATGCAAAAATGTCAAGTGTGGTCATTTCTTAGTACTACTCGTGCTAATGATTTTAAAAATATAAATTTTGGCAACGCTAGCATTACTTTGAGCCATAATATTAAATTCTGAGATCCTCTCATAAATTTGGCGTACTCATCACCTTGCATAGATGACGCGTGTTTTATGAAAATCTCTGAGGCTTTATTTGGGAACTCAGAGATGACGGAATTAAAAACCCTGTCCAAAAACATTAAAGGATAAGAGAGTTGTTTTTTTGGCATATTGTAATCGCTTAATTCCAGCTCTTCACAGAGTGCAGTAATTTGGCGCTCAATTATTGAAAATGAATATCCCGAGGAAAGCCTTACAGCGCCTCCTCTAACGCCAATATTAATTACCTTGGAAAATCTTTGCTTAGTTTTATGCATTGGAATTATTCCTCGCTCGGTCCGAAGATGTTTTTTTATTGAAATATCTCTAACATCGAGCCATTCCTTTATTGAGGATTCATACCAGACATCTTTTTCAACATGATTTGACAGCATTGTCGACTCTACGAGTATTGTATTTTTGGATAAAGGCAGTGCATAGATGAAATGAATTCCTTTCGATTGATCTACCGTAAAATCCATCAAAGTGACTGTATCTATATCTTCCAAATCTTGCTCAGTTTCGATTTCCCATCCTATAAAGTGTTGTTTTAAACCATCCCGCATGAGTTCTGGAGGCCTGCTATCAAAGGTAAGATTTGATTTAAATATTTTGTTATCTGCACTAATTATCGTTTCATCGGATTCAGAGCAGAGCTCCGCATGATATGGAAGTAATGTTACTTCTTTGTCGAGACTGCGCTCATAACTTCTTAGATATTTGCTGGAGTCAATAGCGATGTAGTTATGCTCTGTACTCTCGTGAATAATTTCTGAATTATGAGTTACTATTTTCCATTTTTGCCATTGTCCTTTGAGGAAAGGATTTAAGGTGCTGATTTCAGATTTTGTTGCCCATAGGCTCCATGTGGCACTTTTTGTGTTTGCCTTTTGTGGTTCAAAAACAACAATTTTCTTGTCTTTAGTTTTGGATGATATTTTAGCTGCGAGTGTCATGCCCGCATTACCTCCACCCAAGATAGCAATATCAAAATGTTGAACAGTCAACGCCTGAGAGTCCTTTTAAGTGAATATGAAGAGATTCGTCGTGTTTGTTACTTTTTAAGAAAAAAAGATCACCAATAGATCTTATCGTTAGTAATAATTTTGCTCCCCTAGATATAATGGTTCTACCTTCCCACCAATTGTATTGTTTCTTTGACAGCTTAATTCCAATTTCCCTATAAATACGGAGAGCTATAATGATCGCAAGCCTTGATCTTAGGGGCAAAAATTTTATGCCAGCGAATGCACTGATGTAATATTTTTCTGAGAGCGTTAGCAAATTTTTAATCGCATCAGCAATAGTTTTTTTAATATCACTTTTTCCAATGGCAATCTCGGTCACAGAAATCGGGTTTGATAGCCATTCCTCAGGAATATATCTTCTGCCCATATTTGCATCTTCAAGCACATCTCTTGCAATATTTGTGAGTTGCATTGCGATCCCAAGATCTACCGCGAACGCATAGGCATCCTTTTCTTTACACCCCAAAAGTTTACACATCATTACCCCAACTGTACCCGCAACCGCGTGAGAATAGCGGAGTAATTCTCGCTCAGTCTTCAGCTCAAAAACTGTCTGATCCATTTGCATGCCTGCTATTAGCTCGAGCGCAGGCTGAACTGAAATTTCATTATTTTTGCTAAGTGTTAAAAAGTTTCTGATGCAAGGCTGAGACAAATCCTTATTTGAGGCAATCGCAGTCGCAATTTGATTCAGTCTTTTAGCTTTATTTTTTTCATTTCCATCGGCTAGATCATCCAGAAATCTGCAGAACTCATATAACACGGCTGCGTTATACGTATGTTTTTTGCCTAGGAAAAAACTTGCCCAGTAAAATGATTTGCCATACTTATGCATGACCTCTATAGCCTGATTTGCTCTCATTTGGTATTACTACGCTACGCTAATTGGTTTTTGATAACTTTATCGGTTGGTAGTTTAACTGACTCTACGATATGTTTCAGAGTATTGTGAAGAGCTTTAGGCATCGTATTGATCAATTCATCGGCCTCTTTCAACCACGCGTCTACCAGGCTATTAGCACCAGCAACAGCTTCACTAGAGCCAATGATCCTCTGCCATTTATTTGCTGTACTGATATCGTTTGAATTGTACCACTCTATGAATTTTTCAAAATTTGCTGGCTTGTGCTGAGCAAATAGACTTATGACTAGATTAGGTTTGCGACCAATCAGATCACTTGATTTTTGAGAGGAGGGGACTATATCGTTTACATCATTCCTTCCCTGATAGGCTAGACCGCAAAGACCTACGATGTTTTCTAGAGATTGTTTGCAATAACTCAGATTTGCAATCATTGCGATACCCTTAACTGGAGCCATTAGGAGTGGCGCTGTTTTACTTGCAGCGATTGTTTTCCATGCGGGTAAAGAACTTATTCTCCTTTGCACGGTATCAGAGACCTGTCCATTGCATGTTTCTTGCATAACTGATGCAAGTATTACGGTTAATTGTGCACCATATTTTTTACTTCTTGCAGCTAACTCAAATGACTTTGCAATCATCCAATCTCCCAGGCATAAAGCTACATCCTTTCCAAAGTGCTGATTAATGCTTGGTCTTCCTCTCCTATGGGTGCTCGCATCACTAATATCATCATGCACTAATGAGGCATTGTGGAGAAGCTCACAAGCCGCTGCCCAATAAATGAAGCTATCAGGCTTTAAATTTAGAGCTAAACCACTACATAAGGCTAGATTTGCTCTAAACGCTTTTCCTGGAGTCTTAAAATGGTGCAACGCAGCATCAAAAAGACTACTGTCCTCAACCGGCATCTCGTTTATTAAAATTGCATTAATTTGAGACGACAGGTCTACCCTCGGATGTATTGATACTTGGGACATTTTTTGTCCTTCTATTTATATGTTTATTCTAATTTTGTTTCTATGATTTCGATTTGAAATTAATGAAGCTTAGAAAGAAAAAGCCAGCATATGCTGGCTTTTTCATCGGTTAAATCGAAGCTTTGAACTTACTCTGAGTCAGCTACTGCTGCTGCCCAAATAACAAGTCCGAAGGCGATTTTGTTAACAAAGTCTGCGATGTTATAAACCACATTCAATGTATTCGCATCAACCGCTCCACCTAAATACCCGAATGCATATCCGAGTGGGTAGATAGACCAACCAACACTTACAATCATCTTCATTGCGCCAAAGGCTTTCTGACAGCTAGCATTTGCGCTTGCTGCATTAACTTGCGCTGCTTCACCTTTGAATACTTCATAAAGGATGTATATCCAACCTGCCATCCCTATGATGAATCCGGCCATTGCGTTCATGTAGCCCGCCTCTCCGAGGAAGCCACCTAAAAGCATAACAACTGAACCAATAAATAGACGCCAGAATACTCCACCGCTTACAGCAGTGATAGCAGCTAGAATCAAGTAGAACTCTACCATTTGTAGAGGAACAGTTAATAGCCAGTCGATGTAACGGAAGACTGTTGGAGATTCTCCAGAGCCAACCCAAACATCACGCATGTAGTAATAGTGAACTGCAGCGATGAGTGTTACTAAGCCCGCTACTGTTAAAGACGTCTTCCACTTGCCTGATACTCGATCACGCTCGAGGAAGAAGAACGCAGTAGACGCAACCATCGCCATAGATATAATCCAAAAGGAAACTCCAACTGGATCGCTGACACTTAAGTTACCATTCATTTTAAATACCCTTCTTAATCACTTGTATTTATTTTAACAGTACTGATCCGAGTGAAAATTTGGACCGTACCACGTGTACAGAGCCGCCAGGATTTAGATATCTATGGGGTTCTGGACGTGTTAATCTAGCGCCTTTTTTTCAAAAGTGCAAACCATTCGGCGCTAAAAATGACCACCTTGCCGCTTGTAAATCTTTAAAACAACCCTCTCATAACCCTTAGTTATTGTCGAGATAACGAACATTTATGTTTAATTTCAATAACTTAATAAAAAATCTATTTTTTCTGCTAGTTTATAAAATGTGTTGAGAATAAATAAGAAAAATTGTTTAAAAAAACTAAATTTTGTCCCATTTTTTACTATTTTCGCGGACGTGATTGCTCTTTCGGATGTTCTTTTTGTCTGATTCGCGTTATATTTCGTAGAACTAAAAACTAAATATGTTAGCTCTCGCCTAATTTTTAAGGGGTCATAAATGATGAATTCTCTCTTCAAAATCGCATGTGTAACGCTATGTTTTTATTTGCTTGCTGGATGTGGGGCGCCTTTAAGCCAGTCGGTATCTCAAAACAAGCAAGCGCCAATGAGCGATGGATTTGAAGTCGACGCTCGAAAATCATTTGCAGATATACCTATAGCAGGTAGTGATTCAATCGACATAAGTAGATCATTACTTTTAAATTCAGGTGAACAATGGATTGGTCAGGCAGTTATTCAATCATCTCAATCAATCGAGGCTGCATTTAGTTATTACTCTGATGAAATGCCAACCTACGGCTGGTCGTTGATAACGAGTGTCCAATCTAAGATATCTGTACTCAATTACGAAAAAGGCGCTCGTTTTGCCTCTGTAAAGATAGATGCTAACGATATTGTGGTAACTGTGAGCTATAGAGGGATGGCAGATGATTGAGATTAAATTGGCCAATCTGCAATATCAACTGAGTCGATATTGAGTGCCCCACTCTCCCCTTTCCATTTCCTAATAAACTTTTTTTCTGGATCAAACAGAGCTGTTTGTTTTTTGAGATCGAAGTGCTTTACTTTTCCGTCTGGAGCGACACCCGCTATTGATTGCCAATTTCCCCAATTGGAAGCAACATCATAATCGATCAAATGTTTTTCCATAAAGCTTGCCCCATATCTCCAATCAAGTTGCAGTTCGTTGACAAAACAGCTCGCAACAATTTGCCTGCCCCTATTTGACATATAGCCAGTATGAGTAAGTTCATGCATCAAGGCATTTACAAGTGGAAAAGGTGTTGATCCTGTCTCCCATTTTTTTAACCTTTCGGGATAGTAGCTAGTGAGTGGATCTTTATCAGTGGCTCCTGAAAACTTAAACAATTTTGTTCCAAAATGTAATGCATACCACTGGAAGTACTCTCGCCATAAAAGTTCGAAAAAAATCCAATAAGTAGATTTATTTGATCCATTCCGTAACTCAAAGTCCTTTAGTTTTGAGTATATGTATCTTGCAGATGTACAGCCAATACTTAGCCAGATTGAAAACTTAGTAGAATTGGCTCTTCCATCCAGTGCGTTCCTAGTTTCTTTGTAAGTGCTAGCATGTTTAGTTTTAAAATACTCATCAATATGCTTTCTACCCGCTGCCTCTCCAGGTAGGAATAACAAATCTTTATGATTTATTGAATCCTTGTGCAAGTTTGTTAATAGTCTAAGTTTCGATATATCTATGATTGGCATTGGTGGAATTTGGGTAGGAGTTCCTGACGGTTTGTCAATTGGTAATGTTTCTACTTTGCGTCTAAATTTTGAAAAACTTTTTGGGAAGCTATGCTGATCGAAGGGGAGCTTTTCTTTTGGAAAAAGCGTGTTATTGTCAATTGTGATTATTTTGAGATTTTCGAATTTATATTTCAGTCGATTAATTTCTTGGTTTTCATGCCAGCCAGGATCTTTACTTACTATCAAGTAGGAAATCTGTAGTGTTTTAGAGATCTGTTCCAGGCTTCTTTCAAGTGATGCGTTAAAAATCAATAATTTTTGACTTAGATTGGTAAGTTTTCGATCAATTTCACATGCAGATTGTAGAGTGAAATATTCTCGTATTTTTGACATTTTCGATGGTTTATAAGGATTAAGATCAGATGACTCTTTCTCATGACAATAAATGCACAATAATTCATCTGCTATTTCGCAAGCTTTTTGAAGAGCCTTGTTATCGTTTATGCGAAGATCTTTCCTAAATAGAAATATGCCAAGTTTTTTCATAACAAAATTATCAAAACTATAAGCGAAAACCTACGAATTTTATTTAACGCCAGATTATTACTGCGTTATTTTGTGTGGCTAATCTGAGAATGAGCTTGTCACGTAGCACTTGCAATATGGAAGCCCTCATAAAAACTCGCGTCGAAAATACAATCCTTACAACGATAATCCTTGGATGCTTCGGTCTAATACCTTTTTTGGCATCCTCAGCTCTGATTCTTTTAGACTTCATTCATTTTGGCCATGTCGCTAGTTCCAATGTTTTCGGAATTTACACACCTTTAATTTTTGTAAGTTACAGCGCTATCATTCTAAGTTTTCTTTGTGGAACTCTTTGGGGTTCTCGCGACCAAATGCGGTTATTGAAGCAAGAAACTACCTTATTGTTATTTACTAATCTAATTGCAGTCATTGCTTGGTTTTTGATCCTCGCTGTTCAAATTTCAAACACGTTGCTTGTTATGGGAGTTTTTCTGTTAGGCGTGTCCTTTGTAGTATTATTTCTCGTTGAGATAACTTTTACACTGATGAATCACAAATATAAGGTTTTAAGGTTTCTCCTTACCGCTGTGGTTTTTCTTTCACATGTGATTGTTTTCTTTTGTTTAGTTGGGAGTTGAAAATGTCTCATGAATTAATATTTTTTTTTGATGGGCTTTGCCCTCTCTGCACACGAGAAGTAAATTTTTTAAGACAAAAAGACTCTAAGAACAAAATTTTATTTGAAGATATTAATCAAAAAGGTTTTGAAAAAAGATATAAAACGATCAATAAAAAGGAGGCAGGAAAAGTTCTACATGGGATATGGAATGGGAACGAGCTCATTAAAGGGCTGGATGTTACATATCAAGCCTGGCGACTTGTTGGATATTCATTACTTGTAAGACCACTTCGATGGCCAGTTTTACGAAACTTTTTTGATCTCTTATACAATATATTTGCAAAGCATAGGCATTCAATCAGCTCAATGATTTGTTCAGAAAATACTTGTTCATTAGAAGCGCAAAATAAAAATGAATGATGTCGCTATAAATGCCGCCTTAGTAGTGGGTGCATCTGGTGGAATTGGATCAGCTGTAGTTGATCAACTTATCAAAAGTCAGAGATATACTCATGTTGTATCGGTCAGTCATAAATCATTTGTAGACTCAGGCTCTTCTGAATTTGATAAATTCTCAAACTTAATGGCGCTTGAAACAGATTACAGTGCAGAATCAATCAACACATTGATGGCTAATTTGTCATCATTCAAAGGATGTATATCTCGGATTGTAATTTGTAATGGAATTCTACATGACGATCAAAAGGATATTTTTCCTGAAAAGAAACTCGAAGATATCTCAGAAAGTAAGATGATGCATGTCTTACGTGTTAATGCGCTGCTGCCTCTTTTATTTTTAAAAGAGTTGGTCGCTTTGGTCAAAGGCGAAAAAAGCTGTGTGATATCAGTATTGAGTGCGAGAGTTGGTAGTATAGAAGATAATAGATTAGGGGGTTGGTATTCATACCGAGCTTCAAAAGCTGCGTTGAATATGTTGGTTAAAACTGCGGCAGTTGAATATGAGAGAAGAGCGAAGAACGTTCGACTTCTATTATTTCATCCAGGGACAGTCGACACAAATTTATCAAAACCATTCCAATCGAAAAGTTCAACAAAACTAATGCAGCCGAGTGAAGTTGCAATGTCACTTATCAAATTAATGGATCGTAGTGATACAGGCAGTAATATTGAGTTTATAGATTGGGAGGGAAAAAAAATTAACTGGTAAACGGCACTAAAATATCGAGCAAATTCGCTTGAGCAATAGTACAATTACTACATCCTTTAATCGAGATTATATAGCCTAATTAAGAGAAAAAAATGTTTACATCCATCCAAAGTATTGAAAGATGTGACCCAGAAATTTGGGAAGCAATTAATAAAGAAAGTCAGAGGCAAGAGCAGCATATTGAATTGATTGCGTCAGAGAATTATGCGAGTCCTGCGGTTATGGAGGCTCAAGGTGGAAAGATGACAAATAAGTATGCGGAGGGGTATGCCGGCAAAAGATACTATGGTGGATGCAATTATGTTGATATTGCCGAGGAGTTGGCAATTGCTAGGCTTAAAAAGCTTTATGGTGTTAGATATGCAAATGTACAACCTCACTCTGGATCACAAGCAAATAGCGCGGTATTTTTAGCTTTGCTGAAAGGTGGCGATACTGTATTGGGAATGAGTCTTGCCGATGGTGGACATTTGACTCACGGTGCAAAACCAAATTTTTCTGGGAAATTATATAACTCTATCCAATATGGATTGGATGCGGAAACAGGCTTGATTGATTATGCGCAGGTGGAACGCCTTGCAATAGAACATAAACCTCAAATGATAATAGCAGGATTTTCGGCATATTCAGGTATTTTGGACTGGAAACGTTTTAGGGAAATTGCTGATAAAGTGAGCGCTTACTTACTTGTAGACATGGCGCACATTTCAGGTTTGGTTGCAGCCGGAGTGTATCCGAGTCCAGCTCCATATGCTGATGTAATAACTTCCACGACGCACAAGACTTTGAGAGGTCCTCGAGGTGGGATAATTATAGGTAATAATGAAGAGATTGGGAAACGATGCGATTCGGCAGTTTTTCCAGGTAGTCAGGGTGGACCGCTCTGCCATGTTATTGCCGCAAAAGCCGTTGCTTTCAAAGAAGCAGATAGCGAGGAGTTTATTGATTATCAGAAACAAGTAATAGCAAACGCCAAGGCAATGGCGGCAACTTTTATGGAAAGAGGGATAAAGATCGTATCGAATGGAACGGAAAATCACCTAATGCTCGTCGATCTGATTGGTAAATCGTACACCGGAACAGATGCTGACAACGCCATGAGTGCAGCGTTTATCACAGTTAATAAAAATGCGGTGCCCAATGATCCTAGGTCGCCTTTTGTTACATCAGGTCTTCGGGTTGGCACACCTGCAATAACCACCCGCGGTTTTAAAGAATCAGAAACAATTCAACTAACCCACTGGATGGCTGATATTTTGGATAGTCTAGAGAAAGGCTCATCTGAGACTGTCATACCTGAGGTGAAAGAAAAAGTGTTAGATATTTGTTCTAGGTACCCGGTGTATCAATAACGATGTCATCAGTTGTCGAAGCAAGACCTGCTGGAACCGCTGTGCTTCTATGCGATGAGGATGATTGTCTAAAGGTTCTGCTCTTGAAAAGAAATCCTAAGCTTGCTTTTGCAGGCGGGGTTTGGGTATTCCCAGGAGGTGCTGTTGATAAGACTGATTACAATGACACAAGCATTAATACTTGTTCTCTTGCAAGGTTGGCGGCTAAAAGAGAAGCATTTGAGGAGTGTGGCTTAAACGTTTCAGAGGACACTTTGTATCACTTTTGCAAGTGGACGACGCCCGTTGAGGAGAAAAAACGGTTTCGTACATGGTTTTTTGTTGGCTCTGTAACTTTAAATAACTCTCAAATTAAAGTTGATGGCAGTGAAATTTTAGATTATCAATGGTTATCTCCATTAGATGCGATTTTAGCGCATCGGAGGGGTTCACTTAACTTGATGCCCCCGACTTATATGGTATTAAGCTTACTGACTCATTTTCCTAACGTAGCATCTGCTTTAGATAATTTAAGTAATCGAGAGCCTTACGATGTCTGTCCAAAAATGAGCACAGACTCTGAGTCTTGGTTATGCTTATATCCTGGTGATGCTGGTTATGAAAAAGGAGATCCTAATATTGATGGTGCTCGTCATAGAACACATTATGATACTAAAGGAATCCAATACGTTCATTCTGGAGCAGATGTAGGATATCCTGCAATGAACTTGCCGTAGTAGAATTATCACTCAACTCCGTGTGCTAAACTAAATCCTTTTGAGATAAAAAATGCACTGTCCTTTCTGCAATACTGATGATACCAAAGTAATCGATTCGCGATTAGTTGCCGATGGTGGTCAAGTTCGGCGCAGGAGAGAGTGCGTCGAATGTGGTGAACGGTTTACAACTTATGAGCTTGCAGAATTAGTAATGCCAAGGGTTATAAAAAGTGATGGATCTAGGCAACCTTTTGATGAAGAAAAATTGAGAGCTGGCTTACAGCGTGCTTTGGAAAAACGACCAGTTTCAATTGATGAGGTAGAGATTTCGCTTTCACAAATAAAACATTTTCTTCAAGTGACTGGAGAGCGAGAAATATCATCTAGGGTAATTGGTGAAGAAGTCATGAAAAAATTACACAAACTAGACAAAGTTGCGTACATAAGGTTTGCTTCAGTTTATAGAAGTTTTCAAGATTTAAGCGAATTTCAAGACGAATTGAATCGACTCAAAAAATCAAAGTCGGAGAATTAATGGTGTCTGAAACTGTCTCGACTTTTGATTGTGAAATGATGAGTAAGGCGATTCAACTCGCTCAAAAGGCTATTTACTCATGTCCTCCAAATCCCGCAGTGGGATGTGTTATCTGTCGGGAGGGTGAAATAATTGGCGAGGGCTACACAAGACCTACAGGCAATAATCATGCTGAAATAGAGGCATTAACGAATTGCTCAAATCCAAAGGGAGCTGACGTTTATGTTACGTTGGAGCCATGTAGTCACATTGGCAGAACAGGAGCCTGCACAAAAGCCTTGATCAAAGCGCAAGTAAAGCGAGTTTTTATCTCAATGATTGATCCTAATCCTCTCGTTTCTGGCAAGGGCATTCAAGCATTAAAAGATGCTGGAATAGACGTTGTGCTTGGATTGATGGAGGAGACGGCTCGTTCAATTAATCGAAAATTTATAAAATTCATAACCGAGGGTAAACCCTGGGTAACCGTTAAAATCGCGGCGAGTATAGATGGTCGGACAGCAATGGAAAGTGGCGAGAGCAAATGGATTACATCTTCAGGTTCAAGAGCTGACGTCCAAAAAATCAGAGCAAGTCACTCTGCAATTATTACAGGAATTAAAACAATACTAATGGATGATCCATCCTTGGATGTTCGAATTGATCCAGAAGACTTGCAGGTGTCAGACCCAATCAAGAAACCATGCAAGGTTGTCGTTGACTCGAACTTCTCTATTCCTAATTCGGCAAAGATATTTAAAACAGAAGGAGAAGTCATAATAGCTACCCTAAGGGGCAAGCAACAAATGGAAAAATCAAAAATCTTTAGCAAAAATAATGTGAAGGTATTATTTTTTGATTCCAGTAATGATCAAGTTCCGATCCATGATCTTTTAGATGAGCTCGCAAAATTAAAGATAAGTTCTGTATTAGTGGAGGCAGGAGCAACATTGACAGGATCTTTTGTTGCTGGTTCCCTGATAGATGAATTAGTCTGCTATTTTGCGCCAAAGATTTTCGGGGATAGTGCTTTACCAATGTTTAAGTTGCCAATTAAAAATATTGATTCTCATCTAGCGCTATCTTTGAAAGAACTTCGTCACATTGGATCTGACATCCGTATGACTTTTGCGCCTGATAAGGATTATTAGTTTTGAATCTAGCCATGTGTTTTGTTTAAAAACAACTAAATTAAAAGAGAGTATTTTAAAATGTTTACAGGGATCATAGAGACAGTGGGAGAGGTTGTCGCTAAAGAATTGAGAGAAGGAGATGTCAAGCTAACGTTAAAAGCGGACGAATCCTATTTAGAAGCTGTAATGCTCGGAGATAGTATTGCTTGTAATGGAGTTTGTTTGACCGTTGTTGATCGAACAAGTAACCAATTTATGTTGGATGTTTCAGTTGAAACGTTAAGTTTAACGACGATTGGGGATTGGGACGTAGGTTCTAAAGTCAATTTAGAACAGGCTATGATTGCATCCAGCAGATTCGGAGGGCATATAGTATCAGGCCACATCGATCGAATTGGTGAAATCATTGATATAACAGAGGATGCCAGGTCCTGGCGTATGACGGTTAGAGTGCCTAAAAATATAAGACAATATATAGCAAAGAAAGGATCGATATCTGTTGATGGAGTGAGTTTGACAATCAATTCAGTGGAGGATAATGAGTTTAGTGTAAATATCGTCCCACATACGCTATCGCATACAATTATCGGTGATTATAAACTTAACCAAAAAGTGAATATCGAGATAGATACCATTGCTAGGTATGTAGAAAGACTTGTTTCATTATCTCATTCTGAAAACTGATAGTATTTTGTAGGAGTGCTAGATGAAATTTAATGATGTGAAAGAACTCATACAGGATTTACGTGAGGGTAAAATGATTATCCTCGTTGATGATGAGGATCGAGAAAATGAGGGCGATCTGGTCATGGCGGCTCCAATGATACGTCCTGAAGACATCAACTTTATGGCAAAAAATGCAAGGGGACTTATTTGCTTGACGCTTACAGAGGAGCGTTGCGCGCAGCTTAAATTGCCTATGATGGTTGACGATGTAAGGAATAATTCAAGTCACGGGACACCATTTACTCTTTCAATCGAAGCTGCTGAGGGCGTTACCACAGGTATATCTGCAGCTGACAGAGCAACAACAATTCAAGTTGCCGTTGCGAGTAATTGCAAACCAGAGGATATCGTTCAGCCTGGGCATGTTTTCCCATTGAAAGCTAAGCAAGGTGGAGTCTTAAGTAGAGCAGGTCATACAGAGGCTGGATGTGATTTGGCTAGAATGGCTGGCTTTGAGCCCGCTTCCGTTATTGTTGAAATCATGAATGAAGACGGTTCGATGGCAAGGCGGGACGATTTGGAGCGGTTTGCAAAAGAACATGAGCTAAAGATTGGCACTATTGCTGATCTTATTCATTACAGGCTTGTTAATGAGAAAACAGTTGAATGTATTGATGAAAGAAAAGTTAAGACAATTTTTGGAGAGTTTATTCTGAAAACTTATTTAGACAATATTTTAAATGAGAAACATTTTGCGATGGTAATGGGCAATGTGGAACAAGAGGACTCTCCGCTGGTAAGGGTCCACGTAAATAGGTCAGCTCGTGATATTTTGTCGATAGAGTCTAAAAGTGATTACAAAGCATGGTCTTTCTCAAATGCATTAGAGCGAGTTGCAAAAGAGGGTTGTGGAGCCGTAGTTCTCTTATACTATCCTGAAACTGGAGATGAGATAAGCAAAAATATTCAAACTATTCTTGATCCAAATGCTCATACGTCTCAAGCTCCTGAAGATGTGGTTTATCACCAGATTGGAACCGGGTCACAAATTTTAATGGATCTCGGAATTCGAAAGATGAGGCTAATGAGTGCGCCATTTAAGTTTACAGCAATATCGGGTTTTGATCTTCAGGTTGTGGAGCATGTTGCTGTCGAATAGTTGAGGAGTCAAAAAGGAGTTATAAAATGAAATCGAAGCCAGATAAGTTAATAACGAATGGCTCGGCATTAGAAATTGCTGTTGTAGTTGCAAGATGGAATCCAGAGATCACTGATGGTTTGCTTCGCGGTGCTATGCAGTACTTCGAAGAGATTTTCTCGAGTATTGAACATATAAAGGTCTTCAAAGTACCAGGTGCCTTTGAGATTCCACTTGCATGCAAAACTGCTGCACAAACCGGTAAATTTAAAGCAATTCTCGGATTGGGATGCGTTATTAGAGGCGATACTCCGCACTTTGATTATGTGTGTGCAGAAACCACTCGAGGGATTGGAAGTGTAAATTTACAAACGCAGGTGCCAACCTCTTTTGGAATTTTGACAGTTGATAATATTGATCAAGCAAAAGCAAGATCGTCAGATGATATTCATAATAAGGGAAGGGAAGCAGCCCAAGCTGCTGTCGAAATGGTATCTGTGTTAGATGAAATTAGGAACTAAATTGGTCAATAAGGTTCGAGCAAGGCAAAATGCAAGGAAGCTTTTAATTCAGGCTCTTTATTCCTTAGAGGTTGGAGGCTCAGATGCTGCCCAAATAGAGGAAGATTGTTTGGCAGAGAAAAATATGTGTAAGGTCGACGAAAAGTTCTTTCAGACGGCATTACATGCAATCGCAAAAGATACAAAGGCTATTGATACTATTTACTCCAAGTATTTGGATAGAGAGAATGTTGAGCTGGATCCGACTTCACGAGCTATACTTAGATTAACGTCATACGAAATGATCAATCATCTAGACATACCTTTTAAAGTAGTCATAAATGAAGGCGTCAATCTTGCTAAAACATATGCACCAACCGATGCCTTTAAATTTATTAATGGGGTATTGGATGAGTTGGCCATAAGCAGCCGTAGTTCAGAAAAAACTTTCATATCCTCTTAATTTCTGACCATATGAACTTATTATTAGTCAACCAAAATACGTTAGAAGACGTTTTTAAAAGTTATCCTAAACTTTAATGGTAGTCAGCGTTTTATCTATGGATGAGTTTGAAATCATAAAAAATTATTTTAAGAGAGAGAGCTTTCGAAGTGATGTGTTGCTTGGCATAGGCGATGATGGTGCTGTGCTAGATTTGAAAGCTTTGGATAATGAAAATCTGGTTATGAGCACAGATACCCTAGTAGAGAATGTGCATTTCCCTTCATCTATAAATGCAGGCTTGATAGCGAAGCGGGCACTATGTACTAATTTGAGTGATACTGCAGCTATGGGGGCAGTCCCACTTTGGTTCACGCTTTCTTTGACTTTGCCAGAAGAGAATACCACCACTGCTTGGTTGACTGATTTTTCTCAAGGCCTTTTTGAAGAGGCAGAGAAATTTGGCTGCACATTAGTAGGTGGAGACACCGTTCGAGGACATCTATCCATAACGATTACAATATGTGGGAAAGCACCAGATAAAGAAGTATTAAAACGAACCACGGCAGAACCGAATGATATGATATTCGTCTCAGGAACTTTAGGTGATGGAAGAGCGGCATTGAGTTTAATTCAACAAAAAAAGTTTGTTAGTGAGCGCTTACTATATAGATTTTATTGCCCACAACCGATGATCGATCTTGGAGTGGAGTTAAGAAATCTTGTTTCATCTTGCATCGATATATCTGATGGACTGGTATCTGACTTAACCCATATTTGTAATGCTAGTAAGGTGAGCGCAGTACTCGATGTCAGTAAGTTACCTGTTCATGAGGAGGTAAAGCAACTATTCCCTGATGATTTTGCAGAGTTTGGTTTGTATGGAGGAGATGATTATCAGCTTTGCTTCACTGCACCAGAGTCTGAGAAGGCCAAAATAATTAATGCAGGTATGCGCTCCAATTCTAGAATTACACCTATTGGGCGAATAGTTAAATCAATGGGTAGTAATAAAGTGATGCTTGAGGGCATGGACGTTAATGAAAACATTTCAGGATATCGGCATTTTGGTTAAGGAAATAGAACCCAAACAAATTTTCAAAGACCCCAAGTTGTTCGTTGCTTTTGGCTTTGGTTCTGGATTATCGAAAATTGCACCCGGAACGATGGGCTCATTAGTAGCTATATTATTGTGGTATCCCTTAAGTTTATTACCTTTTGGTATATATGCTTTATTTTTAGTAGCTTGCTTTTACCTTGGTATCTCAATATGTGGATATGCGTCTGTTTTACTAGAAAAGCATGATTATGGGGGGATTGTATTTGATGAGTTTTTAGGGATTTGGATCGCTCTGTTGACTTACCCCGTAACCTTGCATGGTATCGCTGTGGTGTTTTTGCTGTTCCGAATTTTTGATATCTGGAAACCTTGGCCTATTTCTCATGTGGATGGAAAGGTTAAAGGTGGAATTGGAGTAATGCTAGATGATGTTTTAGCGGGATTTTTAACTTTAATGATAGTTGGGTTGATAAAAGGCCTTGGAATCCCCATTTAATTGAGGTCTGATGGAAGAAGTATAATGAAAAGAATTATTCCTTTCGCTTTAATATTGGGTGCGCTTGCTATGGCTGTCGCACTTCATTTGGCAAAGCCAAAGCCAACGCGGGCTGAAGTAACTTTGGCATCCGTAGCCGTGCAAACACAAAATATCCAAGCCGAGACAGTCTTCCTTCAAGTGAACTCTCAAGGTAATGTTACTCCAAGGACACGAACAAGTCTTGTGTCCGAAGTCTCTGGTACTGTTTTAGAGGTTTCGGAGAAATTTGTGGTGGGTGGAAAATTCAGTCGCGGCGACATTCTTTTAGAAATCGATCCTACTGACTACAAGGTAGCACTCCAAAGATCGGAGGCCCTTCTGAAAGGCGCGGAGGCTCAATTAATATTTGAGAAAGCCCGTTCAGCTCAAGCTAAAAAAGAGTGGGAATTTACTGGACGCCCACTTGAAGAAGCTCCCTCCCTCTCTCTAAGAATACCCTTCCTTGCAGAAGCAGAAGCGAACTTAGCTCAGGCTAAGGCAGAAGTTGAAAGAGCTAAAGTGAAACTTAACAAAACTATTATCAAGGCGCCATATGACGGGATTGTTTATAGAAAAAATGCAGACATCGGTCAATATGTGACCATTGGAATTCCTCTCGCTGAAACTTTTGCAATCGATTTTGTCGAGGTAAGACTTCCATTGGCTGAGCAAGACTTATCCATGATGAATGATGCTGACTTTACGGACAATTTATATGGGAAAGACGTTATTCTCCGAGGTCAAGTTAATGGGAGAGATGCTTCATGGACTGCCAGTGCTGAAAGATTTGAACGGGTCATTGATGAGGTAAACCGGTCACAGTATCTGGTGGCAAGGGTTGATGATCCATATGGATTACAAGCGTCCGACAAATCTGGTAATCCATTATATGTAGGCACGTTCGTCACCGCTGAATTTAAGGGGAGGCAATTAAATAATGTATTTAAACTACCAAGGTCAGGTTTGATTAAAGGAAATAGGGTTGGAACTGTTGATGCAAACGATGAATTAAGGCTGTTGGATGTAGAGATAATTCATGCGGATGACGAATATTATTATGTTACAGGATTGACCGGCGAACTAGCCGTCGTTGTGAGCTCGCTAGGTACGCCAGTGGATGGACTAAAGGTGCAGATTAAAAACAATACCAATGAAGAGAAAAAACGTGGTCAGTAAAACGAATGGATTGATAAATTGGTTTGCAAGAAACCCAGTTGCGGCAAATCTTGTGATGTTTCTCGTGTTTTTCGCTGGTGCGATGTCATTTGGGAATATAAGTAAAGAGATGTTTCCACGGACTGATATCCCCGTGATTGAGGTGAGTATAGCGTATCCTGGAGCAGCCCCTGTAGAGGTTGAGAAGGGCGTCATATTACCTATTGAGGCTGCATTAGATGGCTTAAAAGGTATAAAGAAAATTATTGCAAATGCGGCGAGAGATCGGGCATACATAGCTCTTCAATATGAAGAAAATGAGGACGTGAATCAACTTGTTACTCAAGTTGAAAACCGTCTAGATTCCATTACTAACTTTCCCTCAGATATTGAGAAACCGATTGTGAAACCAATGGAACAGAAAGCTTGGTCGTTGGGAGTCGTTGTTTACGGTGACATGTCTGAAACTGAAAAGAAAACACTCGGTGAAGAGATAAGGAATGATCTTTTGGCCCTAAAATCGGTGAAAGATGTCCAATTATGGGGAGCTGGGCGATATGAGATTTCAATAGAGGTCAATGAGAATCGATTACGAGAACTAGACATGACCTTGGACGAGGTTGCAAATGCAATTAGAGCCTCTTCTATGGATTTACCAGCGGGTCAAATAAAGGGTAATGCAGGTAACATTTTGCTCCGAACTGAAGGTAGAGCCTATACGGGTAAACAATTCGAGGATATCGTCCTTCGAAGCCAAATTGATGGAACGGAACTAAAATTGTCTGAAGTCGCGACAGTGCGAGATGGCTTTACTGATAATGTCTCGATCCAACGTTTTGATAGAAAGACGTCATTTACATTGGGAGTGTTCTCGCTCAAGGGCCAGAATATCCTAGATATCAGTGAAGAGATTAACGAATATGTCGATCGGAAAGTGAAAGAATTACCAGATAGCTTAAATCTCGCGATTTGGAATGATATGGCCTACTATGTGGATGGCAGAATCAAATTAATGTCTGAGAATCTACTTTTAGGAGGTTTGCTTGTTACCCTGGTTCTTGGACTTTTCCTAAATTTGCGAGTAGCGTTTTGGGTAGTTGTTGGAATTCCTGTCAGTTTTGCCGGAGCTTTTTGGTTGATGCCTTTCGGCGACGTTACCGTGAATGTGTTGAGCTTGTTTGCATTCATAATGGTTTTGGGCATTGTGGTAGATGATGCGATTATTGTTGGAGAAAGTGTATTTAGTGCGGCACAGGAGGAATTCGAAAATAGAAACTCTGCTGATCAACTGAAACAAGAAAATCATAGAACCCCTGTAGAAACGGTTGTTGCAGGAGCGAAAAGAGTTGCAACACCTGCGACAATTGGAGTGTTGACGACAATGGCGGCTTTCGCACCGTTTATTTTTGTTGGGGGTAGTTTTTCAGGAGTCACGAAGGCAATAGGAATTGTAGTTATCTTATGCCTCACGTTTTCTTTAATCGAATCTAAACTCATTCTGCCGGCTCACTTGGTAGGCTTAAAGTTTACTGGTAAGAAAAATCCCGTCTCTGCTAGGATTCATGTCTTGCAGGTCAAAATATCTAAGAAGCTAAAATACGTAATAGAACAGATCTACAGTCCTCTTCTTAAAAAAGCATTGAGAAACAGGTTTGTGACTCTAGCTGGATTTCTTTCGTTGCTTATTTTGATAGTTGGGATCGTAAATGGTGGTGTTGCGAGATTTGAGTTTTTCCCCAATGTTCCGGGAGATAACATAAAAGCTGACCTAACTCTTCAGGATGGAGCGTCTTCATCAAGCCTGTTGGAATCCATAACAGTAGTGGAGGACGCAATATTCAAAGTAGATGAAGACTTTAGAAGCGCAAATCCAAAATCAGATGGATTGATTAAACACGTGGGTTTTTTTGTTGATAGTGATAGTAGTGCAAATTTCAGAGTAGAGCTTGTTAAAGCTGAAAATAGAACTTTAACAGCGGTAGAGATTGCAGAGCTTTGGAGAGATGAAGTAGGTTTAATGCCAAATGTGAAGACCCAGAAATTTTCTGCAGATCAAGGTCCTGGAGATGCAAATATGGCTTTGTCGTTATCTGGTAAAAATCCTGAGGAGCTAACTTTGGCAGGAATCGAATTAAAGGAGTATTTAACCCAATATGATGGTGTATTCGATGTGTTTAATTCTGAGAGGTCAGGCAGCAAAGAAATTTTAATAAATCTCAAACCCTATGCTGATCAAATAGGCGTTCGATTATCAGATGTTGCAAGACAGGTTCGTCAGGCTTTTTACGGTGAGGAGGCTCAAAGAATTCAAAGAGATTCGGAGACAGTAAGAGTTATGGTTCGATATCCTATCGAGGATAGACAGTCAATTTCAACTCTTGAAAATATGCGAATTAGAACGCTCACTGGAGAATCAATACCTATTAAGGAGGTTGCCTCGATCTCCCTTGGCACAGGATTAGCAAATATCGACCGTGAGGCAAGAAAGCGGAACCTAACCATATCCGCTTATTTAGACCCTGCCAAAGTTCAGAGTGGCCCCGTTATAGCTGATGTCAGTAAGAATTTTGTGCCTATGCTAGAAGAAAAATATCCATCTGTGGAATTTGGTCTAACGGGTAAAAGCCAGGAGAAGAACGAATATTATGGAGAGATGCTTGTCGGGTTCTTGGTCGCGCTCTTTATGATTTATGGTCTACTTGCAGTTCCTTTGAGATCTTATTTACAACCAATTGTAATTATGTCGGTGATACCATTTGGCTTTATTGGTGCAGTGATAGGACATATGGTTTTCGATGTAACTGTAAATATGCTATCAGTATTTGGCATTGTCGCATTAGCAGGAGTTGTTGTGAACGATAGTCTGATACTCGTTGATTTCACGAATAGAGGCAGGAATGAAGGCATGGATATTGATTCAGCACTGGTCAACGCAGGAAAGAAAAGATTCAGAGCAATTTTATTGACTACGTTGACAACCTTTGTTGGATTGTTACCTATAATGTTTGAAACAAGTGTTCAAGCTCAATTTGTTATACCTATGGCATTGTCACTAAGCTTTGGAATAGTGTTCGCCTCAACAATTACCCTGATTTTGATACCATGTTTATACAGCGTTGTTGAAACAAATCATCGATTTGTCTCCACTATTTTTGCCGCATTACTTATTATTTCAATCTTATATATTGCAGTTTTTGCAGGAATACTTGGGCCAGAAGTTGCAAATTTTGCGTCATTATTAGTTATACTCATATTTTTAGTGATTTCTGTAATGAGGGTCGCAGGCAAATATCCTGAAAGAATAATGGCCGATGAGATCTCGTAAACGATAACTTTTCTCGCTAGTTCTGTTACAAAGGTGGACGTGTTCACCCGATTGTTTCAAAGGAAAATTATGCTTAGATTTATAGAAACATCGAAATTACCAACGCGATGGGGTGAGTTCAATATTCATGCATTTGAGGATCCTTTCAAAGGCAAAGAGCATATTGCAATTACTATGGGCGATTGTGCGTCAAATGAGCCACTTTTACTTCGAATTCATTCTGAGTGCCTTACGGGAGACGCATTAGGAAGTTTAAGATGTGATTGTGGAGAGCAACTTGATCATGCCTTGAAGCTGATATCTGAAAAGAAGCGAGGAGCGATACTTTATTTGAGACAAGAGGGTCGAGGAATTGGTCTTGTGAATAAAATCAGGGCCTACAACTTGCAGGATAAAGGGGCAGATACAGTAGAAGCCAACGAGAGATTGGGATTTGGTGCTGACCTGAGAGATTACTCTATCTGCGGGCCAATGTTGAAACATATTGGCACGAAAGAGGTGATTTTAATGACTAATAATCCTAAGAAAATAAAAGCTATCGAGGAACTTGGCATCAAAGTGGCAAAGAGACACCCCATCGTAACAAAGAGCAATCCCCACAATGACAAATATCTCTCTACCAAATCAGGAAAGCTTGGGCATCTAATCTAGTTTTAAATGGGGTTAATTCTTAACCAAGGCTTCATCAAGAAACCAAAAGGATTCGAGAGCTTAATTGGTGCTTGGAGTGCAGAAAGACAAATACATTCACCATTCTGCGCGCCAGTTGGTTGATGCTCTTCTCCATCTTCTCGTAATAGAAAATCACCCTCTGAGTAAACTGACATCTCATCAGAAAAGCTTCCTTTTAAAACGACTGTGTACTCTTTTCCACCATGGCCGTGCTTTGGCGTTTTGCCACCAGCGCATATCTTATGAAGGGCAACTTCATACTCAGACTGACCCGTTTTTAAGGTTGCCTTCTCCACTGAGCTAGACATTTTTTTCCAACTCTGTGACTGAAGGTTACCTTGCATAAGCTTCGATACAATAGGCGGAAAATTTCCCTCTGCTGGAGAAAACGTCTCATTGAAAGTATCTTCGGGGATTTTGTCTATCGCTTCTTCGACTCGCTTGAAAAGATCTACTGATATTTCTGTAGACCCACTACTTTTCATAAGCTGCGATGCAACCTGATCCAAGCGAAGTAGCTCGTTTCTACATTGATCACAATAATGAACGTGCGCTGCTACACAAATCGCCACTGCCGGAGGTAGAACGCCCGCAGAAAACTCTATTAAAGTCATCGTATCGGGGTGGTATTTAATTTTACTCATACTAATTCATCTCTGTATTCCGGAGCTACGAGTACTTGCATCTTCTGGAGTGCGAGCCGAACTCGGGATTTTACTGTTCCTAATGGTAATCCAAGCTCATTCGATACTTCAGCATGAGATTTACCCTCTAAGTATACTTTTCTAAGTATTTCATCTTGTTCTTTTGGAAGATCTAAAAGGGACGCTTGCACTTTTACTTCGCTTCGTGCCTGTCTAAGCAATGAAACCGGGGTATCTTCATCCGGTTCGTGCCAAAAATCTTCATTTTCGAGTGGTAGATGTTGAGTGTTACTCTTTCGTCGCAACATATCTATTCTGCAGTTTCTCGCGACGGTATAAATCCACGTTGTCGCTGACGCTTTTTCTGGGTTAAATCCTCCGGCCTTTTGCCATACTTTAATCATTACTTCCTGGACGAGATCTTCCGATAAGCCGGGAAACCAACCTTCATGCTTGCTAGCTTGTGCAAAGCTCTTTAAGAGTGGTGCGAAATGATCGAACAACTCTGCAAAAGCCTTTCTATCTCGAGACTCGCCGACTGCTACTAAAAGTAGTGTCCACTTGTCTGAACGCTTCTCAGATCTTAGAGGCTTATTCGACATAGGCTCGTTCTTTTTGCTTTTGAATTTAGACTGAAACATACCATTTCCTTATTAAGGTCCTTACGCATACATTTTGACTTCGGATTATCTGTAGCCAGCTGGCATCAGTACTTCTGAGTATTTTTTACTGAACATTTTCATTCTTTAAAGTCCACAATTTTCTAGTGTAGTGCTGCATAAAATTTATAAATCTTCTTTTTTGCTTCAAAAGACCCGTCTGTTATTACAAATTTACCGTAACAAAAAGTTAAGGTTTAATTTTATCTTTTCAAATGAAATCGTACTTTAAAAGCCCTGTTCGTTCTATAGGTTTTGGAATCGACTTCGGAACCAGCAATAGTGCTGCTGCGATGTTTGATGGTTACAAAGTAAGTATGATTGACTTATCTGAGCAAGTATTCATGCCCTCGGCAACTTATATTGACAAAGACTTCATTAACTATACAGGTGATGAAGCGATTGAGGAATATATCTCTGCAAACCGAGGAAGAACGGTCGAATTAGCAGGTGAGTTACTTGGAGAAGAAAGAACGGGTACAGGAGACAAGGTTGGTCCCGAGGATGAATCTGATACTCAGAAAGTCTTCGGACATGCGGTCCATGATTTTGGTTTGCCCGGGAGACTTTTTAGGGGAACAAAACGATTGCTGGGCAATGTTGCTGATGAGAGGATAATAGTTTTTGGAAGGCCCTTTAGGCTTGTAGCATTGATTACACCAATACTATTACGAATACATAAAAAAATAAAAGCAATTACTCAAAATCTAAATATCAATCAGCAGACACACGCTTCATTGGGACATCCCGTCAATTTTGAAGGTGATCAATCAAAACGCAATGACGTAGCAATTGAAAGATTATCCGAGTCTTTCAGGCACGCTGGTATTATTGACCAAAAGTTTTGTCCAGAACCAATTGCTGCAACCCTGAGTTATTTGTTCTCACAGGATACTGAGTTTGAAGGTAATATCCTGACAATTGACTTTGGTGGAGGTACCCTCGATTTTGCAATTCTGAAATGTAGTGAGAATAAATTTGAGGTTGCAGCGACTCACGGCATCGCATTAGGGGGAGACAAAATTGATCAAATAATTTTCAAAGAGGTCATCTTTCCTTTGCTGGGTAAAGGCGAGCGTTGGAATCGGCTTGTGGATGGCTTGATTGTTGATACACTTTTCCCATTCAGTGACTTCGAGGAGTTATTAATTAATTGGCCTGTGAGCTACATATTGAATCAAAACAAATTTACTGGTCCAGTAATGGATAGGATGTCCAAGGGTGATCCTGCATCTGCAAAATTTAAGCGTTTGTATGATGTAATAAAGCAAAATTATAGTTTTCAGATTTTCCAATCGATCAAAGATTTGAAATGCAATTTGTCGTTTGCTACTGAGGCGTATCTTGATATACCTGAGCTCGATATTTATGTGTTAATAACAAGGGAGAAATTTGAAAATATGATTTCACCACTTTTATCGGAGTTAGACTGCGCAATACAAAAATCTCTTCATAAGGCGGGCATGTCAAAAAACAGTATCGATATCGTTATTAGAACGGGAGGCTCCTCACTCATTCCAGCTGTTAATGACAAATTATTGCATTACTTCTCAGGAAAGATTGTTAATCATGACCCATTCACAAGCGTTGCGGCTGGACTAGCAATCTCCGATTATTTTGGGTTAAATTTTGGAAAGTAATCCACACATTATTTTCCAAATCTACGATGTCGCTGCTGCCAAACTCGAATTGCTCTCAAAAAGTCTATTTTCCGGAATGCAGGCCAGAAGACCTCGCTGAAATACAATTCTGAGTAAGCACTTTGCCATATTAAAAATCCCGATAATCTCTCTTCTCCAGAGGTTCTTATGATTAGGTCGGGATCAGGGATGCCCTCAGTATAAAGATGATTTGATAGAAGTTCTTCGTTAATATCATCAACACACAGTTTATTTTCTTGTATCTGAGTACCAATCTTTTTAACAGCATCTACTATCTCGGCTCGGCCGCCATACCCTATGGCGACATTCAAAATAAAACTATTGTGAGTCTCTGTTAGTGATTCCACTCTAGAAATTTCATCTAACATCTCTGATGAAAATCTGTCTCTCCTCCCGATAACTTTTATTCGAACGTTCTCTTTATTAATGAGAGGGTTTGTTTGGAGTGTCCGAAATTTATTCAAAATTACTGACATTAGTTCCTCTACTTCCTCATTGCTTCGTTTGTAATTTTCTGTAGAAAATCCATATAAAGTGACTATTTTTACATCAAGTTCCAGGCACCAGGCCAGAAAATCCTCTAAACGATCAGAACCTGCCATGTGTCCTGCCTTTCGTGTGGAAAGTCGATTAGCAAGAGCAAATCGCCGGTTTCCGTCGACAATTAAACCGATATGGTGTGGTTTTTGATATGGTGCTAACTGCCTCTTCAAAAATCTTTCATATAGAAGATAGATTAATTTTAAAAATCGCATTACTTACTCCTGAAAGCACTTATTACACTATCTCATATGTTTTATGAAAAATCTAAAATCTAGCTTCATGTGGTATCATTGAAGTTAACTTATTGAGACTCGCAGTTTTCTATTTCAAAAACGGTAGAGACAAGTAATGCAAAAGATTCTGACACTTTTAAATCCTGAATTAGCGCATAATTTGACTATTAATATTTTAAGTAAAACTGGCGCCTCTCCTCTCAGTTTTTTCTATAGACAGTCTGCTGAATTTTCGCCCGTTGAAGTGATGGGATTGCAGTTTAGAAACAGAGTTGGTCTTGCGGCGGGATTTGATAAAAATGGTGAAGCAATTGATGCCTTTGAGGCGATGGGTTTTGGATTTGTTGAGGTTGGTACTGTCACTCCAAAGGCTCAACATGGAAATACAAAACCTAGGCTTTTTCGATTAAAAAAGTCCAAAGCGGTGATTAATCGTTTGGGCTTTAATAACAAAGGTGTTGATAATCTCGTCTCAAATTTAAAAGCAAGAAAATCTAAAATTCCGGTTGGTGTGAACATAGGTAAAAATAAATCTACACCCATCGAGCATGCGCAAAAGGATTATATTTTTTGTATGGAGAAAGTTTATGAGCATGCCTCCTATATCACTATTAATATTTCATCACCAAACACCAAGAATTTGCGCTCCATGCAAAGTGGCGCGCTTTTAGACGATCTGTTGGGTTCTCTGAAAGAAAAGCAACAATCATTGACTAATAGTGAGGGCAGATATGTACCCTTAGTATTAAAAATTGCACCCGATCTAACAAAAGAAGAGGTAGGTTTAATCGCTGAAGCACTTCTGAACTATGAGTTTGACGGGGTTGTAGCGACCAACACTACGGTTGATAGATCGTCTATCATGCACGAAAAGAACGCGTATCAAGAGGGTGGTTTGAGTGGTGCTCCTTTATGTCAGAAATCTACTGAAGTGATAACTTTATTATACGAGTACTTGGGAGATAAAGTGCCTATCATTGGAGTTGGCGGGATAACTTCAGTGATTGATGGTAAGCAAAAGCTCGAAGCAGGCGCTCGCCTGTTACAATTATACACTGGTTTTATTTACGAAGGACTCCCCTTGATTAAGGATCTAGCAAAGATCAAATAGGATATTTTTATTGGAAGGGTCTAGATTTGAGTTAGGATTGATATGGAACCTACAACAAAACAGTAAATGGCAAAAAACTTTAACTTAGCCTTCTTCACAATTGAAATCATTATCTTGCAGGCATAAATTCCGGTTATAAAAGCTGACAAGAATCCAACAGTGAGAATCCCGATCTGAGATTCATTAATGAAAACCTCTCCACTGATAATATCTTGAATTATTTTCCCTATGATTAAAGGGACCACCATCAAAAATGAAAATTTAGCAGCTTTTTCTCGATTAATTCCTAATAATATGGCTGTTGATATGGTAGCTCCTGATCTTGAGATGCCGGGGAGAATTGCGATTGCCTGAGATAATCCAATTACCAGAGATGAAAAAAAAGACACATCTTTAGTCGATTCTTTTGGATTATCAGCAATTAAGAGTAAACCTGCGGTAACAATTAGCATGGAACCAACGAGGATTATCTGCTGAGAGAAGAAGATTTCTATTTCATCTGAAAAAATCATGCCTACAAGCACGGCGGGTATCATACTCAATAAAATTTGAGCAGAGAAAATTTGTTCCTCTCTACTATTTGACATAAACGTGCCTTTAATAAGATTTGATACATCTGATCGATAAACTAAAAGAGTCGCTAAAGCAGTTGCTGCATGAACAACAATAGTGAAGAGCATACTTTCTCGCGGCATACTTTCGTCACCCAATAAAGCTTTGCCGAGTTCCAAATGTCCGCTACTGCTAACTGGCAAAAACTCAGTCAGTCCTTGAATAATTCCTAAAAGTAAAGCTTCATATATTTCCAACAAGACTTCCTATTTTTAGTGGCAATAACTATTGCTCTATTCGTATCGTAGAGCATCTATTGGATCAAGATTAGAGGCTTTTGCTGCTGGAATGATGCCAAATATCAGACCGATAAGTGCACTGAATCCAAACGATAATGCAATTGCCCAGATCGGAACACTCGCAGGGGGCAGGTTGGCGATTGAACTAATTATGGAGCCGCCGGCAAAACCCAGTATAAGTCCCGCAAGCCCGCCCAATAAGCAGAGAAACACAGCTTCGATTAAAAATTGCAATAATATATCAAACTTGGTTGCACCCAATGCTTTTTGAATGCCTATCTCCCGGGTTCTCTCGGTAACTGATACAAGCATGATATTCATTATTCCTATTCCGCCCACCAGAAGAGAAATTCCCACTATTCCACCAAGTACTAATGTCGTTCCTCCGATGATGGAGCCAAAGGTTTCCAGCATTTGATCTGCAGAATTAATTTGAAAATCATTTGGATCTCCATCTTTAATTCCATGCGCTCGGCGTAATACGCTCGTTATGTATCTCTTGACTTGAGTGAGCTGATTCACATCATCTACAGACATACTAATCGTTACATTTGTTCTCCAACTCCGATCACCTAATATGGACTTTGCGGTTGTAAATGGAATCAACACGAAATCGTCTTGATCGAATCCAAACAATTCACCTCGTGTTTCAGCAACACAGATAATTTTGAACCATTCACCAAGAATTTGAATGTGTTGCCCCACTGGATTACCTGGTATTTCAAGCTCTGACACTACGGATGAACCTATAACGGCAACTCGCCTTCTACTGTCATCGTCAGATTGATTTATGAAGCGCCCATCTTCACAGTAAACAGCATTTAAGCTCTGATAGCTTGATGCACTGCCGAATACTTGCGTGGGAACTGATTGATCTCGATACGTTACGCCTCCTTGTGACCCCCAAACTTGAACACTAGGCGTTACATGACTTACACCCGGCACATACTCTTTAATTTTTAAGTAATCTAAATAGGTTAATCGTGACCATTTTCCCTGTAACCTGTTTTTTGGGGGCGTATATCTTTCTACGTTAATTACATTCGTTCCAATCCCATCGAACTGTGAACTAATATAGAGACTAAAACCTTGCAGCACTGAGACAACCGATATAACTGATGCAACACCGATAATGATTCCAAGTGTAGTAAGAAAACTTCTAAATCGGTGAGCCCTCACTGATTGTGCGGCGGAACGAGTGCTTTCAATTATTTTAAATTGAATATTAGCCATTATGCTTTCATCTCATTATTGAAAGTATCAGAGACTAACCGCCCATCTTTCAATGTGATCACTCGCTGACATCTATCGGCGATTTCTTGCTCATGAGTTACGATTATTAACGTTTGACCACTATTATGTAATTCTTCAAAAAGTGCCATTATCTCAAGCGTTGTTGCCGAATCTAAATTACCCGTTGGTTCATCTGCTAACAATATAGATGGATTAGTTACGAGAGCTCTGGCCGTTGCGACTCTCTGGCGTTGCCCACCAGATAGCTGATTTGGAAGGTGTTTCATTCGATCAGTAAGTCCTACTTTCTCAAGTGCTTCGCTCGCAAGTGTGAGTCGTTTAGATTTGCCCAAACCTTGATAAATTAGGGGTTGCATAACATTTTGGATTGCTGTGGCCCGTGGCAATAAATTAAAATTTTGGAATATGAAGCCAATTTCTTGATTTCGAATCTTTGCTAGGCTGTTTTCGCTTAAATTCGCTATGTTAAGATCTTTTAATTTATAGTCACCCTCTGTCGGATAATCTAGACAGCCAAGTAGGTTCATCAATGTTGATTTGCCTGATCCTGAGGAGCCGACTATCGCCATGTAGTCGTTCTCCCTTATGTCAAGGTTTATTCCATCAAGAGCCCAAAAAGCGTCGGCACCCATCTCATAGCTTTTTCTTATATTTTTTAATTCAATAATGGCATTACGCTGCATTTTTATTTTTTCGCTCAAATTTCTTAACTGAGTCGCCATCTTTAAGTTTCGCAAGAACTCTTGGAGGACCAATAATTATTTCATCACCCTCTGCGATACCCGATAGTATTTCTTGTAGTTCGTCATTCGAAATGCCAAGTTTGACTTCTTTCTTTATTGCTTTGCCGTCAGAATAGACAAAAATGTTGCTGCTCGTATTCAAATTCATTGCTTTGCCAAATTTAGGGCCGCCTCGGCCACCGCTTACAGAGACTGATGAGTCGTCGTCAGTGATTTCTTCAAACACGACCGCTTGCATTGGGACTGCTAATGTTTTCTCTCTTGTTTTGGTAAAAATTTCTGCTCTGCATGTCATTCCAGGTCGTATATCAATGTTACTTTCTTCCAGTAATATTTTTACGGTGAAACTTAAACCCTCGCGATTACTTGCTCTCTTTGCGGAGGTTGCTATTGTCTTTACACGGCCTTTCAGCGCATCGTCAGGGAATGCCACCGCATATACGTCAACATCTTGATTCAAGCGAACGTTTGCAATATCCGCTTCGTCTACCTCGACTTCAACTAAGATTGAGCTTGGGTCTGCTATTGTCATTAAGTTTGAACCTGCAATGTTTTGTGTTCCACTAATTGCAGTTTCACCAATTTTAATATCCACTGAGGTAGCTATTCCAGTTATTGGTGATCGAAAGACTGTTTTGCTTAGCCGCTCTGACGCTTTCTCTAGTGTTGCTTTGGCTTGACTCAACGCTTCTTCTCGCGACCTTAAATCAATTTTAGCCAGCTCATGCTGATTTTCGACAAGTTCGTAAGCATCTTGTCCTATCATTTTGCGCTCGTATAAATTTTTATTTCTTTCC
>CABZOI010000010.1 GCA_902527245.1 uncultured SAR92 cluster bacterium | reverse complement strand
AGAACTTTAAGCTTCGTCGGCATGTGCCAAAACATACTTCCCAGTGAAATTTAAATTAGCGCAACTATATATACCGCGTTAATATATCACTTTTATCAGAGCACCACAGTAATGAGTTCAAGCAAAACTTCACTGACATACAAAGATTCAGGCGTTGATATAAATGCTGGAAACGAGCTGATAGAGGCGATAAAAGATGATGTTAAAAAATCACATATTCCTGGCGTTTTAGGAGGTCTCGGCGGCTTTGGTGGACTATTTGAATTACCCCAGGGTTATAAGGAACCTGTTTTAGTCTCAGGCACAGACGGAGTTGGCACTAAATTAAGACTTGCAATAGATCATGATCTTAATGAAACCGTCGGTCAAGATTTAGTAGCGATGTGTGTTAATGATCTGATCGTGAGTGGTGCCAAACCATTATTCTTTCTAGATTACTATGCTACCGGCTTATTGAAAGTCGATGTAGCGAAAACTGTAATTAAGGGAATAGCTGATGGATGCAAACTTGCTGCCTGTGCGCTTGTGGGTGGAGAGACCGCAGAAATGCCGGGTATGTATAGTAAAGATGACTATGATTTAGCAGGTTTCTGTGTCGGTCTTGTGGAAAAATTTAAAATAATAGATGGTTCGAAAGTTCGAAATGGCGATCTTATTTTAGGTCTAAAATCGAGTGGGCCTCACTCAAATGGATTCTCACTAATTAGAAAGGTAATAGAAGTCTCTGGGATAAGTCCAAGAGACATATTGATAGAGGGTGAAAGTTTGTTGGACCTTGTAATGGCTCCAACCAAAATATATGTAAAGTCAATTCTCGCGATATTGGATGTTGATATAGAAATAAATGCTATGGCACACATTACTGGTGGTGGCTTAATTGAAAATATTCCTCGTGTTCTTCCAGCTAATTTACAAGCGAATATAAACCTCGATACTATTGACCTACCACCGGTTTTTAAATGGTTAAAGAAGAATGGCAATATTAACGATCCTGAACTAATCAAGACCTTCAATTGTGGCATTGGGATGGTACTAATTATTAATCCAAATGAGCTAAGTTCTGTAACTGAAATTTTGAATGACAATGACGAGGAACCCGTCATTTTAGGTAAAATTGTCATATCAAATGATGATAAAAGCCCTATAAAATTTACTGGCAAGCTTTAAAAATGCCAAAAAAATATAGAATCGTTGTCCTGATTTCTGGACGTGGATCAAACCTCCAAGCGATAGTTGAAGCGTGTCTCTCAGGCATAATTAATGGCGCCGTGTGTGCAGTAATTAGCAGCAATCAAAACGCACTAGGCCTTGAGCGTGCAGCAAAGTTCAACATTCCAAATTCTTTTATTGCCAAAAATACAAATGAGCAAAAAAAAAATTATGATAAACATTTGTGTGAAGTTGTGAGAACTTATCAGCCTGACCTGATCGTATTGGCAGGGTATATGAAAATACTTAATGCTGACTTTATTTCGATGTTTAGAGATAAAATAGTAAATATTCACCCCTCTCTACTTCCAAAATATCCAGGACTAAATACCCATCTCAGAGCGATAAACGCAAAGGATAAGAAATCTGGAGCCACCGTTCATTTTGTTACTGAGGAACTAGATGGCGGACCAATAATAATGCAAGGTAGCGTTCCAATCTTTAGCAACGACTCAAGTGAACAACTTTCGCGTAGAGTTTTAGAAATAGAGCATAAAATGCTCGTTACGGCTATTAGCCTTATTTGTGCTGAAAAAATAAAGAAGCGTAAAGATACTATTTACTTTGAAAATAAAAAATTGAGTAAAAAGGGTATTTCATTTAATCATTTAATGGAACAAAGATAGAAAATTCTACTCTAAGTCAAATAAACGAACAAAAACATTACAGTAATTCTACCCAATTGTATTTATTAGTATGATGTCCTCATTAAAATTTAATGTGAAGATAATGGGCCTTTTTCTCAGCGCCCTTTTTACTTTGGACACAAGTAGTTCAAGTCTGTCTGAATATGAAATAGACTACAAAGCTCAATACAATGGTCTCGATGTAAAAGCAACTTACACCCTGAAGCATGAGGGAGATAATAAATTTGTTGAATATTCCTCAGTTAAAAATATTTTAGGAGAAATCACAGAGATATCTGAGTTTAAATTAATCAATGAAGATCAAATACGATCTGAAAAATTTAAATCAAACAGAACACTAATTGGTAATAAGCGTCGAGAGAGTAGTAGTTTTGATTGGGAGAAAAAGCTCGCAATTTATACAAAAGACAATACAACCAAAAGCTTTGGCATTGAGAAAAAAATCTACGATCCAGTCTCGGCCAAAGTTCAACTGCGATTGGACATTAAGTCAAATAAGAACAGCTACGTCTATGATGTTCTCACCAAAGGTAAAATAAAACGGTATAAATATGAGGTACTTGGAAATGACCTAATAGAGACAGCGAGCGGCAATCTGGATACGGTAAAAGTTAAAAGAATTCATGAGGATAATAAGAAAAGGCAAACCGTTTTTTGGTTGGCTAGAGATTGGGACTTCGTACTGGTAAAATTGAATCATAGGGACAAAAAAGAAACTTATTCCATAGAGATACTAAGAGGCTTCGTCTCCGGCAACGAAATTAATTGAGCGATAAAAAATAAAATCCGAGTATGAAAAAGGGTAAATCAAATAAATCTGTAATTATTACTTTATTAATCATGACTTTGATCGTGCTTGGTTTAATTACATACCTCAAAATCTTTAAAGTGGAGGAGTACAGTACTACAGAGATTCCTTCTCAAGAAATTAGTACTATTGAAGATGTTGTAATTCCTGAGGCCTCCATCCCGAAATCATTACCGCCAGAGAATTCTGAGCCAGATATTTCAAACAAAGTCTTTAGTTTGCCACCTCTTGATGATAGCGATGAGTTCCTCAGAAAAAGAATATCACTTCTGAGTAAGAATCAAGATTTATCAGTTTGGATAACCGCCGATGATTTATTACGTCGAATTGTCAGCTATACCGACGGTTTATCGAGAGGTGTAGCGCTAGATAAAATATTTCCACTTAGCCCACCTGACGGAAAATTTACAACTCACATAGATGGAGAGAATATATGGCTCAATGCTGGTAATTATGAAAGGTACGATAGAACCATCAGCGCAATTGTCTCTTTAGATCCTAAGATGCTCGCAAAAATTTTCCACTTTTCAAGACCTCTTTTAGAAACAGCATTCGCAGAACTCGGATACAATATAAGACAAATGGACGGTATTATACTCACTGCATTAGATCAAATTATTGTTACCCCGGTTATCTATGAACCCATCATGCTGACGCGGGAATCTGTTACCTATAAATTTGCCGATTCAAATTTGGAAAGGCTCAAACCAATACAAAAACAATTAATCAGATCTGGACCAACAAATACTGAAAGAATAAAAAATCAGGCCGCAGCAATAAAAAAATATCTTCTCAACCCAAACGAAATTTAAATATATTTACGTTTTTGGAAGGGTCACACCAATCTGACCTTGATATTTGCCATTTCTATCAGCATAAGACGTCGCGCACTCCTCGTCTGACTCAAAAAACAGCATTTGAGCTACACCCTCATTCGCATAGATTTTTGCCGGCAGGTTAGTGGTATTTGAGAATTCTAAAGTAACATGACCTTCCCACTCTGGCTCCAAAGGGGTTACGTTCACAATAATTCCACACCTCGCATAGGTCGATTTTCCGAGGCATACAGTTAAGACTGATCTTGGAATTTTAAAATACTCTATGGTTCTCGCTAGAGCAAACGAATTTGGAGGTATGATGCAACAATCATCCATTACATTTACAAAAGAATCGTCGTCAAAATTCTTTGGATCGACGGTCTTGGAATGAATATTAGTAAATATTTTGAATTCATTAGCGCACCTCACATCATAACCATAACTCGAGGTTCCGTAAGAAATAACTTTTTTATCCTCACAATTACGCACCTGATGAGCTTCAAAGGGAGATATCATTCCTTGCTCATTTGCCATTTTACGTATCCAATTATCTGATTTAATACTCAATTTTCTGCAACCCTATACCTTAAATAAAATAAGATTCTGTTGTTTGAAGGAATATATCATGTAATCTGCCGTTTTGAGATCAAAAAAGTTTATTCGAATACCACATTTGTTTCTGAATTATCATAATTTTCGATTTGACAGAAAATATTGCTTACTATTTGCCTAAATTCCTCATTAAAAGAAATAGAGGATTTTGAAGCTTTCGAGCTTTTTTTGCTAACCAAACTTTCAGCGAATTCAGCATCTAAAGGCAATCTCCCTAGCATGGACAAGCCATATTGCTGTGAAAGTTTTTCTCCACCACCCCTCCCAAAAATGTCAGATTGACAACCACAATAATTACAGATATGCGTAGACATATTTTCAATTAATCCAATTAATGGGACATCCACTTTTTGAAACATCTCTATTGCTTTTCTTACATCTGCCAAAGCCACCTCTTGTGGCGTCGTAATGATGACCGCACCGGTGAGTTTTATTTTTTGAGATACTGTTAAATGGATATCACCAGTTCCGGGGGGGAGGTCAATAATCAAATAATCTAACTCTCCCCATAATGTTTGTTGCATCATTTGTTGCAGAGCTGATGAGGCCATCGGTCCTCGCCAAACTATAGGCGTGGATTCGGCCACTAAATACGACATTGACATCGTTTTGATATCATTAATCTCTACCGGTTCAAAAAATTTATCATTCTTAATTACAGGTTTGGTATCCTGAGATACACCCATGATGATTGAAATACTGGGTCCATATATATCAGCATCAAGTAATCCAACCTTCAACCCCATCTCTTTCATAGACAAGGCCATCATGACTGCAGTCGAAGATTTTCCAACACCACCTTTGCCAGACGCAACGGCGATAGCATTTTTAATCTCTTTCATAAAAATATATATTTTGTTAAATAATTAGTTACGATTTCATCATAAGTTGAAATACTTCAAAATGAAAAGCCTACTTAAAAAAGATATACTATCTGAACAAATTTGTATGCAACTTTACGCTCCTATATGACTCAAAAACGACAAATAATAGTGACAAATGCTCTTCCGTATGCAAATGCACCACTTCATCTTGGACACATGCTGGAATACACGCAAACGGATATATGGGTGCGCTTTCAAAGGATGAGAAAGAATGACTGTTACTACATGTCAGCGGATGATGCGCATGGTACTCCAATAATGCTCACCGCATCTCAAAAAGGAATTTCACCAGAGGAGCATATAGATAAAATTAGAGAGAGTCACGAGGCTGATTTTAAAGATTTTCTTATCAGTGTTGATAATTACTACACAACTCATTCACCCGAGAACCAAAAACTTTGTGAAGACATTTTTAAGATACTCAAGCGAAACAAACATATAGAAGAGCGTGAGATAAGTCAGGCATTTGATCAGCAAGAAAATTTATTTCTTGCAGATCGCTACATTAAAGGTACTTGCCCAAATTGTCTTGCGGAGAATCAGTATGGAGATAACTGTGAGGCCTGTGGAGCGACATATAAACCCACGGATCTTATTAATCCAATCTCTGTTCTATCAGGAACAAAACCTGTAGAAAGAGAATCAAAGCATTACTTTTTTAAACTCTCGGAGTTTAATGATTTTCTCAAGGATTGGCTTTCAAAAGACGTCGTAACAGAATCAATTGCAAACAAGCTAAATGAATGGTTGGAGGAGGGTTTAACTGATTGGGATATTAGCCGTGATGAACCCTACTTTGGATTTTTAATACCTGGTGAAGATACAAAATATTTTTATGTTTGGCTTGATGCTCCGATTGGTTATATCGCCGCGTTCAAAAATTATTGTAATCACTCAAAACTAGATTTTAATTATTTCTGGGGGAAAGATAGTCCAACTGAGCTATATCACTTCATAGGTAAAGACATCATCAACTTCCATGCTTTATTCTGGCCATCAATGCTGAAAAGTGCAGGAATACGACTCCCAACAAAAATTTGTGTTCATGGTTTTGTCACAATAAATGGATTAAAAATGTCAAAATCAAGAGGTACATTTATTTTAGCTCGAGATTATCTAGATAATTTAGACCCTGATTTTTTAAGATATTATTACGCTTGTAAGTTGTCAAACTCAGCAGAAGACCTTGACTTAAATTTGGAAGACTTTGTTCAAAAAATAAATAGCGATCTGGTTGGGAAAGTTGTCAATCTTGCTAGCCGCTGTAGTAAATTTATCACGAAAGGTAACGATGGTTATCTTCATTCAGAGATAGATGACAAAGAACTATGGAATATTTTCAGTCAATCTGCGACGACGATCAGTGAAAACTACGAAAATAGAAATTTCTCTAAAGCGACAAGGGAAATTCTTAAATTAACCGATCTCGCCAATGAGTATATCTCTGATAAACAACCTTGGGTACTCAATAAGGAACATGATAACAAAGAGCAAGTTCTGAAAATTTGCTCCTTGGGTATAAATTTATTCAGATTGATTATGATATATCTCAAACCTATAACACCCAACTTGGTTAGAAAGGCCGAAGATTTTTTAAATGAAACGCTGTTATGGGACAGTAGTGCTCATCCTCTACTGAATCACAAAATAAAGAAATTCGAACCCATGATAAGTCGAATTCAAAACGAAAATATCGAGGCCATGTTGAACTCCGCTAATGATGGGAAGGCGTAAGCTTGTATGAAATAATTCTTATCGCATTGGCTGCTGCTATCGCCAACTATGTAATATTCGTTGACCTTCTAGGTTTAAGCTTTTTTATTTCAGCAACTTCTAATTTTAGGCGTATAACCATCCTCGCGGCAGCAACGACAATAGTATTAATGTTATCCTCAATTTTCATACTCATAGTAAAAATGCTTACTGCAAATCATGCAGTTTTTAATTTGCTGCTCCCTATGATTTCGATGTTGATAATATTCATAATGACGATCTTTGTCTTAAAGCTTTTCAAAAACCTATTTAGCTTGGAATTTAGTAGCCACAACATAGCTTTATCACTGATAGTTCTCAACAGTGGGATTCTTCATATTTCAATTCGGTCGACTAACTATGAAAATTTATTTGAAGCGACTTTGTTCAGCTTGATAGGCGGAATTGGATTTTCACTAAGTCTGATATGTTTCAGCGCACTCAAAGAAAATATAAATCAACTGCCTGTGCCAGAAGTTCTGCGAGGCAATCCAATAACAATGATTACGATTGGTATTGTATCCCTTGGATTTATGGGGTTGATCGGTTTATGAGACATATTGGAAATAAAAGTAAAATCAATTATGTTCTACTTGCGCTATCTCCAGCCATTCTCATGCTTATCTATCAATTCGGTTGGAGTGTACTTGTCAATCTATCAATAGCCATCACTTCAACGCTATGCCTTGAATTGATTATTGTTACGCTAGCCAAGCAGAAAATAAAATCTTTACAAATATCTTCATCAACTTTGATTGGCATTTACATTGCCATCGCACTTCCTCCATTGGTATCTTGGTGGGTAATTATTTATGCCACACTGATCGCAATCACCGCGAAAAATGTCTTTGGAATAGATGCTAAGAACCCTTTCAATTCCTCAATGGTTGGCTACGCAGCCACATTAATCAGTTTCCCAAATAAAATTAGCACCTGGATTCTTCCAAGATCATTACGGAATAATGAAACCGAATTTCTAAACCTACATGAAACGCTTAGTCTCACTTTCAATAATGTTGAGATACCCGACTCATTAACAGGAGCAACCGCATTGGAGGTGTTCAAGTACTCTAATGACGGTCTAATGTTAGAGCAAATATATCAAAATAATAAGATTTTTAGTGATGCAAGTTTTGCAATTGTTGGCTGGGAATGGATCAGCATAAGTTTTTTAATAGGTGGCCTGTTTTTAATTATTATCCGAGTGATTACTTGGCATAGTCCCACTGCAATGATTGGATCAATTTGTTTTTTGTCTCTATTATTTTTTGACAATGGGAGCTCGAGTAGTGGCGGTTCGGCTATGCTACATTTATTTGGGGGTGCGACAATGCTAGGTGCCTTTTTTATAATCACAGATCCAGCAAGTTCGCCCGAAACGGGAAAAGGTAAAATAATATTTGGGAGCATCATTGGAGTTCTAGTTTATATAATACGAGTCTGGGGTGGTTATCCAGATGCACTTGCTTTCGCTGTCATACTAGGAAATTTTGCGACGCCACTGATTAATAAATTCACCTTTCAGACTCATGAGTCTAAAGCTTAATACCAACGAATTTGAGGTGCCAATTATTAATAAATATCCAACTTTAAATCTCGCTTTGATTGTGCTGCTATTTCTCATAATACTTATTTTTGTCAATTCAAAACTCGCAGAGGATATCGAAAAAAATAGAAAAATTTATGAACACAAAATTTTAAAACAGGCATTAGAAATTGATTTAGCACCAGACGACATCTTTGTTAACTCCATTAACTTGTCAAGAGAAATGACGGAACAACTTGGTTATGATGAAGAGGAAAATATTGTGTCAGTATACTCTGACGCTAAGTTAATCTCTTTGATAATTCCATCAAAAACTAAACGTGCATACAATGGAAAAATTGAGCTTCGAGTATATGTCTCGCCAGCGGGTGAAGTCATGAAAGTCCTGGTCGATGAACACAACGAAACCCTTGGAATTGTCGACGAAATAATTAAGAAAGACAGTTCTTGGACATCGAAGTTCAAGGGAATCATGATCACGAAAACAAATGATGAGAGTTGGGAAGATTATTTTTCAAAACAAAATTTTGATGTCGTAACAGGAGCTTCAATAACCTCCAGATCTATTCAAGAAGGAGTCTACAAAGCATTACTATTTTATAAAGAAAATAAACAAAGGATTTTATCCACAAAAAATGAAAGCTGAACCATCCATAAGAACATCACATAACGAGCCGATCTTTGACCATAAAGCTATGATCGGTCTAATTGGATTATCTCCAATAATAATTATGGCTACATCATTTGTAAGTTCAATAATCACATTACTTTCATTGATGTTTGTTTTAATACTAACGAAGGCTTTTTATTCTTTTAAAGATTTTCTTTTTGAAAAACGATTCAAATTTCTTTACATGATTTTGTTGGTTTCTTTTTTCTCGACATTAGTTGATCTTTTTATACAAACAAAGTTATATGATTTCCATCAAAAATCTAATTTGTTTATTTTGATAATTGCAGCACACTCATTACTTTTCGTGTCAGTGCTAAACGCAGCACCAAAGATCGGAGTCCAAAATACTCCGAGCAACATAAAAATCATTAGGTCTTTTTCATTACTACTTATCGCCCAAGGATTAATTAGAGAGCTATTCGCATACGGCACAATATTTCGCGATTTCGATATCATCTTTGGTACTTTCACTAGCTCGTGGACGATTCAAGTAATTAACGAAAATATGATTGTGCCAATATTCCAAACACCCGTAGGGGCCATCTTTATATATGCATTTCTAATAACTGGCGTAAATTACTCACTTATCAAAAACCGACAAAAAAACATTAATAAGCCTTAAAAATTTCGTCCAAATGACGAAAACTTTTAAACTCAATGAAGTTGTCACTAGGATCTTTTATGAACATCGTTTTCTGTTCACCTGGTTGATCCTCGAATCTTAGGTAAGGATCTAAATAAAAATTAATGTCCATAGATCTTAAATGAGACTCTAAGGATGAAAATATTTCCCAAGACAAGATGACCCCAAAATGGGATGCCGGAACTTGATGACCGTCAACCTCATTAAACGAGGTTTTCTGCTTTGCATTATTTTTCGAATAGTGAATTACAAGCTGATGTCCAAAAAAATTTAAATCTACCCAAGTGTCAGACTGTCTTCCAATCTCACATTTAAGCGTTGAAACATAGAAATCTTTTGCTTCAGCCAGATCAGTAACTGGAATTGCCAAATGAAATACGGTGGAATCCTGTTCATCATAAAAACCTGATCGCTGAGAATCTTGTAATGACATTATTTTTGTTCCTTAGTTATCTATGAGGTTAATCCAAGAGTATTCGACCTTCTGAAACTAAAACTGAATTACCTCCTATCCAAACATCTGCAACCTTACCATCGATTTTAGAGGCTCTTGCAAATAATTGACTTGGTCGCCCCATCTCGATGCCTTGATTGATATTCCATGAAAACATTCCAGAATTACACTGACGATAGTGAGCCAATAATCCCACGAGTGCGCAATTCGCACTGCCCGTAGCAGGATCTTCCCTAACACCTAAATCTGGAGCGAACATCCGTGCATTAATGCAATTTTTTTCATTATCAAGGTAATAGCAATGCAAATTAGTCGATATCCCAAAGGAGGAGAGTTTTGAAAGTCTTTCCAGATCTACTCTTATTTTTCTTAATGCTTGCATCGAGGAAATATTAATAAATAAAAATTTTAAACCAACTGAAGCTTCCATGGGCACATGAATACTGGCATCAATTTCAGACTCCTCCAAAGACAGAACTTGAGCCAATTGACTTGATGGCACTTTAGCACCAAGTGAAAATTTCTCGGGAGCTTTTAACTCACAAAACAATATTTCGTTATCATCTTGCGAGATCTGAATTTCAACAACCCCCGCTAATTCTTCAAAAAGTACATTGACTGGTGCTACGATATCGTTTACGTCTTTATCGAGTGCTAAAACACATGCAGTGCCAATGTTAGGATGTCCAGCAAATGGTAATTCTTCATTGGGTGTAAAAATTCGCACTTTACGATTAACATTCATTTCACTTTTGAGAACAAATGTAGTTTCTGAAAAATTAAACTCCTTTGCTATTTTCTGCATTTGGTCACCCGTGAGTCCTTCAGCCTCGGGAACAACTGCTAATTGATTTCCAGAAAAACGCGTACTGGTAAAAACATCACAAGTAAAGAATTTATATGACTTCAATTCAATCACTCTCCCCTACCAAGGTAAATCCTCCAGATCCAGATTACCCCCACTCAAAATAACACCCACCCTCTCATTCTTAAAGTATTCCGGTTTATTTAGAATCACCGCAAGCGGGACTGCCGACGAAGGCTCAACAATAACTTTTAACCTACTCCAAATGATCTTCATTGCTTCAATAATCTCACTCTCTGTAGCAGTGATGAATTCATCAACATTTTTTAAAATGATCTCAAAATTCTTGACGCCCAATGTTGCCCTCAAACCATCAGCTATCGTCATAGGCTTATAATCTGTCACATGCGTTTTACTGTAGAAACTATCTGTCGCATCTCTAGCAGTCTCTGGTTCAGCACCTATTATTGTCGAAGCAATGCCTCCATTCTTTTTTGCAAAAAAAGATATTCCAGAAATCAATCCTCCTCCTCCAACCGGAATCAGCAACTTATCAAGAGGCTCTTGCAGCTGTGATTCTAGCTCGCATGCGATAGATCCTTGCCCAGCGATAACAGAATAATCATCAAAAGGATGAATAAATGTGTATTTATACTCATCGATAAGTTCTTGAACTTTCATTTCTCTCGCTGATATCGTCGGCTCACAGAATACGATTTTCCCACCGTAAGATTTAACAGCTTCTATTTTTACTTTTGATGCATTTTCAGGCATGACGACAATACATGAAATTTTTTTCATCTGTGCCGCCCAAGAGAGTGCTGCTCCGTGATTGCCAGACGAGTGAGTTATGACTCCTCGATCAAGGGCAGTCTTATCTAGTGACAAAATTGCATTGCAGGCACCACGAGCTTTGAATGCACCAATTTTCTGCAGATTATCTGCTTTGAATACAATGTCACAACCGCATAATTTATTGATTTCTTTGCTGTGAATAAGCGGTGTGTTGTGGATGTATGAGTTTATCCTAGCATGGGCGTCATAGATTTCCGATACACCACTAATCATTTATCTCACTCTTAAAAGTTTTCATAATTTACAACTTACGACCTAATTGGTCCGCCAACCTGAGTCGTAGTGCATTTATTTTAATAAAGCCTTCAGCGTCCTTCTGTTCAAAACCAACATTACCATCGAAAGATGCTATATTTTCGTCATATAAGCTAGTTTCTGATTTTCTTCCAAGTACAGTAATATTGCCTTTAAATAATTTTAATCTGACGAATCCATTGACAAACTCTTGGGATTTATCCACCGCCTCTTGAATTATCATCCTCTCCGGTGACCACCAGAAACCGTTGTAAATGAGTTTTGCATACTTTGGCATTATTTCGTCTTTAAAATGTAATACCTCACGGTCAAGTGTGATAGATTCAATTGCTCTGCGAGCGCGAAGGATTACTGAACCGCCTGGTGTTTCATAGCATCCTCGTGATTTCATTCCAACGAAGCGGTTTTCAACGATGTCAGATCTACCAATCCCGTGAATACCTGCTATCAAATTCAATTCCTTAAGAATTTGAGCAGGTGTTTTTCGCTCATCATTTATCTCTATGACATCACCGTGTGAAAATGTCAGGGTTAACACCTCAGGCTCATCAGGCGTATCTTCAATATCCCTAGTCCACTGCCACATCTCTTTTCTGGGCTCACACCAAGGATCTTCCAAGTCACCTCCCTCATATGAAATGTGAAGCAAGTTAGCGTCCGTGGAATATGGAAATTTGTTACTGCCAACCGAATCTATCTTAATTCCATGTCTTTCACAGAAAGAGAGAAGATTTGTCCTGGAGTCAAGATTCCATTCTCTCCAAGGCGCGATTATTTTTATATCAGAATTTAGCGCATACGCACCAAGTTCAAATCTTACTTGATCATTGCCCTTTCCTGTTGCTCCATGTGAAATTGCATCTGCCCCCGTCTCAGTGGCAATTTCTACTAATCGTTTTGAAATTAAAGGTCGAGCAATTGAGGTCCCGAGCATATACTCACTTTCATATATGGTGTTTGCTCTAAACATTGGAAAAACAAAATCTCGCACGAATTCTTCTTTCAGATCCTCGATAAAGATTTGCCTTACGCCCAAATCTTGTGCCTTTTTCCGAGCAGGCTCAATTTCATTTCCTTGACCAATATCTGCAGTAAAAGTTATCACTTCACATCCATATGTCTCTTGCAACCATTTTACGATTACCGATGTATCTAAACCGCCAGAGTATGCTAGGACAACTTTTGCAATTGATGTTTTGTTCATAAATCTAAATTTGTCTAAACTTAACTCAGTATATATGGTAACTAGCAGACAAATATAGCTTATATAATGTAATAATGGTTAGGAACAAAATGAAGTTTACGGTAGCATTCCGACAATGATGCAAAAATCTACCGAAATAAAGATTAGAAAGCCTGATGATTGGCATCTTCACCTTAGAGATGGCGATGCATTAAAAGTAACTGTGCCTAATGCATGCAGAGGTTTTAATCGTGGAATAATAATGCCAAATCTCGTACCTCCCGTAACCACAGTTGATTTAGCTCATGAGTACCGTAAGAGAATCGTGCAAAACATTCCTCAAGATTCATCATGGCAGCCTCTCATGGTGCTTTTTTTGACTGACAGAACTACACCAGAAGAGATTTACAAAGCACATGAGTCAAAAATAATATTTGGTGTAAAACTTTATCCTGCAGGTGCAACAACTAACTCTGACACAGGCGTCACTAACTTAGGCAAATTAAACAAGACTTTTGCAGCTATGCAAGAAGTTGGAATGGTGCTTCAAATTCATGGAGAGGTTACAGATAAAAACATCGACATTTTTGATAGAGAAGCTGTTTTCATCGAAACTATCTTAAAACCATTAGTGGAGAAATTTCCAACACTTAAAGTGTCACTGGAACATATAACTACTGAAGAGAGTGTTACTTTTGTCACTAAGGATTCTGATAGTGTTCATGCAAGCATTACGCCTCAACACCTACTATATAACCGAAATGATATGTTGGTGAGTGGAATACGACCTCATTTATTCTGTTTACCAATTTTAAAGAGAGAAAGGCACCAACAAGCTCTACTTGAAGCCGCAACTAGTGGCAATAAAAAGCTTTACTTAGGTACAGATTCTGCGCCACATGCCAGGGATCAAAAGGAAAATTGTTGTGGTTGTGCTGGTTGTTACAGTCACTTATCCGCAATAGAACTTTACGCTGAAGTATTTGATCAATTTAATGCCCTCGATAAGTTAGAAGGCTTCGCAAGCATGCATGGTCCGGATTTCTATGGCCTTCCCTATAACGATTCTTTTATTTCCTTAAAACGCCAAAAATGGAAAATTCCATCATCAATCAAGTATCTCAATACTGAGCTAATCCCACTAGGAGCGAATAGCGAGCTCAACTGGAAACTTATCTAACAAAATGATGTCTGAAAATTTAGAAAACATTGCATCACGATTCAGGAATTTTTTACCCGTAGTTATTGATCTAGAAACTACCGGCTTTGATGCAAAAACTAATGCGATAATTCAAATTGCAATAATAATTCTGGGCTTTGATAGTAAAGGAAACCTATCAATAAAATTCTCTGAGACCAGAGATGTGGCGCCATTTGCAGAAGCAATCATAGATAAATCAGCGATTGAGTTCACGGGAATCAATGTATATGACCCTGATAGAAAAGCACTTCTAGAGAGTTCTGCTCTGAAAGAAGTTTTTCAAACTATTAAATTTGAGACCAAAAAAACTGGCTGCAAAAGAGCCATACTAGTGGGGCACAATGCTCACTTTGATCTCACATTTATTAACGCGGCTGTAGAGCGATGTAAAATAAAGAAAAATCCTCTTCATCCTTTTTCATGCTTTGATACAGCTACCTTAGCAGGTCTAGCCTATGGTCAAACAGTTCTCGCAAAGGCATGCGAAGCAGCTAATATTAATTTTGAAAGCGAGCGCGCTCATGATGCTCTGTATGATGCCAAAAAAACTGCTGAACTATTCTGCTCCATCGTAAACCGTTGGAAAGATTTAGGTGGGTGGCCCTTATAAAGCCCTATCTTTACTTTTCCAAAAATCAGTTCCATCAATAGAAGAGTCCTCAGCCACAAATTCTGTGACATCACCTTCATTGTATTGGTTTTCATAGTTTTTGAATGCTGAGAGTGCGGGTTTTTGTAAGATAAGGATAGCGATTATATTGAGCCACGCCATTAATCCCACTCCTATATCGCCCATTGCCCAGGCAAGTTCTGCCGATTTAACAGAGCCGAATAACACCGAAAAGAGCAACAATACTTTAAGCACTGCTCCCATACCAGACCAATTAAAATATCTACCCAGGTATACAATATTAGTCTCTGCGATGTAGTAATAAGCGAGTATTGTTGTGAATGCAAAAAAGAAAAGGGCAATAGCCAATAAAATTGCGCCAAATCCTGGAATTATTGTCTCGAATACATTCTGAACATAACCAGGTCCGGCCTCTACTCCAGGGAGACCAGTGTAAATCACTGCTCCATCTGCTGATCCAACATTATAAAAGCCAGTCAGTAAAATCATCAACGCAGTCGCCGTGCAGACTAAAAGCGTGTCGATATAGACAGAGAATGCTTGTACCAGTCCTTGTTTTACTGGATGGGAAACTTCTGCTGCAGCTGCTGCATGGGGCGCAGTACCTTGGCCTGCTTCGTTGGAATATATGCCTCTTTTAACACCCATTTCTATTGCAGAACCTACGATAGCGCCAAAACCAGCATGAATTGAAAATGCACTACTAATTATTAAGGTAAAAACTTCAGGTAACTCACTGACATTAAAACCTATTATAATCAGAGCTAAAACTAGGTATCCAAGCGCCATAAAAGGAACCATAACCTGAGTAAATTTCGCAATTCTTCTCACACCTCCAAAAATAATCACACTTATCAGAAACACTAAAAAGAAACCCATATGTGTCCTCGATAATCCCCATGCATTTTCTACAGATACAGCAATACTATTAGCCTGTATCCCTGGCAAACAAAATCCGACAGCAAGAATGGTACTCAGAGCAAAAAGAATAGCGTAAGGCTTGTTATTCATCGCCTTATCGATGTAGAAAGCGGGACCTCCTCTATACATCCCAGTTTCGTCTTTCTCTTTATAAATTTGAGCTAGTGTCGCTTCAATAAATGCTGTTGATGCACCAAAAAAAGCAACCACCCACATCCAGAAGACTGCACCGGGACCCCCGATCGCAATTGCAGTAGCTACCCCTGCGATATTTCCTGTACCAACCCGACCTGACAATGAAATCGATAAAGCCTGGAAAGAGGATATTCCTGAAGAGGAGGTGTTTGTTTTAAAAAGTAAGGTAATCATATGTTTGAAATACCTTAGTTGCAGAAACTTTGTTCGAACTGAAAACCATACTCCTGCTCCTAAACAGAGAGCAATCAGAGGTTTACTCCAAATAATTGAATTTAAACTATTAACAATTTCCTCTATCAAAATATTTCCCCAAATGTTGTTACGTTTACGAAAATAAACCACAGTTACTTCATTTCAATGCCTTTATACTTAACTTGAGTGGCAGTTCAATTTCCTTTTTCGTGTGTAATCTGAAAATACTATCAATGTTTTTAATAAATTCTTCACTCATTTCAGATGTTGATCTTACCGACATGTCCACATGGGCAATTATAGTTTCATAAATACTGCAAATTTCTCTTTTTTCATTAATCATAACTGCAACAAGGTGGATAAGTTTTTTATTATAAGCATTTAGTCGATATCTCGTTCTAACAAGTTCTCCCAATTTGCACTCTTTAAGGTACTTTATGTTGTCCTCCAACGAAAACGAGGAAAATCCTTGTTTAAAATATTCTTTTGAAAAACCAAGATCATCTTCATAGTAGGTCTCTAGGTTTTCTATGAATAGCTTGAAATAAAAGAGTACATTCATGTGTCCATTGTAATCGCACATCTCTGCGGTAATTCTAGAAAACGATGAAGACTCAGGAAAAGCAATATCAAGATCCATTTTTATCTCCTACTGTGAGTCCGCGTGTTTATCATTTTCAAGAAGCATGATGGCCTCCTTGTATAGTAGTTTTTTATTCTCACCCGTTATTTTCGCCGCTATTGATGCGGCTTTTGAGCTGCTCATCTCGGATAAAAGCAATTTTAGAATCCTTCTATGATCTTTTTTTAGTTTTGTAGCATCTTCACCACCTTTTTCAACAATTAATACAATTTCTCCCTTCGTGTTAATTGAATCTTTCTCTATAAACTCTATTAATTCGCCTATCGTCCCAGAAAAGTATGTTTCAAATAGTTTAGTCATCTCTCTCGCCATAAAGATTTTCCGCTTGTTACCAAGTATTAACTTCATATCTTTGATACTATCAAGAACTCGGTGTGGTGATTCATAGAAAATAATGGTGTGTTGATAGCCTCGAATTTGTTCCAGAGTATTTTTTCTATCCTCCCTCTTTCGTGGCAAGAACCCTTTAAATAAAAAAGCATCGGTATTTAATCCTGAAACACTCAATGCAGAAATTGCAGCACAAGAACCTGGAATCGGTATGATACTTACACCCAAAGCACGTGCTTTCCTAACAAGTTTGAAGCCTGGATCTGAAATCAAAGGCGTACCTGCATCAGATATCAAGGCAATATTTTCACCTTTTTGAATTTTTTCCATGATAACGTCTGTAGCTCGCTCATAAGAGTGCTCATGATAAGAGAGGCATTTTGTCTTAATATCAAAACGATTGAGTAATGTTTTACTGGATCTAGTGTCTTCACATGCAATAATATCTACTTGGTCTAGTATGGTTACTGCTCGAGGCGTCATATCAGCCAAGTTACCAATAGGTGTGGAGACAACATAAAGTATGCCAAAATCTGCCATTTACAAAAAAATATATTCTAAAAGTTTGTATTGTTTGTTTGCCTTATGCGCAATGTTCATAATGAGTTGCACTCCCGTTCAGAATACCATAAACACAACCACCTCCGAAGTGTATGTTTCTGCTTCACAAGATGATGTCTTACTAAAATCTATTGAAAAAGAGACCAATGAAAGTGAACAAGAAATAAAAACAAGTCAACAACTTCTAGAGACTGCACTAAAGTTTGCACAAGGTGGCAGCAGTTTACAAAGTAAGAATTTTCTCAAACGCATTAATCCTGAGGAACTTAATGATGTCTCTTTCCTAAATTATAGTTTGCTAGAATCAAAAGTTTCCAATTCAGAAGATGAGTTAAATATCGCATTTCAGAAGTTAGAGAGTAACCGAATTTTATCGATTGAGAAAAATTTAAATGATGAAGCTTTGATCGATCTGTATAAGGAAAAATCTGCTATTGCACTTACGCTTGGAGAGTTAAAAACAAGCATTCAATATGATGTGAAACTCCATAACCTTATTTCTTCAAAAGAAATTAAAAGCAAATTGCATAATGAAACACTCGCGAAACTAATAAGCCAACCATACAAAAAACTCCAAAAATGCAAAAATAATGCTGACTTGATTGTAGTAGCATGGTGTGATCTTGGATTAGGAATAAGAGATACTCAATTAAATTCACAAACAAGAGCAGATGCATATCAAAATTGGCGAGAGAGATATCCGGACCATAGTGCTGCCCAGTTTGCGGTAATCCCGAATAATGTGCACGATATACAAACTGAGAAAGGACAAATAGCGCTATTATTACCACTCGACGATGAATATTTAAGCCCGAGTAAAAACTTTATTGAGGGCTTCCTTAATGGGTACTTTAACTCCTTAAAAATGAACGAGGAAAATCGCCAAACCATCAAAATTTTCAACTCCTCAGAGGATGGAATTTTGAACTCCTATCAAGACGCTATGAAATTAAACCCACAGATAATTATTGGTGGATTTCGCCAATCAGAAGCAAAAGATTTACTATCTTTAGAGACTTATGAAGTACCAACAATAATTCTCAATGATTTTGATCAATTAAATTACCCAGAAAGAGACAATTTATTTTTCTTCTCAAACTCTCAAGGAGATGAAATCAGTCATATTATTAGTGACATGTGGTATCGTGGGATTCAATCAGTAATAGTGATTGCTCCAGATCATCTTTGGGGAGTACAGGCGTCGGAAGCTTTTCAATCTGGTTGGGTGGAAAGAGGAGGCATTATCTTAGACAAAGTGATTTTTAATCAAGATACTCGAGATTTTACCGACTTACTCAAACGACCACTCCATATAGATACTAGTGAAAAGAGAGGTTTATTTCTTAAGCGATTTGTGAATAGTAAACTTGATCTATCCTCCAGACGGCGAAATGATATTGATGGGATAGTCTTATTTGCCTATTCTGATAAAGCTCGTCAAATAAAACCCGCACTTAATTATCTTTTCGCAAATGATATCCCTGTGTACTCCTCCTCTAGAATTTACGATAATATCGAGGATCAAAATCTCTACAGAGATTTAGATGATATTAAGTTTGCCGGTATGCCTTGGATCTTGGAAGGGAGTCTTCAACAAGAACTTAATATTGATGAGACTCTGCATCCTGAGTATCGTCAATTGTATACGAGAGGTTTTGACAGCTTTTTATTAACCCAAAACCTGAGGGAACTGTCTTTTGCTCAAAAGATTCCCCTTCTTGGAGCTACGGGAGTGCTCAGACTTAAAAATAATATAGTCACAAAAGATCCGTATTGGTATCAATTTAAAAATGGCTCAAAAATTAAGATTCAAGCCATGAAAAGCAACTAATAACCTGATAAAAATGATCAATCTGGAAGACAAAATATTTAGATATTTCCAAGAGAGTATTGAGATCACAATGCATATTGGCGAAAAATTCACTCAAGAAATTATTAGTGCTGTAGACATCATTAGTTCCAGTCTCTTATCAGATGGGACTATTTTTACTTACGGAGAAAATGAAGCGAGCATCGTCTCTAATTTTATAAGCACACGCTTAACAACTGGATGCAGTATGGATAGACCACCTTTTAAATGTCTAAATATAAATCAAATATCAAGTTTTAATACTCACTCAAGGTTATTGTCCTCACACTCGAAAAAATCAGACGTTTTGGTAACTATTTTTAATAAAGATATGAGTGATGACATTAGAAACTTGCTCAAAATAGCTAATGACTCAGAATTATCAGTTATTAGTATAACGGCTTTTGAAAATAAAAATTTGAGCCAATTGGAACTTTATAATAAGGTTACAATCAACTTAGATGGCATTTCAAAGTCAGCTCTTATTCTTGCAGAAATTGAGATTAGTCGATGCATGTGTTCGTTAATTGAAGAAATTATTTTTGGAGTGTAAATAATGCGGTTGAATTTATTTTTAGTAATTTTAATTAGTTTTAACTTTGGTTGCACAACAATAGTTGACGACTTAACCACTGAACCCATTCAGCCAGCAGAGACAGGAAAAACCATTGGCGCGGGTATAGACGATCCAAAGATGAAGACGTTTATAGGCGTAAACATAAAAAAAGCAGATCCAGATCTGGATAAGGCTCATGTTAATGTTTCTGTATTTAATGGTTTAGTTCTTTTAACGGGAGAGGTTCCAAATAATTCCTTGAGGAGCATAGCAGGCGATATTGCGAGAGAATATCGAGGTGTCAGAAAAGTCTATAATGAGCTTCAAGTTAGAGGAAATACTTCAATTGTCTCACGTACCAACGATTCTATCATTAGCGCTAAAATTAAAACTAAACTAACATTCAATACTGAGGTCGATTATTCCGATATGTTAGTAGTCACTGAGGATAGTGTTGTTTACCTGCTTGGTACAGTTGACGAATCTTCAGCCGATCTGGCTACAGAGATAGCTGTTGACACCGGAGGTGTTCGAAAGGTTGTCAGATGTTTGGAGTATGTTGACTAGTCATTCAATTCTATTGCTATTGCCATGGCCTCCCCGCCTCCAATACATATAGAGGCTATACCTTTACTGCAACGTTCCTTTATCATGGCGTGAACCAGGGTAACTACTATTCTCGCTCCACTCGCCCCTATAGGGTGACCAAGTGCACAAGCACCACCGCGAACGTTGACCTTACTATGATGAATATTAAGTTCGCTCATTGCAGCCATTGGGACTACGGCAAAGGCTTCATTTATTTCCCATAAACCAACATCTGATAGGGCCCAATCAAGCTTGGACATAAGATCTTGAATGGCTCCAATTGGAGATAATGTAAACCATTCCGACTCTTGTGAAAATTCTGATATTCCTCTTATCCAAGCCAGAGGCGCCATTTTTTTACTTGCGGCAAATCTCGAATCACAAAGTAATAGCGCCGCCGCTCCATCAGAAATTGAACTTGAATTAGCGGCTGTGAGAGTTCCATTCTCTTTAAACGCAGGTTTTAAATCACCAATTTTATTAATATCCACTTTTAAAGGTTGCTCATCTATACCTATTACCTTTAACGATTTTTTTGTTTTAACAGTGACCTCACAAATTTCATCCTTAAAAAGCATATTCTCAACTGAGTACTTTGCTCTCTTTAAAGATTCAATGGCGTATGCGTCTTGCTCAGACCGACCAAACTGAAATCTCTCCGCACAATTCTCCGCAAAACTACCCATTGCAACACCGTCATATGCATCTTGTAATCCGTCAAATTGCATATGATCTATTATGTTGGTATGGCCAAATTTATTGCCGGCTCTCATTGAATTTATTAAAAATGGTGCCAAACTCATGCTCTCCATTCCACCGGCCACGGCCACCTGAGATTGACCCAACTGGATTGAGTTACAAGTATTTGCAATCGCTTTCATTCCAGATCCACAAACTTTATTTATGGTACTACAACGAACTGAGCTGGGAAGCCGTGCCCCAATAGCAGCCTGCCTAGCAGGTGCCTGGCCTAATCCAGCTCCAAGAACATTTCCTATTACTACTTCATCAATATCTGATGCCTCAACATTACTCTCATTTAAAGCTGCTCGAATAGCAGTAGATCCTAATTCTGGTGCACTAACAGCGGAGAGATTACCGAGAAGACTTCCAATGGGGGTTCTCTTTGCTGAAACTATTGCAACATCCATCTTGGAATCCAACGTGTTTATCATTATGATTTTCTGAAGAACTTACCTTTAACTTTATGCTCTGATCTCACGCTCAAGATCTGACAAGCTACACTGAAACGCGTCTCTTTCAAAAACTCTATCCATGTAACTCAATAAGGGTTTTGTTTGCCTATCCTTTGGTAAAGAAATGCTATAGCTGGGTAATCGCCACAATAAAGGAGCAAGACAACAATCAACTAGGGTAAATTCTTCACTCATAAAATATGGCATTTCATCAAAGATACTTGCGATCGAGACTATTGAGTCTCTCAGCTCGGTACGGGCTTCATCCGAGTCTTGAACTTCAATTTTTGGTATTAGCGAGCACCAATCTCTCTCTATTCTGTAAATCCAAAGTCGACTCTCTGCTCTAGAAACCGGATACACAGGTAGTAAGGGCGGATGTGGGAACCGCTCATCAAGATACTCCATTATAACTGTGGACTTATATAGAGCTAAATCTCTATCCACAAGTGTTGGGAGAGTACCATACGGATTCGCTTCAAGAATCTCGTCAGTAACACAGTCGGTCTCAGTATTTTCTATCTCAACTGTGACACCTTTTTCGGCAAGAACTATTCTAACCCTGTGACTGAACTGACAATTCGGGTCAGAGAACAAAGTCATCGAAGATCTTCTCACATTTACCTCTCTTTTTATATTTATTAAAGTGAAATTTAAGTTCTTAGTGAATGCCTTTCCAATACTCCCTATTTAATAGAGTAGTGGGAACTAGTAGAAGAGCTAGGAATAAAAGAACATATTTACCAATCTGCTTTCTTTCTTCAGCCATTGGCTCAGCGACATATGTTAGAAAATTTACCAGGTCATAAACTGCCTCGTCAAATTCTTCCGCTGGTAAAGAGCCAGATTCAATAATTTCTAACCGGCCACAAGGATCATCCAAAATATCTTGACCGGTCAACAGATCTCTTTTTATCCCTCCATATCCGGTTTTAACGGGGCCTGGCCGACACTCCGCGAGTCCCTGCAAATCAAGTAACGCATGGGGCATTCCAACATCCTGATACACTTTATTATTTACACCAAGCGGTCGATTTTCATCTGCATAGAAGGTTCTCAAGTAGGTGTAAACCCACTCAGGAGATCTGGATCGTGCAACCAAAGTTAGATCCGGCGGAACTGCTCCAAACCAATCTTTTGATGCGTTTGCAGGCATCGAGATTTCCATAAGATCTCCAATCTTTTGATCCGCAAACACCATGTTATCCATCATCATTTGATGGGGCACTCCAATGTCATCCGCAACTCTCTCCCAACGCGAATATTTAAAGGAGTGGCAACCCATGCAATAGTTAACCGCCAATTTTGCACCGTTTTGTAGGGATGCATGATCTTTTAAATTTGCTTCAAAGGGGTCACATTCCATCGTTCCGCAAGAGAACTTACTTTCTGCACCTACGACTTTAATGGGTAGAAAAACCATAAGGGCTATTATTGATACAGCCCCGGTTGTACGCCAAAAACCAAGTCCGCCATCCATGGTTATCCTATTCGGCTCTGGAGTTGTCTTTTCATATTTAGTCCAAAAAAACATTCCGATAAAAAACGCAAAATATAGAAAAGTACATACTTGAGCCAATATCGTTCTCGCTGGAGTAGGCGCCTTCATACCCAAGTACCCAAGTATCAAAAAAGCTGCGGGAAAGATCAAAATTGCTATTCTGCTGATGCGTCCTTTATATCTCATCGAGCGCACTGGACTTCTATCAAGCCATGGAAGAATAAATAAGATCGCAACAGCTGCCGCCATTACAATTAAACCCCCTAATTTATCGGGGACTGCTCTCAACATAGAATAGAAAGGCGTGAAATACCACACAGGAGCAATATGTTCTGGAGTCTTCAAACTGTTAGCTATTTCAAAATTGGCATGCTCTAAAAAGTAACCACCCATTTCCGGCATAAAGAACAGAATGGTGCAAAAGACAAACAAGAATATCACAATGGGTGGTAGATCATGTATAACAAAATAAGGAAAGAATGGTAAGCCATCTTTGGGTTTTCCGTTCTCATCGTAGTGATTTTTTATACTTACTCCGTCTGGGTTATTTGATCCGACATCATGAAGCGCAATAATATGCATCGCCACTAGGGCAATTAGCACTATTGGTAACGCTACAACATGTAACGACATGAACCGATTAAGGGTAATTCCTGATAAAAGATAATCACCTCGTATCCACTGAACAAGGTCGTCGCCCACAACGGGAATTGCTCCAAACAAAGATATAATAACTTGAGCGCCCCAGTAAGACATTTGTCCCCAGGGCAAGACATATCCCAAAAATGCTTCCGCCATTAATGCAAGATAGATTGTCATGCCGAAAACCCAGACTAGCTCACGGGGAGCCTTATACGAGCCGTATATTAAACCCCTAAACATGTGTAGGTACACGACAACGAAAAACATTGAAGCACCAGTGGAATGAGCATACCTGATGATCCAACCCAGCTCTACGTCTCTCATAATGTATTCAACCGACGCAAAAGCTCTTTCAGCCGACGCTTCGTAGCTCATAAGCAGCCAAACACCAGTAACAAGTTGGATGACCAAGACTACAAGTGATAGAACGCCGAAATAATACCAGAAATTGAAATTCTTTGGCGCGAAGTATTCAGCCATATGATCGTTCCAAAGCACCTTTAACGTTGGCATTCTGGAATCAAGCCATGCAGCGAAACCTTTAGATTGATTCATGATTTAAGCATTCTCCGTATCTACTCCAATTACAATAATATTCTGAGATTCGTAGCTATGGGGCGGAACCTCCAAGTTTGATGGTGCGGGAACACCCGCATATACTCTTCCCGATAGATCAAACTTTGATCCATGACATGGGCAGAAGAAACCTCCTAACCATTCTTCACCGCCAAGGTCTTTTGCCCCAACGTCCGGTCGGTACATAGGAGCGCATCCCAAGTGAGTGCACAATCCCACTATCACTAAAATCTCTTCTTTTCCAGGCAAGGTTCTTGAGTTTCCTGATACATAATCAGGCTGCGAGGCGAGCTCGGAATCCTTATCCCTTAGGATATTTGAACCATAAGTTTCCAGGTTACTAATCGCCTCTGACGAACGCTTAACAACGTAAACAGGTTTGCCTCTCCACTCCACAACAATTTGCGCACCATAATCTAATTTTGATATGTCAACTCTCACAGGTGCACCTGCAGCCTTTGCTTTCGCACTTGGTTTCCAGGATGCAACAAATGGGACGGCCGCACCGATAACACCCACCCCGCCCAAAACAGACGTGGAAGCTAACAAAAATTTTCGTCTGCTTTCGTTAACAACATCAGTGCTCATTTTATAACCTTATTTTAAGGATATTCGCCAATATCAGGGAGGATAGAGGGCAAAGTTAGATCCAAGTTTATATGTTTCATACGAACATCGTAAGTATACTGGATCCTTATCCAAAACACAATTAGACGATCCAGAAAAATAATGATAACTATTTGATTTTATTGATAATTTTATCGTTTAGAAAATTGTGGTTTTTTCCTGGCTTTGTGTAATCCCACCTTTTTTCGTTCTACCTTTCTCGCATCTCGAGTTAAGAAACCAGCTTGCCTTAGCGGACCACGCAAATTTTCATCAAACTCCACCAACGCTCTTGAAATTCCATGTCTAATCGCGCCAGCCTGTCCGAAATTACCGCCACCGCTGACAGAAATGTTTACATCGAATTTATCTTCAGTCTCTGTAATTTGAAACGGTTGCTTAACGACCATCCTAGCAACTTGTCTACCAAAATATTCATCCATCCCCTTGTTGTTAATGGTGATCTTCCCGCTTCCAGATGAAATAAATACCCTCGCAGAGGACGTCTTGCGCCTTCCTGTCCCATAATAAGTTGTAGTAGCCATTTTATAACCTTATACGTTAACAGTTGAAGGCTGCTGAGCAGCATGAGGATGCTCTGAACCTCCATATACTTTTAACTTCCGATACATCTCACGACCTAAAGGACCCCGAGGCAACATTCCTTTTACAGCCTTTTCAATCGCACGCTGAGGGAATTTCTCCATCATTTGAGAAAAATTTATCTCCTTAATTCCTCCAGGAAAACCCGTGTGAGAGAAATATTTTTTATCTGTTGTCTTGTTCCCAGTAACCCGAACTTTTGATGCATTAATAATAATGACATAGTCACCACAATCTGAGTGAGGAGTATATTCAGGCTTATGTTTGCCACGCAACCTAGCCGCAACCTGAGCAGCCAGTCTTCCCAAGACTTGACCTGTTGCATCTATCAGCACCCATTCGCGGGATGCCGAGTCTGTACTGATACTTACCGTTTTCATAAAACCATATAAATCAATTGAGGGAGCGAATTGTAATGATGAGAGACAATTAATACAATAGCTTACGCTAACTTTATTGAATATCGATGCATTCAAGGGGTACGGGGGTTTGATAAGTAATCTTTGCTTTGCATCTCTACCAACCTGCTTCTAGTTCGTTCAAATTCAAAAATTAAATCTCTACCAGAGTAGAGTTTATGTATTGGTTTTTCCGCAGAAACTATCAGCTTTACATTCCTGTCATAAAATTCATCGACCAAACTTATAAAGCGACGAGTCATGTTTTCTCTGTCCTCTGTTAATTCTGGTATATTCTCAATGATTACAGTGTGATATTCCTTTGCAATTTGGATATAGTCATTCTGACTTCTAGGCCCATCACATAACTCTCTAAAGGAGAACCAAACTGTATTGTGAGAATATCGATAAGCCAAAATCTTTCTGTTTTGAATAACAAGATGCGTTGACTCAAAGAATTCCTCATTAGGACTCAACAATCCGTTGAATATTTCTTCCAAACTACTTTTTGTAGTTTTATTATCGTGAATAAAATAAACCTTGCTTTTTTCTAATTCCCTAAACCTGTAATCAGTACAGGATTTCAGCCTTAAAACATCACAATACTCATATATCGTTTCAATAGCAGGCAAAAAATTTTTCCTTTGAAGACCATTCAGGTAAAGATCTCTCGGCTCTACATTAGACGTAATCAGCAATGACACCCCACATGTACATAACTCATCTAAAAATGCGCCAAGGATCATTGCATCACCAATATCCTTTACAAAAAATTCATCAATACATAAAACCTCCACATCAGCAGCTAAGTGCCTCGCCACCCATGCTATTGGGTCTGCTTTACCTGCAACTAATTTCAAATCAGTATGAATTTTGTACATTAATCTATGAAAATGAATCCGCATCTTTTTCCTTAAAGATAATGTTTCGAAAAATAAGTCCATAAGGTAAGTTTTGCCTCTACCAACATCACCCCAAATATAGATTCCATTGGTACTTCTCGAATGCGCTTTATTTAATAAACCTTTTAAGAAGTGATTGATTTTTCGATTATGTTTCAAAGTCACTCTATCTTGTAATAGCGATAAACTTTCAACTGCTTCCTCTTGAGCAGTATCTCGTGAGAATTTTCCCTCGACTATGTTCTTTTCAAATTGCTTTAATATTAAACTCATATGCACTATTAAAGTTAAATTGATTTGTAATAACAACAAAATAAAATAATAAAACTAGTTTAGTTTATACTTAAGTTATCGTATATTTTGACTAAGAAAACTATACCAACAAATTAGGATGCTTATATGGATGCGCTGATACTTATCATCACTGCTGCATTATCTTTTGCAGCAGGTATTGGAGCATATATTACATTTATTAACTCTGAAAAATTAGACTCTGATGAATCACCAGACATGGAGAGTAAATTAGAAAAAAAGAATACAGAGTTAAAACAATATCAGCAAGAAGTATCAGAGCACTTTTTGATACTCTCTCAATTAATGAAAAATTTATCTAATAATGTAGATGAAATAAATGAGCACTTAGCCAGCTCTGCTTTACGATTATCCAGCTCTGAGATAGGCAGAGAATTACTTAAAACTAATGATCTAGATTTATCAGTACTCGCCTCAAAAAATGAAATTCTCAACGTGGAAAATATTGACATACCACGTGATTATGCACCAAAAGTGCCTGGCGGAGTCCTCAGTGAAGAGTATGGTATCGATGCTAATAGTGACTCCGAAATGAGCGAATCCCACAATAATGAGGAAGTCGATAATAGTCTTGACGAAAAAAATATTTCAAACACAATGAAATAATGTTTGATTGCAAGACAGCTTGAGACTTAGTTATTACAATTTTTATGGAGCACTCTACAGATAAAATTTGGTCTCAAATAGTCATCGAAGCTGAGAGTGCTATTCAAGGCGAACCAAATTTAAAAAACTTTCTCAATGAAAAAATACTCTCTCATGAAAGTATGAGGGCTGCACTCGGCTGCAGCATTACTGAAATAATTAAGTCAAACTTACCTAAGAATTATGTCTGTTCCAGAACATTCAAAGAGATAATGAATCAAAGTCTTTGTGAGAAGAAAATTGCTCAAGATCTGATGGCCGTGTTCGATCGTGATTCTGCATGTAATTTTTTAAGCACACCGCTTCTTTTTTATAAGGGATTTATGGCACTTCAGATCCATCGAATCTCGAACACACTTTGGTTGGAAAAACAACCGACCATAGCTCTGTCACTACAAGCTATTATCTCCAGAAACTATGCAATAGACATTCATCCAAACGCAAACATTGGCTACGGGGTTATGCTTGATCACGCTACTGGGATTGTTATTGGCGAAACTGCTGTTATTGACGATAATGTCTCAATCATGCAATCAGTCACTCTTGGCGGCACTGGTAAACATAGTGGTGATCGACATCCAAAGATTCGTAGCAACGTTTTAATAGGTCCCAGTGCAACAATCCTTGGGAATATAGAGATAGGAAATGGATCCCTGATTGGTGCCGCGAGTGTGGTGCTCGACTCATTTCCACCAAGATCTATCGTCGCAGGTGTGCCAGCAAAAAAAATTGGTCATACAGGCGGCTTTCCGCCTTCGATTTCAATGGATCAAATTTTTTTAAAGAATTAAGATCATTGATACATCCATGGAAAAGGCATAACTGCGGATATGTCCTCGAGGTTGAGTAAGCACATAATTAACCTATCGACTCCGATAGCCACTCCAGAACAATTGGGTAAGCCATAGTCTAACGCATCAAGCAGTTTTTTATCTGCTTGAATCAAATCTTTTGATTGCTCTCTTCGCTCTAAATTATCACTTTCAAAACGCTCTCTTTGTTGATCGCTATCATTTAATTCAAAATAGCCATTAGCAATCTCTATATTATTTATAAAGACTTCAAAACGTCGACTAACGCAGTAACCGAGATCTGACCTTTTTAATTTAGATAAGCCAGCTTGGCACTCAGGGAATTCATAAACAAAAACAACACCAGGTGGTAAAGCTGGTTGAATGAAATGATTGAAAATTAAGTCAAGACACGTTTTTCTCGAGGATTCAGCCCATTGACTACCTATTTTAAGTTTGCAAAAAGTCTGCAGCTCCATAGTGGTAAGTGCATGTGGATCTGTACTCAGAGCGTTTTGATAACAGTCCTTGTAACTCAATTTCGTAACATTTTTATAACAATCCCTACCTTTCGACACCACATGAATTAAACTAATTATTTCGTCCATTAAATAAAATTCATCGCAATCGCATCGATACCATTCCAAAATTGTGAATTCAGGATTGTGCAACCTACCCACTTCATCAGCACGAAAAGCCTTTCCAAGATAGTAATAATCGCGCTTCGTTTCTGCTATCAGCCTTTTCATCAAATACTCAGGGGATGATTGCAAATATAAATCTCCTAACGGATGATTCACAGTGAACGATTTAATGAAAGGATCTGACACTGTTGCTGAAGACAACACTGGTAAGTCAACCTCTAACACATTATTTCGTGAAAAAAAATTTCGGATCGAAGTAATTATTTTAGACCTTGCTACTAAAACTTCTTGAGATGTCTGTGGACGCCAATTATTTTCGAACAAATTTAATGACTCGATTGTTAACGAACTCTCCCCAGATACTCGCCTGATCTCGTATCCACCTTTATAACATCCCCTTGATCAAGGAATAGAGGCACCTTTACAACGGCGCCAGTCTTCAATTTTGCAGGCTTAGTCCCACCTTGGGCAGTGTCGCCTCTCAATCCTGGGTCAGTTTCGACAATCTCAAGCTCCACATGATTGGGTGGCGTTACAAGTAATGGATTCCCGTTAAAAAGCGTCACAACACAGGAATCCTGCTCTGACAACCACTTCGCACATTCTCCAATTACATTGATATCAGCCTGAAACTGTTCAAACGTATTTGGATCCATAAAATACCAGAATTCTCCATCATCATAGAGAAAATCCATATCCATATCGATCACATCAGCACTTTCAAGAGAATCGCCAGACTTAAAGGTTCGTTCTAAAATTTTGAAGGTTTTTAAATTTCGTAACTTTACTCTGTTAAACGCTTGTCCTTTCCCGGGCTTCACAAATTCATTTTCAATAATAGAGCATGGGTCACCTTCTAGCATAACTTTTAAACCTGATTTAAATTCACTGGTGCTAAAACTACTCATTCTCCCTCTCAACTTAATAGGTTGTCATTAAAGTCACATTATAAATTAATATCAAACAAGAGTTGACCTAATCATCTTTAATGCCCAGAAAATACAAAATAGTGTCTAGACCACCAATTTTAATTGCATATTTAGAGGCTTCAGATACTTTCGGCTTTGCTCTAAATGCAATGCCCAAACCTGAGTTTGAAATCATTGGAATGTCATTTGCACCATCTCCAACGGCAATAACGCGACGCAAATCTATGTTGAGATCAACGGCTAGCTTCTTCATTAGTGAATTTTTCATCTTACCGTCAAGAGGACAATTCTCTATTTTGCCTGTCAAAATATCATTTGATATCTCTAATACATTTGCAAAAGCATAATCTATCGACAGTGAGTTTTTTATGTGTTCTGTAAAAAAAGAAAAACCACCCGATATAATTGCAGTTTTGTATCCTAACGACTGTAACTTTGAAATAAGGCGCTTTGCGCCTGGGTTATAGTCAATCGCATCGAGCACCTTGTAGAGAATGCTACAAGGTGCTCCCTTTAATAATGATAATCTTTTGTGAAGACTTTCAACAAAATCTAATTCTCCCCGCATAGCAGACTCGGTTATCTTAGCTACTTCATTTTGCATGTTTACCTCCCGAGCCAATTCATCAATTACTTCACAATTAATCAAAGTAGAGTCCATGTCAAAGACAATAAGAGAAAAGTCGCTTACCTTAAATTCTTGATCCTCAAAACATATGTCGACCGAGAATTGTTCTTCAATCTCAAGCAACTTGATTTGAAAGTTCATGCGATCGGTAACACAGCCCGTAAATACAATTCTGATGACCAAGCAATTTTGAGAATTCTCCCTATTTGAGCAAACAGCCGACGAAAAGAATGATAGTCCAAAATTAAGAGCTGTTTTAATGATGATTGTGAAAAGTTCTTCGCTTACTGTGTCAGAGATCAATAAAAGTCCACTAAATTGGTTGATTTTCAAATCATCATTCGAAGAAAAAGTTAAGTTGTTAACACGTTCAACTCTGATGACATGCATCATATCCGCTAGCTCAAAATTTTGGAAAATTGCCTTATTGGTTAATATGTTTTTACTGACCAGTTTTAATGTAATAGAATCAGCAGATCCTTTGTTGTCTGACACATCAGAGATTTCCAAAATGTTCAGTGAATATGAGTTAATGATCAACTGCGCTAAGCTGCCTATCTCATTTTTTAACTCAACAATTATTATTTGCACTTACTTTTACCTTTTACTATAAATTCTGTCCGACTAATGACGAAAATAAATTTAAAAAATGTAAAGAACAGCTCACTTTCATCTCTAAAATATAGAGCACCCACTCAAACTCTTTTTAGTTGCTTATTAATCGGTACGCTACTTTGCCTCGTTTCTTTCTATCAAACACAAAAATTAATCGAGAAAAAATCAAATTCTGAGAGAGAGTCAATTATGAACCAACTTGTTACTCTAATACAGAAACCTTTGTTAAATAATGATAATCTGGGCTTGCAATTCACCTTACAGGAAATGACAACTAATGAGTTTGTAATCAGCTGCAGTTTTTTTGATGTGAATGGTGATCTGGTAGTAAAAAGTTCTAGTGAGGACTCTTTAAACCTCAATTCTGAAAAAATTGAAAAGAAGCTTGAATTTGAAAAAACTGTCCTTGGGACTTTGGTATTAGAGCTAGATTTATCCCAAATTCAATCAGAGCAGATGAAAATTTTTTATTATGTTTTTCTTATGTGGCTAGTTTTGACGGTTCTACTGACACTAATCACTTTTAAAAACTCTTCTAATATTTCCAAAGGAATTACAAATTTAATTTCACTGATCCCTGGCGATAATCCGACAATAACAAATGAGATACATGCCCTCGAATCAAAACTTCAGCCATTACTTAAAAGCTTAGATGAGGTTGATGTTTTGCAAAACTCAAATTCGTTTGCTTGTATATTTTCAGGAGTGATTTTAAACAGAGAATCTCTCAATAATGAACTTGGTAAAGAAAATCAAAATTCACTGTTTGAAAAGGTAGATTTATGCGTAAAACGCACACTTGAACTTTATGGTGGAGAGCGTCTTGAGGGGAACGAAGGCACCGTATCCTTTCTTATTAGATCTAACTCAAAATCTAAACAACACATATTAATATCCCTAATGGCTGTGCATACGCTTAACCAAGTTCTAATTAAATTATCAAGAAAAATGGGTATTAGTTTAAATCTAAGCTGGTCAGTTCATAACGATGAGCTCCCGCTCGCTCCGCTCTTTAAATTTCACGAGTCAATTCAAAAATTAAAGGTGCTTGCGAGCAAAGAAGCTTCCAAAAATAACAATAATGATATCGTTTTGAGCTCTATATATTTTGATTTTGACGAGTTAACGACAATAGCGAGATTCAAGTTTTGGAGAGAAAATATCTATTTATTAGAAGGTTTTGATGAGCAAAGACAATTGATCTTACAAAAACAAATTGATCATATTTGCAGTGTTTGTTTTTAGCAGCGTTTCTAGCTCAGAAAATTAATATAGCATCTAGTATTTAGAGTTGACGAGATGGCACGCCAACAACTGTCGATCCTTCGGAAACATTTTCAATTACAAGGCTGCCCGCCCCAACTTTTGCTCCTTTCTTAATATTAATATTTCCAATAATTGATGCTCCCGCGGATATTAAAACATCGTCTTCAATAACAATAAGGTCTTCGACCTTTGGTGCAATTATTGTCACCGAGTGCAATAGAGAAATGTTGTCACCTATCAGTACTCTTTCCCCAATTACCACTCTGGTTGCATGATCGATCATGATACCCTTGCCAATAACACAACTTGGATGAATATCCACTTGATACAACTCTGATATTAAACTCTGAGTTGCTAACGCAGAAAAATACTCTTTTTTATTCCATAACCAATGCCCCAGACGATGCAGTTGAAGAGCTTTGTAACCTTTAAAAAATAATATGGGATCATAATGATTTTTACATGCGGGATCTCTCGTAAATGTCGCAAGAAGGTCAGCTTCAAGAAATTTCAAAGCGTTTGTGTTTGAGGAAATATATTTTAAAAAGAGATTATAGAAATTAATGTTTAATTTTTCTTGGTCAAGGTCATCGACTAAATTAAAAACAAACAGGTCTTCAATATTTTTGAACCTCAAAATCTTGTTTTCCAAAATATCAATAGAGCTAACATCTTCCTCACAGGTATTTTTCGCATCCTGCTGAATTAAACAAAAAAGATCAGATTTATCCCTTCTAATTGAAGACATATGTTTCAACTATTTCCTCTAATCTTTGCAGTATAGTTTGTCTTTCTATAATTTCAGAATTTGATATTTGTCGTTTTAAAAAACCTATATCTATTTTTTTATGGTAAATATCCGCAATCGGTTTATAGCTCAGATGCCAAGGTTCAGGAGCAACTCCACCTTTATCTTTTTTATATGGACGGAAAAATTTAGTCCTAATATCATCTGATTCAGCATCCTTTGAATCCAGCCAAGTGTCGAGTCTGTTAAAAACTCCTCCACTATATTCAGAGGAAATTAATTTTATAGAGTAACTTTTTGGTATTGCCGATGCATCATAGATATCAAAGTCAGTACCCCAGTGATGTCGGGATGTGCCCGGAAGAGCAGTCCATCTGAGGACTGATCTTATCCGTTGCCATGCATCCATCTTAGATATATCCAAAGGCCTTGAGAAATCATCCAAAACCGGTCTACTCCCAGACAATTTTTGATTCCAAATCTTCAACTGCTGATCAAAAGAACGGTATGCACTAATAATTCTTAATTCAATGTCAGAGCTTTTAGCAAATAATTTTAATTTCTGATACATAGGCAAAACTTCAGTATGGATAAACACACATTTTTTTTGATTTAAATCCCCCTTGAACGCATTCTCATTTAAGCAACATAGATGATCATCACTAGTTCCTAACACTAATTTTTCTAGATTATACTTTTGCACAGAATAGCTCCAAAGTACTGGCGAAATTTATTGCAAACATAATTAATACGAAAATTCTATTTGGTCTTTTAGTGTCACTTCATCTCCAGATAATCTGGTATTCCAAGTCTTTATCTCTACCCCAGCAGTAACTGCCTTGGCAAGTGTATCAGCATAATAAGGATCTATATTATCTGCAATTTTAAGCATCTTTGAATTTGACACCTGTACGCAAAAGAACAAAACTGCACGATAACCTTTTTCAACTGCACTCGTAAGCTCTCTCAAATGTTTTGCTCCTCTTGAAGTGACTGAATCTGGAAAAAGAATGATCCCATTGCCAATATCATAGGTTGCACTTTTTACCTCTAAAAAGCAGTCAGGCAGTAAGTTTTTTGAACTTTGCAACCGGAAATCAAGACGGCTATTTTCCTCACCAAATTTCACTTCTTTGAAAAAGGTATCGTAATCTTTGAGACTTTGAATAACTCTGGCATTGAGAGCAGAAGCAACTATTTTATTTGCAGCGGCAGAATTTATGCCTGCGAGGTTACCGAATCTAGTAGTAACAAACTCCAATGTACCACTTAATTTCCGATTCTTGTTAGAGGACAGCGAATATAAACAAGGAGATGACTCAATTAAACAATTTTTCAAACTACCTGTATTTGGGCAGTGAAGTGTAAGAATTTCCCCAGAATCGGAGGAAATCTCAGCAAAAAAACGTTTGTATCTTCTTAAGAAAATGCCTCTGTGTAGCATAATAATTTTGATGAACTCCTGTTTTTAAACAAAAAAGTAGTGAATGCGATTATTTCATTAATTAAAACAAGTTTTTCTTGAAAATCTTTCAAAAAATCTCTATAACTCCCGGCCTCAAGTATTTTTAAACTATAAAGCTAGGAAACATTAATGGCAAAACAATCGAGCGTTGAGAATCCAAAGTCAAAAACTAAAAAGAAAACCTCAAAATCCAGCGTTAACGTTCTCCATGGCGTTTCCCCTTATGTAATCTCAAAGGGAGAAGAATACATGAATGAGAAACAGCAAGAGCATTTCAAGCTCATTCTAAAAGCTTGGAGATTGGAACTTATGGAGGAAGTTGATAGGACTGTATCTCATATGAAAGATGAAGCAGCTAACTTCCCAGATCCATCAGATAGAGCAACCCAAGAGGAAGAATTCAGCCTTGAGCTGAGAACGAGGGATAGGGAAAGAAAACTGATAAAAAAGATTGATAAAACGCTTATTCGGATTGAAGAGGATGACTATGGTTTTTGCGACCAATGCGGTATCGATATTGGTGTAAGACGCTTGGAAGCTCGTCCAACCGCTGAGTTGTGCGTTGATTGTAAGACGCTGGATGAAATACGAGAAAAGCAAATAACTGGTGGCTAACTAGTTTGTCCTCTTTTCGAGACACTCATGCACCATGAAAATCCTAAAATAAATAAAAATTTAAGAGGGAGATTTGCTCCCACGCCAAGTGGCAGGCTTCATTTTGGTTCGCTAACTTGTGCACTCGCGAGCTATTTAGATGTAAAAGCAAAAAATGGCTCCTGGATCATAAGACTCGATGATCTCGATTCTCCGCGAGTTCAACGAGGCGCCTCTGAAAATATTATACGAACACTTGAATATTTCAATCTGATATCTGATGAACCAATTAGACGGCAGTCTGATAATCTTAAACTTTATGAGGAAATCTTTGGTGACTTAATTCGTAAAAATCTATGTTATAGATGTGAATGCTCTCGCAAAAGACTACAAAGCTTAAATAATGTTTACGATTATCGTTGTCGTAACAAAAAACTATCACATGAGAAGACATCTGTTCGTTTGAAGATTTCTGAAACAAACAATATACAAAATTTCATTGATAATATTCAGGGTAATCAAGAAACTGCTCATATAACCTCAGATTTTATAATTAGAAGGAAAGACCAGATTTTTTCGTATGAGTATGCTGTGGTTATTGATGATTATGTTCAAAATATAACTAGTGTACTTCGTGGTGCAGATCTAATCTCATCAACATTTAACCAACTTATTCTTCATAAAAGTCTCAACTTTAATCCCCCTTTGTATAGTCATATTCCTGTTGTTGAAAACAAAGATGGCGAAAAAATGAGTAAGAGCAAAAACGCTCTAATGGAATTTAGTAAAACTAAACTTTCTATTTTATATTTAGCACTTGATTGGCTCGGTCAAAACCCGCCCGCTGAACTGAAAAACGAATCTAATCAGATCATAATTGATTGGGCAAAAAAAAACTGGTGTCCCAAGGCCATACCTCAACTTTTATCAAAATCAATCACGGAACAAGCACAAATTTTATAGACTAAATTTGCCGAGCAATAACATTAGTACGAAACCCTTGCATATTGTCCGAAAAAAATTTAAATTTACTCTGTCGACATATTCGACAAAATAATAACTATAAATAAGAAAAACATTATGCGAAGAGTTTCTTGAAACATTAGAACTCACTCAAAGGCGCCTTTGGCGCCTTTTTTAAACTTAATAATATTTAACTAATGCTCACAAAAACATTGCATAATCTCCCAACATCTGTGGCTTGTAATTGACAAATAATGCTACAAAGCCCAAGCTGTTTAAGGGTTCTGATCTTAATGTAAATCCATCTCAGATTTGTAATCAAGCCCTCTCTATTGTGCGACGATTGTCGACAAAAAAATTTGCCGCATATCTAGTTGGTGGAGCAGTTCGGGATTTAATTTTAAAGATAGAACCCAAAGACTTCGACATTGTCACTGACGCAACACCAACTCAAATAAAAAAAATCTTCTTGTCCTCTAAAATAATAGGAAGACGGTTTCAAATTGTGCATGTACAACAAGATAAAAAGATCTTTGAGGTCTCAACTTTTCAATCAAAAGAAATGATTGAGGAAACTTCGCCGGTGGGTAACTCAAAAAAAATCGTCCAAAATACAGAGCGTTTCTTTGATGGTAGATTAAGCATCATCAAAGAAGACGCATTTCGGCGAGATCTTTCAATAAACGCCTTATATTACGATCCTTTGGAGGACAAAATTATTGACTTCACTGATGGCGTAGCAGACCTGAACAAGAAACATTTAAGAATTCTTGGTTCACCCGGAAATAGATTTAGGGAAGATCCTGTCAGAATACTCCGCGTAATAAGAGTTTCTGCAAAACTTGGATTTACCATACCTCCAAAAATAAAAAAACAGATAAAGAAAAAATTAAATTTACTAAAAGATGTTTCAAAAGCAAGGCTATTTGATGAAATACTAAAAACTTTCCTTCTTGGTTATGGCCTTAATGCCTTGAAAGTAATGAAAGAATTTAATGGCCTGAACATTTTTATCTATGATAATCCATCAAGAATTCGATCAAAAAACACTGCCAAGCTCTATGATATTCTTCTAGCATCGACAGATTTGAGAGTGTGGCAAAAAAAATATGTAAGTCCACACTTTCTTTTCGCGGTACTTTTATGGCCCAGTCTGATGGAAGAAATTTCAAAAGTGAACAATAAAAAGTTTACTGTCAGAAAAACACTTGAGATTGCTTCAAGGAAGCTCTTTGATAAAGAGTCTCTGCTTGTTTCCATACCCAAAAGATATGTGTTTAAAATATTAGACATGTGGCGCATGCATCTGCAATTACTTATGCCAAATCCGAAAAGTGTTGATGTGATACTAAAACATCGATCTTTCAGATCAGCCTATGATTTTATCTTAATTCGAGAAGCTGTTGGTGAAGATCTCCAAAATTTGGGTGTATGGTGGACAGAGATTCAAAATTATGTCGGAATTGATCACGAAAATGGTATTCATAAGAAAAATTTGAAAAAAGCAAGTTACTTGTTAAATACAGAGTTCTACAATTGAAAAAATTTGCTTTTATTGGGCTAGGTAGCAATATTGCTGGGTCAGAGAGCACTCCAGTTGATCAACTCATAGCCGCATTGAACAAAATCAACTCATCTCGGGATATATCAATAACATCAGTGTCATCATTGTATAAATCAAAACCAATCGGACTTACAAATCAACCTGATTTTATAAATGCCGTCATCAAAGTCAAAACAAACTTTTGTCCAGAAGCACTCCTCGAAGTACTTCAAGGTTTTGAGAAAATGCAAGGAAGGGAAAGAATCATCCATTGGGGACCCCGAACAATTGATCTAGATATATTAATTTATGAAAATTTAAAGGTGAGTACACAAAATCTTAAAATTCCTCATCCTAGAATCTTTGAGAGAGCATTTGTTATGCTCCCATTAATTGAAATAGAGCCATCCTTGAGTGAGATCTATGGATACAAAAGTTCCAATACCTTGGAAAATTTAGCTAATCAGAGTATTGTTAAATTAATGGATAATAATTGGGAGAATTGGAGAGTTGGAGCAAACCTTTCTGACAAAATTTAATCTTGAGACTGCATCGATATGTGTACCGAATTATATCGCGGTCGAAGGAGCAATCGGTGTGGGTAAAACTACTCTCACAGAAAAGCTCGCCTCCTCTTTAAACTATGATGTAATCTTGGAGGAGCCAGACGAAAATCCTTTTCTAGAGAGGTTCTATAGAGATAAAAAAAATCATGCTCTATCAGTCCAACTTCATTTTTTATTTCAAAGGTTAAAGAAACTACAAAATCTGAGACAAGGTGACATTTTTCAATCAGTCAGAGTCTCAGATTTTATCATTGAGAAAGATCCTATTTTTGCAAAAATCACTCTGGATGATCATGAATACAGTTTATACAACACCGTATACGAAAATGTTATTACAGATTTGCCAAAACCAGATGTTGTAATCTATTTGCAAGCACCAACATCAGCTTTGATGCAGCGGGTAAAATTACGCGGAAGGTCTATGGAAAAAGATATTGATGAGAATTACTTGATTCAACTTAATGATGCATATACTCATTTTTTTTATCATTATACTGAAACACCCTTACTAATTGTTAATACTAGTACGATAAATTTAGCAAAGAATGAGAGAGACTATGAAGATCTTGTCAGGTATTTACTTACCAAAAAAATAAGCCGGAATTACTATAATCCAACATTATAAATTAAATTAAGCGGTACGTTACGCTATAATCTAGATCAAACAACCGAGCAATGTTGATGAAAAAAATTACGATTAAAGATATTAAATCTCTGAAAAAAGGGAACAAGAAATTCACAGTTTTAACAGCATATGACTTTTCATTTGCGAGAGTACTTAATGATACAAAAATAGACATAATCTTGGTTGGAGACTCGTTAGGGAATGTAATTCAAGGAAATAAAAATACAATTCCAGTGACGATGGAAGAAATGTGTTATCACACCAAACTCGTAGCAAAAGCCGCTAGTCACTCTCTTGTTATGTCCGATATGCCTTTCATGTCATATAAAACCTTGGATGACGCGCTAATAAATGCGACAAAGCTTATGCAATCTGGTGCTGAAATAATAAAAATAGAAGGTGGGAAGTGGGTTGAAAAAATAATTAAAGAACTATCGGTAAGAGGCATTCCAACTTGCTGTCATTTGGGGTTAACACCTCAATATATCCACAAACTTGGATCTTATGGAGTTCGAGGAAAGGGACAAGACGAAGCTAATACAATAAAATCGGACTCGATGATTTTAGAGAAAGCAGGTGCTGATTTCTTCTTGTTGGAATGTGTGCCGACATTACTAGGTGAAGAAATTACGAAAGCATTGGAGGTCCCAGTCATTGGAATAGGGGCAGGTGGGAAGACAGATGGTCAGGTCTTAGTTACTCATGATATTCTGGGGTTGTCTGAGTTAACACCCAAATTCACCAAAAATTTCCTTACAGATGCAAACTCAATAAAAGAGGCAATAGAGCTCTACAAGGAAGCAGTGTTATCGGGCAAATTTCCATCCTCAGAAAATTGTTTTAAATAAAACATTATCCTGATTCATATAAGAAACAATGTCTGATTTTTACAAACTTAGTGCCAAACTCTCAACAGGAGAACGGCTTGAGTTTTCAAAATTGAGAGGGAGTGTAATTTTAATTGTAAACACTGCAAGCCAATGTGGGTTTACACCGCAATACGTGGGGCTCCAAAATATGTATGAAAAGCATCAACACAATAACTTTAAAATTCTCGCTTTTCCTTGTAATCAATTTGGTGCTCAAGAACCAAATAATAATGAAAATATTCTTAAGTTCTGTGAAATGAAGTATGGAGTAACATTCCCAATTATGGAGAAAATTTTTGTTAATGGTGAAAATCAGCATCCTGTGTTCAAATTTTTAACAAATGAAAAAAAGGGATTTCTGGTTAAAAATATAAAATGGAACTTTACTAAATTTCTTATTGACAGAAAGGGAATAGTTAGAAAACGTTACCCACCAACTGCAGCACCCAGTGCAATCGAAAAAGATTTAAAAAAATTTTTTAACTTTCTGCCCCCAGATTTTGAAAATACTTTCTAGATGCAGCTTTTACTTTAGGTGACAAATATATTGCAGAAATCATAGTTGGTATAGCCATAGTAGCAAATGTTGCTAAGATGAGACCATTCACTAAATCCAAAGAAACAACTGAGCCAGCTACAAGAAGGGCTAGGTAAATGGGCGTATAGAACGATTCTCCTCGCGCTCCAAATAAGAAAACCGCAGACCGGATACCATAGAACCACATGGTAACCATTGTGCTCAAACTTAATAAACCAACCATAAATAATAAAAAATACTGTCCAAAAATAGGAAAAATTGACTTCAAGGCTAACATTGTTAATGTCACTCCATAACTGTCTTCTGCTGTTTGCCAAACACCCGTTAATAGAATAATAAAAGCTGTGCAAGTACACATAATTAGCGTATCAATTACGGGACCTAACATTGCCACTAATCCTTCTCTTATTGGCTCTCGCGTTTTTGCAGTACCGTGAGCCATCGACTCGGTACCTATTCCTGCCTCATTAGAAAATGCTCCTCTCCTTACGCCTATCATAATAACAGTCGCTAATGAGCCTCCAGCCACTGCCGAGCCAGAAAAAGCATCAGTAATGATTAGTCTAAAAACTGATAAAACTTTGTCAAAATGGGTACCAACTACGATAAAAGTCATGAATAAATATGCTACCACCATTAGAGGCACAGCTTTAACCGCGAAGCTTCCAATACTGTAAATCTTGCCCCGTATTATAATGAACACCAAGAATGCAACTCCAGAGCTAACAAACAAATCGAATATAAAGTGATTATCCTGGGAGGCTAGATTTAAGGGTTGAGCAACTACATCTCGTAATAATTGAACAAATTGGTTTGCTTGAAAAACTGGAAGTGCGCCAATCATACATGCACCGGCAAACAATGCTGCCAACGGGTACCACTTTTTACCCATACCATTCATAATCACGTACATTGGACCTCCATAGATTTGTCCATTTAAATCTTGGTGTCGATACATTACCGAGAGTGAAGCAGTATAAAATTTAGTAGATACACCAACGATTGCAGTGACCCACATCCAAAATATGCTCCCTGGCCCACCTACCGATATTGCTATTGCCACACCTGCAATATTGCCTAGTCCCAGAGTCCCGGATAAAGCTGTTGATAGCGCTTGGGCATGGGGAATACTTCCCGGATCGTCTTTCAAACTGTATTTTCCTAACACTAAATTTATGGCATGACCAAAATAACGATATGGTCTGAAAGCTGAATGGATCATAAAATACAGACCACCGCCGACTAATAAGACAACCAATGGAGTTCCCCACATTAGATCGGCCCAGCGATTAAAGAATGTTTCTAAAACCTCAGGGAATGCCATTATTTTGAGAAAATGTAAACTTTAGGATTTATCAAGTGGCTTTACGTAAAGAACAAGGCTATGCCCAATTACTTTAAAACCATGTTTGTGAGCTATTTCCTCTTGAATCTTTTGAATATCAGGACTTAGGAACTCCACAACCTGACCAGTTTCGGTACAAACCATATGATCATGGCTATCTCCACGATCTAACTCATACACTGCCGGACCATTATCAAAACTGTGCCTGATGATTAAGCCCGCTGCTTCAAATTGAGTCAATACTCTATATACCGTAGCAATACCTACGTCCTCTTGAGCATCTCGAAGTGCCTGATAAATGTCCTCGGCCGTCATATGCCAATCAGGTGTACTCTCTAATATTTGGAGAATCTTTATTCTTGGTAACGTTACTTTCAACCCAACTTTTTTTAAGTCGTGATCTTTTTTACTCATCTATCACACTTCTTATAAATTAATTCTTACGGTATTATCACCAATCTTGGTAAAAACTGGAACCCTATTTAAATGAAAAAATTATTTCTTGTACTGTTATCACTTGCATTCCTGTTTGGTTGTGGATCAATTAATTTTCCGAGTGTCCACAAAATTGGCATACAACAAGGAAATATTCTTGATCAAAAAATGATTGATCAACTCTTTATTGGAATGACTAAAAATCAAGTTAAATATGTATTAGGGACTCCTATAATTAATGACACATTCACAGGTAATCGATGGGATTATGCATACAGATATGTCTCACCATCAGGAAAAATTGAGCAAAAGAACTTGATACTTGTTTTTGATGAAATAGAAAATCTTGGAGAAATAATAAACAATCCATAAATCCTCTTTCATACTCACAAAATTCGCTCAAAATCTCTAGTTAAAACTCATTCAACTTTCATAAAAAGTGTATCTGCGCGTGCACAAATATCATCGATAAGTGTATTTGCAATCTGATCAAAAATTTTTGAGGTTATTGCACCTAATATTTTATTGTTAAACTCATAATCAATAGTGAGATTGACTTTACATGCATTTTGGCTCAACCCTTCAAATTTCCAACAACCAGTCAAATATTTAAAAGGCCCCTCCACCAAATGCATCTCTATTGATGATGGGAATTCGAGTAAATTTTTAGTGGTAAATTTAAAAGCTACCCCAGCCTTTTTTATTCCTATAGACGCTATCATGTGAGTATCCAAATCCTCAAGAATATTTGCACTTGAGCAACCATTTATAAAACAAGGATAGTTTTTTATGTCATTTACTAAACTATAGACGCATTCCGCTGAGTACGGAACATACGCTGACCGATTCACTATACTCATTTAAAGCTCAAGATAAATTGCCAAATTTATCTATAATCCCAACGGCAAAAACAATTAAAATCGCAATCGGGGCGACAAATTTAAGTAATGTTATCCAACTAGACCTCCACCTAGTATTGGAATTCATCTGAGAATCTATAATCCGTGGTGAAATGATATATCCAACGAAAACTGCAATTAAAAGACCCGTCAATGGAAGCATTATGTTGGAAGTTAAAAAATCTAAAAAATCGAAATAAGTAAAACCTAGCAACTTATATTCCTGCCAATAGTTAAAAGAAAGCACACTTCCAATGCCCAGAATCCACGCAATTACCGCAATAGAGATATTAGCTTGCACTCTACCCATATTCCTTTCTTCCATTAACCAAGCCACTGATGGCTCTAAGAGAGAAATTGCTGAGCTCCATGCGGCTATCGAGACTAGTATAAAAAATATAGCACCTACAAATAATCCTGCAGACATGTTTCCAAAAGCGATAGGTAAGCTAATAAACATTAAACCGGGTCCTGCCGTCGGTTCTAGTCCTGCTGTGGAAAAAACAATTGAAAATATTATTAAGCCTGAGACTATCGCCACTAGACTATCAAAAAAAGCGACAGTCATAACGGTTTTACCGATACTCGCATCTTGCGGCATGTAAGCCCCATAGGCCATTATTGCTCCCATACCAATACTCAACGTAAAAAATGCTTGGCCCATGGCCTCTAATATTGATCTTCCCGAGAGATCTGAAAAATTAAAACTAAATAAGAACTTGATCGAGTCAGCCATATTTGTGTTAAAAATACAAAAAATTAAAAGCAGGAGTATTACGACAAATAAAACCGGCATCAATATTTCAACCGCTAAGCCCAGACCTCTTTTTACACCTCCCATGACAACAATGACGCATAAAAATAAAAAGATCGTCTGCCAAAAGATCAACCCCTGTGGGTCGCTAAGTAAACTGGAAAAAACCGCACTTGCGGATTCTCCACTGGCGCTTTGGAGATCTCCTGATGCTAATAAAAATATATATTTAAGTGCCCAGCCTGCTATAACCGCATAAAAAGATAAAATTAAGAGCCCAGCAACAACGCCCAACCAACCGATAGATAGCCAACTTCTGTTTATATGATGCTCACTGACTAAATCTTTCATTGAATTAATAGGACTTTGTCGGCCTTGTCGACCTATCATCACCTCCGCCATCATAACGGGAACTCCTATCATTAGAATGCATAGAAGATAAATAATAACAAAGGCACCTCCACCATTGCTTCCTGCTACATAGGGGAATTTCCACATGTTACCTAAACCAACTGCGGAGCCTGTTGCTGCCATTATGAAAGTCCATCGACTTGCCCAAGCACCATGCATGCCTTTTTTTTGTAGTGTCATGTTATTTCCTCCGAGATCCATCATAATACTCCCTTTCATAAAAGAACACCTTTACAATAAATACAGTTGATAACCAATATTTGTAGTGGAAGGAGATGTCCCAACAAGTGTCAAAAACCATAATTACTAATAAAAAGGCTAAATTCGATTATGAACTCACCGAGACATTTGAAGCGGGTCTAGTTTTGGAAGGATGGGAGGTCAAAAGTTTACGTGAAGGCCAGGTATCTTTGCGCGAGTCTTTTGTTGTAATTAAAGATTTTGAAGGATGGCTACACAACGTCAATATATCTCCATTAATCTCAAAATCCACTCACTACAAATCGACGCCAACCAGAATGAGAAAACTGCTACTAAATACAAATGAGATTAAAAAAATAAAAGTCCATATAGAGCAGAAAGGTCTTACTTGTGTTTGCTTATCAATGTACTGGAAAAGGCATCTTGTAAAGTGTCAGCTTGCGTTAGCTCGTGGGAAAAGTAATTTAGATAAAAGAAGAGTTTTGAAAGAACGAGCATGGAATATCGATAAGCAAAGATTACTTAAATCACACAAACAATAACGTCAAATTTTCTCTTGGCTTCTTTCAAAAAGATGCTCGGGTGGCAAAGTGCACAAAAGTTTCTCATTTAAAAGTGCCTCAATTGGTTCGAGCAAGAAAGCATCATCTTCACATGCAAAGCTTATCGAGGTTCCTTTCTCTCCTGCTCTACCTGTTCTTCCTATTCTATGAACATAATCTTCGGGCTCCTCAGGAAGCTCAAAGTTAATTACATGCGTTACTCCGTCAATATGTATTCCACGCCCTGCAACATCGGTAGCTACCATTAAATTAATTTGTCCTTTCTTAAATTGCTCGAGTGTTTTGATTCTTTTCTTTTGTGGCACCTCACCAGACAATAAACCTACTTTAAATTTGTGTCCCCGCAATCTTTCGTATAGGGATCGACAAGTATCTCTCCTATTGGCAAAAATAATTACGTTATTCAACTCTTCGCTACTCAGTAGATTATATAAAACATCAAATTTCTCCTCTCTCGCAGTCAAAAAAATCTTTTGATCAATATTTTTGGTTGTCAGGTCTTTCGGCTCGGATCTGATAATTATTGGGTTATCAGTCCATGTAGATACCATCCTCTCTATCTCTTTCGAAAATGTGGCAGAAAACATGAGTGACTGGCGTAACTTTGGTTTAGGTGCTTGATTAATTAATTGTCTTACTTGAGGAATAAATCCCATATCTAACATTCGGTCTGCCTCATCAATCACTAGAATTTCTAAACGATCCAAAAAAATATCTTTTGATCTCAAGAAATCAAGCAATCTACCTGGAGTCCCAATAAGAATATCACAATGGTTTCTACCTAACGCTCGTAGCTGCCTTTCAGGATCCACACCACCCACCAGCACATGAATATTTAGATTTGTAAACCTTGCTAATATTTTGGCATCTTCACCTATCTGGATAGCCAACTCCCTTGTAGGGGCAAGGACAATCGCCCTTGCCTCACCCAAATAATGTTCATCAATGATAGGATGCCTTAGGAGATCTTCGATAATAGTTATTAGAAAAGCAGCTGTCTTGCCAGTACCCGTTTGAGCTTGACCTACCACATCCCTACCGTTTAGAGAGAACGGTAATGAACTCGCCTGAATTGGAGTACAAAATTCAAAGTTTGCTCCTTTGATTCCATTTATAAGTTCTAGAGACAGAGGTAGGTCTTCAAATCGGAGCTTATTTTGAGCTATATCAGCATCTTTCTCTTTATCAGATATCAAAATTGCCTATCCAAAAATTGATGGGTCTCTAGGAAAACACATTCGTTCGTTGACTTCAAATTAAGTCAAACATTGATTTGAGAGTACGATACAGATGCTACTTTAGCTTACATGCGTTTACCATTAAACTTAGCTAGCGTGCAATTTTCTCGCCTAATCATAGGACTAAATCATTCGCCTCTGATTTAATAATAAAATTTTATGTAAATCTGGGAGTAATCCGTTGTCAGAAAAAAAGAATAAAAATTTTTGGAGTTATTCGAATGAAATTTTAAGTCTTGCAATGCCACTTATTGTGAGTCAAATTGCTATTCTTGGCATTGGTGTTACTGATATATACATGGCAGGTCAATTAGACGCTGAAACCCTTGCAGCGGTGCAACTAAGTATAAGTATTTGGAACATGATAAGCCTTACTGTGATTGGGTTTATGGTTGCAAATAGTCCGATAATAGGAGAATTTTGGGGATCATCCAAATACTCAAGTGTAAAAAATCAATTTCAACAATGTCTGTGGTTATCAATTCCAATTTCAGTGTTGATAATTATCGCTCTCTCTATCGGGATATACAGCCTAAAAAATTTATCTATCTCTGCAAAAGTTGCTGAGATCGCTACAGGTTATCTTCTCCCCTATTTTATTACTGCGTTCGTACTACCCGTTTTTCTGGTTTTTCGAACAACGTTTGAAGGCATGGGAAATACCAAGCCCATATTAATATTCAATTGCATAGCATTTGCAATAAATGCATTGCTCGATTACACGTTAGTATTCGGAAAATTTGGCGCTCCAAATATGGGTGGCATCGGTGCAGCGTGGGCAACTACTTTTGCATACTCATTCTTACTAATTGCAATGATTTTCTATGCGAAATTATCAAGAGGAAATAAGTTATTAAACTTATTTTCAAATTTCCAAAAACCAAAATTTGATCAAATCAAACGCACGCTTAATCTAGGAATTCCGATATCTTTAAACCTACTGGCAGAATTTGGTTTTTTTGCAATAATACCTATTTTAATAGCACACCTCGGCGCTAATATCGTTGCAGCTCATGCAATAACAATCAATATCGATGCTCTCGCTTTTATGATTCCTTTGGGAATTGCACAGGCCCTAACGATACTCGTTTCGCAACGATTAGGCTCATTAGATGCCAGAGATGCAAGAGTAATATGTATAACAGGATTTAAATTGGTCTTTGTATTTGCATTGACACTAAGCTTTCTGAAAATCTTGTTTCGATTTAAATTCGCCGAACTGTTTAGCAATGATGAACAAGTACAGCTGATCGCTGTAAATTTATTTATCTTCTCTGCTGTACTCGGTTTATTTGACTGCTTTCAAATGACGTGCAGTGGTGCTTTAAGGGGTTACAAAGAGGCTAAAATACCGTTAGTGATTCAAATATTCGCTTTTTGGATAATCGTATTTCCTATAGCTTATGTGATTTCTTTGACTAACTGGATCATAGAGCCTTTAGGAGTTTATGGATTTTGGATTGGATGCATATTAGCTGTAATATTGGCTGGTATAGGCCTACTTGTAAGATGGGACGCTATATCAAAAAAGGCTATACGAAATCTGATGATTCAAAATTCAAGCAAACCCATCGTTACCCGATCATGATTATTTAGGTCCTTCACGGTTTGACATTTCTTAAAGCCAGCCTCACCGAAAAACTTTCTTACTATTGGTGCTTGATCAAATCCATGCTCCACCAGTAACCATCCTTGATCTCTTAAAAACGTAACGCTTGAAAAGATAATTGTTTCCAAGTTAGCCTTACCATTTTCCGCAGCAATTAATGCAATATTGGGCTCATATTTAAGATCACCTTTGTCCAGGTGAGGATCATCCTTTCCAAGATAGGGCGGATTACTGACGATTAAGTCAAACTTACTTTGACCAGGAGATTTCTTTTCGAATTCTTCGAACCAAAAACTCTTTATAAATTCAACATTATTCAAACGGTGATATTCCTTATTAAATTCTGCTACCTTTAAAGCATCAATCGAGACATCAGTTCCAGTGATACTCCACCCTTTTCGCTCAGAAGCTAACGCCAACGCTAATGCTCCCGATCCTGTTCCAAGATCTAGGACATCTGCTTTGTTTGTTAAGGGTAAATCTAACGATAGCTCAATAATTAACTCAGATTCTGGTCTAGGTATTAAAACACTCTCATTAACCTTTAAATCAAGAGTCCAAAAACCTCGATTACCGATAATGTATGCTATCGGCTCTCCTTTTTCACGCCGAAGCTTGAGTTTTGAGAATTTGATTTCCTGCTCATCTGATAAAATATAATTGGGATTTGCCTTCAGCCAACTACGCTCAACATTTATCACTTCGCATAACAATAGTTCTGTTTCAAATGAGAAGTCGACAATACATTCATAAGTAGGATTTTCTTTTGAACTACGAATTATATTATCAATGGAATTGAGCATTAAGAGTGATCATCTAAATTAAGAAGTTGCTCTGCTTGAAATTCATTGCTTAGTGCATCAATGACTTCTTGCAAGACCCCTTCCATAATTTCATTGAGTTTGTACAACGTCAGATTTATCCTGTGATCAGTCAATCTACCTTGGGGGAAATTATAGGTCCTTATTCTTTCCGAACGATCACCACTTCCAACCAAAAGTTTTCTGTGTTGAGATAATTGCGCCTCAGCCTCATTATCTCTCGCTGTTATTAACTTTGATTGCAATACACTCAAAGCTCGGGCACGATTTTTGTGCTGGGATCGCTCATCTTGACACTCAACAACAATTCCACTTGGGATATGGGTTATTCTAATTGCTGAGTCAGTTTTGTTAACATGCTGTCCACCCGCTCCTGAGGCACGAAAAGTATCTATTCTCAAGTCATTTTTGTTAATTTCTATCTCGTCTTTTTGATCCGCCTCTGCCAAAATTGCAACTGTACATGCTGATGTGTGCACTCTTCCTTGTGATTCTGTCTCTGGAACACGTTGGACTCTGTGTGCACCTGACTCAAACTTTAATTTGGAGTAAACATTTTTCCCTTCGATTCGAGCAATTATTTCTTTGTATCCGCCATGATCTCCATCACTATTGCTCAATACTTGCACCTTCCAGCCTGAGGCCTCGGCATACTTTGAGTACATTCGAAATAAATCACCTGAAAATATGGCGGCCTCATCACCACCAGTTCCAGCTCGAATCTCTAAAAATACATTTTTTGTGTCGTTGGGGTCTCGGGGCAGAAGTAAAGTCTCAATAGTCTTTTCTAGCAGCGAAATATCTTGATCTATCCTCGTTTTTTCTGAACTCGCCAATAATTTTATCTCAGGATCAGTATCCTCCAAGAGAACTAATATTTCGGCCAACTCGTCCTCTTTAGAGAGCAACTCTTTATATTGAGAAACTAATTGCTCGAGCTCAGAATATTCAGTCGAGAATAATCTATACTTGTCTTGATCGGCAATTACACCGGGATCACTCAAAAGCATACCTAATTCTTCATGTCGATCAACAAGCACATCAAGTTTGGATACAATGCTAGCCTTCATAAAAATTACTACTTTTTTTGTTTCTTTCCTCGAAAAAAGTACAGATTAATTTTCTTTATCAGTTAAATTGAATAGTTCTTTTGTGGTGGCGATAGCGTCATGCCTGCCTTCCTCACCAGCCCTTTTTATATTTTTAGTAGGAGCATGCAATAATTTATTCGTTATGCTCCGGGCAAGTTCCACAACAACATCGCTTGCGCTTTTACCTTTTTCGAGCGAATTTAAAGCGCGATTAATCTCAACATCCCTTATTTTTTCTGCATTAGTTCTAAACTCTTTTATTGTCCTTACCACTGATCGGCCCCGATTTTCGATACTCCAACGGTTTACCTCGTCTGAAATAATCACTCGTGCAATATTTGCTTCTGAATTTCTTGCTTTAACATTATCCTCAATGAAGTCTTCCAGATCGTCAACGGTGTATAAATAAACATCAGATAATTCTTCAACCTGAGGCTCAATATCTCTCGGCACGGCGATATCCACCATAAACATTGGCCTATATTTCCTCTTCTTTAAAGCTGTTTCAACTGCACCTTTGCCAAGTATCGGAAGTTGACTTGCTGTGCTAGAGATTAAGATATCCACAGTCCCCAACATATCTGGCATATCCGATAGTAATATCATATCAGCAGAAAAATTTTCGCTAAAACTGCGAGCTTTTGTTAACGTCCTGTTAGCAACAGTTAATTTTCCTATGCCATTTTCAACTAAGTGTTTTGCAACAAGCTCAATCGTATCACCCGCACCAATAACAAGAGCATGGGCCTCCTCTAAATTAGAAAAAATTTTTGACGCTAAATTCACTGATGCGGAGGCAACAGATACAGGATTTTTACCTATTGCTGTCTCGGACCTTACTCTTTTTGCAATCGAGAAAACAAATTGAAATATATTTTCCAAATTTTTAAATACAGTCCCTGCTTCCTTAGCAACCAAGAAAGCGGACTTAATTTGTCCGAATATTTGTGGCTCCCCAAGAATCAAGGAATCCATTCCACTCGCTACCTCTATCATATGCGTTATGGCATCCTCGTCTTTAAAGCTGTAAAAACAATTTGATAGATTGTTAATTTCTGTCCCCTTTATCATCGCAAGCCACGAAATAAGATGATGATCACTCACATCCCCATACAAATAGATCTCGGTTCGATTGCATGTGGACAAAATAGTAATCTCTCTCACGTGGAGAATCGATTGAGCATCCTGAAGAACCTTCTCCATCAATGCAGGGGAAAATGATAATTTTCCTCTCAAATCTACTGAGGCTGTTCTGTGATTTATACCAAAAGCTGTGAGCATCTCTCTAATTTTCTATAGTCAAAGCGTTTAAGCGACCCGGTGAATTTTACACTACTGAAAAGATAAATGTGGCTAACCAATTAAAAATATCTAATCTTTGCTAAAATCCGTATCACGTCTAATATTTAATTAATTTATTTGCAGAATGAAAGTACGAATAAAAATCTTTTTTGGTCTGGCATATATCGCACTTTTATCCAGTTGCTTCTCCATAGATAATGTGATGCATCATGATTCATTAGCAAATCAATCTGCAACCAAATCCATTCAAACCACAAATACAGAGCCTTCAATCATAGAGCCTGTAGAAACTTTTGTGCTTCGGGATCTAATTACAGGTGATCTAAACCTCAAGAGAGGAAATGTGAATGACGCTTTGTACACATATATAGATCGAGCAAGATCTGAAAATGATAAAGCCATTGTCGCCAATGCTTACAGCCTCGCAAAAGCATCAGCAAATCTTGAGTTTATTACCGAAATGAGTGATTTACTTTTTAAATTAGATCCAGAAGATCCATCATCACATATTGCAAAAATTGAAAGTTATTTGCTTTTAAAAAACCCCAAAGATGCGCTGACCCATGGATACTGGATATATCATAATATTGGCGACATCAATCCGCTACTTTTTATAATTTCCCAACAACAGATAATGGGACATACTCCCGATTCTATAATCAAAAGCATCTCGCATATTGCAGAATCCGAAGATAATAAATATTCAAAAATGTTGCTGTCTGGAGTTGTGTATAACCAAAGTGGGGATGAGAGAAAAGCAGAATATTTCCTGCGAAAAGCGTTATTAGAAAAGCCAAATGATAGCCAAGCCACAATAATCTTAGCTCAAATTCTAAACAGGATAGGTGATAAGGAAAAAGCACTTACATTGCTTTCCAATGCTGTTGCTAGAAAAAACAATGATTTGAACCTAATGCGTCGTTATGCTGAGTATCTAGCTAATGAAGACCCGTTGCTCGCCATTTCAGAATTCGAAAAAATTAGTAATTTAGATCCTGATAATACAAACATCGCATACATGTTGGCTCTCTTACACTTATCACAGGGTAATGAAAATTCAGCCAAAGCTATACTAAAAACTATAAAAAATAACTCTCAAAAATCGAATGACACTCAGTTCTACTTAGGAAACATAGCGGAGAGCGAGGGTCATGTAACAAAAGCAATCCTTCATTACTCAAAAGTAGAAAGCGGCCAAAAATATCTATTGGCACAAGAAAAACTAATAACTCTCTTTGCGGAAACATCAAGCTATGATGAGGTCATAAAATATCTACACTCAGAGAGAAAAACAAAGCCAAATTATGCCAAGAATCTTTATCAAATCGAATCAAATCTTCTTTTATCAATAGATAAAAAACACGAGGCATATAATTTATTGACAGAAGCCCTCTCTATATTTCCAAAAGACGTTAATTTGTTGTACATGCGTTCTATGTCAGCTGACGGCAGGGAGACTTTTAATAAGATGGAAGCTGATTTGAGATCCATACTTGAATTAGATTTTTCGAATCCCACTGCCTTAAATGCACTGGGTTACTCCATGCTGATTTATACCGATAGAACAAATGAAGCATATGATTTAATTAAAAAAGCTTACGATCTCAACCCTTCAGACCCTGCAACCATTGATAGTTTGGGTTGGGCTCATTTTAAGCTTGGTAACATACAGGACGCACTCTATTTTTTGCGACGTGCATATCAGTTAAATAAAGACGCTGAGATTGCAGCTCATCTAGGCGAGGTACTTTGGTCATTAGAAAAACGGGAAGAAGCCGTCAAAGTAATTAGTGGCAGTTACAAAGAATATCCAAAAAATGACACACTGATTAAAACGATACGCAGGCTGAATCTAAATATTGAGAGCGAATCATGAGAAATGGTCTACGAGTTAGTCTAATATTTCTCTTATTATTATCTGGATGTCTTACACAAAATACTCAGGAAGAACAAAACGAACAAAAGATAAATATATTTTCCAATCAAAACTGGACAATACGTTCTAAGATTTCGTTCTCAAACTCAGGGGAACAAGGCTTCGCAACCCTAAAGTGGAGACAGAGAAAAGATAATCATTACATTGACTTAAAGTTTCCACTCAATAAAAAGATTTTTATTTCTGGGGATAACAAAATCAGCAAAATAAGCCACAACGATCAAAATCATATTTTTGAAACAGAACATGCCGCACAAAAATTAGTTGGTTTGTCACTGCCGTTTTCAAATTTGAAATGGTGGATAAAAGGAATGCAAGTCCCCAATAAACCAACGACAGAGTTATTAGTGGATGAAAACAAATTAACGAAAGAATTTTCACAGGATGGATGGATTATCCAGTTAGATGACTATAAAAATATTAATGATCAACTGCTTCCTATGAAAATCGCTATGCGTGGACAAAAAAATTGGCTCATATTAAAAATACTTTCATGGGAATTTTAGACAGTGATAAGAATTGAAGTTTTATCTCCTGCGAAACTAAATCTCAACTTAAAAATATTGAATCGCCGTCCTGATGGTTACCACAATATCCAAACCATTTTTCAATTTATAGATTTTGGCGACAATATGACTTTTGAACTTACCAAGGATAGAGGTGTTCAATTAATATCCAATGTAAAGATACAGAACAACCTCATTCTTAAAGCAACAGACATGATTGAGGAAAAGCTTTCTCAGCCTTTAAATTGTAAGATTACACTCAATAAAAAAATCCCGATTGGTGCGGGATTAGGCGGTGGAAGTAGCAATGCTGCAACAACATTGTTGATACTAAACCGCTTATTGCACTTGAATTACTCAAACGATCAATTATCGAAACTTGGATACCAGCTCGGTGCTGATGTACCCATTTTTTTATTAGGCAAAAATGCTCTTGCTGAGAGTATTGGAGAAAAACTGATGCCTATCGCAACACCTGAGTGTTGGTTTTTAATCGTTTATCCAAGAATATCCGTCTCAACTAATGAAATTTTTTCTCACTCTGAATTGACAAGAAACTCACTACCATCCAAAATATCGGCGATTTTAAAAGGTCATTCGGAGAACGACTGTCAAAATTTAGTGGCTTCACTATACCCGGAAATTTCATCGGTCCTAACATGGTTAAAAGACCAAGGTAATCCGAAACTTACAGGGACAGGAAGCTGTATCTTTTGCCAGTTTGAAACACAAGAAAAGGCAAATTCAGTGCTTAAAGTTTTACCGAATAAATGGTTAGGGTTTGTGACAAAAGGAATCTCATCCTCTCCAGTGCATGAAACAATTGATAGATTAGAATTTGGGGCGTCGCCAAGTGGCTAAGGCAACGGGTTTTGATCCCGTCATTCGGAGGTTCGAATCCTCCCGCCCCAGCCAAATATTTTCCACAAAGAGGAATAACGCATGGCAAGCGTGATGGTATTTACAGGTAATGCTAATCCAGAATTGACAAATCAAATTGCCCGATCGTTGGGCGTTTCGATCAGTAATGCATTGGTAGACTTATACTCCGATGGAGAGATTAATATTGAAATAAAAGTTAACGTCAGGGGAAATGACGTTTTCATCGTCCAACCAATTTGCCTTCCCACTAATAGAAACGTCATGGAACTAGTTTTGATGATCGATGCATTACGACGGGCATCTGCAGGGCGTATTACTGCGGTCGTGCCTTATTTTGGATATGCTCGACAGGACAGGAGAGTCAGATCTGCGAGAGTTCCCATAAGTGCAAAGGTCGTCGCCGATATGCTATCTAATGCTGGAGTTGATCATGTTCTCACCGTTGATTTGCATGCAGAGCAAATACAGGGTTTCTTTAACTGCACTGTTGATAATGTATATGGCGCACCCGTCATGATTGATCATTTAGAGAGACAAAACTATAAGAACTTGCGGGTTGTCTCACCAGACATAGGAGGAGTAGTAAGGGCGCGCGCTGTGGCAAAACAACTCGACTGCGATCTTGCAATCATTGACAAAAGAAGGCCATCACCTAATGAAAGTGAAGTAATGAATTTAATTGGTGAAGTGGAAAAAGGAACTTGCGTGCTGGTTGATGACATGGTTGATACCGCGGGAACCCTGTGTAAAGCTGCGACTGCCTTGAAAAAAAGGGGAGCCAAAAAAGTAGTAGCGTATGCTACACATCCAGTTTTATCGGGAGACGCACTAAATAACATTTCCAACTCAGAGTTAGACAAATTGGTGGTCAGCAATAGCATCCCTTTATCTGATGAAGCAAAGAGATGTAAAAAAATACATGTCCTACCGCTAGGTCCCATGCTCGCAGAAGCAATCCGACGGATAAGCAATAAAGAATCTATCAGCGCAATGTTTTTATAAATTTTAAAAGCTTTGAACTATTCAGAGTATAATCAATGACATAGGTCTGGTCGCGGTCTGTGTCAATTAAACGAGGAGGCAATAATGTCTACAAACTTTACGATAAATGCGAAGTCAAGAGAAGATACAGGGAAAGGTGCGAGCCGCCGCCTGCGTCGTCTGACTGGCGAAGTACCTGCCATTATTTATGGAGGAAAGAAAGATGCAGAAAAAATATCAATACTTCACAAAGATATAACGAAAGCTCTGGAAAATGATGCCGTTTATTCAAGTATTATCTCTCTCTCAATCGATGGAAAAGCAGAGGATACAATCATAAAGGATATTCAAAGGCATCCTGCGAAACAGATAATTCTTCATATGGATTTTTTAAGAGTCAGTAAAACAACAAAACTCCAAACACGAGTTCCACTCAACTTTATAAATGAAGATACCTGCGTTGGAGTCAAACTTGGTGGTGGACTAATCGCGCATACGATGACCGATATAGAAGTTTCGTGTCTACCAAAAGACTTACCCGAATCAATAGATGTTGATATGGCCGAGGTTGACGTAGGTCAGATAGTACATCTATCAGATCTTACTCTTCCTGATGGTGTTGAAAGTGTATCCTTGAGTCAAGGAGCTGACTACGATTTAACAGTTGCTACGGTAAACAAGCAGAAAGCTGTTGAAATAGATGAACCAAGCGAGTCTGAATCTACTGAAGACACATCTGCGGAAAGTTCAGAGAACGAAGAGACTACTGGCGAAGATTAATTAAATTAGATTAATCAACTGTCACTATGATCAATATAATCGTCGGTTTGGGAAATCCCGGAGATAAGTACGCAGGTACCCGACATAATGTTGGTGCCGCCTTTACTGTGGCTGTAGCAAAAAGCTTCAATATTAAGATACAACCGAGCAAGAAATATTTCGGTCAATCAGGACAAGGTAGAATTGGTGATCACGAATTAAGCCTACTGATACCCGATACATTTATGAATGAAAGTGGTAAATCTGTATCTGCCTTTTTGAACTTTTACAGAATAGATCCATCTTCAATGTTAGTTGTTCATGATGATCTCGATCTGCCTGTTGGAACTGCTCGATACAAAGATGGTGGAGGTCATGGAGGACATAATGGTTTACGAGACATAATTGCGTGCCTTGGAAATGAAAACAGCTTTAAACGATTAAGAATTGGAATTGATCACCCAGGAGATGCCTCACAAGTGACCAATTATGTACTAAAAGCTCCTTTAACTAATCAAAAGGAACTTATTAAAAAGAGCTTCCAGAATGCGATGAAAAGCTTACCAATGCTATTTGATAATAATTGGGATGCGGCACTTCTTGATTTGCATACCAAAAACAAGGCTTTATGAAATATGGGTTTTAAGTGCGGTATTGTGGGGCTCCCAAATGTTGGCAAATCAACATTATTCAATGCATTAACTAATTTAGAAATTAATGCAGAAAACTTTCCTTTTTGCACCATCGAACCTAATAACGGATTAGTTTCTGTTCCGGATTATCGAATTGATAAAGTTGCAAAAATAGTAAAACCCAACAAAATAATACCCGCAGTTATGGAATTTGTGGACATTGCAGGTCTCGTTGGAGGTGCATCCAAGGGAGAAGGATTGGGAAATAAATTTCTGGCAAACATACGAGAAACTGACGCAATAGCCCATGTGGTAAGATGTTTTGATGATGACAACGTAATTCATGTGCATGATCACGTAGATCCGATTTTTGACCTCGAAATAATCAATACAGAACTGGCTCTCGCAGATTTACAAACTCTAGAAAATACCAAAGAAAGAATTTCTAAATCTGTGAAGGCAAGGGACAAGGAATCCATAATTCTAGACAATCTGATTGACAAATTAGTTGTGACTTTAAATACAGGTATTCCTTTGAGATCTGCGAGGATGGACAAAAATGAAAAGCTAATACTTAAACCCCTCAATCTTTTGACATTAAAACCCACATTTTATGTTGCGAATGTGAAAGAAGACGGATTTGACAATAATCCTTATTTGACCACTCTCCAGAAATTTGGTTCTAAGGAGAATTCTTTAGTTATTCCAATTTGTAATAAAATCGAAGCGGAAATGAACGAATTTTCTGAAAGCGAAAAACAAGAGTTTCTCGAGTCAATGGGAATGTCTGAACCTGGTCTTAATAAAGTAATTACCTCTGGTTACAATATTTTGAACTTACACACGTACTTTACAGCTGGTCCAAATGAGCTTCGAGCATGGACAATAAAAAAAAATGCCACCGCACCTCAAGCTGCAGGAAAAATACACACCGATTTTGAGAAGGGTTTCATACGAGCGGAGGTTATCAATTTTGATGACTATATTACATTTAATGGCGAGCAAGGCGCAAAAGACGCCGGCAAGTGGCGCTTAGAGGGTAAGGAGTACATTGTCCAAGATGGTGACGTAATCCATTTTAGATTTAATGTATAAACGCTAGATCATGAATTCTGTTGCGAAAAGCAAGAAAAAAGGATTACTTTTTGCGATGGTAACTGCGAGCTTATGGGGTGTTTTGCCAATCGCTTTAATAGGTATTCTCTCCACCATAGATCCTTTCACAGCAACATTTTTCAGATTTATTATTGCTGCAACTATACTGACACCACTCTTGATTCAAAAAAACAAACTCATCAATAGACACAAATTAACCAATTGGAAATTGTTACTGCAATTTGGATTCGCTGGTTTGTTACTTTGCATAAATTACGCCCTATACATATTCGGGCTGGATAAAACCTCTGCAGAGGCAGCTCAAGTAATGATGCAGGTCGCTCCTATCTGCCTATTGCTAGCAGGCGTATTTTTATTTAAAGAGAACTTTTCATATCTCCAATGGTTTGGTGTGATTATTTTTGTCAGTGGATTACTCATGTTTTTTAGTCCCAAGTATGACGATGTTTTCTTATCTTTCAACAGATATGGTCTAGGTTTAATTTTACTTTTAGGCGCCGCATTAGTATGGGTTTGTTACGCTATATTTCAAAAAGTTTTATTAAGAGAATTTTCTGCGCAAGAAACAATGATGATATTCTATTGGATAGGAGCCGTTTTCTTTTTCCCTATCTCATCATTCGATGAACTGCCGAACCTGAGCACTTTCCAGTGGTCACTAATACTCTTTTGTGGATTAAATACATTGATTGCTTATGGAAGTTTTTCAGAGGCCCTAACGCATATTGACGCATCAAGAGTAAGCGCTATTTTAGCTACAACACCGTTAATCACGTTGTTCGTCGTCCAAATTGCCCCAACAACAATACTAAATCCTGAGCCACTAAATTTTATAGTAATCCTAGGAGCCTTTTTTGTAGTTACAGGTTCAGTAATTACATCCACAGCAAAAACTTAATATACCGTTTTATGGATTGTCAGCTTTTGTTTATAATTGTTCAAACGAAATGGCGTCCTCAAATTTCAAACCGCAATTCTGGAGATCAACATGGAGAACTATTTTAATACTCTTAGTTTAAGAGATAAATTATCCCAACTTGGCAAATGTCGGTTTATGTCAAAAGATGAATTTATAGATGGGTGCAATCTCTTAAAGAGCTGGAATATTGTAATTATTGGATGTGGTGCTCAAGGTTTAAATCAAGGCTTGAACATGAGAGATTCAGGATTAAACATATCATACGCCTTGCGAGATCAAGCCATTAAGGAAAAAAGGCAATCATTTCTATCTGCAAATGAAAATGGTTTCGAGGTTGGAACACCCGAAGAACTAGTACCTAAAGCAGATCTAGTACTCAACCTTACTCCAGATAAACAACACACAAAAGCAGTCTCTTCGGTAATGCCGTTTATGAAAAAAGGCTCCACTTTGGCTTATTCACACGGCTTCAACATTGTGGAAGAAGGCATGAAAATTCGCGAGGATATTACCGTTATAATGGTAGCTCCAAAATGTCCAGGCACAGAAGTCAGAGAAGAATATAAGCGTGGATTTGGTGTGCCAACTCTTATTGCGGTACATCCTGAAAATGATCCCAATGGAAATGGTCTCAAAATTGCAAAAGCCTACGCAAGTGCAACCGGGGGTGACAGGGCTGGAGTATTAGAATCATCATTCATTGCAGAAGTTAAATCAGATCTGATGGGTGAACAGACAATTCTATGCGGAATGCTTCAGACCACAGCAATTATGGGTCATGAACATTTAATTAAGTTAGGTATCGAATCGGGGTATGCAAGAAAACTTATTCAATACGGTATTGAAACGGTCACAGAAGGACTAAAGCATGGAGGAATTACTAACATGATGGATCGACTCTCTAATCCTTCTAAAATGAGAGCTTCAGCCATCGCAGAAGAATTAAAGAGTTTGTTAGCACCCCTGTTTCAGAAGCATATGGATGACATTATCGAAGGTGAATTCTCGAAGATGATGATGATTGATTGGACAAATAACGATATCAATCTCTTAAAATGGCGGAATGAGACTGCAAAAACAACCTTTGAATTGGCACCAGATTGCACAAAAACTATTGGTGAACAAGAATATTATGACAAAGGGATTTTTATGATTGCTATGATAAAAGCAGGGGTTGAACTTGCTTTTGAAACAATGGTCGATGCCGGGATAATTGAAGAGTCTGCTTATTATGAATCACTTCATGAAACCCCTCTGATAGCGAATTGCATCGCTAGGAACAAGCTTTACGAAATGAATGTTGTTATATCAGATACTGCGGAATATGGTAATTATCTCTTTACCCATGCAGCTGTTCCTCTTCTGAAAGAGTTCGTCAGTAAACTTTCTTTGGAAGATCTTGGAAATGGGATCAGAGAAGAATCTATAAATGTGGATAATCAAGAATTAATTAGGGTTAATGAATCTATTCGGAATCATCCCGTAGAGATCATCGGTAAAAAGCTTCGGGGTTATATGACACAAATGAAAAGTTTGGCACTCGATTAGTAAATAGTTTTTTCAAACTCAGAGTGACCGAACTTTCAGAAAGGTTTTGATTAACGCGATAGTCATAAAGAGCATAACAAGTGAGAATGGGAGAGCACCTATTATCATCACTGATCTCAGCGCATCCATGCCTCCAGCATAAAGTAAGGTTCCAATTAAGGCGGAAAAAATTATTCCCCAAACGATGATATGTTTACCTCTTTTGTGATCTCCGTCACCTCCCGAAGCAAGAGTGTTGATAATTAAGATCCCTGAATCAGCAGACGTCACTAAAAAGGTGAGGAGTAAAGTCACAACGATAAATGACAATATTGATGCAAAATTTTCCGAAATAAACAAATTGATCGTTGCAAATAATTGATTTGAGATATCTGTATTTACAATTGCTCCGTTTGCTTTACCTGAAAGCTCCAAATCAATCGCAGTGCCACCAATGAAAGAGAACCAAACAAGGCAAATTAATGACGGAACAATAATTGCCCCCAATACATATTCTCTGATAGTTCTTCCTCTGGAAACTCTTGCCAAAAAAAATCCTACAAACGGTGCGAAAGCAATCCACCAAGCCCAATAAAAAATAGTCCAGCTACTCTGCCACGAACTCAGCTCGCTTGAAACGGAAGTTTGGTTGGAATCCCATACTGTAAATGACATTTTTGGTAACGCCATTACATAGTCGAAGATTGTGACAAAAAAAGTTTTAAATGCGATAAATGAGGAACCAAAAAAAACAAAAGATAAAATAAGGACTAGGGAGAGAATCATGTTTATATTTGACAACCATTTTATACCTTTGTGAATTCCTGACATTGCGGATACACAAGAGGCTCCCACAATTAACAAGAGTCCCAATATTTGGGCCTGGATAGTTGGTTTGGCATTTTCTCCTACCAACCAATCAAACTTGCTAATATTAAATAATCCTGAAGCAAATTGTGACACACCGTAACCGATGGTCACACTCAACCCTACTATAGTCGCTAGAATTGCTACAATATCAATGATATTTCCTAAAGGTCCTAAAACATGTCTGCCAAATACAGGTTGCAAAACACTCCGAATAGACAATGGTAGCCCTTGGTTGTATGACATATACGCTAAAGATATTCCGACAACTCCGTAACAGGACCAAGCAGTTAAGCCATTATGAAGAAGCGTCCATTTAAATGCGCTTCTCACATTGTCGGAATTTAAAGAAGTAGTAAAACCACGAATCGTATCTGGATTTTGAGAAAGGTGAAATATTGGTTCTGCTGTGGAGTAGGTTAACATACCAATGCCAATGCCTGCACCAAACATCATCGATAACCATGTAAATGTTCTGAATTCTGGTTGTTCGCCCTCGGATCCTAATCTTAATTTTCCAATTTTTGGAAACACAGCTAAAAGCATACAAATTATCATAAAAAATGCTGTTGCATATATATACCAGCCACCAAACAATTTTGTGGAAAGAAGTTGTGTTTCCATCAACAAGGATCCTGCAGTCTCTGGATATATTCCAACCCAAAAAATTAAAGAGGCAATCAGGATTTTTGGAGTTAACGCTACAGTTTTGTTTAAGCTTTTGTAAAAGCCTTGAGACTCAACTGAAATCTGAATTTCATCGTGACGCAAAACACTTCTCAAATATTATGATGGGAGTAAAGTATAGTGTAACCTCAATAAATGATCTAATTATGTAAGTCCAACTTGTCATAAAAATTCAGAAGATATTTTGTAACACAAATACTTGACTAGAACATCCGGCGAGTGTAACTTCCCGCATTTAATCTATTTGGAACTGTGGCTACGTAGCTCAGCTGGTTAGAGCGCAGCATTCATAATGCTGAGGTCGGTGGTTCAAGCCCACCCGTAGCTACCATAGAAATCAACGTTTCCAGAGGTATATTGCGCTTCTTGGCAAAGCCTAAAAAGACTGAAATCCCTTCATCAAATCAATTTTTACTATTAAAATCTAAAAAAAGAACAAAATATAAAAGTTAATTCAAAAAATAAACTATGAAAGCTCTACACAAATTTCAGCCATTCATCACGCTGCTTTGGCTTTTGTTTGCTTCAATTACTGTCTCCTCCGAAACTTTAAAAAATGCTTTCTCTGAAAATTTTTTAATTGGGACTATATGGCATGGCCATGAGGTTAATGGTAGTAAAAATATTTTTTTGCAACAGGAGAAGGAGATTACTTTGAGAGAGTTCAATGTAATCACCGCAGAGAACGTAATGAAGCCCCGATTCCTGCAACCAAAGGAGGGTAAATTTAGATTTAGAGCAGCCGATGAAATGATAAATTTTGCGATAAAAAATGATTTAAAAGTCGTCGGACATACCTTGGTGTGGAAGAATTCAACACCAGACTGGTTTTTTAAAGACAAAAAAGGAAATCAAGTTGATCGGGAATTGCTAATCAACCGCCTCGAAAAGCATATCAAAAAAATCGTTGGAAGATATAAAGGGAAAGTAGAATATTGGGATGTAGTAAACGAAGCCATAGAAACAAAGTGGAACCCAAAAACTAAATCTTGGGATGCTTTTTATAAGCCTTGTCCATGGCTAGAAATAATTGGGCCCGAATACATAGAAATTGCATACAAAGCGGCTCACAAAGCGGATCCGAATACTAAATTGCTATACAACGACTATAACTTGGATCAAGAGGGTAAATTAGATTTTGCGCTAAACATGATCAAAGACTTCAAAAAAAGGGGTATCCCAATCTATGGATTAGGATACCAAGCACATCTTTTTCTTAAAGAGCCCTCACTTGATGGGATAGAAAGAGTGTTAAAAAAGAGTCAGGCGGTCGATATCCCAATTCATATTACGGAGCTCGATGTAAGTGTTCTTCCAAATGCATGGAAATATAGAACCGCAAGTATTGAGGAGCGCTACGAGTTGGCTCAAGATTTGAATCCTTATGAAAAGGATATACCGAAGAATGTTTTAATCGAACAGAGCGAACGATATAGAGATATCTTCCGACTTTTTCTAAAGTATGACGATGTTATTGAAAGAGTTACATTTTGGGGTGTTTGGGATGGAAATAGTTGGAGAGACTATAAACCAATGAGTGGCAGGACAGACTATCCACTGCTGTTTGGAAGATCTTTTGAAAAGAAACTCGCCTATGAGGCGGTCATAAAACTTGTCAAATAACCCAACCATGACTCTTAAATAAACAAAAAACATTGTCCGAATTATCAAATATCGATATCATAGAGCCCCTCTCGGGGGAATATCACCATTGTCCCGAGGTTCAATAGGCAGTGAGGATTAGATAAATGTCAAAAGGTAATTCTGAATACGAATTCTATGTTGGAGAGGGAACTCACCTTGAAGGTGCTTCTTTGGATATACATGGAACAGCAAGAATCGACGGTACTTTCGTCGGTAAAATATCAGTTAAACATCTGATTGTTGGAGAAAATGGGTCGGTCACTGGAGATATCTCTGGCGAGACTGCCCTTGTTGAGGGAGTTATTGAGGATACTCTCACTCTTTCTGGAAAGCTGGAAGTAACCGCAAAAGGTAAAATCAGAGGAAAAATTCATTATGGTGAACTTGAAACGGTAGTGGGTGCAAAGCTTGTCGGCGAAATTTCGACCGATTGGGATGGTGATCAAACAGTATCACAACCGGCTGTGTCAGACCGTTTAGAAGCGTTTTCCGCGTCATTAGAAGAGGATTCAGATACCTCTGATGAGGATCTGTAGAACCTAAACCTCAGGTAATAAAATGAAAACTGCTGTTTTTGCCAACTCAAAAGGGGGCGTGGGTAAGAGCACGATCGCCCTTCTAACTAGCCTGAGCCTAGCTACAAGACACAATCGTGCTAAAGTTCAGTTAATAGATCTTGATCCCCAAGCTACAACTAGTGATTCATTATCTCGTTTTGCAAATCATCGCTTTAATGTTACAAATAATGAAGAATTCTCATTAGGGTCAGCAACTCCGAATAACTCCCGAATAATTAGTCATTTAGAATCGATCTCAAGCGATCACTTATCTGAATGCTATTCTATATTAGACTGTCCAGCTGGAAACGAGCCAGAAAGAAGCACATTCTTACTCCACTCGAATATTATTTTCATCCCAACATCTGTAAGCGATGCAGATGTATTTGCAACTAAAAAATATATATCTTCGCTTATTGAGCTATTTGATTCAGATACTGAAAATTCTCCAAAGAAATCACCGCTGGTTGTGATACTGCCTTCAATGATTGATCATAGAGATGAGCTAAATGAATTAAGGTCTGTTCTGGCAGGAATGCCAGTTTACTTTGGCAAACCACTTCGCTACTCACCAAACTTCAGGCGAGCCTTTAGAGCGGAACGTGATGACAACAATGTGAAAGTATTACTTAGAGAACATTCAGCCTACTCCAAATGGATTACGGATCTTATCATTCACTCCGACAGGTTAAAGCTCCGTCCTAAAAAGCTTTTTCAACTTTAACTTAAACAAAATTCAAAACCAGAAATAGCGATATACAAGAGATAATTATCCATAATGAAATAATATGGATCATGGAGTGCTTTGTGAGCTGAAGTAAAGTTCTGAAGTTAACTTGAGATCCAATAAAGTATAGTGCTAAAACAATCAAAAATTTAAACAAGAAGCTTGCTGACAATATGACTGAGTCAGGTAAATCTGATATACCAGCAATTATTAGTACCAAAATAAACAGCGCTATAAATAGAGGAAATTGAGAGCGTTGAAATTTACGTTTAAACAAAATGCCTAAAATAATAATCAATGGTATTAAAAACAAGGTTCTGATCAGCTTCGTGACTAAAGCAACTTCAGTTGTGTTTTCTCCGTAAAGTGTACTTATTGCAGCCACAGAAGACGTATCATGAATAGATAAACCAACCCAGACACCAAACTGTTCTTGGGTAAGGTTAAGAGCGTCTCCTATCATTGGAAAGAAAATCATTGCAACTGCATTTAAAATAAAAATTATTGATAAAACAGAACCTACTTCGTTTGACTTAGCATTTATCAAAGGAGAAACTGAAGAGACAGCGGTTGCACCACAAATGGCAGTACCAGCCGTGCTCAAAATACTAAATCTTTTTGATACATTGAAAACAAAATATAAAACAATGCCAAGAAAGCTCGTTACTGTCACAAGTCCTAATACTAAAAGGAAACTCTCAAAGGCCAGGCCAGAAACCCTGTTAGCATCAAATACTAGCCCAAGAAGAATGATTGCTATTTTTAACAGACAGGATCCTATTCTATCGAGGTGCTTTAAATTTTTACTGATACCAAAAAATGAAAGACCTACCCCAAAAAAAAATGCAAAAACAGGATTGGCCAAATAAAGCCCTAGGATTCCAACAAGAATAAAAAATATATGGTTTTGCATACAGAATTCAAAAAAAAGGGCCGATCAAAAGCTTGATCAGCCCTTTCAAATTATCAAGACATTTACTGTATCTTGAAAAGCTTACGTCTTAGCAGGTATAGCATTCCAGCAAGCAGCAATATAATCATAGACGAATCAGAGGAACCTGACCCACCTACGGTACATCCGCCGCCAGATTTCTTAATCGTAACAACCGCTGAAGTAATAGAGACAGAATCGCTTCCATCACTTATTGTTGCTGTCACTGTCAGCTCTCCACCAGTCTTACCTGGCGTCAATGTCGCAGTATATACGCCGCCCGCACTTTCGGTGAAGCCACCCACAGTGGCATCAGAGAGGCTTGCTGACGCTGAAACTGTCATACCCTCCAGTGCTCTGCCATCCGGATCTACAGCTGTCACAGTCACTGTTGCAGTTTCGTTACCGCCTGCTTTCAGCTCAGTTGCATCGATTGAAATCGTACTGTTAGAGCTTGGCGGTCCAAAGTATAGAGTTGCTATACCGCTTGGATCAACAACAGTACCATTTGCAACTCCATCCATATCGTTTGGTCCACCGTCCTCAATCAACAACTCCAAACAAATTGTCTGCTCAGACATGCCATCTGCAGTTGGTAGACCTGGCGCATAAACAGAACTTCCAGGCTCAGGACATGTACCAGAGGTCGCCATAGCAGAATGAATCGCATTGGTAGCATTCTCTACAAAATCTTGCCAACCAATGTTATCTCCCATGAACTTCCTTAATACCGCACCTGCAGGAACAGTTCCACTCAATGGTATTACGACGTTGTACGTCGCTCCAGCTTGAGCCCCAGATACCTTGAAGTCCACTAGGCCACCTAGGTAATCCCAATCTGCATCGGCAGAGCCAACATCAGACTCATCAATACCAACTTCGTTGTTTCCACTTGAGAATGCAGTATCACCTAGTACGACCGTCGTTCCAGCAGCGGTTTGAACCACATCTCCACTATCACCGACAGGAGCCAAGTTACTCTCGTCTATGTTATCGAGATAATCTGGAATACCGTCGTTATCCGAATCACCATATCCCTCATCCGCATCAGATATTCCATCACCGTCACTATCATCAGCACCCAGAGCTGGCGCAGAAGCTAATATCTTAACTATCACAGAGTCTGACGCTGAAAGGATCGGGTTACCGTCATCAGTAACTATTGCAGAAGCAGTCATTAACGTATCACCCAATGAACTTGGATCAACTGTTACGGTCGCTCCGTCAATAGTTACGTAATCAAGACCACTCAATGCGGAATCCCACTCTAACGTGTGAGTATCGCCAGGATTCAAATCACTGTAGTTTGCAGTTACTGTAACCAAGCCACCGTCTGCAGCTACTATTCTTCCAGAAGTACCACCTTGTACCACACTAAGATGAATCATCGGCGCTACATTTTCTTCTACAATTGTGATCGTTCTTTCAGTCACCGAACCAGTTACCGCATTCGTCGGTGAGCCAAGAGTGATCACGACCGTCTCCGCAGACTCAGCTTCTGAGTCTTCATTGACTGTCATGGTGACCATACCTTTAGTGCCTTCAGTAATCGTCACTGTGTCACTTACCGAGAAGTCACCAGAACTTGCAGCAGAAGCCACTTTCACAAATTTGTACTGCCATACATATGTATCGAAGTAGTTAATTTGCACTGTCATCGCTGTATCTGACATTTCAGTAATAACATACGTTACTGAAGCAGGCGCATCAGCCGGATCTGTTAACTCACCACCATTAAATACTTTCGGCAAGCCAAGGTGAGCACCCACGCCATCTATCATCACCGACCCAGTCGATGAATCATAGGTATACGTTGCAGAGGCGCTTCCATCATGCGGCGCTACAGGAGCACCACATTGATCGCCATCAACACCTTGCCATCCCTCTAGCCAAGTTTCCGCGCCCATCACGTTTGCAAATGATCCATCGGATCCAAACCTGAAGATATCGTCGAATAAACATGCACGTCCAGTCACATCTCCTTCGCTGTTAGACCACCAACCAGTTGCATTATCAGCATCCCAGCCTACCCCTAAGGCTCCCGCCATTGGTGCTAGCGTCCAATCACCTGCCAATGCGCTTGGCATTTCACCCATCGTCGCAGTTCCATCGATAGACAATGGAATTGTTACTGGGTATGCAGCAGCGTCGCCACTTAACTCGACAATTACATCAACTGTCGTACCCTCTACGGTGACTGAAGATGGAGTTAAATTAGCAAGAGGCATAATTTCAACCGTCTGAACTGCCGTCGATGTATTACCTGCAGCATCTGAAACGCTCCACGTAATCAAAGTCAATCCAGATTTAAATGGTCCGGTCGCGCTTGGCGATGGAGAAAGTTCTCCATCTTTCAAGTCAACAGCTGTCGCAGTTCCTATATCAACATCGGTCATTCTTCCAGTTGCACCCATGCTTATATCCGCAGGAATTGTAAGCTCAGGTGGTAACTCGTCTCTTGTGGGATCAGTACCCGCCTCATATTCTTCAAGGTTGGTAAATCCATCTCCATCCAAGTCACCACTTGCATCTGAAGGATCATTTGGATCTAACCCATACAGATTTTCATAGAAGTCAGGCAATCCATCGCCATCCGTATCGGTTACTGTCACTGTAACCGTAGAAGATTTCGATGCAGTGTTACCAAGAGCATCAGCAACTGTAAAGGTAACGACTGTTTCCCCTACTGCATATTCAGCAGGTCCATCATTCACTATACTCGATGTGACATCGCCGTCCTTATTATCAATCGCGGTTGCACCCGCTAAGAAAGCAACGATTGCATCATCGCTGGCGTCCACAACATCCGATGGCATATCAACTTCCAACGCAATCGGTGCTGGCACCGTGAGCTCTGGAGGCGTGATATCGAGACTTACTGTAACCACTGTCTGTGCTGAGCCCGCATTACCCACCGCGTCCACTGCAGTAAAGGTTACCGTTGTATCTCCAAGTGGAAACACATCGGCAGGCACATCATTGGTAATTGTCGCAATGGCACCATCTACGTTATCCGTCGCAGTAATAGATGCTAGGAAATCTGTGACTTGTGCATCGCTCACAGCCAATCCGTCATTCTCTCCTAGGAAAGTAATCGTGGCTGGCGCCGCAATTACCGGTGCCGTCAAATCAGCAACCGTCACTGTCGCGGTTGCAGTTGCAGAGTTTCCAGCAGCATCACTCACAGAGAAAGTAACCACTGTATCGCCGATTGGAAGAACCTCAGGAGCGTCATTGGTTATCGTCAACGAAGAGTCAACATTATCAGTCGCAGTTGCTGTTGCAAACCAAGCCTGAACAGAAGCATCAGAGGACGCTAGACCTGCCGCATCAGTCGCTGCAAGTGTACCATCAGCTGGTGCAGTTATCTCAGGCGCTGTCTGGTCAGTGACTGTTACGGACGCAGTTGCTGTTCCTATGTTACCAGCCGCATCAGTAGCACTAAATGTTACAACAGTTTCTCCAAGCGGGAAGACTCCTGGACCATCATTAGTCACAGGCAATGTGCCATCAACATTATCAACAGCAGAGGCACCCGCTAGGAAGGCGGCAATCGCATTTGAGGGATCAACCGCAACAACTTTTGCAAATTTAAACTGCCACGTGTTATCACCGTTATACTGAATCTGGATCGTCATCGCTGAATCAGATATTTCAGTTACAGTGTAAGTGATGGAGTCAGGAGCATCCGCTTGTGGGTCTGCTGAATTGGACAATTCGCCACCATTATAGACTTTTGGCAATCCAACATGTGCGCCCTTGCCGGTTAGGACAAGTGCTCCCGTCGATGCATCGTGAGTATATGTTGCAGCGTTACTACCATCATGAGGTGCTACTGGGGCGCCA
>CABZOI010000009.1 GCA_902527245.1 uncultured SAR92 cluster bacterium | reverse complement strand
CACAATTCCGACCGCTATTGCAGTTGGTAAAGGCATGCCTAAGATCCTGCCAGCTGCACTCTTAGAAACATCAACTGCACTCGACTGCCCATCCGATACATCGCTGGTTTCAACACTTGTTTCATCCACTATTCCCTGACTCTGTGGATTTGACTCATCAGTACCTGACTCAGAGACAACCTCGTCCGCGGATAAGGAAATGGAACCCACCATAGCAATGGAGATGGCGTAAGCTAATTTTTTTCTTTCAAAAACTGATAGCATCAGTACTCTCTGACCCACAATACACCGATATAATACTCGTGGGAAATAAATAATCAATATGAAACATCAAAAAACCCTTGAAAGCGCCCAAATATAAAACTCGCGAGCTGAAAAGATCTCATAATGCAAATACAAACGGTTAACTTCACAACCCGTTGACAGTGAGCCATAATAATTGCGAATATTGAAGCATCGAGAAAATTTTAAGCTAAAACTTAAGGACGTGTCCTAAAAATCTTGCGTTAGCGCAAACTAAAACAAAAATCCAATCGATATTATGAAATTAAAAACTAAATTCTCTGCAGACTGGAAATCGTGGGTCCAACAGAATCTAGAAAGGGGTGTTGAGAAAGCTTACATATTTAATACGTTAATTGAGAATGGTTTCTCTTATCAATCGGTTGTAAAAGAAATGAACTTTGAACCAAAATTAAAACAAGTACTCTCCAATGAATGGAAAGATTGGTTGAATGAAAATATCTCCAAAAATCAAAATAAAGATGGATTATTTAAAGTCCTTTTAATGCATGGATTCTCATTTGATGCGATAAAAGCACAAATGAGATATGAACCCTCAGTTCCGCTTGATGAACTTTTCGATCCGTTAAAAATTACGGGTGAATCTGAGACAGGCAATGTCGAATCTGCTAAGGCTAAGCTAATCGGGGAAAAACCACTTCTCCAATCAAATGCAGTAAAACTTGGAACTGACAAACTTGAGATTTTTTATATCGACAACTTTCTCGATACTGGTGAGTGTCGACATCTAATAAAAACGATTCGCTCAAAACTTCGTCCCTCTGAACTGTCAAGCCCAGACCCTGATAAGTTTTTTCGAACGAGCAAAACTTGTGATCTTGCTGCACTAAACGATAACATTATTCAAAACATTGATGACAAAATCTGTAATTTACTCCAAATCGAAAAAGACCTCTCTGAACCGATCCAAGGTCAGTATTATGAAGTTGGGCAAGAATTCAAACCGCACACAGATTTCTTTGAGGATCACGAGCTTGAAACTAGTGGTGGAGCTCTTGGCCAAAGGTCATATACCGTAATGATTTACTTAAATTCGACAAAAGAAGGAGGGGAGACCACTTTTCCATTAATTGACGAAGAATTTTCTCCTTCCGAAGGGAAAGCAGTAATCTGGTGTAATCTCAATCCTGACATGTCTCCAAATAACTTCAGTATGCATCATGCAAAACAAGTTCGGAAGGGATACAAAGCGATAATAACCAAATGGTTTAGAACTGGAATTCCAGCAACTTCATAAAATTACAAACTTAATGAGTTAATAGTCTTAATCAGCGCTAACTAAGTTAGAAAATAGAATGGAAGCCTTGATCTGTTGGTTCATAATGTTTAACAACACTTCTGCCCTCTCATCGCCGTTTGGCTTAGAAAAAACGACACTGATCCCATTAAATGGTCCATTTTTAACTTTCAATTTATCTCCTCTTTTTGGGAGATTCGAAATTAAGAGATTTTCTGACGGTTTGATTTTTTCTTTCAGCTCTTGAATCAATGCACAAGGCACGCGTGCCGGAGTTCCACCAAAAGAGACAAAACCCTGCACACCTCTTGTGTTTTTTATAGAATTTATTAAGGACGCAGGATTTCTAAAATTCACGAATAAGTATCCTGGAAACAATATTTCGATAACCTGAGACTTCTTACCACGAATAATTTTCTCAACGAAAATCTCAGGGCAATAACACTCGACATACTGTCTTTGGAGATTCTCCATTGCTCTCTTTTCTTGTCGTGTTTTTGCTTTGAGCAAAAACCATTTTTCTTCAACACTGGTCATTTTACTCGTACTCTTTTACGCACTCTCTATTAAAGAGACAATTTCTGCCAAACGTTTCTTTAAAAGCGGCTCATCTGATCTTGTTTCCAGATTTAACCTCACAAATGGCTCTGTATTGCTCATGCGGAGATTAAAACGCCATTCTTCAAATTCCATTGAAACGCCATCTGTACGGTCGCATGAAACAACGGTAGATTCGTAGTATTTTAGAACCTTCTCAATGCAAGCTTTGGGTTCTTTAACTTTAAAATTTAACTCACCAGGTGATGGGTATTTGATCATCATATCATTAACCAACTTCGACAGAGATAGTCCGCTTTTACTCACGAGCTCTATAATCAGTAACCAAGGAATCATCCCACTATCACAATAAAAAAAGTCTCGAAAGTAATGATGCGCACTCATTTCACCACCATAAATTGCATCTTCGAGACGCATCTTTTCTTTGATAAATGCGTGTCCAGTTTTTGATTGTAATGGCTCGCCACCAAATGTTTTTGCAATATCAATAGTATTCCAAGTCAGTCTTGGATCATGGACAATTTTAGATCCAGGTGCTTTTTGCAAGAAAGCTTTTGCAAGTAGTCCGACTATGTAATATCCCTCAATAAATTTGCCCATTTCGTCAACTAAAAAACATCGATCAAAGTCACCATCCCAAGCTATTCCCATCGTTGCATTGTGTTCGAGAACTGCTTTAATTGTCGATTCTCTGTTTTCCTTTAAAATTGGATTTGGTATGCCATTCGGAAATGTTCCGTTTGGTTCATTATTAATTTTAATCAACTCTATCGGAACATTAGAATCATCGAAATACTTCTCAAGTGCGTCAACTATAGGCCCTGCCGAACCATTTCCAGCATTCATTACCAGTTTCATATGCTTGATTGAACTACAATCAATATATTCGAGCAGACAGTTTACATAATCATCAATTAAATCCAGTTTTTTATAATTACCTTTGTTTTGAGTAGTTACTTTTTTGAATTTATTTGCCTCAGCAAGTGCTTTAATTTCCAATAGTCCTGTATCTGAGCTTATCGGGCGCGAATTTGCTCTCACTAATTTCATGCCATTGTAATCAATAGGATTATGACTTGCTGTAACTTCAATTCCACCGTCAGCATTCAAAAATGATGTTGCAAAATATACTTGTTCAGTACCGACCATCCCAATATCTATCACATCACTTCCAGCATCCCGAATCGCCTCACTTAATGAATTTTTTAATGACTCGCTAGTGAGCCTGATATCTCCACCCAAAACCACCTTCGTCGGTTTTAGAAATTCAGCGTATGCTCTCCCAATTCTATAAGCTATTTCCTCGGTTAACTCGCTTCCAAGTTGACCTCGAATATCGTAAGCCTTAAAACAAGTGAGTGATTCCATGTTACCTCCCCTATCGTAGAATTTTGATTAGAATGGCCAAACCAGAGGAACTATGAGTATCACCATCACTCCTACTATTACGCTCAATCCCGCGCCAACTCTGAAAAAATCCTGAACTGCGTAACCACCAGCGCCTTGGACCATGAGGTTCGTTTGATATCCCATCGGAGTCATAAAACTAGAGGATGCTCCAAACATTATTATGATCGCAAACGGTAGTAAATTTGCCCCGAGTTGGAAACTCATTATCTCTGCCAGAGGAAACATCAAAACCGCAGCAGCATTGTTTGTTATTAATTCGGTGGCTAAAACCGTGGCGATATAAAGCATCAATAGATTTAAATAAAAATTTTCTCCCCCTACTGACATCAAACCATCCACAGCAAGATCGGCAAGTCCTGTGTTCTGTATAGCTACCCCTAATGAGATAGATGCACCAATCGCAAGAAGCACTCTGCCATCGATACTTCTTTGAGCTTGATCCAAAGTGATACATTTTGTGATACCCAAAGCTAAAACCACTAACATACTTCCTGCAAGGAGGGTTAAAAATCCAGACAGAACAAGCATAAGATAAATGAATAAAATACCCAGTGTCGTAGTAGCCTTTGAGGTGTCAGGAATCATAATTCCATCCAAACGACTCAGTAATAAAAAGTCCCGGCTATGCCTATGAAGACGCACAAATCCTTGAGGTGCTTCAATAAGTAACAAGTCACCTGCACGAAGTCTTATACCTGCTATATCTTTTTTGATTTGCCTACCATTGCGAGAAACAGATACAATTACAGAACCAAAACGTGTCCTAAACAATGATCTTTTTACTGTTTTACCAACCATCGCAGAGCCTGAAGCAAGAATAGCCTCTACTAAAGCTCGCGAATTCTTGGGTGTTTCCATTTTCGATAACTGATCGTCAATATGACTTAGGCCTGGAATTTGACGCAATTCCGTTATACCCTCCGGCTGACCAATAAAAACAAGGATGTCATCATCTTTTAAAGTTCTATTTGATCGAATGGTAGAGATAGTTTTTCCAGCAGTTTTAATTTCGGACAACAGGCTATAATTTAGCCTCAGTAATCCAGATTGCGTAATCGTTTTGCCTGATAGGACACTGCCTTGTTCAATTTTCATCCTGACGGCATACTGACGAGGATCAGAGACATCAAAGTTATCGGATTCAATCCTATGGTCAGGTAAAAGTTTGTATCCAATTAAAGCAAAATAAAGTATTCCAAATATGATTATCGGAATTCCAACAACTGCAGGGCTGAAGATATTAAGAGATACTGATTCGGAAGACGCTTGCAAAAGCCCAACTACAATGATGTTAGTGCTCGTGCCTATAAGAGTGCAAACGCCACCTAAAATGGAAGCAAAACTCAATGGTATTAGTACCTTAGATAATGATAGATTATGTCGCTTTACCCAATCTCTAAGAAATGGAATAAACATTGCCACGACTGGTGTATTACTCATAATCGAGCTTATTATGGCGACAGGCGCCATTAATCGAGGAAGAAAAACACCAGGCGACGGATTATCTCCCAATAATTTCATCATCCACCAATGCAATGCGCCACTCTCGCGAACGGCGGCAGAAACAATATAAAAACAAGCTATTATGAAAATAGCGGGATTTGAAAAACCTCTAAGCGCTTGGTCTGGCGAAACGACCTTGCATACTATGAGAACCACCATAGCTGCAATTAGAGCAACATCAACGGGAACACGGCCGCTGACTATGCTAACAATAAACAGTAAAAGAGTAATCAAAGTTATTGCTGCATCTGCTTCCACTAACAAAGTACCTATTTTTTTAATTAATCCAGACACGAATGGTATAACTAATTGAATAGTTTTCTCCAGATTTTTTTTGTTTTGAAAGGAACCAAATATTTTCAGAGTCTGAGATAAATATAAAAATCTACTACTTTACGCTCTTATAAATCCTCTGATATCTAAATTTCACAAACGAGTGGAGACTGCAAGGATAACTTTTTTAAGAGAAGTTAAGATATCAGTGATGAAAAATAACCAAAATTTTGGAGAGAAATAGGATACTTGATAGAAAGTCCTTGTCGAGCGAATTTTGAACAATAATCTTGAAAGTAAGCTAGGATTATCAAAAATTTTGATACGGCTGGTTCCTATTGATGATTCATAGACCTTTGATTCATTCGATAGAACCAGCCAACGTGAATTTTTGAAAATTTTTTTACTCAACAACTTGGACTCCGCAGAGAGTCTCGACTCGGTCCTTACTCTTTTGACAAACCTCTCACATAGATCGAATTCTTTTTCAATTCCAAGTCTTTTTAGTAAATCTCGATCGACTGAGCACTCCTCACCAAAAAAAACAAAAATAGCAGCCAAATCGAATAAAATTGTCGGCCCCAAATTCATTCGATGCTGTTTAAAACCATGATAAATCAGATGTGCAATCATCGTCTCTATTTTTGGACAAAATATATGAGGATGAGCCTTTGAAATTCTTCGGCCATCCAACATTTTTTCTGCTAATGGGCAATCTTTGAATTCAGATGGGCGGGTTACACGCCAATGTAATTCAAGCTTGGTATTATTTTCGTTTATCATTTCAGGGAGATGATGACCAAAATGGTGATACTTTGTGGAGTCTTGAGTTTTTGGATTCAAGTATTTAAAGCCAAGCCTCTTTAACACATCATATGCTTCATCCAACAGATCCAACCGAACTAGTAAATCAATATCCCTTGAAAAGCGAATCCCACTCGAATGAATTCCATCGGCATTTAACGCTACTCCTTTCAAAAAAACATGCTCTATACATCTACCATTTAAATTATGAGTAATATCTTTTAGATCGTTTTTCACCAACATTTGTTTTATTAACTGACTCTTCCTTTGATGTTTAATTTGCTCGACTAAACTTTTGTGACTTAAATTGAAATCACATGCGTCTAGAATAAAACCAGAAATTAAGAACTGCTCTGAAATATAACAGACCAGTTTTTCTTGCTCTCGACTAAAGGGTGGTGCTTCATATTTTCCATTAAGTAAAAATGACAGAAATAATTCTTTCAGAGTGTCATCTAGTTTTATCTTTTTAGCAAAGCTTGGCATAAATAAATCCAGACATTTAAATTGAGTGTGAAACATTTAATAAAAGATTTTTATTTTCTTCATCTAAATTTGTTCCTTTATGCTTATCCCTGAATAAAGGAACTAAAAATATCTGCAAAAGCTCATCCCTGTGCCATATTTTTTTAAAAAAGGTTTGCATAAATAAATAACGTTTAGAACATTTTGCTAATAAGAAATATTATTTTAAAGAGTAACAATTTTGATCTCATTTGCTTAAAAAAAGTTGTCCGTGTTTATATTTACTGTTCAAAGAAGTGATCCGTGACGATTTAATATTAAATTGAAAAATTAAAGAAATCATCTTAAGTCGCATTTAACAACTCTGGTCTACCTTCTTTGAATTTCAGAAATATAAATATGTAAATTATCAGGGCGAGTATTGATGCCATCGAACACATTACAAATACCGCTGAGTAATCAGATGTCAATCCAAAGATTGAGGCCGCAATGTTGGGCCCTAATATTTGCCCAAGGCCCTGTGCACCAGGCATTAATGCCGAATACCTGCCTGTCGTATCAAAATTTGCTATTGTAGACATTTGATAAACATCAATAAAAATCCACAGAAAATTAAATGAAAAGACGCTTATTAGGATAGTCATATTAGTTATGCCATTTGCCAATAAACCGACAATAAACGCTTGACAAACTAGCGTGATTAAAAGTGGTCGGAGAAGCCCATATCTATTACTTAAAAATGTCGCAAACAGACAACCAACAATGCTAAATAAAGATGACCAGGTTAAAACACTGCCAACCCACTCTGGATCCGTATCATCCTTCGCTGCAGCAAGCTCTATGTAAGTCCAATAGGCTCCAATGTTGATGTAAGTTACAGCGATCGCCAACAAGCACAACCAAACAATATGTTTTGATACCGGATCAAAGCGAGCGGACGAAGTTGCCAATCCAGGTGACTCGTCAACTTGAATAGTGACTTGGGATTTTTGACTCGGTATAAAGCGAAGTAACGGGATAATTACTAAGTAACATGCAATGAAAGTTAGATAAACATTTTGCATGGAAAGCATTGGCAAAAAATGCATTTCCGCTGCCTGTGAAAATGCGAAAGCAAATAGCATTGCATTAAACGCAAGAGCCGGTTTAGAACATGCTCCTAGACACGAGACTGCCGTTGCTGTTATCAGGCCACTGCCAAGCCCAGCCAAAAATCTTAACCAAACAACATACTCATAGGCTGCAATTAAAATACATGCAAAGTTAGAAAAAACAGCGAGACAAATTCCAAGTAAAATAATATAGCGACGACTAACTCTAACTATTAGGCTGGATGTGATCAAGGCTCCAACTGACAGTCCTCCCAAATCAGCACCTGCCACTCTCCCTACTTGAACTTCAGAAAATCCTAACAAAGTAACCCATGCGGTGCTGATAACGGGAACACCCACCAGAACTGCATAACCAGCCAGTGTCATGTATAGACTCAAGCAAAGAGATTTCCAATCATCAAATGGATTCAATGATGGGTTAAGGAACGTTTTTTTTGTGACCATTTATTCTAACTTAATATTTAACTTTGTTACTGTAGAGAGAACCATTGATTCTTTCAAGATAATTTGAAATTGCTATCAACTAATGCCGAATACAAAACATTATCTCAAACTAAAGATATGAAAGCAGATTGCGCTTTTTTAAAAACTTTTAGGAAAATTTATAGACTCTACATGCTCAATTACATTTTTCAGGCTGGTGAGCTTCTTTTGTCTCATATATCTAAACGTTTTTACATTTTTTAAAAACTTTAAAGTCGATGAGAATATAAGCTTCTCTTTCTCTCTTGATAGTGGATAAATATTTAAGGAAGCTTGAAGAATTCTTTTATATTGATTTTTAAAATCTTCTTTTTCAATTTTAGCTTTATCTTCGGACCAGTCCAAGTAAAAGCAATAATCTACCTGGATTGGCTTTGAGAGAAATTGATCTTTATTTAACTTATATCCTAGCCTCTGATTCTTATCAGCAGGCAACTCCAATCCATTTTGATGACAAAAACCGATGTACTCATTCACTTTACTGGAGATTTTAATAAATGGGTACGATGGCATGATGCGAACCTTTCCTCTATCAATTTTTAATATCGCTGAGTCTTCAGTTACTAGTTTCGCGCCATACTTTAAAAATTTTGCTGCAATTGATGATTTTCCAGATAAGGATTGACCACAAAACATTAAGACTTTGTCATGAAAAGAGACAGCGCTCGCGTGGAGCGTAAGGAAGCCTCTTTGAAACATTACGCAAGCAATTGGATAGTTCATCAGAACTCTAAGGAAATCTAAATCTATCGTCTCTGCTAAAACTAAAACCTTGATCTCTTTTCCTGAAAAGAAACGATACAGCGCTATGTTCTCTCTGAAATAATATCCTGAGAATACATCAACGCAGGTCTGATTATCAACGAAAGCTAAGCTCTGCGAATCATCCGTGTCTAGGCTGATTCTCAAACCAATGCTTTCTGTTAATGGAGGCGCGATACACTCCACACCCAGAGGACTAAGGTCAAAATCAGATCGTATCAGAAGGCCGTAGGCACGGTAAAACATGCTATAACGTACTACTCACATCATATTATGATAGTAGCGTTATTCCATGTTCTTCAGGATGGTAGTAGCACACTATACTGAGAGTCACCACCACCAACGACGTTGGTGGATTTTATCAAATCCTCTGCCGAGCCAAGATCCTCCACTTCGGGCTTAACCCAAGTCTCTTCACTTTTATCCATCAAACGTGTCACCAAAATTTCAGGAAAATGTAGGTTGCACTTAAATTAGGCTTATGTCAACCTTGTTTTCCGATCTGACCGAAAGCTTGTGCATTGAGCCATCGATTTGCAACGTAAAAAGCAACCAAGGCACTTACCATTGAGTCAGTCACGTTGTTTTTCTCATTCAAGCATGAAACATATGCTCTTAGTTTATTCATGTCGATAATTTTTTCAATTGCAGGATGAATCTGATCAACTTCTGTTTTGATTAAATCAATGTCTTTTGTGCCAATGTTAAATATTATCCCGTGACTCAAATTAGCTTTGCCTGGCCTATCCGCAATAAATTTTGAAAGATTTTCTCTCAAATATTCTCTTAAAATAAATCTCCCTCTGCCATGTCTTAATTTCCATTTGCTCGAGAGAGCGCAACAATATTTCGTTAATAATAAATCATAAAACGGACTGCGAGTATGAATATTATAATATCTAAAAAACTGATAGTTAATCTCTAGCGCCACTGACCTTAATGGATTAAGTATCTTCTCAAGGTGAGTATCAAAAGCTGATATACGATTATCTCCTTGCGAATATATTCTATTTCTAATCAATGATTTATTTTCAGATTGGAATCTTTTTGCACCAGTTTTTTTCAAAAATTGAGTCAAAAAAAATTGAATTACATTGAATACTTTGACTTTATTGAAGAATGAGTACGCTATAACTTCGTAAATAAGTAAAAAAATGTTCTTACGCTGATATAATTCAAATATCCTCTCTAGACCATGAGAGATGGTGGTATCTCCGTCTTGGCCATCATACATGATAGAGATATTTTCTCGACTTGCTGTTTTAGCGAGTTGGTCGAATATATATAAGTTTGGAAAAAAAGTAGGTTCAGCGAAGTATTTACTTTGCAATTTAAGACTCTCGAACGGAGAAATGTTTTCAACACTGATGCAAGTATGTTTGTAGCCAAATTTTTCAGACACCATCATTTGATACTTGGTCTCATCAGTTTTATTTTTGAGCCCTTCAGGCAAATGTAAGTAATTCGCAGAAAATGTTTGAACATCCTTGATACCCAAATTATAAAGACCTGTAGCTACTGCGCTTGAATCTAAACCTCCACTCAAAAGTAATCCCAAATTATTTTTGCGATGTAATGATCTTTTCACCGCATTTTCGAAATGATCTTTGAAATCTTGTATCGGTCGCCCGGCACTCTCATCCCCCAGCTTTCCTTTATAATCATATTCATAAAGCCGTGATTGTTTGTCTATGGTTAAAATTTCAGAGGGTCTCAGTTTTTTAATCTGATCAAAAAATGTAGTGTTTATTTGTCCGATCTCTAAGCTCAAGAAATCAATTAATTTTTTATAATTGAGTTTCAACTCAACAAGATTTGCATCCACTAAGCAGTTCAAATCAGAGGAAAATGCAAAAAAATTCTTTTTGTCTACGAAATAAATGGGTCTTGTTCCCATATGATCTTTAATGATCCTTAAATTTTTATGTCTTTTATCGTAAATGCATATGGTATAGTTTCCTATTATTTGCTCATGAAAATTTTCTCGATTTTCAGTGTAAAGTTGCTCTAAATAACTGAGCATTGCAATTTCAGATTTAGCTCCGATTGGAACATATACAAATCCATGTAACAGTATTACCAAATGTTTTGTTTCTTTTATCACGACATCAAAACCACACTCTCCGAATAATAAAAAATATTCATCCTTAAATAGTAATGGGAAATCTTGCAAATGAGGACTTTGAGAATTTAGATCTTTATGAAAGAAACCGAAGAAATGACCCATTACTGTATCTCAATGATCGAAACATAGTTTTGGATGTGTGCAATCTTACCAAATATAATCTTATCTTCACTCACAATCCAAGCATGAGATGCAAAGGTGGGGTTTCTGATTACACCAATGACCAATTTCATTGTGACATCGTTCGACATTGACATTTTGAATGCCACAGCTTTAACAAAACATGAACAGTATGGGACTAAGCGCGAAGCAAAATTTATATTTTTTGTGTTGAATCTAATAGAGTCGCTTAAGACTGGCGTCTTTTTTTTCGCAAGCCAAAACAGAACAGTCTTTATTCCACATAAAGACAAAGTAAACCTTACAATAAACAACAGTATGAGGGTTTGGATAACAATAAAACTCTTCTTAACCAAAAATTCTAATCACCTTCTAGAGAGGATCTTTTTTTTAAATAAATCTTGCAAGAATTCTCTTACATCACTTTCTATTTCACCTTTCCCAAAGTTTCTTTTCAATTTTGCCACTAAAGTCGAGAACAACATGTTATTGTTTTGTATCTCATTCCAAATAATAGTGCCTGTGGCATTCAACTCATGGTATGTTCCTGTATCAATATTTAGAATAATGGTTGCGTCTTCGAGCGTCTCAGAAACGCAATTTTCAGAAATTTTTATTTCGAAGTCATCCATTTAATATCCTCCAGATGTGCCAAGCTTTTTTACGTACACTATTGAGAGCCTTAAACTACTATAACCAATTAATAAAGATGCAACTGAGGTAAATAATAAATAAAAAAGACTCTCATGCGTGAGTGTTGATTCTGAATTATTAGTAAGAATTTGTCTCATCAAATCGATACCATGAGTTGCTGGGATGAGATTTGACAGATTTTGCAGATAATCGGGCAGAACCGTAATCGGATAAATAATGCCAGATAATAGAAGCAGTAAGAGAGATATGAGGGAGTTAATTGGTACGCTCTGTTTAAAAGCTAATACAAAACTCGCTGAGAAAAGGCCTACTCCAAAGAAAGGAAGGATTGTTAATATGCCCACTATTGCGACTTTTTCAATTACAACCATCGAAAATTCATACTCTTGTAGATAGAACGCCAAAATTAAATAACAAATAAATTTAAGGATACCAATAAAAGTTGGATATAACATTCCGCAAAACAATGTATATGAGGCTGAAATTCTGGAATTTAAAAACATATCCAAAAAACCTAGCATTTGCGCATCCCTTACTATTTTCACAGTTGCTCCAATAATTACGGTAATCAAATCCATGATGCCAATTCCCACGATCACAAATAAAAAATAATTATTGTTAAATGGTCCAAGGTGAATATTATTTGAAACAGAAAATGTTTTTGAAATAAAGAAAAATATGAAAACAGAAATAGCAATTGATGCTATTCTCCAAAGAAATGTTAGCTTGTAGCTAAAATCCCAAAAGAAATCTTTTTTGAATTGTGCTATCCAAAAATAATTCATTACAAGTCAATAACACCCGAAAATTTTATTGGGAGATTCTTATCGTGACTGCACAAGATAACAATTTTTGATTTTTCAACTACGAATTGACTCAAATGAGCACAGACTTGAGTTATTCTGGAAGCATCTAAATTTGATAGTGACTCATCCATAAGTAAAATGTTGGGTTTAGCGCAAACTGCTCGGATAAAGGCGATTATCTGCATTTGACCGGAAGATAATTTAGAAAATTCGGTTAACAATAAATTCGACATTCCAAAATTTCTCAAAAGATTAAAGACACGATCTTTTTCCACGAAATGCTTATTAAGAGCAGAGAAATAGTCTATATTTTGCCAGACTGACAGCCTATGAAAAAAAGATCTATTATTTGAATCTATATATGCAACATCACCGAAGCAGACCTCTTTATTTTGGAATCTGATAGAACCTTGGTCTGGCAATAAAATACCCTTGATGAGCTTTAAAAGCGTGGTCTTACCGACCCCATTAGCTCCTCTTAATAGATACACTCCATTTGTATCCAACCGAAAACTAAAGTTATCAAAAAGCGTATTATTTAAGAACGATTTACTGAGTGCATTGATTTCCAACATATCTCCAAAACTCTCCCTTCATATGATGCATCTAAAAATCACTACAACTCGGTTTAAAGCACTTTTGCAACAAAAAATCTGGTATCACAAGGATCAATTACTGCATCAATCTCTAAGAGAGATGCGGCCTCTGTGGCTCTACCTCGATCGTACATTTTCTGCACCAAATCCGCAAATACAGTCTCACGTGATGAGTTATCTTCAATATATTCAAGCTCCTTTTTAAAACCTAATTTTACGGCGCCCTCGATACCCATCGCTCCAAACTCACCCGTTGGCCAAGATGCAGTATAAGCTGGCACTTTAAAGCTACCTCCCGCCATCGCCATTGCGCCCAGTCCATAGCCTTTTCGCAAAAAAATACACACAAGTGGCACTTCTAATTTTGCTCCCGAAATAAATAATCCAGTCATGTGATTTACTGCTCCCTGCTTCTCACTATCAGGGCCAACCATAAATCCTGGCGTATCAACTAAAGACACAATAGGTAACTTAAAGACGTTACATATATTCAAAAACCTAGCAGCCTTTGACGCTCCATCAGAATTCACGGCTCCTCCCAAAATTTGACAATCGCTCGCTAGCAAACCGCAGGGTCTACCCTCGATCCTCGCAAATGCAGTCATAATCGTCTTTCCAAATCCTGGGGTCAATTCTAAAAATGAATCAGCATCTACCAAAATTTGAGCGATTTTTCTAACATCATAAGTTTGCTGTCGATTCAAGGGCATAATGTCTCTCAAAACAGATTGATCAGAAAACTCAAAATCAGTCACATCACCTTGGGTATAAGAAAGGCATTTTTTTGCAAGTTCTGTTGCTTGCGCCTCATCTTCTGCTAAAAGATCAATAACTCCATTTTCAAAATGCATATTACTTGGCCCAATATCAGTAGGTTTATGTGACCCTAATCCACCTCCCTCAATCATGGCTGGTCCAGCCATCCCAATGCATGACGATTTTGTCGCGATTCTGATATCACCGCATCCAAATAGTGCCGCATTTCCAGCAAAGCAATACCCATTATTCACAACAATCAAAGGATTTTTCCCCTTTAATCCAGCCCAGCTCGAGAATGTCGACACATCTAAACCAGCTATTTGTGTCTTAACATCGATATCACCGGGCCGACCCCCACCTCCCTCTGTATACATCACAATTGGCAAATCTGACTTTTTCGCTATCTCAATCAATCGATCAATTTTTTTATGGTGGAAAAAACCCTGGGTACCGGCCATTACTGTGTAATCATTAATTATTACAGCTACTTGACTCGCTTTTTCTCCATGTTGACTACTATTAATGGTTGCCAAGCCAGTTAAGACTCCATCAGCAGCCGATTTTAATTTTAGCTCATCTGCATTTAAACGGTCCCTTTGAGCAGCCACCGCAAGCTGTCCATACTCAACAAAAGAGTCAGCATCAACCAAATCCTCTAAATTCTCTCTTGCGGTTCGATATCCTTTTGAATGTCTTTTAATAACCTCTTGTACTCTTTCTTTATCCAGAGTTTTCTCAATTTCACTCTCGAAATCAGACATAATTTGATTCTCGTTATTCATCTGAATTTTAGATGCCGGCTCTTTGTTTTTCTGATTGGATTTCTCAGTCAAGTAACAAATCAATTGCCCCTCTTCAACCGTCTCACCTTCAGTCACTTTTAAGTCACTTATCATACCTGCGGCTGATGCGACAATATGAGTTTGCATTTTCATAGATTCAACAGTGACGATTATTTGGCCTTTAGAAACTATTGAAGAATTTTGTACATTTACATCTACAATTGTTGAGGTGATTGCTGCAACGATTTTGGTCTTTTCCTTTGATGTTTTCAGATTCATAGAAACATATATCTCCAATCAATCTAGCAACGCATAAATGGCAAAGGAACCCAACCAATGTCCACCCTCATAACCGTCATTCACGAGGTTAGGCAATGAGAAATTAATATGCGTTTTCGCAATTTTTCCTAGGTGCTCATAACCCTTGTATTGATTTGAAAGTCCCTTTAACACCCAGGCACGGCTAAAATTTAATCCATCTAAATGGACTAACTTACCGTCAGTTCTGTCACTAACCTTTCCAACTTCCAAACGATAATCCGAGTCAGACATACTAGGTAAAAAATCTTTCACCCAAGCAAGAAATGATTCCTCGGGCAAAATTCTTCGCATCAAATCAAGCTCGCTCAAACAGGGTGATAAAAAATCATAGCCGCTTGGTTCCCAATGGATTGGACAATCATAATCATTCTTATAATAGTCTAGAGCTCTTTTCTCAATAGCGTAGCGTAGATCTGTATCCTCAAGCAAAACAGCATAATCCCAAGCGAAAGTTAATCCAAACGCAGTGTTAGAGTGCTCGCCGACCCTTATTGGATAAATGAGTTTTGGTAAATGTTGGATATATAAACGAGAAATTTCGTCGGCCAATGGTTGTAGATTGGCTCCAAGGCCGTCGGCGACAGGATCGTTCCACTTTTTAATCTCAATCGCTAATTTCAACAACCAAGCCCATCCGTAAGGTCTCTCCCATGAGGGGTTATCTCGAAGATAATCAACCTCCCTCTGAATATTTTCTACCGTCAAGTGTTTTTTCAAAATGTTTTTAGCATTTTCTGCATTTTCAATGTTTGGATATGATCTTAGTAACCTTACTAGCGACCAATGTCCATGAACTGAAGAATGCCAATCAAAACAACCATAGAAGGATGGATGTAATTGTTTTGGTGATAATAAGTCATCCTGACTTTTTAGAACTTGACCTAGCTTATTCGGATATTCGACCTCAACACATGACAACGGCAGTTTGAATAAATTTGATACCTGTTCAGTCGAAAGATTGTCCTCATCAGCAATCAAGTTAGCACTAAAAAAGGTGACCAACAAAAGACTTAAATGAAAAATAATTTTGTTCAAAACAATAACCCCCACTAAATCTGAATTTGTTTAGAGTGAATTCACTAATGATCGGGCTGCATTTAACTTTGACTGATAATTAATATTTTTGGGTGCTGCCGCACCTGGTTGATTCGAGAACCAAACCATAACTGTATTTTTAGATCTATTAATGTAAATGACCTGACCATGAATTCCAGTTGCACAAAACTCTCCTTTCTCACCATCTAAAATCCACCACATATTGTGATATGCCTCCCATGATTCCTCTCCATATTTTGGATTGGCGGTCATATGTGATTTCAACTTTTCATCAATATTTAGAGCGGAGTTAATCCATGTAGATGGGATAAGTTGTTTATTTTTTACTCTACCCTCATCTCTTATCATCAGCGCAAATCTTGCTGCGTCGCGGAGAGTTGAATTCATGCCACCAGTCACGACAGGCATGAAGGCGCGATCAACCGTAAAATAAGCATCGTGTTCCATTCCTAATTTAGACCATATTTGCTCGCTGATAAATTGCTCATAAGGTTGACCACTTACTCGAGAGATTAACCACCCGATGACATCCGCATTGCTGGAGTTATAATCAAAGTCAGTACCAGGCTCAAGCTGTGTATTAGGTTTTACATACTTTGACAAAAAATCATGGACACCATAAATCTCAGTATTTTCTGGCTGAGCATCTCGAGCTCCAGGTAACCAACCCATATTCATTGCTACGGCATACTTCAGGGCAAAATCAGAAGTCATATCGGTGTATGTTTCCTTAAAATCGATACTAGTTGCCATATCCAACAAATTTTGGATAGTTACTCTTTCAAAGCCACTATTTTTCAATTCTGGAATGTAATGAGCAGGAGATTTTTTAATATCAATTTGTCCTTGCTCGACCAAAACTCCCAATGCAGCGGATGCCAACGATTTGCTCATTGAAAACCAGATATGCTGTTTGTGAGGCCCAAAGCCATCAAAATATTTTTCATACAGTACTTTGTCTCCTTGTATCAAAATCATACCTCTCGCGTAATGCACCCTAAATAGATCCTCAAGTGTCATCTCAGTACCCGTTTTATCTTTAAAGATTTTTTTACCCAACGCGTGATTTAAGGATTGGTTTAATTCTGCGATGTCGCCCCCTCTAGGAACCATTACTACATTGAGCGGTGCACCCATGTTCTGGAATGTCCACCCACTAAATGGATAATCACGATAATTTTTCATCGTTGCCTGAGAATCTCTGGTTGGAGGAGTACCCTCCATCACAGACTGAGAGCCTGGCTCCGAATAACTCAAAGATGAGTATCCACACAAGATAATTACTATATTTAATAAAACCCTAATCATTGGAACACCTTTATTATTATTTTAAGTTTGCTCTCTAATTATTCAGACTACATCAAACAATCACCAAAATCTAAAATTAGGTGAATGAATAAACCAATTCCAAATAAACGCGTGCTGTTTGGAATCAAAAGAAAAGCATAAATTAGCATCAAATAGGGCTCATGCAACGGATGGAATCCAATGCTGCATCGATCAGGATCATAAATTGGATCGGCAACTAAATGATCCAAATCAATAGCCATGGCTGACATAATAAGCAGATAACTTTTTTTCCATGAATCCTTAAAAAAACGCCAAACAATTAAAGCGGGAATAAAAAAATGGAGCGCAAGGTGAAACACTAAAAACCTGTCACGCCTGTAGGAATAGCTGGATAATCACCAACCAGCTCAGAACCAGATTCCACTTTAATAATCGCATCGTCGATAATATCAAAAGCTTCCCTAAAGACGTTTTCGTTCATATTTAAAGCGGGATACATTCTCACCGTAGATTCTGAATCACAGATAGCCCAAACACCATTTCGAAGCATGTAATCTCTCACTGTTCTTGCGACAAAACTATCATCATACTTATCCGAGCTAGCCAAAGAATCCGGGAGATTGAATGAGATACCCATAAGCAATCCAAGTTGTCTAGTCTCACTCACTATAGAATACTTCTCACACCACGGTTCCATCCGTAACTTTGCTATCTGAGCAAGTTTTTTTGCATGATCAATCACCTTATCACGCTTATAAATTTCTAATGTTTTCAAACCTGCAGCACATCCCGCAGGCGTTCCTGCGAATGTACTTCCTGAACTAGCTGATGGATTATTACCGAGAATCTCGTCGCGCGTAGCAACGCCGGCACAAGGCGCAATCCCGCCAGAGAGGTTTTTCCCGACAATTAACATATCGGGAATAACCTCATAATGATCCATACCCCACATTTCAGCAGTTCTTCCCAAGCCAGTTAAAACCTCATCTGCAATCATCAACCATCCATGTTTATCACATATTTTCCTGATGCCCTTTATAAAATTGCCAGATGGGATCCAATTTCCTCCCTCTGCAAGACCAGGCTCTATAAGCACTGCTGCGATATTTTCAGAGGGAACAATGTATTCTGGGATATGAGAATCAAGATGCCACAAGCAGTACTCCACATATTGCTCATGCGACATCCCTGCAGGTATATTCTCAGAATGAGGATAAGGCGCTTTCACCACACTTCCATCCCATGGTTCCATGTAAATATTATGCTCACTCGTATATCCACTAATCATCTTAGTGCCTAGACTCGCACCATGAAATGAAGATGCAAAACTCACAACATAACGTCGCTTTTTAAAGCAAAGTGCAGTGTGAACCGCCGACTCCACAGCTTCAGTGCCCGAAACCTCATATGTGAATCGAGGCAACTCCTGCCCCGGCATAATTTCAGCAAGTTTTTCAGCAAGTTCAAATCTAAGCGGATGCTCCCAATGGTAGCCATATCTCTCATGAGCCTCTCTGACAGCCTCTAAAATTTCTGGATGACAATTCCCTAGTGGATTCGTTGCCCAGCCATTCTGAAAATCAATAAACTTATTACCATCTAAATCCCAAATAAAATCTCCTTTTGCTCGATCAAGCATTATCTGCGCGGGAGGCCGAAATCCCCTACTGTTGGCCCTCTTTGCATCAAGGTCATAGGTTAGCCCATGTTTAAAATGAGTTTTGCAATGCTCTAGAAAAGCTTTGGTTTTTTTACCCGGTAACGTATACGCCATAAATCTATCCACCTACAAAAAATGGTTTTTTAAAAACGTGAGTTCTTGGAATGAAGATAACACAAATGATATTGTAATGAACACAAGTTAAAGAGGAGTTCAGATAAATGGAAAATGTAACAATAGCGGAAGCAGGTTTAGAAGATTTAAATGATGTTGCTTTCATGTTTGATCAATATCGGCAATTTTATGATCAAAACGAAGACCTTGAACTAGCAAAAGAATTTCTTGGTGGTCATATGGAACACAATACATCAATAATATTTCTAGCGTCATTTAATGGAAGAAATTGCGGATTTGCACAACTTTATCCAACGTTTTGCAGTGTTGAAGCATCCCCGATCCTTGTTCTATATGATTTATTTGTGCTCCCAGAGTTCAGAAATAGAAATATTGGGACAAGTCTGTTAAACCATTGTCTATCTGTTGCAAAACTTCGAGGTGCATCCAGAATTGATCTAGAAACATCCTATGACAACACGGGTGCTCAAAAACTTTATGAATCTCTTGGTTATGAGAAGGATAATGAATTTTATAAATATTCCCTTGAAATATAGTTACGTCATTATTTCCAAAAATGTTATTTAACTCAGAAAATATTCAATCTGTCTTTTTGTATTCTTGTTTCACTGGAAATAACGCGAAAATACTGATACGTTCTCAAAACAATACCTTCCAATAAAAACAATTTGACTTACAAAGGGACTTCCTTATGAATCCAAAACTCAAATTTCATAAAACGAAAATTGCAACTGCTATAACACTGTCATCATTAATAGCGCAAACACCTCAGATTGCTGTAGCGCAAGAGCAGACACTAGAGGAAATCATTGTGACCGCGACCAGAAGAGACATGGTCCCAAGTGAAATACCTTTTAATATCTCAGCGATAACAGGGGATGAAATCGAGGAAGCGCATGTTACTGATATGGAAGGCCTGATGCGTGCCATGCCGGGCATTACAGTTGCTGACGGCGGAGGAAGATTCTCAGAAAATAACAATGTAATAACAATCCGTGGCTTAAATGTTGATCCATCTGCGACTGATAGACGATTTCTATCAGATCCCAATGTATCAACCTACGTTGGAGATACACCGGTATTCGCAAATTTTGTTTTAAAAGATGTCAAAAGAGTTGAAGCATTAAGAGGCCCTCAAGGAACTTTATACGGATCTGGGTCACTTGGTGGAACTGTGAGATTTGTCCTGAATGAGCCTACGAATGAAAAAATTGAAGGATACCTCGATACGTCAATTGGAAGAACTCATGGTTCTAGCGGACGAAATATTGATCTAAACGCGATGCTAAATATCCCTTTGTCTGAGAGCTTGGCGGTGCGATTTAGTGCCGGAATAGTTGATAATGCAGGCATTGTAGATTATGCCAATGTTTACGCCTCCGATGGAAATGGTGTGCCAATTAGTGATGCATTTGGAGTGGCTTATGGTGGCCCTGTTTATATCAATAATAAAGACGCTGATACTGTTGATATTGACTATTCTAGAGCAGCAATGAAATGGACACCATCAGATAAATTTGAAGCTTCTGTCACTTATATGAATCAGAAGGGAGAATATGGAGGAAGACGTCAAACAACAAGTGGTCCTAATGGTTGGGGTGAATATTACGACGATTATGAAATTGGAGCAGTTATAAACGAACCTTCATCCAATGAATCTGAATTTACAAGCCTAGAAATGACCTATGATATGGGCTTTGCAACACTGAGCTCAAGCACGTCAGCATACGATAGATCATATGAAGGAGTCAGTGATAATACCGGATTTTTTGCAGCAAAAGGCTGGTTATTTTATTACGGCTACGGCTACATGCTCCGACCTGCAATTGCTGCAGAGCGACAAAACACAGAAGAAGCTTTTGTTCAAGAACTACGTTTAGTGTCAAACGGTGATCAAAACTTAGATTGGACAATTGGTGCATTTTACATGGATCAAGAAGCATCAGCGGCTCAGCAAACTAGGGCACGGGGATTCCAAGAATGGGCCACTGCTGTAGAACCTGAGGGTTTTGGGTACGGATATGGTTTATATTACGATCCCTCAACCAATGTAACATTTGATTGGAGTCATGAACGATTTTATACGGACTTTGCCGTATTTGGTGAGATAACATGGAAACTCAGTGATGATGTTGATCTCACTTTGGGAGCTCGCTACTTTGATAACGAAGATAGAGTAACATCTCAAACATCATTTCCAATCTGGGGTGCCTTCAATCCTGTTGTAAAAGATACTCAAACGGATAGTGACACTCTAATGAAGATGAATTTAGCATGGAGGTACAGTGATTCAGCAATGTTATATGGAACCATCTCAGAGGGATATCGGAGAGGTGGAACAAATGCTGCTCCTGTTAGGCCTGACGAAGCATATCCAAATGATCCTGAATGGAGTAATTTTGGTAGTGACTCTGTCTTGAATTATGAAATTGGTTTGAAAGGCTCAACGAACCGCTCAAATTATACAATTTCTGCATTTTATGTTGACTGGCAAGATCCTCAAGTCAATGTTGCGACACCATCCGGCGCGTACTATGCGGTTGCCAATGGATCTGAGGCTAGTTCAAAAGGGATCGAAACTGAATTTAATTGGGCTGTATCTGATTCAACAACCCTTTTTGGTGGTTATACCTTCGTGGATGCAGAGCTCACTCAGGATCTTTATTTACACGATGCAAGCGCACTCACAACTGGTAAATCAGAGTTACGAGCAACGAAAGGCGCACAACTTCCCGGAACCGCCAAACATACAATAAATATTGGTGCAAAAAATGAGAGATATCTCGATAATGGACTTTTATTTATCTCAAGAATTGATGGGTATTATCAGTCTGATGTTGAGAACTCAATACTAAATATCGATCCCGATTGGGCTGATACATTAGATGGATTTGATTTGTGGTTTGCATCACTCAATTTACTCGGTAATGATTGGTCTGTATCGCTCATTGCGCGAAATCTTCTTAATGATCGAGGTACGGTGGCAACATATAAAGAAGAGTATATGACATCAGATATTGCTAACGGATTCTATGGAACTGGTCAGAAAGATTTTATTACGATGCCCAGAACGATCACGCTCAAGGCAACAAAAAAATTCTAAGTTTTCTAGCGTGCAAAAAGTTCTTTAAGCTCATCTGAACTTATGGAAGATAAACAAGCGGAACTCACTGTCTCTTGCTTAAGAAATATAAAACAGCGAAATTTAAAAGAGGCGGTGAGACTTTGTATCGAGTTGAACACAACCTATCCAAAAAATTTTGAAGGATGGCGACTGGCAGGTATTCTGCACAAAAATTTCAGCAAGCCTAAAGCAGGGCTGGTATCCACATCGAAAGCACTCGAACTAAAACCAAATAATCCGGAAATCCTTATTCAACGATTTCATTTTTTAAGCCAGCTACAAAGAATTGATGAGGCTAAAAAGATTCTTTCCACCTTGGCGAGCCTCAAAGTCACAGACTCAAGCACCAATAGTCAAATAGCAATGCTGTTCTCCTCTGAGGAAATGCATTCAGAAGCAATAAAAAAATACGAAGCCGCCATTTTTGGAGATCCTAGTAACTATCTTTTACATTTCAACCTTGCGGTTGCTTATCGATTTATTGGAAATCTGGACAATTGCGAAAATAGCTTGAATAGGTGCTTAAAATTAAATCCAAAAGACTCAGAAGCGCAGTCAATGAGATCATCTCTTAAAAGACAAACAATAGAGAGCAATCACATCAGTGAATTGCTAGAAATCTCGAAAGACTCTCGAGTCACTTCAGCTGATAAAGTTGGAATATACTATGCGCTTGCCAAAGAGCTTGATGATTTGAATGAATTTACTAAATCATTCTCATATTTAAAAAAGGCCTCGAAGATTCGAAAGAGTAAGATGCAGTACGATGTTCAGATCGACAAAAATATAATGCATAAATTAATCGAAACCTTCAAAACCTCATCAAGTGACGACAATACAAGTCTTAAATCAAATCCCACGCCAATTTTCATATTAGGTCTACCTAGAACGGGAAGCACTCTTTTGGAGAGAATTTTAGATTGTCACTCAGAGATAGTCTCTTGTGGCGAGCTTGATCACTTTGGTAGGGAAATAATTACACTTTGCCGAGAAACTACAAGAGATAAACCACTCTCGATACTGAAACTTATAGAGCTTTCGAAAGATATTAACTTTGATAAATTGAAGAGCAACTATCTTGAGAAAGCTGTCTCAAAAAATAGTGATTGTCGGTATTTTATCGACAAACTACCTCTCAATTTCTTGTATATAGCCCACATACTTCAAAGCTTTCCAAATGCAAAAATTATTCGCATGAAAAGGCATCCAATGGCATTTTGTTTTGCAATTTTTAAACAAAATTTTAGGGATATCTATCCATATTCATATGATCTAAAAGATATTGCAAAATATTATGTCTCTTATGAAAATCTCATGAATCACTGGAAAGATTTGTTTCCAAATATGATTTATGAATTGAACTATGAGGATTTAGTAAAAAATACTAAACCGGAAATTGAGAAAGTTTGTGAATTTTGTGATCTTGCTTTTGAATCCAATTGCTTAAATTTTTATAAAAATAAAAATCCAGTAACAACAGCAAGCGCAGCACAAGTACGACAACCCATCTATACGGATTCATTAGATCGCTGGAAAAACTTTGAAGATTACTTACAACCATTTTCCTCAATATTAACCAAGAATGGTATTCAAATTGATCGTTGAGCTATCAAAATCTAAGATAAATTATATCTTTCAAAAGACTCTGAGATTATTTTTAATTATCTTTTCATTTGATGTCATTGCCTCCTCTACTTTAAATATAGACTTTAAAGAAAGCACAGTGAGCTCATTCAGCATCCTAAAGGATTCCTTTGGTAATGGTCGGCTTACAGGAAACGAATTGGGGAAAATTCCAAAAGCAAATATTGATTTAATCATTAGTCCCAATGGCGAAGTTATTCCCCGCAAACAAGGCCTGATTGAAACAGATAATAAATTTTGGAATATTCTTTTTGAGCCGGGGAAATGGTACTTGAAAGACAAAAGAATAAGTATTGTTCTACCATTTGCACTTATTGAAAAAGGACAAAACTGCACACATCAAGGGCTATTAATAATTGAAAATGATAATGCAGGTTATCAAATTGCCTCAGAGACTTGCATTTATTTTCAGTTTAATTCACAAGGCCAGGTTGATATCACAATAAAAAGTATCGATTTACCATCTAGTGATGAAATTTTATCTAAGCATGCCAATTATGTTGCAAATCGAATGCCTACAAAATCAATTGTGGACTTAGCTCTTATAAATAAGCAACTTAAGGAAAATATCTTCTCACAAGATAATTTCATTAACCCAGGGGACATGACCAGCTTTGGAGTTATACTTGATAATCAACATTACACAGGACCCTGTTTAACTCGAGGGGCTAGATTTCCCGACTGCGATTACACACCGTTGCCCGCATACTCGTTGACAAAATCCCTTATTGGCGGTGTGGCTTTGATGAGATTAGAAAGGCTTTACCCTGGTGCCAAAGATATAGCGGTTTCAGATCTTATTCCGGAATGTAGTCATTGGGAGGAAATTACTCTTTATCATCTGTTAAATAATACGACTGGTCGTTATGGAAAGGTAAGATCTCACTATGATGAGGAAAACCATATTGGTGCGTTCTTCAATTTATCAACCAGCCGAGAACGCTTAAAACATGTGTGTAACCGATATAAACAAAAATCAAAGCCTGGATCCAAATGGGTTTATCACACCACCGAATTTTGGCTATTAGGACAGGCAATTCAACGATTCTGGGAGGCAAAAGCTGGAGCCAATCGCGAATTCTACGAAGATCTAATCATTCCAATATGGAGAGAGTTGAAATTGTCGCCATTGATTGAAAAACCTCATCGATTGGAAAACATACCATTAACTGGTTGGGGCTTAATGTTGAGAAAAGATGATATTGCCAAAATAGGTAGTGACATTACATCAGAGAAGTCAATATTGAGAAAGTATTTGGATGAAGAAATGTTGAACAATGCAATGCAGAAAAATAATAGTAACCGAGGAAGTGTCGCCGGAGCAGAATCACTCAGATATAAAAATGGATTCTGGGCATGGAATGCATCAGACACACTTGATTGTAATAAAGAAAGTTGGATCCCATTTATGTCAGGATATGGAGGAATTCAAGTTGTTTTATTACCTATAAATGTTGTCTATTATTACTTTAGTGACAGTGGTGTGTTCAGATTCGCTGAAGTTGTAAAAAATCTCAATCAGCATCAGTCAATTTGCTAAGTAAAGAGAGAAATGGAATATTGAAAGTTAAAAAGAATAGTTTACAAGTTGCCATCTTCTTGGCGTTTCTGGCAACTGCAGGTTTATTTTATGTGAATCTGGGTGCAGCATTTTTATCGGCGTTTGTTGATGGACTGGGAGTGTCTCGATCTGAGGCAGGTTTCATAACAAGTGCTAATAAATATGGTGCAGCTTTTGGTGGATTGATAGCTACGTTTTTTGTCAAGTATCTTAAATGGAGGCGTTCAGCTTACATCCTCATTTTGCTACTCATAACAATTGATTCCTTATCTTTCTTTTTAAGTGAAACCAATACCCTAATTGGCGTGAGATTTTTGCATGGAAGTATTGGTGGATTTCTCGTCGGTTTGGGTTTCTCAATAATTGCCAGAACAGAAAGTCCAGACAAAGTATTTGGAATGTTAGTCGCGATTCAATACACCTTTGGAAGTATCGGAATATTCACTGTGCCGAAACTTGTAGGAGTTTTTGGACCTGGGGCAGCATTTGGAGCTTTGATAATTTTTAGTTTGATTACCGCCAGTATGATTCCATTCATTCCAGATTATGATGACGTTTCAAAAACAGACAAATCCAAGGCAAATTCCAAGAATTTACTTTTAATCCCAGCCGCTCTCAGTCTGTTAGCTATTTTTCTCTTTCAATCCTCTAATATGGGAATCGCTGATTACACTATTGAGCTCGGAAAAGAAAATGGATACTCAGTCAACTATCTTAGCAATGTGCTTACAGTAGCAAATATTATTGCAATCGCTGGAGCGCTTCTCGTTTATAAAGTTGGTACCAAATTTGGAAGAGCCAAACCAATAATAATTGGCACCTCTGTCGCTGGACTATTTACGTTTGCTCTTCACTGGACTGAACTTGCATCCGTTTACTTCATTGCCAATGCAATCACTGGAATCACTTGGGCCTTTACAATTCCATTTCTTTTAGGGCTATGCGCAGCTCTTGATAAAAAAGGGCAAGTAGTAATATTCGCTGGCTTTGTCTCTAAAATTGGCTTAGCAAGTGGTCCTTTGATTGCGGCAATGGTTATTGGTGAATCAAATTTCAATGCAATAATAAATCTCTCAACAGTTGGACTGTTATTGTGTGGTTTAATCGCTTTATGGCCTGCAAAAAAATCTGAAAGACTTAATTAAAAAGGGAAAAACATGTCTCATTTTGCAATAGCTGGACTTCAGCTCAATTTAAAGAGTAGAGGTAATCTCGATTACGTTTTAGATAAAATTAAATATACAAAAAAAAGATATCCTTTCGTAAAAATGATTGTTTGCAGTGAGCTCGCAATTTGTGGCGCTGGTAAAGGTTTTGCTGAACCCAAACTACATGAGGTCACAACGGTTTTATGTGAGGTTGCAAAGGAATTAAGTATTTGGTTAGTACCCGGTTCGATACATGAAATAGATGGTGACCAAACGTTTAACACTGCAATAGTTATAAATCCAGAGGGTAAATTGATTAGCAAGTTTCGGAAATTATGTCCCTTCTTGCCATACGAGAGGGGTATAAGTGCAGGAGAAAATATATGTTGTTTTGATGTTCCAAACGTAGGTAGGTTTGGATTATTTATTTGTTATGACATTTGGTTTCCAGAAATAAGCAGGGCGATGATTGCAGATGGAGCAGAGGTGCTTTTGCATCCAACGCTTACCGACACAAATGACAGAAAAACTGAAAAATCAATGGTTGTTGCCACTGCCGCACAACAACAGTGTTATGTTGTAAATATTAATGGTGCAGGCGATTTGGGTGTTGGACAATCAATGCTGGTCGGTCCTGAGGGTGATATTATTCACGAGAGCCAATCAACAGAAGAAATATTATTATTTGAAGCAGACTTTAACAAAGTTAGAAGAACCAGAGAAAGAGGTATTCTCTGTTTGGGTCAACCATTAAAAACCTACAGAGATCAAATCTTGACAAAAGAAAAATTCAAAAATTTAAATGAGTCAGATTTTTTGAATAATCTTGGTGAGCTATCTATACCGTCTGATGAAAGTTAGATTTACAAAATTACAGAGAAACACCAATTTCTTCGAGATCTCTCATCGTAAGTTCGAGACCTTTCCTCAGTATAGATACTAAATTATCAATTTCTTTCTTGGTGATTATTAGAGGAGGCGAAATAATACAAATATTAATGAATGGTCTAACGAGTAAGCCTAACTTTTGACAATGCTTATCAACCAACTCTCCAATTGCATAGTCTTTTTCTAAAAGATCTTGTTCATTTTCCCCTCGAACTGTCATCTCAACTGCAGCCATCAATCCATGCCCGCGAACATTGCCGACTATGGGAATGTCTCTCAATAATTGGAGTTGTTGTTGAAAATAAGGTCCGACGTTTAATACATGTTCTAGCAAATTCTCTGAATCAATGATATCCCAACTAGCAAGGGCTGCAGCGCATGCCACTGGGCTTCCTGACCAAGTATATCCATTAGAATATAAACATCCATCTGCCTCATCTCCAGAAAATGTGCTCATAAATTTTTCGGAAACAGCATATCCACCCATGGGGATATATCCAGATGTAATTCCTTTTGCAAATATTATGATGTCTGGGATAATCCCAAAAACGTGTTCAGATGCAAACCAATATCCCAACCTACCAAAAGCAGTTACAACCTCATCAGCGATATAAATAATGTTGTATCTCTTTACTACCTCCCAGCACCGGTAATTATAGTTTTTTGGAGGAACTATCACTCCACCACTCGCAAGAATAGGTTCTGCAATAAATGCCATAATATTCTCAGGACCTATTTCAATAATTTTCTCCTCCAGCTCATTAATTAAAAAATCACAAAAATCGTCTTCATTATCAAATTCTGGATAATAAAAATGACAAGGTGCTTTCAAGAAATGAATACCCTCTCTCTTGATATCCATTGCCGTCTTATCCCTTTCTTTACCAGTGACAGATGCAGAGAGGTAAGTACTCCCATGATAAGCCTTCTCTCTTGTTATGATTTGTTTTTTATTACGAGCACCTTTAATGTTGTTAGCAAGTTGACATAGCCTCAGAGCCGAATCTACGGCCGTCGATCCGCCCGTTGTAAAGTAAATTCTATTCAAATCTCCAGGTGTTTGTTCAGAGATCCTTTTAGCTAATTCTGTCTCTTTATCATTAATAAGTGTGAACGAGGTCGCATAACTTAAACTCAGAATTTGCTTAGAGACCGCGTCAGCAATCTCTTTTCTCCCATATCCAGTTTGCATACACCACATACCCGCCGGACCATCAATCATTTTATTACCATCGGAGTCAAAAATATGAATGCCTTTGCCCTTGACAATCACTGAGCTTGATTCATCATTGCCTAGCTCAGATAAGTCACCCCAAGGATGCAATAAATTTTTGTTATATATTTCTCTATGTTGTTTAGTGGTCATAAATTTTACTTACCCAAGTATCGTAAAGAATATTAGCAACTTTGTTTAAAGCCTGAATTTTCTCAGACAAGTTGTCAATAATCTCCTCATAACTCTGAATATTTTTCCCATTTACTTTTAAATGATTTCTCCAAGAAAACGCCCAATCCTCCACTAAACTTTCTGTCATTTCGACATGGCATTGCATTGCCAAAATATTGTGATTGATTATAAATGCTTGGTTATCACAGTAATCACTCGAAAATAGGAGTTTTGCACCGCTTGGCAGATCGAATGTCTCTTTGTGCCAATGGAACATCAAAAAATCATCCTCTACACCCTTCAACCACTCTTTGCTAGCCTCGTTTGTTTCTTTGGAGCAATAGTGCCATCCAATCTCTTCATGTGGATTAGATATGACCTTCGCACCAAGCGCTACGCTAATTAATTGACCTCCAAGACAATGTCCCAAGATCGGGATATTTCTTTTCACTGCTTCCTTTATAAGAGCAATTTCCTCATTCAACCAATCAATACCGTCGTTCACACTCATTGTCCCACCCATAAAAACAAGCCCGCAGACTTCATTAATATCAGGGATTTGATCGCCATTGAAAAGTCTAACTAATTTATGCGAGATATTGTTTTTTAATAGATAATCTGAGATGTAGCCAGGTTGATCATCCTGCATGTGGAGAAATATCGCTACAGTTTTTTCCATAAGGTTTTAAATCGCATCTAATGCTTTATACCACATCATACCAAGCGCCATTGCGGGACGTCGAAAGAGCTTACCACCTGGCCAAGGCATATGAAACATTCTATTCATAATGTCAAACCGATATGTATTCCCCGCTACTGCCTCAGCAAGAATCCTTCCGGTCATATGCGTCGGTGCAACACCATGCCCAGAATAACCACTAATATACAAAACATTAGTGTTCTTGATTCGCCCAATTTGAGGCATTCGCCTGAGGCTAATCCCCATTTTTCCAGACCAAGAATAGTCAATTTTTAAATCTCGCAACGAAGGGAAAACTTTTATCATCTTGGATCTCATAATCTCAGTAGAATTTACCGGATCTAATCCTGAGTAATTAGCCAATCCTCCAAATAGCATGCGTTTGTCGGCAGACAGCCGGTAATAATCTAATGCAGTTCTGGAATCGCAGACAGCTACATCACGGACCAAGGTCTGTCGAATCTGTTCCTCTGAGAGTGGTTCTGTTCCAATTATGCAGCTAGTAGCAGGTAAAACTCGAGCATCTAAATAAGGAACAAGATTCTCCATGTAAGCGTTACCGCAAAGGATCAAATGATCTCCTTTTATTGAGCCACTCTCGGTACAAACCTTGGGTTGATCTCCATAAGTAATATTAGTAATTTTTGATTGCTCAAAGATTTTAGCACCCATTGATTCAGCAACTTTTGCCTCACCAATGCATAGATTTAGCGGATGAATATGACCCCAATCTTCTCGATAATAACCACCGATATATCGGTCTGAATTGACATATTGCTTTAGTTCGTCTTGACCCAAAAGTTTAATGGCAGAATCGTCCTCAGCCCAATCGCGGTAAGATCTAATATGGCGTTCTTTCAGTCCAACCTCACAATATCCCCACTTTAAGTCACAATCAATTTCATACTTTTCGATTCGGGCCTTAATAATTTCAACGCATTCCGTGCCCATCTTCTCAACGACTTCAACACCCTCGCTTCCAATCGACGATTTAAAGGCAGCCGGATTTGAGCCGTAGCCACCTATTATTTGCCCACCATTGCGTCCACTTGCGCCCCAGCCAATACGATTTGCCTCTACTAGCGCTACTTTATAACCCCTTTCGCAAAGTTCCACAGCCGTTGCGACACCACTGAAGCCACCACCTACGATAACTACATCTGCAGTAAAATCACTATCTAGCTTAGGATAATCCGTTTTCCAATTGACCGACGACGCATAATATGAGGGTGCATGCTCTGTGCTATCTACTGTTGATTTAAGAAGCATAAACAAATACCGATACGATGATCTAGCTTAACTGAACCATGGACAGCGCTTTCAAGTACCAACTAATAAATTCCATGCACGTGGATTCGTGTTCGGGATGATAAGGTCCTGGAATAAAAAAGTGTGAATTTACACCTGCACTATTTCTCATAATAATAAATTCATCTTCCAGACTGGTGAAATGCCAAAGCCAGGTAAGCTCTTCTTTCTGATAGTCCACCCCTTCCTCAGCATCACTATTAACAAACCACACAAGTTCCATGTCTGTCTGAGTTAGGCTTCTAGGAATGAATCGATAAAGAACGCAATGATCGGGGTAATTTAGCATAAATGTTAAGGGACCTAACTGAAAATCTCCTGCTCCTCCATCATATCCCTTCATATTACCCATTAGGGGCGCCACAGGCTTACCATCTTTGCTTCCACTTTCATAACCTTCGTACAAAGCATAGCGACTATGATAAGAGCAAGCACCAAACGCTGACGAATCATTGTAATAACCATAAAATTCGTCGGCGATCCCTTTCACACCAGTTATCTCTTCAGCACGGGCCCACATAGCTTCGTTTATTGGTTTAACTTTATGCGCAAGAGCTTCTAAAGTATGCAGTTTTGCATAATGTCGATGCGAACTTGCACAATGGTAGCACTCTAAATAGTTTTCTAAACATAGCTTCCAATTAGCATCAATTTTATAGGTTTTAGCCTCTGCAACTTTTGCATTTTCAAGATCATATGCCCCAAGTTGCTTGGAAATCTTTGATAATGGCTTTTTGAAATCTGGAGCATCTGGATCACAGTTTATAAAAATCATACCTTGAAAAATTTCCATTCGAACATGCAATAATCCGTAATCCTCGAAATTAAAGCCCTCAACATCTCGCATATCTCTTGCAGCTTTCAAAGTGCCATCCAAGGCATAGCCCCATCCATGATATGGACACGCAAAGACTCTACAATTGCCACTTGGTTCCTCACAAACCCGAGCACCCCTATGCCTACACATATTATGCATGGCGTGAATCTCTTCCTTACGATCACGACAGATAATTATGGAATCTTCACCGATATCAAACAGAAAATAATCTCCTTTATTTGGAATTTGACTAACGTGTCCAGCGTAAAGCCAGCTCTTGAAGATAATATGCTCAAGTTCTGATTGATAGGTGACATGAGATCTATAAAAGTAAGGATCTATGGCAAATCCTGGCTTTTTCAACTGCTCTTGAGCCATGTTCACCATTTTTTCTTTTGTGTCTAAAACATCTGTGGCAATTACCTGCATCTATCACTCATTCCCATAGTATTTTTGATTACTCATTTTACGCGATTCCTCGGCGAAAGTTCATCAAAATAATTCGCTTGAATCGACAATTTATTACATTGCTCTCAGATACCACTCATAATCTATATTAGTTATTTGAGAGTTTATTTCCTCCATCTCCCCTCGTCTTACTGTCTCAAAAAGCTTGCAAAAATCAGCGCCTAAATATTGAGGTAAAATAGCACTAGTGCTGAACTCATTTAGAGCATCTGGCCAGAATCGAGACAAAGTAATCTTTTCCTCAATTTCAGCTCCCTCAAGAATCATCTCCGATGGATTAATTTGCTGAGTTATTCCATGATGAACTCCGGCTATAATCACGCTCAATACTAAATAGGGATTGGCATCAGCGCCAGCCACTCTGTGTTCAATCCTCATATTATTGCTATCAGACACGGGAATACGCAGGGCAACATCCCTGTGGTTATAGCCCCAGTTTGGAGTCAGAGGTGCAAAATTTCCCGGGATTAATCGTCTGTACGAATTTGCGTTTGGTGCAAAAACTGCCATTGATTCACCCATTAATTCGGATAACCCACCTATTGCATGAATAAGTTGATTCGAGACTGCAGGAATTGAAGACGATGTTACATCAGAAAAAATATTTTGATCATTTTTATCATAAAGACTCAAGTGAATATGAAGACCATTACCGGCGACACTCATGAATGGTTTTGCCATAAACGTCGCAGACATATTGTGCTTTCTTGCTATACCTTTAATGAGTCGTTTTAAAAGAAATGCATCTTGGCAAGCTTTAACCGGATCACTTGTATGATGTAAATTTATTTCAAATTGACCAGGAGAATACTCTGAGTGAATTGTTGTCATTGGAACATTCTGACATTCACAAGCGGACCTAACATCATCAAGAAATTTGTCTTGATCCCAAAGATCCTCTGGCATCGCGTATTGCACGCCCGATTGATCTACACTTGTGCCAGGAATTTTTGAAACAAATGGTTCTGGTGTGGACAAATTACCGGGCTTAATTAGATAGAATTCAAGCTCCGTCGCAACAACCATCTTCAAATTCAGAGATTTGAGCGCATCTAATGCGCTAATCAATATATTTCTTGGATCACTCAGATTTGGATCTCCATTCAACTCTGTAAAAGTTGCCATTACCTGAGCTGTCTCTGAATCCAACCAAGGAATATAGGATAGTGTATTTTTTATGGGCTTTATTAATCGGTCGGGATCACCCTCCAGATCTGCTTTGTTTAGTTCATCACAGAATTCACCCTTCACATTTAGGAGAACTGTAGAAGCAGGCCCCTTAGTACCGTGCGTAAACAGTTCCTCAAATTCACTTCGCGGAATTCGTTTACAGCGAATTATTCCATTGATATCAACCATCAAAACCTCCATCATGCTTACCGATGGATATTTGTCGAGAAAATAATTTAATTCGTTTACATTTGCGATATTCATATATAGTTAAAATTTGTTTACCAATAACATATCGAGCCCAACACAACCTTTTTGCATTACTTTTATGGGATTAATATCAAGTTCTTTTACATTGTGACCATAATCTACCGCAAATTGAGAGAGCCCAACTGCTGCCCTGCAATAACTCTCTATATCCACGGTGATACCTCCGCGAACACCCTTTAGTATTTCGAAATGAGGCAATGACTCTAACGCAATACTAACCTCCTCTAGATTAAATGGAGGCAACAATAAAATAACTTCATTAAATACTTCAGTATATACCCCTCCAAATCCGATCAAAACAAGGGGGCCAAACTGATCATCGTTACTGATTCCCAATATCATTTCAATGCCATCTTCATCGATGAAAGGAGAAATCGAGACGCGCTCACCAAATTTGTCTGTTATTTCATTATATGCTCTTTTTAGGTCGTCAAAATTATCTATATTTAATATAACTCCACCCACATCAAATTTATGATGAATGTCATTATTCGCTGTTTTCATTACAAGCGGAAACTTTCCAACATACTTTTCTAGGTGCCTCATTGAGGAAACAAAATCAATCTCATTCATTGGAATTTTATATAGCTTGAGTAAATCATATGTATCCCGCTCATCTATTTTTTTGTCGGATGATTTATCAATACTTAACGATTTTTTTAATTTTAGCTTTGATCGATTTTTGAATAGCTTTTGGAAATCTCGATACTCAAACATTTTTTTAGTGCCCGTCAAAAACTGATTAATTCCATCAATCACGGGAAGGCCTTTATGCGTTAATTCGACAGCCAACCTACTCTCACCACTACCTTGACGATTAGATACTAAGAAAACAGGCTTTTTAGATAACTTTTTACCCCTCTCAAGGTATGGAATATATGATGCATATATTTCGCTTGATGGCCCTCGGTCATGCACTACTGCTCCCATTGCGGCTGATTGATCTAACAAAAGTGTTTCAAAACATGACGCCATTACCTCAGGAGCATTTGTTCCACCCGCACCCCAAGCATCTAAAGGATTTACAGCAGGAAGACCGGGATCTAAAAGACTACTTAATTTGGTTTGAGTGTCTGCAGATATTTCAGTGAGTGGTACACTCAAATCATTGGCTAAATCGATTAATAGTTGTCTCTCTCCTCCCGAGTCATGAAGACACACTAGATTTCCGTGCTTGGGAAGGGTAGCTTGAGAAAACATGATCAAGCATGCAGCCATTTGATCCATGTCATCCACTCTCAAAACACCATAATGCCTGAAAACTGCATCATATGCTCGGTCACTCCCGGCCATCGCACCTGAATGTGATTCAGCCATCTTCCTTGAGAGCTCAGTTTTACCTACTTTGATTACAATAATGGGTATTTTTTTCTTCGCAGCTCTCTCCAGACAACCAAAGAAATACTCTGGCTTTCTTACCGTTTCCAGAAATAATCCAATTACTTTTGTCCCGGGAAGATCAATCGCATAATCAAGGTAATCTTCCATATTAGTGGTCAATTCATAACCAGTTGAAACTGTAAAGTTAAATTTTATTCTCTCTTCGCAATCAACAATTCCTGACATCCCAGCCCCTGATTGACTTATGAGAGCCACATTTCCACCTTTGGGATGAGCTCGAGTATCAAAACCTCCAATAAGTGTATTATTTTCGATGTTGTAGACACCCATTGTGTTAGCACCCATAACTGAAATCTGGTTCAAGGATGCTTTTTTGGCAATTCTGTTTTTTAATCCAGGCGAGGAGTCATCTTTTAAAATCAAAGCAGAAAAAATAGTGCATGCTTTTATTTCTAACTGTATCAATTCATCAAAGACACTTTCCAAGCGAGTGTCATTAACTGCAAAAATAACATGCTCTGGCTTTTTCGGCAGTGAGTGAAGATTGTCGAAACATACATTTTCAAAAAGCTCATCATATCGAGGGTTCACAAAAAAAAGATCACCCTTGTAACCACCTTTTTGAAGATTTAGGATTGCCTCATTTCCAACAGTTCCTGCTTTCGGAGACGCCCCTACAACCGCAATAGATTTTGGAGTCAGAAGCGTTTCCAAGGAAATTTTACTCATTAGAAAGCCGGTGCTGGTGTTTGCCTTTTTCTCGGTGGATTAAATGCGGGGCCGTCTACAACTGTGCATTTCGCCATAACACGCGTCCATTTTAATTCCCGTTCATAATAGATCTCAGCAATCAATTCTTGACCAACTTTTCCATAACGTGCCTCAACCTGAGCAAATGCAACATTAGATTTCGCTGTCGGGCACCAAGCCGCAGTTGTTACAGTGCCAACCTCTTTTGTTGCTTTTGCATCTAAGTAAATAAAGGCATGCTCTGCCGGCTTGTTGCCTTCAACGTCTAAGTAAACGAACGCATATTTTGACCCATTATTTTTTTCTGCAACTAATGCTTTACGGCCATTAAAAATTGGTTTATCGAAGGACACTAACCATCCTAACCCTAACTCAAAAGGTGATCTCGATCTACCAATGCGAACCGCTTCTTCTGCAGGCACAAAGTCTACCCCTGCTTGCAAAAATCCTGCTTCAGTTCGAAGCATATCAAGTGCATAGCTCCCAATAGGTTGTATCCCGAATAATTTACCTGCAACAAATAACGCGTCCCAAAACAATTCGGCTAGGCCAGGTTCAATCCAAATCTCATAACCCAAATCACCAGTGAATCCTGTTCTACTTATCATCACAGAAGAGTTTTCAAAAGGAAAAGTCATCATTCCGAAAGGTTTCAGATTCTCAATTCCATCGAATCCCATTCGTTTGAATACAGTGCAAGAAGTAGGTCCTTGAACAGCCAAAGCAGCTAACTCATCAGTTTCATCACGGATCTCCACTTCCAGTCCATCTGCGGTCCACATAAGCCAGTCCAGACAACGGGCATAAGCACATAACCTATAGTCATTCTGATCCAATCTGAAGATCGTACCATCATCCATCACTTTTCCTTCATCATCACACCAAATTGCGTATGCCACTCTACCAACTTTGATTTTACCCATATCTCGAGTGACTAATCTGTTTAGGTACGCACTTGCCTCTGGCCCCGTGATCCGATATTTCATCATTGGGGATATGTCAAAAACACCTGTCGCATTTCTGACGGCAAAATATTCCTTTTCAATTTCAGTGTAAGCTTGTGGACTCGTGTAACCTTTCCAATCTTCCCACATATTAATCTCACAAGCCGCCTTGCACCGAGAATAGAAAGGTGTTTTTAACATCATTGTTTCATCATGTGGAATCAATTTCATTTGATACTCCTTATGACTTCTTGTGCCGCATTATATCCGGCAAGCCCCATTACACCACCTCCTGGATGAGTCCCAGCTCCGCATAAAAACACGCCATCGATTACCGTTCTATATTGAGAGGAACCAGGGAAGGGTCTCATTACCAAAATTTGGTCCAAACTTATTTCTCCATGATGCCAGTGACCTCCATGATTTAGGTGCCTGTTCTCTATATCTTCTGGAGTCATTAATTCACTAAATATGATCTTGCTTTTGATGTCGGGTGCATACTCAGAGATTTTATTTATCACGATAGCTTCTAATTTAGACTTTTCTATCTCCCAACCATTATTTACTTTGCATGGTGCATATTGAACTATCACTGACATAACGTGCTTACCTTCAGGCGCCATACTCGAGTCATGCACTGTAGGGATACTTATATCAAGTGCAGGATTTTTCGAAAAATCACCATACTTGCAAGCATTGAAAGCGTCTTCGATGTACTTCATGTTTGGCGCCACTATCAATCTTTGTCCCATTTGCTCTTTTGTGAGCCCATTAAAATTTGGAATCTCTTTAAGTGCTAGATGCAGTTTTGCAGCATTACCTTTCATCCGAACACCTCTGACTCGTCTTACAATCCCGGTTTCAAGGTTTTTCTTGCCAATAAGATCATAGTGAGTTGTCCTAGGATCAGCACTTGATACAACACGATCACTCTTAAAAATGGTTCCATCATCCAAAGTAATCCCGGTTACCCTATCCAAATCTAAATTTATTTTCTTAACCGCTTTACCCGTAATTATTTCTACGCCAGCTGCCTTTGCCGATTTTTCCATTGCATTGGAAATACTTCCCATTCCACCCTTAGGGATAGTCGGACCCTTGAACCCAAAAATATCTCCAGTCTTACGATACAAATAACTGTAGACCGTATTAGGCGATCTGGGGCCCATGTGAGTTCCCAAGACCGCATCTAAGCTTATTCCAGCTTTTAAAAGTTCATTGTCAAAATTCTCTTCCATTACATCGTAAATATTTATTAATGCTAATCTCATTAGATCGCGCATATCAGCCTTACCCATTAACTTCATTCCAAGGCCTAACTTTAGTGCGGTGATTCTATCCGTCAGGTTACCCTCGATTAATTTGGGTGGCCTACGATCAAAAGCAGAAGCCAGAAACTTTGCAAATTTTCGAAATTGCGCACTAAACTTTTTGTATGCAGCTATATCTTTCTCAGAAATCTGGTTACCCGAGAGGCCATCTGAAGTTATTGTTAAATGGTCGCCGGTTTCACTTAACACAATCGTTGATAAATCCTTTGCCGCTATCTCCAAACCACTGGAGGTGAGTTTAAGATCAGACGCTACTTTAGGGCTGAGTTGATATAACCATTGTGCACACGAGGATACTTTAAACTGATCATAAAATTGTGTTGTAGAACAACCTCCACCAACCGAATCACTCGCCTCGACTAATAAAACACGCTTTCCGGCTTTCGCCAGATAAAAACTACATACCAATCCATTATGACCACCACCAATTATGATCGCATCGAATTGCTTATTAGAGTCAATCATCAGCATAACCCTCCGGAACTGTATTCGTCTGCTTTAAGTCATATAAAATTTCTCGCGCTGCATTAGCGCCGGGCGCAGCCATTACGCCTCCGCCTGGATGAGTTCCCGATCCACACATATACATACCCTTAACCGGCCCCCTATATTGTGCATAACCTGGAAATGGTCTGTTAAATAAAAGCTGATCAAAAGTTAATTCACCCATGAAAATATTCCCTTCGGTCAAACCAACTTCGTTTTCAATATCTTGAGGAGTCCTGACCTCACAATGCAAAATAAGATCCTTAAAATCAGGACTATAATTAGCGATTTGATCAATTACTGATTTCGCAAAACCGTCTTTATCTTCATCTCTCCATTCTCTACCATCTATTTTTGGTGGAGCATATTGCACAAAAACAGACATCATATGTTTGCCTGGTGGTGCCATTGTGGGATCTACCTGTGTAGGTATAAGCATGTCGACATACGGATCCTTGGACCAAGTTTCGTTTTTCCAGTCATCATATGCTCTTTCCATTCTTGTCAATGAATCACTAAAATGCTTCTCGCCAAGACAAAGGGGACTATCTTTGGGCAATCCAGTAAAAGTAGGTAGTCCGTCAAGTGCTATGTTTAGCTTGCCAGATGACCCTCTTATCTTGAAATTTCTTGCCTTAGAAACGACGTCTGATGGCAAATCTTTTTCATCCATTATCTTCAAGAATGTTCTTTTTGGATCTAGGTTCGAGACGACCGTGTTAGCATAAATCTCATCACCATTACTCAGAGCAACGCCGGCTGCTTTTCCATTCTTAACAATAATTTGATCCACTTCTGCATTACGCTGAATCTTCCCACCAAAGGATTGAAATGAAGATGCGAGAGAGTTAGAAACTGCTCCCATACCGCCTCTTGCAAATCCCCAAGCGCCAACTGATCCATCAACATCACCCATATAGTGATGAAGCAGAACATATGCGGTCCCCGGAGAGTACACTCCAAGTGCAGTTCCAATTATTCCACTACCTGCAAGATGGGCTTTAATCACATCAGATTCAAAATATTCATCTAAAAAATCTCCAATACTCATCGTCCAGAATCTCATCGTATCAGCTAAGCCTTCCTCTCCCATACTTCCGAATGAACTTGCCAATAACGCTAATTCTTTCAAATCTTTTGGCTTTAATGATGTTGGATCTGGTGGTGTTCTCATTAAAAATGGTCGAATCAAGCGAGTTTGCTTCATTACATCTGCTTCATATCGATCATAAGCATTTGCATCCCTCTTGGAGTGCCTTGCTATTTCACGGTATTGCCTCTCATGATCCGCATGATTCCCGTAATAATCGCCATTTTGCATAAACGTTACACCACCACCATATGGAACTACTTGAAGACCATGTCTCGGGAGTTGGAGGTCCCTCATTATCTCAGGTCTTAACAAACTACATACATATGAGCAGTTCGAGTATTTCCAATCTGGGTAGAGTTCACGGCTTACTGCGGCACCTCCAATGTAGTCATTTTTTTCTACCACTAACACATCTAATCCGGCCTTCGCCAGATACGCAGCATTGGTTAAACCATTGTGGCCCGCACCGATAACAATCGCATCGTATTTTTGCATAAATATCCCTATGACAAGATGTCGTGACTTTTGTAATTTATGTTACGAGGATGCCAAAAAACAATACCGATGTCCATCACAAATGAATAACTATTCATTCATTTAAAGGCGGTATTTTGGTTGCACCGCTTCGATTGATGGTTTAATGTTTCTAACTAAAAGACTTATTTTGTTAAGAACTATGTAGAGGGTCAAAATGAGTGAAACTCCTAGATCGTTGCCCGCAAAAACCAGAAGAAAACAACTTATTAAAGCAACGATCAAATGCATCGCAAAGAATGGTCTGTCAGGAACCACAATGGCAGATGTTACTAAACTTGCTGGCTTAAGTCTTGGGATTGTAAATCTGCATTTTGAGACAAAAGAAAAACTCCTCGTGGAAACTCTCCGATTCATTACTGATGAGTATAGAAACGGTTTGGATAAGATTTTTTTCAATGAAAATTTGTCGACAGAGGAAAAAATTCGAGCTCATGTTGCATTTGATTTTAGCAGAGCAATCGCAGATCGAAACAAGCTTGCTGTTTGGTTTGCATTTTGGGGTGAAACTAAATCCAGGCCAACTTATCACTCGATTTGCGCAGATTATATTGACGAAATAGCGCAAAATTTAACTCAACTGTTTTCAATTTTAAAAAATGAGCAAAATTACCAATCAGTAGATCCTGAACTTGTATGTACATGTTATACCGCTCTCTCAGATGGTCTGTGGCTAGCTTTACTACTAACACCTAAATCTTTTAAGGCAGATGATGCGAAAACTATTGCGATGCACTATCTAAAGACACAATTTCCAAATAACTTTACGATGACGTAAACAGGCATCAAATCTAATGAAAATAAAACATAATAAAGCAACACTACAATGGCAAAAAAAAATGCGCTCATTCATTGATGAGTATCTAATCCCATGGGAGATTGAAGCAGAAATGAACAATGGCGTCATTCCTAATGACGCCTCAATGAAAATGCACGCAAAAGCCATAGAGATGGGGTTATCCAAAATGGATGTACCGTTGGAATATGGAGGATTGAACCTTTCGATGGTCGAACAGGTCGCTATTTGGGAAGAACTCGGGCGAGTAACCAATGCCTTATGCTGGTGCTTTCCTGAGGCTCAAAGCTGGATGTTTGAAGCATGTAGAGACAATGATTATCAAATAGATCATTATCTCAAAGGCCTGATGGAAGGCTCGTTGAGAGAATGTTATGCAATTACAGAGGCAGAATCTGGATCATATGAGACAGTAAATACTTCAGCTACGAAAGTGCCTGGAGGATATATGATTAATGGTGAAAAATGGTTTGTAACAACCGCAAATCTTGCAGATTTCTTCTTTCTTCAGGCAAAAATTGAAGGGAAAGGTGACGCTTTATTTTTTGTAAATATAGATAGTGATGGCGTCTCGATGATTGAAAATCCACTTTTTTCGCATACGTTTCCTTCTCACCATCCTACCTATCAATTCAAAAATGTTTTCGTAGCAGATAAGGATGTCATTGGGGGTGGAAATAGTGGAATGGATTATAGTAGAAGTTGGTTTCGACACGAGAGATTAACCATTGCTGCGAGAATGTTAGGTGCGGCAGGAAGGATGATTGAGGAGGCAACATCTTGGGCATTATCTCGAGAAATACAAAATGAAAAACTAATTGACAAACAGGCTATACAATTTTATCTGGCAGACAGCGTGACAGAGCTTTGGGCTTCAAAACTTATGGTCTATGAAGCTGCGGCGTCACATGACAAGGATGATGATCTCAAATCGTTGCATGCAAAATGTTCGATGGTGAAGTTATATACAACTGAGATGGCAAACAGAGTGGCAGATCGGTGTTTGCAAATTTGGGGAGGTAGAGGTTATCGGAGAGATAACGCTGTAGAGCGTTTTTTTCGTGAGGTTCGAGTCGATAGAATTTGGGAGGGTAGCAGTGAAATTCAGCGCATGGTTATAGCAAGAGCCCTAAAAAAACGGGGCCTTGAGGAAATGTAACTTGATAAAACAGGAAGCCTTATTTCATCACTTTTTTTTAGGTCTATTTTTAAATGTCGCGCTAGTAATCAATGCATATTCAGACGCCATTTTCACAGAAGAAATGCTGATAAAAAATGCGAGCCTGACGCCAAAAAAGCTACATATTTACAACTGGGCAGATTATATAAATCCCGATGCTCTTTTGAATTTTGAACGCGAATTTGGCATTGACATTACATATGATACATACGATTCAAGTGAGATGGTTGATACAAAACTGCTTACAGGGAAGAGTGGTTACGATATCATTGTTCACGCCGCATCAAGTGCGTCAAGACTGGTGCCGACTGGAATTCTTCATAAGATAGATATGAAAAAGCTGCCAAATTGGCGGCATTTAGATCCAAATTTAGTCGACAAAATTAGTCAAAACTACTCGAATGATCTCATCGGTGTACCATTTTTTTGGGGGTCAGCTGGCATAATCTACAATGTCGATATGATCAAAAAACGGATGGAAAATCCGCCGACGGATAGCGGAGCTATTATTTTTGATCCTAACGTGATTTCCAAATTTGCTGATTGCGGTGTTTCTTTCTTGGATGATGCATTGACTGTTATACCAATGGCAATGATCTACCTTGGATATCCAGCAAATTCTGTTGATCTAGATCATTTAAAGGATGTTGAAAAACTCCTCAAATCGGTAAGGCCATACATCACTTATTTTAGCTCTACCAAATTATTACTCGATCTTCCCAATGAAGAGGTCTGTATCGCAATGGGTTGGTCAGGAGATTACTCAGTTGCAAATCAAAGAGCTCGTGATGCAGGTTTAAAAATTAACCTTCAATATATAGTTCCTAAAGAGGGTTCTGAAATGTGGTTTGACAATATCTATGTACCCTCTGATGCGAAACATATTGATAATGCATATCTTTTTTTGAACTATATGCTCCGACCTGAAGTGATTGCAGCAACAAGTGATTACATTGGATATGCAAACGCAAATAAATCTGCCACACCGTTAGTTGACAAAAGACTCACTGAAGACAATGCTATCTATCCCGACAAGAAAACACTTGATAGGCTGCAAACTTCCCAAGTTTTGTCTCCAAAGGAGGAAAGAAAGAGATCACGGACCTGGACTAGAATTAAAACGGGACTATGATCAAAATCTGGTTTTATAAATAATGAGTAAACTATTCTCGAAAAGTAAATCACTTAATGAGAGCATTAACTCAAAGAGTAGAGATGCATTTATCCAAATAGACGGAATCTCAAAAACCTTTAATGCCACCAATGCGGTAAAAAATGTAAATTTAAATATCCATAAGGGGGAATTGTTTACCATTCTTGGTGGGTCTGGCTGCGGCAAATCTACCCTTCTTAAAATAATTGCGGGTCTGGAGATACCTGACCAAGGCTCAGTTGTTATCGATGGTATTGACATGAGCAATATCCCAGCGAATGAAAGACCAATTAATATGATGTTTCAGTCATATGCTGTATTTCCACATATGAGCGTTTTTCAAAATATTGCTTATGGTTTGAAAAAAGAAAATATTCCTAAATCAGTTATTGAAGACAAAGTTGCCGCAATGATTAAACTTGTGCAACTGGATAATCTTGATAATCGAATGCCAAATGAACTCTCTGGCGGACAACTTCAACGCGTGGCTCTTGGAAGGGCCTTAGTTAAACAACCAAAAGTCTTACTCCTCGATGAACCTCTCGCTGCTTTGGATAAGAAACTGCGAGAGCAGACACAATTTGAACTTATGAATTTGCAATCAGAGTTGAATATGACATTTATTGTTGTAACTCATGACCAAGAGGAAGCAATGACCCTTTCCTCTCGGATCGCTTTAATGAATAAAGGTGAGTTTATTCAAATCGGTTCACCGTCTCAAATATATGAAACGCCTATTAATAGATACACAGCAGACTTTTTTGGTTCGATAAACTTTTTTGATGGCGAGATTATCAGTCAAGATCAAAAAACAAAAAAGACCATTGCGAAGCTTCAATCATGCAACAGCTTCATATATGGGCAAAGTAACCAGCAATTTGATACTAAAGATGCCGTTATTATTGGAGTTCGGCCTGAAAAAATAGCAATTAACGTGAAAAAACCACTTGATAATGAAGTTTCTGTTATAGAGGGGAAAATTGAAGGTCTCGCATACTATGGTGACAGAAATCTATACAGGGTAAGAACAGAAAAGCACGGTATTATCCTGGCAAGTTCACAAAACTTTGAACGCTCAGAATTAATTAAGAAGGATTGGAAGGATAAGATTTTCTTATCATGGCATCAAAATGCTAACGTGTTTCTAAAAGATTAAATCTTATGAATAAAAAATCCAAAACAGCTCTCTCAGCTATTGATACAGATAGTGTTTTAAGAAGAGCACTTATCGTTTTTCCATATTTATGGCTAGTTTTATTTTTTTTAATACCATTTCTTTATGTTTTTAAAATTAGTTTTTCAACACCTATCCTAGCTCAGCCTCCCTACTCACAAATTTTTGATTTTAGCCAAAATTTTACCAACTGGCTCAAACTAACGTGGGATAATTACTTATTTATTCTTGAGGATAATCTTTATTGGATTAGCTATTTAAAATCGATAAAGGTAGCCGCAATCTCAACAATTTTATGTCTTATAATCGGTTATCCTCTCGCTTATGGTATCGCAAGGGCATCAACTGAAAAACGTAATATCCTGTTAATGTTGGTAATCTTGCCATTCTGGACTTCCTTCGTTTTGCGAGTATATGCCTGGATGGGTATCCTTGGGAAAAATGGTATTGTGAACTCGATACTACTTAGTCTGAATCTAATTAATGAGCCTTTGGCGATTCTTTACACAGACGTAGCTGTTTATTTAGGTATTGTCTATACATATATACCTTTTATGATCCTTCCTCTTTATGCATCTATAGAAAAATTAGACTCTAAATTATTGGACGCTGCCTCAGATCTCGGTGCAACGCAATGGCAAAAATTTTTCGACGTAACTCTCCCACTCACAAAACCAGGGATCATTGCTGGCTCTCTGCTAGTATTTATTCCAGCGATTGGGGAGTATGTGATACCAACATTACTTGGTGGCATTGATTCTCTGATGATTGGAAGGACTTTATTTGATGAATTTTTTATAAATAGAGACTGGCCACTTGCCTCATCAGTTGCCACAATTTTGCTACTGATTGTCGTGATGCCAATAATGTTGTTCCAGAGATACTTTCAAAGGTCAACCTAAAATGCATCGATCATCAACCTTTATTTTTTCATGGATGTGTTTTGGTTTCGCGTTTTTGTATGTTCCGATACTTATTTTAATCCTTTTCTCATTTAATAATTCGGCGATCATGTCAGTTTGGGGTGGCTTTTCTCTCCGCTGGTACGAAGAATTATTCAACAACGAACAAATCATAGAGGCCTCATTACTAAGTCTTCGAATTGCAGCAACAAGCGCAACCTTTGCAACGATTCTTGGAACTATGGCAGGGCTTGTCATTTCTCAAGTTCGTAATTTTAGAGGGCGTTTATTATTTAGTGGATTACTAGGCGCGCCGCTTGTAATGCCTGAGGTGATTACAGGCCTATCGCTACTTCTATTCTTTGTAAGTTTGCAAGAACTAATCGGGTGGCCAGGTAGCAGAGGCGCCAGTACGATAACTCTCGCGCACATCACGTTCTCTATGGCATATGTCGCTGTAATTATTCAATCTAGATTAACAGACATGGACCACTCGTTAGCTCAAGCCGCTTTAGACTTAGGCGCAAAACCGCATCAAGTATTGATTGACATAACAATCCCTATCATTACTCCTGCTATGATTTCAGGATGGTTGTTATCCTTCACTCTTTCTTTGGATGATCTTGTAATTGCAAGTTTCACCTCAGGTGCCGGCGCAAGTACGCTTCCGATGGTTATTTTTTCAAAAATAAAACTAGGTGTGACTCCAGATGTAAACGCGCTAGCAACAATGATTATATTGATAGTCGGAATTGGGATTTTTATATCTGGCTACATCATTCATCGAAAAAACTCCACCAGAGGTGCGTAAAGCAGAAGTTTTGAGTCTAACTGGCCAACTTTTCTAGCTCAGCGGGTGGTACGTAATCGAATATAAAGTTTATGCGATCATCTTTTCCTTTATTAATTACGCTATGCTGAATCTGATTATTTAGCTCATATGCCTTTCCTATCTCAAACCGATGAGGTCGTCCATCGATCATAAAACGGACTCTGGGATTGGCTGTTATCGGTATGTGGATTCTGTGTCCTACGTGAAACGACTGGTGACTATCAACATGAGGCTTAATAACTCCTCCCGATACTAGCTTTGCAGCCATTGCTCTAATTACCTTCCCACCAGGAGGATAATATTTCTCCAAAATAGAGTTCATAATTGGTAACGCAACATCAGATAGTTGATCCCAGGCACTCTCTTTTGTCACTTTGACAGTTGGCCAAGCCTTGGTGTCAACAAATAACATTACAAGTGACTGAGTTTGGGCATGAACCTCATAAGCGTTCTGCCTGTGATTGTTGGCAAACCAAGCCTCGGTATCGATATTCATGATCGCATCGATTAGTGGCGCCACTTCAATTTCGCCGAGCTCTTTTACAGGAACTCCAATATCCATATTTCTCTCCGAGTTTAATCGTTGGCGTCATTATCGGATTTTATCCAATCAATTTCAATGTTCAAAAGCGCGTTAAATTAGCTCTGACACAGCTCTATACGCCTCTTCAATTGCAGACTCTAGCATTGCATTTGCCGCAGAATCTGCATTTGCTATCGTAATATTTCCATACTTTTTCCGTCCGATAATATGAGGATATCTGGAGTCATTGTAATCATCGTAAATAGGATCGAAAAGTGGATTGTACCAATAAGAATATCCGTGTGACCATCGATTGACCGTTATACCCAAAATATCCTTAGCAGCATTAAATCCTCCTTCGCTTAAACTACTCTCTAGTTGCTCTCTTACATTCCTCTCGATCGTTTCAAAAGGTGTTGTTAAAAGTTCATACCTACCCAATTTGTATTGTTCACGAGCACTCAAATTAGATCCATAAGAATGAGGAAACCTCTCCATATGAATCACAATCGGCTCTCTCTCATTACGAGAAAACTCGTAATTTCCATAAGTAACAGGGAAATCTAACATTGAAACGATATGATAGCTTCCGGGACAAACCATAGCTCCAATACCTAAGTTTTTCCATGCCTCCCAACTTTTTACGGCCACGTTGGTATAAAGAATTGGCACCTTAACTTGGAAGGCAAGAGCCTCTTTTTGTTTGTCAGGCAGCTCAGGACAGATGAAAGGAATTACATTACTGTTGCATGCTAATATACATTTCGATGCTGAAACTTTCTCCAATTGATTATCTCTTACATAAGAAACAGTAACTGTTCCTCCTGCAGATTTGTTATTTTGTACATTAATGACCGTGCTATTAAGTCGCACAGATACATCATTTCGTGGGTCATCCAAGAGTCCATAATCTAGTTTTGCCGTAATAAGATTTTCTAAAGAATTACCTGAAACCAAATCAGGAATCAAGCGGCAAACTAATTTTCTCGCTATCGTCGAATTTCCGTCTGGAAAATGATGGATATATGGTTCTGATTGTTCAGCTTCAGGAAGACCCGCAGCGTACCAACCAGGTAGACCTGCATAGTCAAGTGCCCCCAAAGCACTCACTGAATCAATTCCTACTCCCGAGTCGATACTTAAATCTTGAAGAACAGAAAAGACTTCATCCTCGGTAATTTTCAAATCTTTTTTTAAGAATTCCTGATAACTAATCTGATATAAATAATCCCTTTTCCTTCCCGCTGGAATATGCGCAATTTGATCCTCTTTACATGTAAGCAAAAAAATTAGTTGCTCTTTTGCTGGCTCAGATATCGGCATTTCATCAACCGCTTCTTTTGCTGACAACTTATTTTTTTTAAGGGGTATAAAATCATCAAAACAACCCAGATCATATTGAACCAATGTCTTACTGCCCCAACTCTTCTCATCAAAAAAAATTCCTGCTCTAAGATTATTATCTTTAAAAAAATTTTGGTCATAAGCACCATAAAATACATCGAAATCTACACCGAGATCAGTTAATAAGTCTTTGACAATTTGACTATATCCAGAGGGTTCTTGCATTGTTTGCGCACCCCCATATCCGATCAGAGAATTTTTATCCACTTGAAATTCGTTACGTTTTGCGTGCCCGCCAAAATCATCATGATTATCTAAAATTAAAACCTCTGCATTTGGACGATCTTTTTTAAAATAATAAGCTGCACTTAATCCACTAATTCCTGCACCAACTACTATCAAGTCGTAGTGCTTGTAGGAATCTGTTTTTGCTTGAGGCCAAGATTTGTTTCCATGCCGCGCAAGGGAATGCATCGCTTCAAAGGAGCCAGCGTGATTTCCGCGTAATCCGGTTAATCCTGGAGGATAAATTTTGTAATCCGTTTCATCAGCAAGCCAAGTGCTTTTTTTTTCACCAAAAGCTTTACTGACAGCAAGAGACGCTGAGAATCCTGCTACACCTTGCATAAAATCGCGACGCGTTATTTTATTTCCAAGGCCTAAAAATTTGTCACGTTTATTCATAAATAAAAGACATTTGATTCTTTATCTAAAGTGCATCAATCAACCGATAATAGAGCATTCCTAGCGAAACAAGCTGATTCCTAAATAAATGCTGTCCTGGAAATATAACAGGTTTAATCTTGGAAAAAACATCGAACCTTTCAGCTGTTCCTCCAACGATATCTGCCATTATCTGTCCTGCAAGATGAGTTACATTGACACCATGACCCGAGTATCCCTGTGAGTAAAAAACATTATCACTAATTCTACCTAGTTGAGGCACTCTGTTGACTGTCACTCCTATGGTGCCTCCCCATCCAAATTCAAACTCTGTATTCTTTAATATAGGATATACTTGCAGCATTTTCGGAATTAAAGCCTTTTTGATTATATCCGGATTATCACCAAAATATGGAAATCTTCTCCCAAACAATAATCTTTTGTCGGCGCTGAGCCTAAAATATTCAAGAATATAATTTGGATCGCAAACTGCTAAATCTTGTGGGTTTATTCTATTAACCAAATCAGTTGATAGTGGCTCTGAGCCAATTATAAAACTCTTTACGGGAAGAACAGCACCGCGTAATTTTGGTTCAAGAAAGTGGTACGCATTTCCAGCTAATACAACAAAGTCAGCCTCTACTGAACCTTTTGACGTTTCTACAACTGGTTTTGCACCATGGATAATTTTTGTAACTGGAGACTTTTCATTTATAACTACTCCAAGATCACTTGCAGCATCAGCCTCACCAATACATAGATTAAGAGGATGCAAATGACCGTTATAATTAATTTTTAACCCACCTATATATTTTTCTGTACCTAATGTCTCACGAACTTCATCCCGATTTAGCAGTTCTTGCCCAAAATCAAAATTATATTCATCTAATACTTTAGAGTAATTTTCTAAATCTCTGACATGTTTTGGTTTAATAGCAACATCAATATATCCATTTTTCAAATCACACTTAATATTGTATTTTTTAACTCTATCCCTAATGATTTTGTGACCCTGCCACCCCATTTCAAACACAATTTTTTCATTAATTTTTGAGAGGTCACGTGAAAGTCTAGACTCACCAGAAATGCCTCCAATCATCTGTCCTCCATTTCGTCCAGAGGCGCCCCATCCAACTTTATTTGCCTCTAAAACATGAACTTTATAGCCTCTCTCAGCCAAATGAAGGGCTGTTGAGATACCGGTAAAACCAGCGCCAATAACACTGACATCAGTTTTTTTATGCCCATTTAATTGTTCATAAACGGTTTGCTTGTTTGCAGTGGCCGCATAGTATGAGGCCGTATGATCTTGATGCGAATTTATTGTCATAGTAGGAGATACGAGTTATGTGAGTGTTCTAAAATATTCAAAACGCAAGTCTTACTTTAAAAATAAGGGATTCTACCTGCACATTGTCCCATCCGTATTCAAATAGATTTCCAGATCCTTCGTTTCCGCTCTCGCTTCCATAATATCCGCCCCTGCTGTACACCAAATATGCATCCGAAAGTGGCCCTATTCTATAACGATATCTAATTTGTAAAGCAGTATCAGCAAAACTAAAATTACCCGCCAGCGACGCCGATGCCTCTAATCGCCCATTTGAACTAATTTCGTATACTTCCGAAAGTATCGCATCAACTGATGCCCACTGAAACTTTACTCTGAGCTCATGATCATCTGAAGGATTCCAATCTGCAGAGAGATTTAATGTTTTTAAATCTGCCTCATAGTTGGTCAACCTTTCGATCTCTGAATCCCATATCAACCATTCCTTAAAGTTTTTTATCGTAGCATTACTGCCCAAAGTAAGATTGTCACTGACATAGAATCCTAATCCAGCGGTTAGACTTGTATTTAAGTCTCGCAAACCATCAGTCTCATATCCGGCCGATAGGAAATACGTAAGATTACCACCTTGAGGACCCGTAAAGGAGATTGAACCCCATTTTTGGCCAGGTTTAATAAACTCACCATTATTCCGAGTTAACAGATTGTCCCAGCCAGAAGCCTGCGTTCCCGCATTAAAATTTACTTTTGCAGTACTTCTAAAAGCGAGTTCAGCGTCCGCATTCCACCATAACTCGAGGCGCTTCCCAGCATTGTTTTTAGACCCACCAAATTCTGTTTTAATAAATGCTGATAAAAGACTTTTAAAATACAAATTTTGATTCCAATTTCTTTGAAAATTTGCATACCATTCATTGTAGTCTCGTCTCCTCATATAGCCGAGATCATTCAAATCAAATTCTTCTCCGTAACGACTATAATAGAGAATGTAAGAATACTCATCCGATGGTTCATATCGCCAACTAATCCACCCTGCAAAATCACTAGTTGTCTCATCCTCATTTTCAACTTCTTGCTTTATGTCACTATGCAGTAAATGCACTAGTACTTGGGTTTCGTCAGAAATCTGCCACTCTGAATCAACCACATTTACCATTGCTTCCCTCTGAATATTGGAATGGTTTACATAAGTCATCCTATGTCCAACAGCAAGGTCCCCCGACTTCCTCTGAACTCGGCTTGATAGATATTCAGAACCATCAAAATTCGACCCATCATCCTCTCGAACGTAAAAGACACCCAAATCGAAATCATCTGAATACCTCGTAAACTTGGTCGCAAAATCTATCTCCATTGGCAATCCCTGCACATTTCCGTAACCTGAACCTATGCGGCGAGTGTATAAAATTACATCCTCGTTTGGCATCTCGCTATTAAACAATCCCTGGTTCTCTGTAAAAAATGGCCGTTTCTCCGACATAAAAGTTTCAAAAGCGGAAAAGTTAACAACTAAATCATCACTCTCAACTTGACCAAAATCTGGCCTTACGGTTCCCGTAAGTTGGATACTATTATTTGGGCGCCAGATAAAATCGAGGCCAGTTTTTTTGTCATTCGAATATGTATCACTCCCACTATCATGGAGGTTATGTGTATAGCTAAAATATGGATACACTTCGAAAGAACTACTATCTTCTTGATTAACTTCCACTCTATGCCAATCTTGAATAAAAGTATTTCTGCTGTAAAAAGCATCCGGAAAAGCGAATCGCAATGATTCATCATAGACAACACGAGAGAACCAAAAACTCATCTCTTTTTTCCCAGACACTGCTTTTGTCATGGGAGCGATAGACCAGGGAATGTGGATCTCGCTATACCAATAGTTTTCATCACTTGATGTAGCTGAGTACCAGATTCCGTCCCAATCTCTTCGATATTTATCATTTGCCAAAATTCCATCTTGCATTGAATTCGCTGATCCAACTGTAAAATCGTAGCCAGTAAGTTGATTGCCATCAAAGTCTATACTTAGAATATTTCGATCACCTTTTATTTCCTTATCTCGAGCAAATCTTCTATCGACTCTTTTAACGGACGGCGGTTGATAATTTAAAAAGGCAACATAAATACCTTGAGGATTGGTTAATAATTTAACTTCTGTCTTATACTTTGCAGAGTCACCACTAAGAGGCTCCACAGTGACAAACTCGTCAAATACCTGAGCATCATTCCACTCGATTTCGTCAATAATTCCATCAATAATAATTTCAGCTCTTAAAGCATTAGAGGAGCCAATCAGACAACCAAACAAGATCAGAGCTGTTGATAATCGAATCAAAGTAATCGCCGCGTGTTGATGAGTGAATAATTTTTTGTAGGTTAATTATAGTAACCTTTATGAGCTTAGTGTCTACTGATTTTTAATCCATTTCGGTTCAGCGTATGGAAGTATTTCTACCTCATCACCCTGAATCATAATACCGGGAACTTCAACAATTCCGACAACTCCTCTGGTATATTTTGAGACTTCAATGAACTTGTTATCGTCTAACCTTTTTCCATCGATGGTTTGATAGAGTTTTGCAAGATTTTTTGACATCCCCATGCAGGGTGGATTGTATTCCTCGATCAATAACTCTAATCCTGATTTAAACCTGAGAATAGTCCCTTTTGGTAATTTAGAAAAACTAGCAACGCCTGTAACACAGAAATTAACGCCTATATCTCCACCCACTAGAGAATTTTTGAGAGCCATTTCTTCGCTTATGCTATTCAGCTCCTCTTTAGATATAGCCGACCATTGTCGCTCATTTCTTCGCTTTGTTCCGGCAGCTTGTTTATCATCACCCTCCCAAGTAACTCTCTCAAAACCTGCATGGCGATCACCAATGATTCCATCCAAGTGAAATTCCAGTTGCTTTACTGATCTCTTAATTAATTCCTCTCCCATAACTCCGAGAAATAAAGAGTCAATTTTTCCAATGATTTTCTTCAAAAATACTCCTCAAGGACTTTTATTCAACTTGCGCATCTGATCTTATTTCTTTTCTCCACTCAGATAGATTCATTTCGATAGCAAAAAATCCAGCTATCCACATTGCCTCATCCCACGCAAACATATAATGTCCCCAGTAAATCCAGTATCCACAGAAAGACCATAAAATAGTATATGAGATTATCTTCGTATATTTTACTATCGAAAAAATAGTTCCAGAGGCTTGATTTTTATCTTGTAAACGGACGTTGATTTCGATGGCAAATATGATCAAAATCCACGCAATCGACTCAACCAGATCCACGCTTGCTAAATGTGTTTCAATGTCAAGTCCAACAGCATCCTGAACAATAAGTGCTGTTCTTGGATCACTGTAAAAAAATTGTGATGCGTCAGAGAGATTCTTGCATGTGTTGGCAGTTATCTCAGTGTAGTTAATATTCAAAGCGTAAGACTTCTCCATACCCACGAGTTGGCACAAATCATTCACTCCCTGAATTTCAACAGCCGACAAAACCTCCATCAGATTAACGTAGTATGCATAAGGTGTATGCGCAATGCCCAAGACACAAATGAACTTTATAAAATTTAGAAGCAAGATCTTATTTTTTGTAAATGCTTCATCAGATAACGCATACGTTTCTAACTCATATACTGCAATAAGAATGATCCAAGCACTCAAATCAATAGTGGTTGTAAATGCTCTGAATCTTTCACCAAGATTACTTCCTTCAAATAATGTATGTTGCGCAACAGAGATATCCAACCAAATATAATATCCAAAATTAATAAGAAGCGCGGTGTAAACAACCGCCTTTATCTTTTGCTTTATGTCAAAGTTTGCATATGGATTTCTCATTTCAGTCATTCAGTTATCCCTTACTAATCATTCGGGCCGATACCAAATTGGTGAAGTCCATGCCATTTCTCGTATGAAAGACGGATACGTTTCATTAGTACAAACATCAGGTCTATCATCTTCAGAAAGACGCTCACAATCATAGGTATGCCATCTCGGGGATTCGGGCTCTACGACTCTCATGTAGTAATAAGAGGGTAAAGAGTTCTCAAACTCAGTGTCTGTATAGACCTTACATAAACTCTCTGCCCCTCCTATTTCAGATAGAACAGGAATAACCTTGGTATTCATATTACCTTCTTCATCGATCCATCCTTTCACCAGTTGTATGCTTTCGATATTCAGGCCCTCTGGATCTTTTGCTGCGTGCATTAAAAATTTTGGAAAACTTTTACTTCTCGATGGCATTAAATCACCACCCATAGGCACTCCAGAGGCATATGCGTCAGATATCATCTCATTGACATTACAAAGGTTTTCATTAATATTCCACCCTGCAAAAAATCTCGGTCTTATCCTTGGTCCAGATGTTCCAAAAACCTCTTTTCTCAACAATGCATTAAATATTGAATCTCTCGTATTCTGCTCAGCCCATATACCAGCTAATCCTCCTGGATTGCCATCAATTCCACTGGTGAGGATACCTTTTTGCAACCTTTCCACAGGAGTACCTTCACCCACTACTGAGCCAGCCCAATCCGATTCCTTCACATTTCCTGGATTAGATACATGAGTATCAGTGGATGCAATCACACCAAGTTTTATGGGGTTATATTCAGTCGTTTGCTCCTCTTTTAATCCAATCAATAATGCTGATCTGTGAAAGTCTGTGGGATCTACGCAACCAGCGCCCAACATACCATTATCACCCACTGCTCCATTTTCACATTCTTGTGTCACCTGAGATGCTTGAGTGAGAGCAATTAACTCATCTGAAGATTCGTCTCTCGTGATGTAAGTTTTGTTTTCACCAAATCTTCTCACCGCCTCTATATCGCAGAGCTCATCGGGCGCACCAATGATTGCAGATAACCCATTTATACACTCCGATCCACCCTTATGTTGAAAGATCTCCATCAGTGGCTCCCTTTCTAACCTCTTCATCGAGTACTTAATTTTCGAGTCTAAATCATCAGGAATTTTCATGTATGGAGCCATTCTTCCATTAGCCAAATTAGTATTGTGAGGAATCGTAATATAGTCACAATCACTGTCAGATGGGCACACTTTGTCAAGAGCAGACCAAAGCTTCGTATCAATGGGTGCATCGATATAACTTATTGGCTCATTGGGAACAGTACTGTTCCTAAAAATAACATTCCGGTGATAATTCGATGTTCCGGGCGTTCCCGTATACTCATAACCAATGAAACTTGAAAACTCACAGGGCGAATTTGCCTGATTAGCAGCTAGTTGAATTTCTTGCCATGGTGTCTTCGCATACTCTTTACACAGTAAGCCATCCTCACCACACACATCTATTAATCTTTGCGGGTTTTCTGTTGTTAAGACTGCGGCGAGCATTATCATCCCTTGCCTTCCATCGACTCGAAAAGTAGTACAAAATTCACTATCAAATGCTGGTGATCCTGGAGTTGCACACAGTGCTCTTTCTCCTAAAAATTCACCATGATCAGTCACCGCAAGAAAATCCAATGGTCGATCTATTTTTGCGACCCCAATAGGTTTACCACTCGAGTCTAATGGAAACATCGGTATACTCTCTCCTTGAGCATATCGATTAGCGTCATAGGGTGTGGTTCCAACAGCATTTGCTGCTGAGTCATGTGAGAAGTTTGTGTGTATATGAAGATCACCAAAGAATGGTTGTCTATTTGAATCAAAGGAATCACATGCGACTTCAGTGCCTATCTTATTTGAAAGTTCTGGAATTTTATGCACTGAAACCTCATTCTTTTCAGAACATCCAACAAAAAGTGTCAAAATAAAAAGTTGGAAAACTATTATTATTGTTTTAAACACCATATTACCCTCGTTATCTAGTAATTATCCTTAAGGTTCTGTTTGATATTGAACTTGTTTTCCGGTAATTGTATGCCAAAAAGCTTTTGAACCTACATATATATGGTAGGGCTCTGGTAAATTTTGCGGTTTAGTGTCGAACAAACCCATAGCCACATATATTTGATCAGGTTCAGCTAGAACCTCCAGAAATAACTTTGACCCACACACATTGCAGAAGAAACGTCGATATGTGCGCGAAGATTCGTAACACTTCAGTAGATGTCTTCCGCTGGAAATACGAAAATCTGATTTAGGAAGTCCTGCAAAAGTCGCGAAAGCAGATCCGTGAATTCTTCGACACTGACTGCAGTGACAGTGACTAAAATCAGCAACAGTATCTTTCATTTGGATACAGATACCTTTGCATTCACAAAAGCCCTTCAAAGTAAACTTCCTAGCTATACCGCATTGGTTATTAACGCCCTTTTTCATACCCAGTCCAATTCGACGGAAATCCATCCCATTTATCTCCACCATAACAGTGATCATCCCAAACTGGCCGCGACGAAAAGAACATATGCTCTCCATCAGGAAGATCAAATACTCCATCAAGAAGCCCGAGGCTTAACCAAATTCGCGTCTCATCATGAGCCGATTTACACATAATCGAAGAACCACAAGTAGAACAAAAATATCGGTCTAAGTCCTGTGACGATTTATATTTTTTTAGTAAAGTGCCTCCGCTGAGAATCTCAAACTTTTGAGAATCAATTCTTACAAAAGTGGCAAACGCAGCCCCATGTAATTTTCTGCATTGACTGCAATGACAATGACTTAAAGATTTAATATTATCGGTAATTTTAAAAGTTATAAGTGAGCACTCACATCTTCCATAAATATGCTGAATAGTCATTTTATTATTAATACAACAATGGCGGCGTGCTTGAGGAGCGAGGATGCTTCCAAAAAGGTTTCTTCGAAATATGACACAAAGACCAACTGGATTTCCAATCTAATTCCTTTTGATAATAGATTTCAGCCCAAAGCTGTTTAGGACAAATCCCATTTTCGAATTCAATATCTGATAACGTTAAATTAGCTTTGAGAATTGGGGACCAAACACAAGATTTTACCGTGCCCACTCGTTTACCATTTTTACCATTATAAATAAATGCATCTGCTGGTGGCTTATTGCCCTCGACAGAAAGCTTTAAAAGCTTTCGTTGCACAGGTTTTTTTGACTCCATTAGAAGGGCTTGCTTGCCTGTAAAATAAGGCTTGTCAAAATCAACCAACCAAGATAATCCTAGCTCAAATGGCGATCTTACTCTGTCAGCTCTTATTGCCGTCTCTGCGGTAACAAAGTCTTCACCTGGCATTATGAATCCAGCTTCTATACGCACCATATTGAGAGCATTCAGGCCAATCGGACGGATATCAAAATGACCATTCTCGCACTCAGCATAAATCAAATCCCACAGATTGATTGCATATTCAGGGGAAATCCATATCTCATACCCTAAATCACCAGTGAATCCTGTTCTTGAAATCATCAAATCGATATCGCATATTTGTTGTCGCACAAAATGAAATGGTTTTAACTTATCTAACCCTTCGAATCCTGCTCGACTGAGCACTGAGTAAGAAGTGGGACCTTGAACTGCCAAAGCCGCAATTTGGTCTGTTTCTTTTTCGATTGACACATCAAATCCAAGACTGGAAATTCCGAGCCAATCGAGCTGATGATGCTGCGCACACAATCGATAGTCATCGTCGCTTAATCGAAATAAAGTTCCATCATCAAGTACCTTGCCTTCGTCATTACACCAAATCACGTAGGTTACCTTATCAATCTCTAGCTTTGATATGTCTCGAGTGACAAGTCGATTTAAGAAACTCTCAGCATCGGGCCCTCTCACTCTATATTTTTCCATGGGCGTTAAATCCATGAGACTGCAAGTGCTTCTTATCGCAAAATACTCAGATGCAAGGGTATCGAAAGTTCGCGCGGATTTGTATCCATTCCACGAAGTCCAATCTCTCACAAGGTTCAAATCATCAAGCCTTTCTTGGAATGGACTATTTTTAAAAATGGTATTATGTGACACTTTCGATACCTTTATCTTGGGTAAGTTCGCAAAATCTGTCTTGCAGCATTGTACCCCGGCAAACCTGTAAGCCCGCCGCCTGGATGGGCGCATGCACCACACAGGAATAAATTTTTAATCGGGGTAGAGTATTGGGCAGATCCATGAACTGGTCTCATCATAAAAGATTGATCTATACCCATTTCACCATGATGCCAATGACCACCTATGCAATTGTATTCTTTCTCTATATCCTCAGGCGTAAAAAGCTCATAGCTTTTAACTAGCTGTCTAAATTTAGGAATATAATTACTGACAGTCTCAAAAATACAGTCCATGAAACTATCTCTATGTTTGGCCCATCCACCTTTGAGTTTATACGGCGCAAATGACGCGGAAATTGACATATAGATTTCCTGATCAGCATTTTTACCATCTGTCATTGTATGAAATAATATTTCCAAGATTGGTCGCTCAGAATACTCTCCATATTTGGAATGATTAAACGCGTGCTCTACATATTTCATATCTGGCGCTATAACTAATCGGTTGAGCATTTCTCCCTCACTCAAATTTTGAATGCTAGGCATTTTTTTTAACCGCAAATTTACCCTAGCTACTGCACCATCTTGACGAATTGAATTTACTCTATGCGCAAAAAGCGCATCCAAATGCTGAGCACCCAGAAGCTTTAGAAAGGTACTTTTTGCATCGGCATTTGAAATTACAATATCTGCGTCTATTTGTTCACCAGCGCCAATTTCTATTCCAACACAGGTTCCCTCTTGCACATTAATTTTTTTAATATGCGAATTAGTTGTTATATTGACACCAAAAGATTCTGCTGTCTGTCGTAAAACCTGGGACAAATTAGAGGTGACATGCAAGCACGCATCTGGCTCAAATGACATTTTTTGAAGAAGTGACAATACACTATTAGGAGTCCGGGGACCCATCTGATGCCCAATTACGGCATCAAAAGCAATTGCCCCTTTAATTGCGGGGTTATCAAACTTTTCATTAAGCACATCGAATATATTTATTCCGCCAATACGCAAAAACTCGCGCATTGCTTTTTTGCCCAGCCAAAACCTAAGATTCCAACCAAGTTTTATCAATGTTAATTTATCATGCCCATCCATATCTTTGAGTCTTGGAGGGGTGTTCATCATTAGGGCCTTTAAAGCTCTCGAATACTTTCGAAAATCTTTCCTAAATTGCTTAAATGCCTGTCGATCTTCATCAGAGACGTTATCACCACTGATATCGTTATTGAAAAATTTGATATGGTTTCCTCGCGTATCTAGGGAAATAGTCTTTAACGTAGTTTGATTTGATATTAAGTCTTTAAGGCCTAAGTCTCTGCAAATCTGAGAATTTATGCCATACGACACATGAGCTAATCCAGGAATCTTATTTTCGGATTTAATTGATAAATCAGCACATCCTCCACCTACCGAGTCTCTTGACTCATGCAAATCAACACAGTAGCCAGCCTTTGCTAGGTAAGATGCACAAATTAAGCCATTATGACCACCCCCGATGACTACCACTTTCGTTTTTTTATTAGTCATCGCCAAAATCCTCGGGGGTAGTATTTTGCAACTTTAAGTCACGCAAAATTTCTCTTGCCGCATTCGCACCAGGGGCACCCATTACACCGCCTCCAGGATGATTAGATGAGCTACACATATACATTTTTTTGAAGGGGCCTCGATACTGCGCATACCCAGGAAATGGACGATTAAACATCAATTGATCCAAAGTAAGCTCACCCTGAAAAATATTCCCCTCAGTTAATCCAACCTCCTTCTCAATCTCATGGGGGGTTCTTATCTCTGCGTGTAAAATTAAATCTTTAAAGTTGGGACTGTAATCAGCAATCTGATTAATGACGGTGTTTCCAAATTCTTTTTTCTTGTTATCATCCCATCCCCCTTCTGGAGAAACTGGACAATACTGCACAAAAACGGACATCATATGTTTTCCTGGCGGGGCCATTGTTGGGTCATATTGCGTTGGAATCACCATATCAACATAGGGATCTGCTGACCAACGATCGTCTTTCCAATCATCATAAGCTCGCTCGAGACGCTCGAGTGTGTCACTAAAGTGCATATGGCCTAGTGTCAATGGGGATTTTTTAGGCAATGCTGAGAAGATTGGCATACCATCCAGTGCAATGTTTACCTTCCCAGATGAGCCCCGAATCTTAAAGTTTCTCGCTTTTTCTGATAACTTTGGGGGCAACTTCTTCTCATCAATTAACTTCAAAAAAGTACGTTTCGCATCTAAATTTGAGACAACAGCGTTAGCGCGAATTATTTCGCCAGAAACTAGCTGAACTCCCTTCGCGGTTTTGCCATCTACAACAATCTGGTTCACTTCAGAATTTGTTCTGATCTCACCACCGAGAGATTGAAAGGAAGAGCTTAATGCTGCAGCCACTGAACCCATGCCTCCTCTCGCAAATCCCCAAGAACCCACATTACCATCGACATCTCCCATCGCATGATGAAGAAGAACATAAGCCGTTCCGGGGGAGTAAACACCAAGACCAGTACCGATAATGCTTCCTCCAGAGAAATGCGCCAAAATTACATCACTTTCAAAATACTGCTCCAGATAATCGGCAATTGACATGGTAAAAAAACGAATAAACTCATACAACTGAGATTCACTCAAGCTGTAGAATTTTTTCAACAGAAAAGCAAACTCAAAAGCATCTCTGGGTCGAAATGATGCTGGGTCTGGAGGTGTACGAAGTAAAAATCCTCTGATTAACCGGCACCATTTCATTAGATCTGCATCAAATCGAACTGCTGCATCAGCATCCTTCTTTGAGTGTCTGGCGACCTCTCGTCGCCACAAGTCGGGCTGATGATAACTACCGAGATAGTCTCCATCTTGCTTAAAAGTGACGCTGCCTTGCAGAGGCACAACCTCCAAACCATAACGTCCAAGGTCTAATGATTGATATATTTCCGGTCGGAAAAGACTACAAACATAGGAACAATTCGAGTATTTCCAATTTTTGTGTAATTCCAGACTTGCGGTCGCACCACCTATATAATGATTTTTTTCGAGGACTAAGACTTTTAAACCCGCTTTTGCCAAAAATGCAGCGTTGGTGAGACCATTATGGCCTGCCCCAATTACTACAACATCAAAATTGCTCATATACTTAAATTTATCAATTATTTTTCATAAACTATATCAAAAGCTTTGAATAAAGCACGCATTCTCCCCTCAAAAATTTAATAATTTTTTTATCTGTTTTAAATTTTCAAAATCCATTAAAAATAGAGGTTTACCGGAGGGTAAAAATGATCTATTCTAAGAAGTTGGGGGAAGTGTGCATCTAACGCATGCAGGAACTTTAAATACGCTACTAATTTTATGGGTAGACATACGGAGAAAATTAATGAACGACTCGAATGATTTGGAAAACAAAGCGTCATTGAAACAAAAGCTTATAGTTACGTCGATGGCGACTGCAATGGGTTTGACCGTTGCACCAGTGAGCTTTGGTCAAGAGGCGACTCTTGAGGAAGTAATCGTAACAGCGCGTCAAAGGGCAGAATCATCGCAAGATGTTCCTATGACAATTTCTACATTGTCAGGGGAAGATATCGAAAGGCAAGGAATTACGACGCTAGAGGATTTTTCTAGATTCGTAAGTAACCTTAACGTTCAAACAACTGCACCAGGGCAGAATACGATAGTGTTCAGAGGTGTAAGCGATGGTGGAGGATTCTTGGTAGATCCTACTGCTGCGATATATTTGGATGAGCAAGCAATGTCGATGACTTCTATGGCGCCTGATATCTACCCTGTCGACATAGCGAGAATTGAGGCATTGTCAGGTCCACAGTCCACATTATTTGGTGCCTCCTCTCAAACGGGCACAGTTCGAGTTGTAACCAACAAGCCTGACATGGAAGGTACTGAGATCACCGGAAATATGGCTATTGGTGTATCGGGTGTGTCCAAAGGAGAAAATGGATTCGATTTTGATGCAACGGCTAATATACCAATTATCGAAGATAAGCTTGCAGCGCGTGTGTCAATATTTAGCGCTGAGGACGGTGGTTTCATAGACAGCGTTGCAGGAATGACTGTTGTTGATGAATATACTGGCTTAGGTGGTCTTGTCTCTAACTATGATCCTATCAATCCTCACACTGATACAGTGGAGGACGACATAAATGGCGTAGAATGGTGGGGAAGAAGAGCTGCGGTGAAATGGCAGATCTCTGATGACTGGGCTGCGACAGTTACTCATAATCACCAAGAAATCGAAGCAAATGGATTCAATGACTTTGATCCAATGGTCGGTGATTTAGAGACTGTCAAATTTTATGATGAGTACAGAACAGACGAGTGGAAAAATACTAGTTTAGTAATTGAAGGAGATCTTGGATTTGCTGAGCTCACAATTGCTGGATCATATTATGATAGGGAAACTGTTTATCAGCATGATACTCAAACTTATTCTGCTTATTTCATGTACACCTTAGGCTACTATGCAGGGTATGCGACTTATCAATTCGGGACAGATCCAGTGGGAGCACTAATCAATGATCAAATTAATGAGTCGGACACGTTAGAAGTGAGACTCTCGCATACTGGTGACAAATATAGTTGGACTGCTGGAGTGTTTTACATGGACTCCTATGAAAACTGGGATTTCACTAGCTTTGTAGATGGGTATGTCAATGGGCCAGCATTCGCTACTTGGTCTGGCTATGCGGCTTATTACGACATTACAATTGCACCAACAGATGTCTGGTGGCATTCAAACCAAACTACCACGCGGGAAGATAAGGCTGTGTTTGGTGAAGTTGATATTAAGTTATCAGACAGACTATCTCTGCTTTTGGGCGGCAGATACTACGAAGTTGATCGTTACATCTCTTACTTTGTGGAAAAACCTCTTGGATATCCAAATAACTTTACACCAGATAGAACAGCTGTCGATGACGGATTCATACCGAAAGTAGGGTTTCAGTATGATGTATCCGACAATATGATGGTTTGGAGTGTCTACTCAGAAGGATATCGAGTCGGTGGAACTAACCGAGCAAGAGGAACCCCGACACTTCCAATAGAATATGGTCAAGATATTATTGAAAACTTTGAGGTGGGTCTAAAGAGTACTTGGGCTGACGATACGATCCAATTCAATGCGACGTATTATGAAATGAGCTGGAGTGATATGCAGCTTGAGCTTACAGATCCAGCTTTCAGTATTGGTGAGCCATGGCAAGCTGTGGTTGCAAATCTTGGAGACGGAACAGTAACGGGCATGGATTTAGATTTGAAAGCCCTTATTGGAAACATTCAAGTTGGGTTCAACATGACCAACATATTTGATGCATATGTTAATCCTATGACTGAGTACCCAGACGCTCGTTTTGAAGGTGGTGTGGCAGATTTGGGTCTTGAGGCTAAATCAAACCTACCATTGTTTGGTGATTTGTCTTACTCATTATACTCAGAGTATTCTGGCCCGATTAATCTGTTTGGCGAAAGTACTGAAGGTTTTGCTCGAATCCAACACAGCTATGAGGGAGAATCCCTCAATCAGCTTAGTGATGGAGGAAATGCTCCTAGGTTTAGTCAAGGGGACTACCGAATAACAGATATAGTTATGGGCTTTGATGTAGGGGATTGGAAAGCTCAGCTATCTCTTAACAACATTACTGATGAAAGAGGTATCAGCTACAGGGATTCCTCGGATTTCGATCCTTACTATGGGCGTTTCTCAGATAGTGTAATCAGACCAAAGAACTATAACCTCTCGCTAAGACGTTATTTCTAGGTTGTTGTTTAATTTAAGAAAAGGCACGCAAATGCGTGCCTTTTTTATTTATATGGCCAAAGCTCCAAGCCGTGAATAGCGTTTCTTATATCCATTGTAAGATTAACCAAAGCAACACGCTCAGACTTTTCCAAATCATATAAGCTAATTGTTGATGGCGATGATCCCGCTGCAATTAGGTTATCAGAAATAATACACAAGCCTCGTCCAAACGATTGTCTTGCTATTTTGGAATCATCAATATTGTTATATTGCAAATGTTCATCTTTGTATGATGGCACTTGAAAGGTATGTGATGAAGATGACGAACTCACCACCCGAACTACGTCACTCTGGGTATCATTAAAAATAACACTGTCATTGAATATTTGAGCATTATGAGTTCCTTGGGGGAGACTGCAAATGGGGGTTATTGTTAAATCAGATCTGAGTCTCAATAAAGCTCTGGTATGGAGACCACTGAAATGCACTCCAGTTTGATGGATTGAAACCATGTTAATATGATAGTTGTTGGTAAACGGTGGGCCTCCATTTGCAGTTGGATCGAATCTCTGCCCTATCCACTCATCGCCATTCTTAGAAATATATAATCCCCATATAAATTTGTGAGTTTCTAAATTAAAAACGAGCAAGCTGTCATATCCCGTAGAAGTGAGAAAAAGTAAATGATCCCTCTTACTAATCTCATGGCAGTGCTTCAAGTATTGATTTTTGAATGAGGCTACTAGTTTGAATTTTTGGTTATAGCAAAAAAGTTCATCGCTCGCTGCGATCCATATTTTTCCATCGTAGAATTCGATTCCTCTGAGTCCTCTATCCCACCCTCTACCGGTGAAATCAATAGATCCATCATTCCAATCAATACACTGGACCGTGGAGGTCTTTTGAAAATCTATCAAATAAACACCACCATGACTCTGCCCTTTCTCACTACCTCTAACCACTGAAGTTGCAATAAGCGTTGGCAATTTCACAATTTCTACCTCACAATCTTTGTCAAATCAGATGTATCTAAAATTGGCTCTAGAATCTCAATCAAAGGCTCTATATGCGATTCAAATCGCTTCCAAGAATTTACTGATTTATTATAAATAGGTTGCCTTACTTGCTCTGAACTCGCTGTGGCGACTGAACGTTTGGTTTTATGGAAATTTAGGCATGAATCTTCAAAGGGAAGATTGCAAAAACTTAACACTGATCTTACTTGTGTTTCTAAATCATCAATCACATCTTCATATTGAACACGCAAAACTTTACCCGGTAAAACTGATTCCCAATGTGACATTAAACTATCGTATTCAAGATAGAATTCTCCTAACTCAAACATGTCATATGTGTACGTCTGACCAAGCGCCCAATGCTGTTTAAAACAGCCCACACAACTATCCAACGGATGTCGCCTTGCATCAATTATCTTAGCATTTGGCAATATAGTTGCTATTAATCCAATATGCGCAAAATTATTTGGCATTTTATCTGTGAAGAAAGGAGCACCAACCCTGTGTCTCTCTGCTCTGTCAAGGTATGTTTTACCCAATTCGAAAATTTCACTGGGTTTCATTTTCCTGATTCCACCAGGATAAAGCGTTCCCCTCTCCCTATTATTAAGCATTTGAGACACGATGCCTAAATCAGGAAGCTCTCGCGTTCCATCAACCTGGCTATGGCTCGCTAAAATTTGTTCAAGAAGAGTAGATCCAGACCTGGGCATACCCACAATAAATATTGGTGATGGATCCGAGTTACCAACCTTGCTTGAATCTAACTTATCAAAAAAATCTTTTGAGAATACCTCTTTTAATTTTTCGTTAGAAACCTCAGTTTGAACAGGATCATAGGTAACTAAACTTCTATGAATCTCATTTCCCCTCAAATAGAATTCGAAAGCCTCATCATACTTTTTCATGTCTTCGTATGCTTTACCGAGACTAAATGAGAACGCAACTTTGGAGGGTTGATCAAGATTTGGATTATTCAATCGGCGTTTCATATCTTCTATCTCTAAATCGCTGAATCTAAAAGTCTTTAAATTAGATAAGCTAAATGATATCTCACCAATGTTAGGTTTAAGTTTTCTTGCTTGTTTGTAGGCGGCTATTCCGCCTTCTAAATCACCCATAGTTTTCAATGTATGACCGAGTCCCAAATATGCTCCAACTAAATTGGGATCAATCTGAACTGCCTGTTTGTACGCCGATGCCGAGTCAGCTGTCCTCCCTGCTACAGCAAGAGCTGCAGCCAGCTGATAATGAGTTGTGGCATTTTCTGTATCGAACAAAAGGGCTTCTTCTAATAATTCAATTGCCTCCTCATCCTTGCCTTGCTCTCTCAAAGCATTGCTCAATTCATGCCATGCGAGAATGAACCTGGGTGCAATCTTGATTACCCTTTTCAACAATTTTTCTGCTTGTTTAAAGGCCCTTGCATGAATTGCAATTCGACCTAATAACAACCCCGCATTGACCTCCCTTGGATTATCCTCCAATATCTTTTTTGCAATTTCCTCTGATTCTCTAAACTTACCTTGGGCAAAAAGCTGAGTTGCTCTTTCCAAATTTGCTTGAGCGGGGGAGAGTTCAGAAGCCATCTTCAAAGCAGCATCACCCGCCTCGTCCCTACCAAGACTTTTAAGCGCACCGCCCAATTTAAAAAAGGCGGTTGCATTTTGAGGGTTTTGTTCAATAGCTTTTTGCAAGTGCAAAATTGCTTCTTGAGGTTGGCCCATATTTAATAAAACAGTACCCAGATCTTCCTGAACCCTTGGATATCCTGGCGCTATCTCAGCAACAGTTTTGAGCGATTTTTCAGCCGTTGCAAAGTCATTTTTACGAAGTGATATGCTTCCCAAAAGTGATAAGAAATTGACATCCCGTGGATATTCCGCAAGTTGAGAGCGACATAAGTTTTCAGCCTCTGACTCTGAGCCATTCTTCAATAAATTAATGACTTGCTCGAAGAGCTTTTTTGAACCTTGTCCATCCATGTATTTTACCTCTCAACAAAATCTTGTAGCACTTTCGATATATTTGGAGTTAAGGTGTGACGGGAAGTATATAATTTATTATATGTTCAGAGGAAATTTATATATGTTAATCATCAAAAAAAATATCTTTGCGGCGTTATTATTTTCCATAATAAGTCACTGTGCACTAAGTACAGAACATTACGCAGTGACTGCTGATCATCTGATAGATGGCGAATCAAAAGAATTACAACATAATCTTGCAATAATAATATCTGGTAACAAGATAGATTCCATCGTTAAAAAATCCTCCATTCCCGAGAATATAGATGTAATTGATATGGGAAATGCGACCTTGATGCCAGGATTAATAAATGCGCATGAACATCCACTCCTCCACGAAAATGATTACCAAACAGCCCACCTCAAGTCATCTTCAGCATATAAAGCCTTGATTGGTCTAAAAACTCACCAAGGACTGCTCGCTCATGGATGGACCACTATCAGAGTCATGGGCGATGGCGATGTTTTCTATGCCAATCAAGACATAAAAAAAGCAATTGACAATAAGATTTTTGTTGGCCCAAGAATTACAGGTGCAGCTCACTATATTTCAATAACAGGCGGTGGTGGAGATATAAATTATATGTCACCCGAACAAAATTTAATCGCTGACGGGCTAATCGCCGATGGTCCACAAGAAATCATTAAAGCAATCCGAAAAGAGATAAAGTATGGATCTGATTGGATAAAAATTATGGTCACTGGTGCTTTCATGTCTGTAGGTGATAATCCTGAAAATGTATCCTTCAGTCCCGAAGAGCTACATGCTGCCGTTAATGAAGCTAAACGTCACAACATTCCAGTGGCCGCTCACGCACATGCCACCGATGGCATTAATCAAGCAGTCAAGGCGGGAGTTAGATCAATTGAGCATGGCACCTATATCAGTGATGAGTCCATATCATTAATGGTAAAACATGGTACGTTCTATGTGCCTACAATTTATGTAGGTGACTACTATGCAAATAGTGACAAATTATTGGCTCAAGAAAAAAATGATGATTACTATCTCTCATACCGATCCGAGTGGTTATCGATGATAGAAAAAGCTTACCGAGCAGGTGTGAAAATTACAGTTGGATCAGATCTTTGTGGTTATGGGATCAATCCGAGTTTATGTGCACGAGAATTTGCAACCCTGATTGAAGCTGGGATGACCCCAATGGATGCAGTCAAAGCGGGAACAATAGTTGGTGCAGAAATGTTGGGTTGGGATGATCATCTTGGCAGCATCATACCTGGAAAACTGGCCGATATAATTGCAGTCAAAGGAAATCCTTTAGAGGATATATCTTCATTAGAAAAACCTTTACTCGTAATCAAAGATGGTGAAGTCGTTATTAATAAAATTGATTCGTATTCTGTTTTTGAAAAGAATTAAATTACGAAGTTGCGAACTATAAGTCAATCTCAGATAGAGACTCTCCAATTGCATTAACTATTGAATCAATCTCTGAATCGGTTGATGAGAAGGGCAATCCTAGTTGGAGCGTGTCACCACCATATCTAACATAGAAACCCTTTTCCCAACATTTCATTGCAGCCTCATACGGTCTCTTTGCAGGTTCTCCGTCATATGACTTGAGAGTTATCCCAGCTGCCGAGCCATAATTACGAATATCTTGAATGTGGCGAGATCCTTGCAGTCCATGAACCTTTTCCTCGAGAATTGGAGCCATTTCTTTAACCTTCTCGAAGACGTTCTCCCTTTTTAAAAGTTTTAGGGTCGCTAACCCTGCTGCGCAAGCCAATGGATGACCAGAATATGTGTATCCATGAGGAAATTCAATCATATAATGAGGGCCAGCATTTTCCATGAAAGTGTCATAAATTTTACTATTGCAAATAACCGCTCCCATTGGAACGGCCCCATTTGTCAGTTGCTTTGCAACATTGAGTATATCTGGAGTAACGCCAAACTCTTTTGCACCTGTCGGTGATCCGACTCGTCCAAATGCCGTGATGACCTCATCGAAAATTAATAAAATGTTATTTTCGTCACATATCTTTCTGATTTTATTTAAATATCCTACGGGCGGTGGAATGACTCCAGCCGAGCCAGCCATTGGTTCCAAAATAACAGCTGCGATATTACTCGCATCATGAAGAGCGATGATATTCAGCAATTCATCTGCCAAATGCTCACCCGTTTCAGGCATGCCCCTGCTAAATTTATTCTCAGGAGTCATAGTATGAGATAAATGGTCAGACTCAATACCTTGACCAAATGTTGCTCTGTTACCAACGATGCCGCCAACACTGATTCCTCCAAAATTTACTCCATGATATCCCTTAACCCTTCCTATCAATCTGGTTTTTGAGGCCAACCCTTTTTTTCTCCAGTAAGCTCTTGCCATTTTAAGTGAAGTGTCAGCACTTTCTGAACCTGATCCTGTAAAGAAAACTTTATCGAGGCCTTTCGGCATTAATTTTACAATTTCCTCACTTAGTTCGAATGACTTTGGATGACCAAATTGAAAGCCACTGCAGAAATCAAGTTCTTTAGTTTGTTCTGCTATTGCTTTGGATATTTCCTCACGACTGTGACCAAGTCCCGTTGTCCATAACCCTGATAACCCATCAAATATATCTCTTCCATCTGCGGATTTGAGATATCTTCCTTTTGCTGCAACGATTACTCTTGGGTTTTCCTGGAATTCTCTATTACCCGTAAATGGCATCCAGTGACTTTTCATTTGAGCACTACTGATTCCGCCATGGTGATAGGCACTAGAGTCCTTTTTATTTTGAGTTGTGTGAACTTTACTAAAAATCTTATCTAACATGAAAAATATAACCATTCCTTATATAAATAGTATACTTGAAAATAATTACACTCGGCAGTGTTAGTTAAGATGAATGATTTCTTATAAGGAAAAACACTATAATTATTTTTTACATAGGTAGGTAAATATGGATTATTCAACTATTAATTATGAAATAGAAGATTCTGTAGCATTAATCACGTTGTCTAGACCAGATAATCTGAATGCTTTCACAATAGAGATGAGTCATGAACTCATCCATGCTTTTCAAAAAGGTAGTGAAGATGACAATGTTGGAGCCATTATAGTCACTGGATCTGGAAGAGCATTTTGTGCAGGAATGGATCTAGATCCAAATCTGGAAAATGTTTTTGGGCTCGATGAAAGTATGCAACCCACACTCAATGATATGAGAAACAATATTAATGATCCAAAAATTCATAACGGAGTCAGAGACGCTGGCGGTAAAGTTGTGCTCTCCATCTTTGAATGTAAAAAACCAGTGATTGCAGCTATTAACGGTGCCGCTGTCGGAATTGGAGCTACGATGACATGTGCCATGGATATTAGATTTGTGTCGACAAAAGCAAAAGTTGGATTCGTATTTAACAAAATTGGTATTACGCCAGAAGCGTGCTCAAGCTGGTTTTTACCTAAGCTTGTTGGATTTCAAACTGCTCTGGAATGGTGCTACACAGGAGAAATTTTACCCCCGGAGACCTTATTGAATGAGAGGTTTGTCAAAGAAATTTGTGAGCCGGAAGAATTATTGGGTAAAGCCAAAGAGTTTGCAAAAAAGATTGTGAATCACTCTCAAGTCTCAATGGCCTTGACGAGGCAGATGCTTTACAGAAATAGTGCATTTGATCATCCTCTTAAAGCACATGAAGTTGACTCATTATCTATTTTTTATGCGAGTATGGGCGCTGGAAAAGAGGGTGTGAAGTCATTCCTAGAAAAACGTGCCCCAGAATTTACTGATAAAGCGTCAACAGATATGCCAGATTTTTATCCTTGGTGGGAGAATTAATTTCCTTATCAAGGAAGATCATCAACCAATTCTCCCTCCTCGACCTCAACCAAGTCATTACGATCAATATTCAAGGCTAACATTAATGATGCAGCCACATAAATAGAGGAATACGTACCTATTCCGACTCCGATCATTAAAGCTATTGAGAAATTATGTATTAATTCTCCACCAAAGAAAAAAAGTGCCAGCAAGACTAAGAATGTTGTTAGTGATGTATTTATTGTTCGCCATAGGGTTTGAGATAAAGACTCATTAATCACATCTACAGCCGGTACGTTCCGTATCTTTCTAAAGTTCTCTCGAATTCTATCTGAAACAACAATTGTGTCATTTAATGAGTAACCCACAACTGCAAGAATCGCAGCCAATACAGTTAAGTCAAATTCCAGTCTTCCCAAAGAGAAAAGACCCAGAGTTATAATAACATCATGAGCTAAAGCTAATACCGCGCCTATTGAAAACTTGAGTTGGAACCTGATGGCAACATAAATCATCACAATAATTAATGCCGTTAACATTCCTAAGCCACCATCTTCACGTAATTCCTCACCGATTTGAGGACCAACAAAGTCAATTCTTCGTAGGTCAACATTCGCATCTTTAGATTTGAGCACAGCTAATATCTCTTGTGCTAATTCCTGATCTGGCTGTCCTTGTAACCTAATTAAAACCTCTGTTTCTGCGCCAAAATGAACGACCACAGGATTTTCAAATCCCACACTCTCAAGCTCTTCACGAACCAAACTGACATTAACTGGTTCATCATAGCCTACTTCAATTTGCGTACCACCCGAAAAATCAAGGCCAAGCACTAATCCTTTTGTAGCGAGAGACCATACTGAGATCACGAGCATAGCCGTCGAAAAGACAAGAGCATATCCTCGGAATTTCATGAAGTTATAAATTTTCAAACCATCCATAACGTATCTTCCTAAATCCAGAGCCTATCTATTTTTCGGCCGCCAACAACAAAGTTCACAATTCCTCTTGTCATAATAATTGATGTAAACATTGATGTAAGAATTCCAATAGATAAGGTCACTGCGAAGCCTTGAACAGGACCGGATCCAATTAAAAATAAGATCAAAGCAACAATTAGTGTTGTTATATTAGCATCGAGAATAGACACAAAAGCTCTGTTGTAACCAGAATCAATAGCCAATTGTACCGACGCACCTTGCTTCAATTCTTCTCTAATTCTTGAGAAAATCAGAACATTCGCATCAACTGCCATACCAACCGTTAACACAATACCCGCAATACCGGGCAGTGTAAGTGTGGCGCCAATAATTGACATAAAGGCTACCAGAAGCAATAGATTCATGCTAAGCGCAATGTTTGCGGCAATTCCAAATGCCTTATAAATAATCACCATAAACATAAGCACCAATGCCAAGCCAAGTGATACCGACTTTACACCTAACTCAATATTATCCGCACCCAAAGATGGACCTATTGTTCTTTCCTCAACTATATACATGGGGGCCGCGAGTGCTCCGGCTCTCAGCAACAAAGCCAACTCAGATGATTCTCTTTGTCCGTCAAGTCCTGTGATTCGGAACTGCTTTCCAAGCTGCGCTTGAATCGTTGCAAGACTAATAATATTTTTTTCTACATAAGGCACTGATCTAAGCTCTATATCACCTTTTTCTGATACTGACTTTTCCAGTTTGGTTTTGTATTCAATAAATAAAACACCTAAACGACGACCAATATTATCTCTGGTCGCATACCCCATCTGCCAGCCACCTTTGGAGTCAAGGGTTATATTCACTTGTGGACGTCCATTTTCATCGAAGCTGGCTCTTGCGTCAGTGACATTCTCACCCGTAATAACCGCATTTTTTTCCAGTAAGGCATTACTTTGCGCTTGTTCATTTCGAAAGTTAAATCGGTCCCCGATCCTCGATTTGGATTCTAATCTAAATTCTAAGTTAGCGGTTTTGCCGATGATTCTTTTTGCCTCTGCTGTATCCTGCACGCCTGGCAACTCAACAACGATTCTGTTTTTACCTTGCCTGGATACAATGGGCTCAGAAACTCCTAACTCATTCACTCTATTTCTAAGAGAAGTTAAATTTTGCTTGATAGCACTATCCTCTATGATGGAAATAGTTGTATCGTTCAAAACATATGTCAAAAGAAGTTGATTTTGCCTCGGCGAGTTGACCGACTGAATGTCTACAAAATTAGTCCTAATAATATTTCGGGCAGTTTGCACTTGCTCCTCATCTCTAAATTTACCGACTATTTGATTATCAACAATTTCGAAACTTCTGTATCTAATCTTCTCCTCACGTAAGATCGCTTTTATTTCATTAAGCGTACCTTCAAGCTGAAGCTCGATCGCAGAATTAAGATCAACCTCTAGCAGAAAATGAACACCTCCACTCAAGTCGAGACCTAATTTCATAGGCTTACCACCGAGCGAATTTAACCAATTAGGAGTGGTTGGCGCCAAATTGAGTGCAACCACATAATCACCACCCATTTCTGCCTGAATTACCTCTTTAGCTCTTAATTGGGAGTCTCTATCTTCTATCCTTACAATCGCCGTTTGACCATCAGTCTCACCGCCAAAAAAACTAATTTCGCTGTTCTCTAATGTCCTTTCCATTTTTTTTAAAACATCCTCATCAATTATCATAGACCCACTTTGTCCAGATAATTGAATAGCAGCGTCAGCAGGGAAATAGTTTGGAGAGGCGTAGACAAAGGCGAATAACGCTGCGATGAGTATTAGAGAATTCTTCCATAAAGGAAACTTATTTAGCACAACGACTGCGACCTATTGCGTTCAAACTGAAACGACATTATAAATCAATTTTATCCTCAAATGAGAGAAGATTGTTTAACCAAAAAATCTTTGGCAAATTGGTCCAAACTACCCTCCAAAATCGCATTTCGTATTTGGGACATTAGATTTTGATAAAACGTTATATTGTGAATCGTATTAAGCTGCAGCCCCAATATTTCGTTACACTTTTCAAGGTGGTGTAAATAAGATCTCGTGAAATTCTTACATGTATAACACTCACATTCCGGATCAAGAGGACTTAAATCACTTTTATAAGCAGAGTTTCTAATACGAATAACACCTTGACTTGTAAAAAGATGGCCATTTCTTGCATTTCTTGTTGGCATGACACAATCGAACATATCTATGCCCCTCTGCACAGCATTAACAATATCTTCAGGCTTCCCCACTCCCATCAAATATCGAGGTTTATCCTCTGGCATTTCTGATCCTATATTATCTAAAACTTCTAACATTTCTAGTTTTGGTTCACCAACAGATAAACCTCCGATTGCATAACCGTCAAAACCTATATCAACCAGTTCTCGCATAGATTCCTGTCGAAGATCTGAATACATGCCGCCCTGAATAATTCCAAACAGAGCTGATGAGTTTTTAGTAAATGCAGATTTACTTCTCTCCGCCCATCTAAGAGATAATTTCATTGAATCATATGCCTGATCTTTAGTAGCAGGATAAGGAGTGCAATCATCAAAAATCATTACAATATCGCTACCCAAAGCTTTCTGAACTTCTATTGATTTTTCAGGATTGAGAAATATTTCGCTTCCATCAATCGGTGATCTGAAGGTTACCCCTTCTTCAGTTATCTTCCTCATCTTGCCGAGACTAAAAACCTGAAATCCTCCCGAGTCAGTTAAAATTGGACCTTGCCATTTCATAAAATCATGCAAGGTTCCATGCTCTCGAATTATCTCAACGCCCGGCCTCAACATTAAGTGAAATGTATTTCCCAAAATAATATCGGCACCTGTTTTTTTTATATCAACTGGCGTTAATGTTTTAACTGTGCCATATGTTCCAACAGGCATAAAAGCTGGCGTTCTGATTAAACCCCGCTTGAAGGAGATTATTCCAGTTCTTGCTTTATCATCATATTTTAGAAGTTTAAATTTCATCTAGTGTTACAATCCTGGTAAATCAAATTTAGCATCAATGTTTTTATTCAAAAACATAGCATCACCATAACTATAAAAACGATATTTTTTATTTATCGCCTCTTTATAAGCATCCATTATTTGGCTATAGCCGGCAAAAGCACAAACCAACATCAGTAATGTTGATTTCGGTAAATGAAAATTTGTTATGAGTGCGTCTACCAGCTTAAATTCATATCCAGGACAAATGAAAATATCGGTATCTCCTTGGAATGGCTCAAGGTCAGGCTTTATGGCGATAGTTTCAAGTGAACGAAGACTTGTTGTTCCAACAGCAACTACTTGGCCTCCATTTTTCTTTGTTTCTGTAATCATGTCACATGTTTTTTTACTCACCGATATCCATTCCGAATGCATAGAGTGCTCTTTTATGTTGTCTACTTTTACTGGCTTAAAGGTACCCAACCCAACATGTAAAGTTACAAAACAAGAATTGATTCCTTTATTTTTCAGACGATTCAACAAGGGCTCATCAAAATGGAGCCCTGCTGTGGGTGCAGCAATAGCGCCCGGTGCAGAAGCATATACAGTTTGATATCTCTCTGAATCAATTCGCTCCGCATCTCGGTTCAAATATGGGGGTATTGGAGTTTGTCCTATAAGATCCATGATGATGGAAACTTTTTGACTGAACGATAATAAAAACAGGCCGTCTCTGCAGTCAATCACATCAGCATAACTATGATTTACAAAATTTATCTTAGTCCTCATTTTCATTTTTTTATTACTTCGTACCATTGCCCAAGCTAAATTTTCATCTACAGTTCTCTCAATCAATATCTCAACCATCCCACCCGAGTCTTTCTTTCCAAACAATCTCGCAGGGATGACTCTCGTGTTATTAAAGACTAACAAATCTCCCTCTTTTAAATAATTCATCAAGTCTGGGAACTTTCTGTGTGAAATCTTTCCAGTTTCATTCAAAACCATCATTGAGCTCGCTGATCTATCATCTAAAGGAAATCTTGCAATTAATTCCTCCGGCAATAAATAGTCAAAAAGTTTTAAATGCATATGTATTTTCTCTAGGCCTGATGAAAATCGATTAAAGCAGACTATTCGAAGAAATTGAATATTTCTGGTTAAATTACACTCTAGAATTTCAAGTGAATAATTTTGACTGTTATACTAGCCAAAATATGCCAGTGTGGTGGAATTGGTAGACACACGGGATTCAAAATCCCGCGCCCTTAAAAGCGTGTCGGTTCGAGTCCGACCACTGGTACCAAATTACGTAAATAAAGAATTCTTAATGATATGAAATATCTGTTACTGATTGGTTTATTGATAAACCTTATTGGCTGTGGAGACTCACTAAACAAAATAGAGACAAGCTTGTTTCCGGACGGTTCATACAAGCTTCAAAAAGTTCAAATTACTGAAAATGATAAAGTGACGACAGAGATTCGGAATCAATTAAAAATCTATTCAAATGAAAGATATATGTTTGCATTCATGCACCCTAGTATTGGCGTGGATGTTGGAGCAGGTATTGCTGAATGGAAAGATGGCATTATGACCGAAACTCCCCTATTCAATCATAATGGCTCAGTCAGTGGTTTCGAATTCGATTTATCTATTACTCAAACTGAAACGGGATTTACTCAGTCTTTGACTGGCTTAGTTTCGGAGGACGGACGCATCTTGGACATGATTGAGGATTGGAAAACCATTTCAACACAGAGCTCTCCCTATGATGGATTATGGCAACTGGAAACAACTGATTTAGATCCTAATATTGTTTCACAAATAAAGATGATTGGAGGATCACAATTCATCGAACTTACTCGAGTACGATCGGGCTCGGATATTCAAAAGCAATTTAACTTTGGTGAACTTTTTATCTCAAATTTTGGCTATGGGTCAAAAAATACGAAATATATACTCTCAGGCACTGGAATCGAACCTCCAGAAAAGGTAAGAGAAAAAATAACTAATAGCTCAAGTGAAAATAACATTGGTGAGATAAAAACCCGAACATACGAGGTAAACAAGGATAATCTACTAGTAACGTCTACTTCAGTACCGGGGGATACAGTCGTTCAGAAATATAAGAGAATTTAGTCACGACGAACTTCTTTCTTTAGTATCCTCAAACCTTAAGTTTTTTAAGTTCAGATATGTGTTGAACACCGATACCGCAACATCCGCCAATTATAGTCGCTCCCAAGGATTTCCATAATTCAGCATAATTAAAATATTCGCGAGGAGATAAATCATCACGCAACTCAGAGTGGCCTGAATTCGCTTTTTTTTCATTGTAAGTGGATTGAAATGCATTTGCATAAACTCCCAATTCTTTGTTACTCGGGAGTATCTTTTTGGCAACTCTCAAGGCAGACTTCATGACCTCAGGTTGATTACAGTTAATAAGAACCGCCTCGATATTTTTAGCCATTAAGCTTGAAATCGCATGCTCGAGGACCTCGCCAGACCTAAGCAATGGTTCCTCAGCATTGATCTCGTCTTTTAAGGAAAAACTAATCCACAGAGGCTGATCGACTCCACAAAATATTGCTTGTATGGCCTCTGCTTCCTGTATGGAGGACACAGTCTCAGCAAGTATCACATCCGAAAATTCCACAAGATTCTCTTTAAACATATTAAGTAAATGAACCGCATCATCTGGTCTAAACTTTTCAGGTTCATAAGAACCAAAAACAGGAGGGATACTTGATGCTACAATTAAACCATTATTTGACTCTTCTCTGACATCCGCAGCTAACTTTCCGGCTCTCGCCAATAATTTTGGACCGTCCTTATAAAATCTTTTTTCACCTATATGGAATGGTACAAGCGCATATGAATTCGTAGTGATAATGTCTGCACCAGCATCTGCATAAGCAAGATGAGCATTTTTTACTGTCTCAGGTGCCTCTATCAAGGCAAGAGCAGACCACTCAGGTTGTTTAAAAGGTGCACCGCTCTCCCTCAAATAAATTCCCATTCCACCATCTAAAATTTTCATACGTAAGAGTCCTTTTAAATTTTATAAACCTTAGATGCCGTCTCTTTAAATAAGCACGACTTTTCCTCAATTGAAAATGGTTCCGCTATTTTTTTTAGCGCGTTCCATAAAATGTTGTATGAAACAGAAAATTTATCAACTGGAAAATTACTCTCAAACATGCATCTGTTCGGCCCAAAAAGATCAATCATAGTTAAGTAGTAATCTTTATGCAAAGTAACGATTTCATCCGAATTCGCAGGTCGTTCTCTTAAATCCCAACCCCAACCGTTGAGTGGCATTGCCAAACCACCTAACTTTGCATATACATTTTCACATTTTGACAATTCGGTGACATGTTTCTTCCAAAGTGGAAATATTTCCGTTTGTCGTCCTGAAAATGATCCAATACCTAAAGGCCCTCCAAAATGATCGAATATAATTGTTGTTTCAGGAAATTTTCTCGCTAAGTCAGTCAACTCAGTGATTTGAGTGTGGACTAACCATGCGTCAAAACTTAATTGGAATTTTGCCAACATTGAAAATCCCTCTCTAAAATCTGGCCTATTCATCAATCCAGGTAACCTACCCGTATATCGACCCACCTTGGGCGGGAATGGATAGTAAGCAACAGAGTGACGAATTCCTTTTAAAAATCCCTTTGGAGCACATGATAAATGTTCCTCTAATACGTCTTGTACTTTTTCACCAAGCATTAAGTTAGCGTGACTAACACATCCAAGAATTGGAGGTTGGCCTCGTGATGATTTTTTATTTGATAACTTAGCCTGACTAATCACAAATTCAGTTTCTCCAACTGGTTTAAGTGATTGTGGACCTGAATCCCTATACTCCGCGCTGCACTCAACAAAAATAGTACCCACGATATTATGCCCGGATTTTGTATCCTCCCATAAATCATCAATTACATAAGGGCGATTCCTTTTCCACAAATGATGATGAGGGTCGATAATTGGCATATCAGGCTCTAGTGTTTCCTCCTCAACTAGATTCAACCAATCTCTTAATTGCTCTTTAGTTTTTCGTTGTGATCCCAATTCGACTGTCCTCTAACGTTTGTGACTCAACTTTCACATAACAGAATCGCTTCCATTTTTTTTTTGCGTATTTTTCAAATAATTCACTTGAAACCGCATTTTCCTCTATGATCTTAGAATAGACTCCAGCGCTAACTCTAGGTTCCCTTCTAAAATTATTTTCATAGTCAATTTTAATCAAACCAAATCGTGCGCTAAAGCCCTCTGCCCACTCAAAATTGTCGGTCAAAGACCAATGAATGTATCCTCTTATGTCTGCACCTCCGAACTCGATTGCATTCCATAACTCAACTAAATGAGATACCAAAAATGCTTGACGTCTAAGATCATTCATCTCCGAATCAGCCATTCCACTCTCTAGAATATAGATTGGTTTGTCATAGCGCTGATGAGTATCCGTTAGAACTTGATAGAAACCATGGGGATATATCGACCAACCCAGGTCGCTAATCATTTGATCTGCATTAGTTGGGTCATTAAATAAGATTTCTGGATTAGCCAAATCAGAAAATCGTGTTTTAACAAAATATCTCCCATAATAATTAATGCCAATATAATCTTGTGTGTTGATAACCTCTGGAATTTCTACTTTATAATTTGTATTAGATATCGTTAGAACACCAGTTTGAAGCGCATCAAGAAAATCCCATATAAATGCATTCTCGACTTGTTTAGCAGCCAATCGATCCATTAAATTCCAGTTTCTTAATGGCTCGAAAGCTCTAGTGTGCTTCGCAATACCAACAGAGTGCTTTGTATTATGAAGTTCATCGTGCGACTTGATTATTTTATATGCAGCGCCATGTGCGCGAAGCAAACTCTCAACAACCGGTCCAATTTCATTAATTGATCTCTGCTCAAGTGGAGGGAAAATACCTTGCATATAACCATTAAAAATATAAGTCATCGGCTCATTTAAGGTACACCAATGACTGATTTCGGTGCCATAATTCTCTACGACCGAGGACACGAATTTCGAGAATAATTCTATAGCATCGTCTCGTTCCCAACCTCTCTTGCCATTCTTTTCAAACCAGAACCACTCTGGCGTTGAAAAATGAAACAAAGAAACGATCGGTGTAATTTTGTGTTTTTTTAATGAAGCCAAGATATTGCGATAATAATCGACTCCAGCAGGATCTGGAGATAACATGTCCTGGTGTGGAAATAATCTCGCCCAAGAAATCGAAAAGCGATATGCGTTATGACCCATAGCTTTAGCTAAACTGAGGTCAACATCAAACATCTCATCGTAATTTGTTTTCTTTGTCCTAACCACCGCACTATACTTATCAATATCTTTAATGTGTCCTGATAACGCAACACCAGGCAATTCACCTGTTCCACTTCTTCCATTCTCAACTGCATCTAATTCAAAGGCTGTCCAATCAGTATTTTGTTGAGTTTCTACATGTTGAGCTGCGGATGCTGCTCCCCATAAAAAGTTAGGTGGAAACTGATAGATAGTTTGACTTGGAAATTCTGATAACCAAAGATTTGTGCGCCTGTTGTCCATAGTGATTGTTAAGCCAACAAGAAGTAAGATTGTGGCAACCGAAATTACCAACCAAAGTTTAGCTTTTGGATTTATCTTCATTCGCCCTGAAACATCCTTGATTGCTTTTTCAGACGACGCTCATAATTTACTTTTGAGACATCCTGACCAATATGCTGCTCACCTCGCCCTTTGGCTAAATCGATTTGTTTTTGTCTCTCAGCAAATTGTAACTTTCTCTGATCCGTGACTTCCGAAAAACAAAACTCACAAGAAACACCTCTCACATATCTTTGTGACTTTTTATTATCTTCTGTTATTGGACGTCGACATGCATGACACTGATCATATGAACCCTTATTCAAGTCATGATCTACAGCCACTCTGTTATCAAAAACAAAGCATTCACCCCTCCATAAACTATCTTTCTCGGGCACTTCTGCAAGATAATTTAATATTCCTCCCTTCAAATGATAAACCTCATCAAAACCTCTTTCACGAAGAAGAGCAGTGGATTTTTCACACCTAATGCCACCCGTACAAAACATGGCTATTTTTTTATTTTTATCCTTACTGAGATTATCGGTCGCCCAATCGGGAAAATCTCTAAAAGAGGATAATCCCGGATTCACTGAATTTACAAATGTCCCAATGGAAACTTCGTATTCATTACGGGTATCAATAATCAATACATTGGGATTAGATATAAGTTTATTCCACTCTTCAGGCTCGACGTACTGGCCTGCACTTTTTGATGGATCCAGGTCTTCAATTCCCATTGTCACAATCTCTTTTTTTAACTTTACTTTTGTCCGATAGAACGGTATTTCATCAGAGTATGACCGTTTTATTTCTAATTTCCCTATATCTTCGTTATCCTCCAACCAATCAACAACAGAAATAACATCTTCAGAATTTCCAGATATTGTTCCATTTATGCCTTCGTTTGCTAACAGAATCGTTCCAAACACATTACAAGACTTCATTTTCTTCCGCAGTGGCTCACGCATTTCCTGATATTTAGAGAGCGTTGCAAACTTGTAGAGAGCACATGTGAGATACTTGTCTTTTGGCATTTCAAATCCAAGGGGCAAAGAGTTTATGACAATTGTATTATGATTCATCAAAATTGTACCTATCTGAAAAGCTAAAAATATCCACACCTAGTTCAAATATCCTTTTATCGCATTGGACATACCATTTAACTTAAAATTGCCTCAAACATTGAAAACTTCAAAAATATATCTTCATTAATGTATAAAATAATCGAAAATCTAAATTCATATGCAATGACAACACTG
>CABZOI010000008.1 GCA_902527245.1 uncultured SAR92 cluster bacterium | reverse complement strand
TCAGTATCTTGGCTGTTTCTCCCATAAAACGAACCCCGGCAACTATTAAGTTGTCTGCCCTATGTGAAGCACCAAACCTTGCCATCTCCAGTGAATCGGAAACAATACCTCCAGTTTTTTCTGCAAGCTCTTGAATTTTAGGATCAGTGTAGTAATGCGCTATGAGCACCGCATTATTTTTTTTCAATGCAGTCTCAATGTTATGTTCCAATTCGGGCGAACTAGCCACACGATCTGATTGTGAAAACTTAATATTCTCAAGGTGCTCACGAACCAGTCGTTTCTGAACAGATTGCTTGTTTAAGTCCATGTTGATATTTTTTTACAGTTAATGTTTGAATCAAACAGAGTCTAAAATTCTGATAGCCAAAAGACCACCGTCGTCAGTAAAATAAGCAACACTGCAACAGCCGCAACAGCATCAACTTTGGAATCGCTGTTTTCTTTGTCATTTTTTTCAGTCATTTTTTAGTGTCCTATCTAAAGTCTTGAAGTCATTACGATACAAGCATTGAATGATATCATTATTAAAAATCGCTGGGATTAGTAAATTTTGACCAAATTTTTTCACCAATTCGTGTCATCGACGTCTCAACCGAATTTCCTATGCGCTGAAAAACCGTCTTTTTCTTAACTAGTACAACTTCAAAAACTTTTGCAGTGCGAATGCACGCTGACAAATATTCATCACTGGTTGAAATTTCATCAATCAAGGACAGATCCTTAGCCTTACTGCCGAACCATACCTCTCCAGAGGCAATCGTATCTATATCAATTTTTGATCTTCTATTAGAAACATAATCTTTAAATAATTCATGTATATCATTTAATTCTTGAATAAATTTTTGTCTTCCTTTTTCTGTATTCTTTCCGAACATTGTCAGAGTTCTTTTGTGCTCTCCCGCGGTAAGAAGCTCAAAGTCAACATTATGCTTCTTCAAAAATCTGTTGAAATTTGGCATCTGTGCGACAACACCTATTGAACCAATTATTGCGAAGGGCGCCGCAAGAATTTTATCTCCCACACAAGCCATCATATAGCCTCCACTTGCAGCTACTTTGTCCACACATACTGTAAGCTTTATCTTTTCTTTGCGAATACGATCTAATTGACTGCTTGCTAATCCATAACTTTGAACCATGCCGCCACTGCTCTCTAGCCTTACAACAACCTCATCCCTCTTACTAGCAATAGATAATATTGCCGTTATCTCTTCCCTCAAATTATCCACTTCAGTTGCAGCTAAATCTCCGTTGAAATTCACAACAAAAACTCGTTTTTTTATGCGCTTATTTTTATTCGCTGCGAGCTTTGTCTGGGCCTTTATCTTTTTTTGCTCAACCTTTTTTTCTGCATCATCCAGTGTGGCTAACGTTAACTTGTTCTTAGTTTTTTCATAATCATCATTCAAAGCTGTTATCGTGAGCTCTCCTTTATCATCAACAGCTACTTTTCTGTGACTGGCAGAGACGACCATTACTAAAACTGCTCCAAAGGAGGCAATAATAGTCACAGCCTTTGCTAAAAACATTCCATATTCAACTAAAAATTCCATGTTCACATCCTACATCAAGTTATTTTCAATATACATCAATCAACTTTCATTTTTCCCTGCCATTTTTGACACAGCATACCTAATTAGCTTACCTGACATAATTGTTGATGGTGGTATGCCAGCCGGTAGCTGATCATATTTAAACCAATTTGCGTCGGAAATTTCTTGGTTATTTATAGTCAGTTTATTAGATTTTGCATACGCAATGTATCCCAACATAAGTTGACCTGGAAACGGCCAACTTTGACTACCGAAATAATGCATGTCAGAGACTGAAATACCCACTTCTTCGATTATTTCTCGTCTAATTGCCTCCTCAGCACTTTCACCCGCTTCGATAAAACCTGCTAGTGCACTATACATCCCTTTTGGCCAGCTTGGCTGTCGGGCTAACAAACATTTGTCTTCATTGATTACCACGACAATAATGCAAGGTGATATTTTTGGATAATTTGTTAAATTACAATGACTGCATAAGAAACAGTGCTCAGTCGACGAAATCGTATTCTTCTTACCACAACAGCCACAAAATTTATTGGTTTTATACCATGAAACAATCTGTGAAGATCTGCAAACCGCCGAAAAACTTAATGCGTTACATGAAATTAAAACCTCACGTAAGTCAACTAGCATAAAATTATCAAGCTGTATTTCAACATTTTTTAAATTCCATACTTCACAATCAATACCCTTGTATTGACCAATACATAACTTGAAGTCACGAAATGCTTTGAATGATTGAGCAGTCTTATCATCAAGAGCAACCCAATCATGAAGGTAATAATCTCGATTTAGAATAAACTTATCCTGACAAACCAAGAAAATCCACTTTTTTTTGGATCCAACGTAACTTGGGTTTGAATGGAATTCGTCAGGCAACAAAGTTAGCATAGATTAACATCTTCTAATTTGGTGATATTATAGCAACTAAATCAAGGTTCCAGCCGTAATCTTTTTTTGGGATTTAGACTTATAACTAACTGAGAGAGAATATGAACAGTTCACTAACTCAAGCATTTACATCAAATTTTTTAGGCGCATCCCCAGATTGGTACAAGAAACTCGTTTTAATTTTCTTGATTGCCAACCCAATTATACTTTTCACAGCAGGTCCTGTGATAGCCGGGTGGGCTTTAATCCTGGAATTCATTTTTACTCTTGCGATGGCATTAAAATGTTACCCTCTTCAACCGGGTGGCTTGTTAGCAATAGAGGCTATCGCTCTGGGAATGGCGTCACCTGACTCGGTTTATCATGAGGTTGAGGCAAATTTGCAGGTAATACTCTTGCTGATGTTCATGGTCGCAGGCATTTATTTCATGAGAGATATGCTTCTTTTCGTTTTTACGAAGATCCTGATAAGTGTTAAATCAAAAATGCTTCTATCATTCTTATTTAGTTTCTCTGCTGCGTTTCTATCAGCATTTCTGGACGCACTCACGGTGACGGCGGTTTTGATTACTATCTCGGTGGGTTTCTTCTCGGTCTATCACAAAGTGGCATCAGGAAAAGAATTTTCAGATGATGGGCATGATCATACCACTGACGACACAATAAAAGCAGAAAATGCAGAAGATCTCGAAGGTTTTAGAGCGTTTCTACGCAGCTTAATTATGCATGGTGCTGTTGGAACAGCACTTGGAGGTGTATGCACAACGGTAGGTGAACCACAAAATTTACTCATTGCAGAGCGTGCTGGATGGGACTTTATAGAGTTTTTTATCAGAATGTCTCCAGTGACTATGCCCGTTCTAGTGTTTGGCCTACTCACTTGCCTGGCACTTGAGAGACTTAAAATATTTGGATACGGATCTTCCCTACCAATAAAAGTTAGAGAAGTTCTGCAAGCTTCAAGCAATTATGAATCATCAAAGCGGACTGTCTCGGATATCGCAGCATTAATTGTACAAGTCGTTGTAGCGATAATATTAATCTTAGGCCTTGCTTTTCATTGGGCTGCGGTAGGATTGATCGGTCTAATGGTGATTATTTTATTAACCGCATCAAATGGAGTAATTGAGGAACATAAGCTAGGCCATGCTTTTGAAGAAGCTCTTCCGTTTACCGCTTTGCTCGTAGTTTTTTTCGCGATTGTAGCGGTGATACATGAACAACACCTATTTTCTCCGGTGATTGAATGGGTTTTAACAAAAGATGAAAGCATTCAACCGGGAATGTTTTTCTTAGCAAATGGCGTCTTGTCTGCAATAAGCGATAATGTATTTGTCGCAACTGTCTACATAAACGAAGTGAAGAGTGTTTTTGATTCTGGTTTAATTTCCAGGGAACATTTTGACAAATTAGTGGTATCAATAAACACAGGAACTAACTTGCCAAGTGTGGCGACACCGAACGGACAGGCGGCTTTTCTTTTCTTACTTACTTCAGCGTTAGCACCATTAATAAGGCTTTCGTACATGCGTATGGTAATAATGGCGCTACCTTACACATTTGTGCTTACGACTGTTGGGCTACTATGCGTTTTTTACAGATTATGAACGTATGATCTTGGACTAAAATTTTTTTTTACTGGAGTTCTTTTCTAAGGACTTTACCTACATTAGACATAGGTAGTGAAGCTCGAAACTCTATTGTTTTCGGAACTTTGTATGGAGCCATATTCTCTTTACAAAAATCTCTTACCTCCTTTTCAGTCAGTGATTCGTCTGATTTGACTACAAACATTTTCACAACTTCGCCAGACTTTCGATCCTTGACTCCGATTGCCGCACACTGGGCAATCATTGGGTGAGAAGTCAAAGTTTGCTCTAGTTCAGTAGGATAGACGTTGAAGCCCGACACGATTATCATATCCTTCAATCTGTCTACAATAGTAATAAATCCATCTTTATCGACTTTTACGATATCCCCAGTATGCAACCAACCATCAATTATTGTTTTTGATGTTTTCTCTTCATCATTCCAATATCCATCCATCATCTGAGGACCTTTTATACAGAGCTCACCCTCGTGATCCACCGCTTTAAACGCTCCACTCTCGTCGATTACTTTAACTTCGGTTCCTGCAACTGGAATTCCAGCAGATCCGATTTTTTGAAATCCCGAAGGATTCATTGAAATTACTGGTGACGCTTCGGTCATCCCATATCCCTCACTAATTTGACATCCGGTGACTTGTGCCCACTGATCAGCTACCGCGGGCATCAATGCCATTCCACCTGACAAGGTAATTTTTAGTTTTGAAAAATCTATCTTTTTAAATTCAGGATACTCTAGCAACGAGACAAATAGTGAATTCAATCCACAAAATATGTCGAACTTATTTTTTTTCAATACCTTAACAAATGAAGCTGTATTTCTTGGATCGGGAATCAATACTGAATGCCCTCTTATAGCAGGTAAAATACCGAAGCACAGCGCATATGCATAAATGTGATAGAGGGGTAATGGTGATATTGTGGTGCTACAGTACAAAAAATCGTTATTTATTTTTATCACATCTAAGCATTGAGCCACGTTTGCAAGCAAACTCTTTTGGGTTAATTTCACGCCTTTCGAAACGCCAGTTGTGCCACCCGTGTACTGCAGTGCAAACACATCGTCAATAGAGGATCGATAAGTACTATAGCTCGCTCCAGATTTAAGTAATGTCTTGAACCAAATAACATTTTTATCTCTTATTACTGATCGTTTACCTAGTGCTTTCATTGCTAGCGTCAAAAACTGTTGCTTTACACTTGGTAGTAAATCAATGGGTCTTGTTACAATAATATTCTTAATATTAGTCTCAGGCGCTGCATTTTTCACAGTTTCATAAAACTGATCAAGAACAACCACAGTCTTGACATTTGCATCATTAAATTGATGAACTATCTCTCGAGTGGAGTACATTGGATTTACGTTTACAATAATTAATCCAAGCTTTAAAGCGGCGATTACAACCACCGGGTATTGAATTATATTCGGTAGTTGAACTGCTATCCTATCTCCCGGCTTAAGTTTTAGCTCCTTCTGAAAAAACGTAGCTACCCTTCTTGCTAACTGATCAGTCTCTCCGTAACTTAATGTTTGGCCTAAACACGTAAAAGCTGGAACACTTGCTGAGTCAGAGACAGCATTTGTCCATAGTTGAAGGACAGAATTCGCCAACAAAGACGGAGTATCTGCGGCAACTCCAATTTTTTTTCGACCTTTTCTTATTGCTTCACTTACTAACATTTTTATCCCTTTTGTTACTTTGAAAGGGCACTCATTCCAGACTCGAGGCCTTTTAGTGTCAATGGGAACATCTTATCTTCAGTAATTTCCTTCAGCATGAGAATTGAAGGAGTATAATCCCAATACTTTTCTTGTACTGGATTTACCCATATTAGCTTGTCATAGTTAGTCACCATTCGGTCCATCCAAACTGCTCCAGATTCATCATTATTATACTCAATGCTTCCACCTGAGCTTGTTATTTCGTATGGCGCCATCGATGCATCTCCTACAAAAATAACTTTGTAGTCTGTCGAGTACTTATTGATAATCTCATTGGTTGCAATCTTTTCCTCATTCCTTCTTCGGTTATTTTTCCAAACATAATCATAAAGACAATTATGGAAATAGAAGTATTCTAAATGTTTGAATTCGGTTTTGGCGGCGGAAAAAAGTTCTTCACAAAGACGCACGTACGGATCCATCGATCCACCCACATCAAAAAATATTAAAACTTTAACTGCATTATGCTTTTCTGGAACAAGCTTTATATCAAGTAGACCTGCATTTCTTGCGGTGCTTCTGATTGTGTCTTCAAGATCTAGTTGATCTGCAGCTCCTTCTCTTGCGAATTTTCTAAGCCTCCTCAATGCTATCTTGATATTACGAGTACCAATTTGTACTGAGTCATCTAAATCTTGATATTGCCTCTGATCCCAAACTTTGACAGCAGAGCCCTTGCCACCCGGCCCTCCGATACGAATGCCCTCAGGATTGTATCCTCCGTGACCAAAAGGTGATGTGCCATTTGTACCAATCCATTTATTTCCACCTTGATGTCTGCCTTTCTGCTCTTCTAGACGCTTTTTAAATTCTTCTATTATTTTCTCCAAACCACCGAGACTCTCTACTTTTGCTTTCTCTTCGTCAGTAAAATGTTTCTCAAACTCTTTACGAAGCCAATCTTCAGGCAAAAGTGCCTCAATAATCCCATCAATATTTTCCAAATTTTTAAAGTAAGCACCGAAAGCCTTATCGAATCGATCATAAAACTTTTCGTCTTTTATCAAGCATGTTCGTGCGAGTAGGTAAAAATCATCAATTGAGCCAAAAGCAAAATTGTGTTCCATGGCTTTAAGTAAATCGAGTAGTTCTTTAATAGAAACGGGAACCCTCGACTTTTTTAGCGTGTAGAAAAAATTAATAAGCATTCAGCTATCCATGTTCTCTTCTTGTCATGAATGCCAATCTTTCAAGTAGGTGAACATCTTGCTCATTTTTAAGAAGCGCACCATATAGCGGTGGGATTGCCTTGGTCGGATCCCTATTCGTCAAAATATCCTCTGGTATATCATCCGACATAATAAGTTTAAGCCAATCTACGAGCTCACTAGTGGAGGGTTTCTTTTTGAGTCCCGGTATCTTCCGGACATCAAAAAATATATCCATCGCATTATCTACAAGTTTTTTCTTAATTTTTGGGAAATGAACGTTAATGATTTTTTGCATCGTCATGCGATCTGGAAAATTTATGTAATGAAAAAAACATCGCCGTAGAAATGCATCAGGCAATTCTTTCTCATTATTACTAGTGATAATTACGATAGGTCTTTGTATTGCCTTAACAGTTTCACCTGTCTCGTAAACAAAAAACTCCATTCGATCGAGCTCGAGAAGAAGATCATTTGGAAATTCAATGTCAGCTTTGTCAATCTCATCGATCAAGAGCACAACCTGCTCATCAGCGGTAAAAGCATCCCAAAGCTTACCCCTATCTATGTAGTTTCTAATGTCATGGACTTTATCATCTCCTAACTGAGAATCTCGTAACCTTGAGACCGCATCATACTCATATAAGCCTTGTTGCGCTTTCGTTGTTGATTTTATGTGCCATGAAATTAACCTTTTTTTAAGAGATTTCGCGACTTCTTCCGCAAGGAGTGTCTTCCCTGTCCCTGGTTCTCCTTTAATTAACAGAGGCTTTTCAAGTGTAACAGCTGCATTGACTGCCATTTGAAGCTCATCGGTTGCCACATAATTTTTTGTGCCTTTAAATTTCATAATTCATATCCAATTTTTGTTGTGAGCTATTTTAGTTTGGGAATTATACAATGCCAACAGTTCCACCGTAATCAAAAGAAAATCAACTACCTTTTCTAAGCTTTACAAAGACAAATTTTACAGCCCATGTCACATGGTATAAACACAAGACAATTAGAAGTATAGCTAATATTGGTGCAGCCCCTCGCTGAAACCCATAGTCGCCAGATAAGAAAATACCTTCATAGAAACTTATAAAAATAGCAGGAGCGTAATATTGCTCGCCAACATATGCGTTGATTGGTGTTAATAAAACTACAGCAAGAATAATCATAAAAAGATCACGAAAATATCTCTTACTTGACTGCAAAAATAAAATTCTCACTCCAACAATGAGAAAAGAGGCACCGAGCAAATAAACAAAGCACGATAAAATATAATTTACACTAATCAAACCTGCACCCACTTTACTATCATAGTTTCGAGTTCTTCAGAGTCGACAAGCCCCTCTAGAAAAACTCTTCCCTTGACTGAGTGACCTAAACGATGAACAGCACTCTTATCACCACTAACCAGATGATGCCAATGTGGCAACGACCTACCCCTTGCACGTAAACGATACGCGCACGATTCGGGTAACCAATCAAAATCTTGAATATTTTGTGAAGTTACAGAGACACAGTCAATCACTTTCGATCGACGGTTCTTGTAATCGCTGCATTTGGATTCTTTTATGTTATAGTTCTTACAAATGATATTTGTATACATTACGCTGTCGTCTTGATCATCTTGAAGTTTTATTAGGCAGCATTTCCCGCATCCGTCACAAAGTGCCTCCCACTCACCATGATTGAGTTCATCAAGAGTCTTATTTTCCCAAAATCTATCCACTATATTCCTAATGATTAGCTTGATAATTTAGTTTGTATCGTTCTATTAGGTCCTTGAGAAGAGTATACCTCCATGATGCTCTAAAAATTTTTTCATATTCATTATCTGATGACTCAATTTTACGCACAATAGTCTCTATTTCCTTTTTATTGCATAAAAACGAAGGAGACATATTGATTGATGCTGCCAAAGACATTATTTCAGTCTTGATACTCTTAAACAACTTCCTCTGCCCGCTCTTGAGGGGTTTATTCGGAGGATCTAACTTTACAGCTTGATCCTTTTTAACAGCATCTAGGATCGCAAAACCATATTTTTTTATTTTATTTCCTTGCATGAAATCTAGATTTGACAAATCGTCGATACTCTTTGGATTTTTTATTGAAAGCATGAAAAGGACCTTATCATCTATGACTCTTGCCCTTGGAATATCGCTGATTTCAGCTTGAGTCTCTCTCCACAGACATAGGTTGCATAATCTGTCTAACTCTAAAGAACTCAGTTTCCATATACCCTTGACTTTTTGGTAATACTTTAACTTTTGATTTTCTTGATAACTGAGTTTAATTAGATAACGCATTTCTTCTTCAAAGAAATATAGCCTTTCAGATTTCAGTAGTAACTTCGTTAAAATATAATATAATTTTGGTAGGTGAATCACATCTTGAGCCGCATATCTCGTTTGCCCCGCAGACAGCGGTCTTTTCATCCAATCGGATCTTGTCATAGATTTTTCCAAACTGATATTTAATAAAGTCTGAACCAAATTACCATACCCGATGCAGTAACCAATATCTAAGAAGTTAGCTGCCACTTGAGTATCAAATATATTGTCCAACTTTAATCCGAGGGAGTGTTTTAAAACCTCTAAATCCTCTGCACAGGAATGCAAAACAAATTTTGTTTCTGAAGATTCAAAAAATCGGCTGAAAACTGATAAATCATTAATTGATAAAACGTCAATTAACCATGCATCATTACCATCTGAAATCTGCAATAAAGCTAATTTTGGAAAAAACGTATTCGTTCTTATAAATTCGGTGTCTAGACCAATGACTGAGGTTTCTATTAATTTATCGAAGGTTTCCAAGAGCGAAGATTCAGAATCGACCCAAACTATCAACTAAAAACCTTGCCTTGTCTCTATTGCTAAATTAAGAGTGTTGCCATCAAGATACTCCAACTCTCCACCAACCGGAACGCCATGAGCTATCCTGGAAACAGTAATGTCAAGTGATCTCGCTTTCTCGGCGATAAAATATGCAGTTGCTTGTCCCTCAACAGTAAGGTTAGTAGCTATGATAATTTCTTGAACCTCGCCATTTGATAACTGATCAATTAACAAATCAATCCCTAAATCATCAGCACTTATGCCATCTATAGGAGATAAATGTCCATACAGAACAAAGTATCTTCCCCTGAAACTTCCTCCCTGTTCAATCGCATACAAATCTTGTAGATTTTCGACAACACAAATCTTTGATTTAGATCTTTTCTCACTCTGGCAGATACTGCAAATATCAAATTCAGTAAGTGCTCTGCATCTGCCACATTTTCTTACTTTACTTAGCGCCTCTTGTATCGACGCTGAAATTTCTTCTGCGCCTTTCCGATCCTTATTCAATAGATGAATCGCCATTCTTTGAGAGGTCTTCTTTCCGATCCCAGGAAATCTGGCTAGATCATCAACTAGCTTACTTAAAATATGCTCTTGCATATATTCGAATACCAAACTAAAAAGGAAATTTGAATCCTGGGGGCATTTTAATCCCACCAGTCAGCGAACTCATCATAGATTTTGTCTCGGCTTCTACCTTTCTAACAGCATCATTAAATGCTGCGGCAACTAAATCCTCTAAAAATTCCTTATCTTCAGACAAAATCGAATCATCGATTTGAACTTTTTTAATATCATGTCTCCCTGTCATTATTACAGAAACAAGTCCTGCTCCGGACTCTCCTCGAACTTCAACATTTTGCGATTGATCTTGTAATTTAGACATTTTTTCCTGCATTTTTTGAGCTTGCTTCATCAGATCATTCATATCCATGATGTTATTTACTCTCTAGTTGTACTGATTTTATGTCTACCGATCCATCAAATATATCTTTGAATTTCTTAATGGATGGATCACTATTTAAATTTTCAAGTGCCTCCTCGACCTGCATTTGATGTTCTCTGTCACTTGCTAATTTAGGAGTCTCACTCGAGTGCGCTTTTGATGAAATTTTAACAGACACATCCATTTTAAAATAATCTGACAAAATTTTAGTAAGTTCTCTCTCATGATTATCATTTAATAAACTGTTAGATTCTTCGGAAATGTTAAAGTAAATGCAATTATCAAATATTTTCTCTACAACACAATTGTTAACGATCTCTCCAAGTGATGTTTTCAGATTTAGCTGCCTTGAGAGATCAATCCATGTTTCAGGGTTAAACTGGTCAAAACTTAGTTTTGACTTTGTTGACTTTGTAAGTTGCAAATCAGGATCAAGCTCATCGACTTTCTCTTGGTGCTCTGGTAATTTTTCATGTGAGGCAACAATCCTCTCATTGTTTTTATCCAAATTTCTATTTATTTTTTCTGATAAAGTATAAGGCGATTCAGCGGGTTTAAAACTCAGACAACGCAACATAATCATCTCAAATCCTATCCTCTCATCCGAGCTTAAATGGAGATCTCTTTTACCTAACAAACATATCTGATAAAACAATTGAATATCCTCTTTAGAAAATCTTTCTGCAATGGAAGATATATCCTCATCAATGGATGAATGCCGAGATGATTCAGGAATTGCTTGCATAACTGCTATGTCATAAAAAATTGCAATAATTTGATCTAAGGCATCATAATAATCTGGTGAGGTCTCCGACATCGCATTAATGCATTCAAATAAGCCTTGTGGATTATTCATTGCAATGTGCCTACAAATATCTACGAGGTAATATTTATCAACACTACCCAACATTATTTGAACTGAATTCTCATCCACGACACTATCGCCAATGCCAATAGCTTGATCTAATAGACTAAGACCGTCTCTGATACTCCCATCCGCGGCTTTTGCGATGGCAAAAATTGCTTGCTCACAAAAACTTATTGTTTCTTTCTGCAATATCTGCTCTAAATGCATTTTTATTTTTGGCGTAGAGATCGATCTTAAACTAAAGTGCAGACAGCGAGACAATATTGTTACAGGCAGCTTTTTGTCATCAGTTGTAGCAAACAAAAATTTAACATGCTCTGGGGGTTCTTCTAATGTTTTAAGCAATGCAGCAAAACTGCTTTTTGATAACATGTGAATCTCGTCGATCAGATACACTTTGAAACGTCCGCGCGCTGGCAAATATTGAGCATTTGAGAGCAAATCTCTCATATCATCAACACCTGTCCTAGACGCGGCATCAACCTCTATTAAGTCAATAAATTTATCATTTGAAATCTCTATACAGCTTATGCATTCTCCACATGGGGTGGATGATATTCCAACCTCACAATTCAAACATTTTGCCAGTATTCTCGCGATTGTTGTTTTCCCAACCCCACGTGTTCCGCTGAATAAATAAGCATGATGCAATCGGTTGCTGTCCAAAGCATTAGACAATGCTCTGGACACATGCTCTTGACCAACGAGTTCAGAAAACGCTTTTGGCCGCCATTTTCTAGCAAGGACTGTTTGACTCATCTTTTTTAATTTCTAGGCCAATAAATTTAAAAGTGGTTCTCCTCAGCAACATCTCGGCACATGGAGAAATAACTACCGTTGCTCCCTTCCGGGCCTGGCGGGGTTCGCAATTTACCATTGCAAGAGCACCAAAGAGAACCACCATTGGTTCGATTATGTGAGTTTTATATGTTAACCGCAACAGAATTTTTTTCTGTACAAGATAGATATATTTGAAGCACTGCGTATAATCTGTGAAAAGCACGTTGTAAAGGTATTTCTATGTATAAATCTCTATTCAGTCAGACTCTTAACTCAGCCTTATCCTGTTCAAAAATGTTTTTCAAATACGTAATTATTATTCAAGCACTTTTTTTATTATCGAGTTGTGGAGAAAACGAAACTAATGTTAGTAAAGGAAATCAGAGTGGCACTCTGTATTGGGGAAATGGTACCGAACCGCAAAGTTTGGATCCCCAAATTGCAACCGGTGTGCCAGAGCACCATGTAATCTCAACACTTATGGAGGGACTTGTTTTAAAAGACCGAAAGACTCTCCAACCTAGACCCGGTATGGCTGAATCGTGGGAAATAAGTGACGATGGTCGCGTTTACACTTTCAAAATACGAAACAATGCTAAATGGTCAAATGGAGATCCCCTTACGGCAGAGGATTTTGTATGGTCTTGGTGGAGAGCACTCCAACCCGCGTTAGGAAACCTTTATGCATACATGTTGTTTCCCATTGAAAATGCACAGAATTATTATGAGGGGGTAGTTTCAGATTTTAGTCAGGTGGGAGCGAGGGCTTTAGATGATCAAACACTCGAGGTAACACTGAATCATCCAACCCCCTATTTCTTGCAACTTCTAGATCATTACAGTCTGTTTCCTGTCCATAAAGAAACAATAGAAAAATTTGGCTCTGCTGATCAGAGGGGTACAAGATGGACTTATGCAGGCAACCTCGTGGGTAATGGAGCATTCACTTTGGAAGAATGGGAAATCAACAGAAAGATAGTTGTTAAGAAAAACGAAAACTACTGGGATGCTGAAAATGTTCGACTTAATGAGGTAGTTTTTCTCCCTGTCGAGAATGTCGTGACTGAGGAACGAATGTTTAGAGCTGGTCAACTTCACGTAACAGCAAGTTTACCTGCCGATAAAATTGCTCCATATAGTGAAATGTCAGAATCACCAATGCGAATCTCTCCATACCTTGGAACATACTTTTATCGCATCAATGTTGACGTCCCCCACTTGCAAGACCCAAAAGTAAGAAAAGCTCTCGCAATGTCCATTGATAGGAAAAATATCGTTGAAAAAATAACTAAAGGAGGTCAAATACCTGCCTACGCGATGACACCTCCTGGCACAATGGGATATTATCCAAAAAGTGATCTTCGTTATGATCCGGAGGAAGCTCGAAAGCTTCTCGCAGAAGCTGGATATCCCGATGGACAAGGATTCCCAGTGACAGAGATTCTATACAACACTAATGAAGGACATCGAAAAATTGCAGTAGCAATTCAAGAAATGTGGAAGCAAAACCTTAATGTCGACATACAGATACTTAATCAAGAGTGGAAAGTTTATTTAGACAGTGAAAGCGCAGGAGAGTATCAGATATCGCGTGCAGGTTGGATTGGAGACTATGTTGATCCAAACAACTTCCTTGACATGTTTATATGCAACGGTGGTAATAATAGAACAGGATGGTGTAATCAAGAATATGATAATTTAATTCTAAAAGTTGCTCCTGCTGTAAAATCTCATGAAGAGAGACTCGAAATCTTTCAGACTGCAGAAACGATGCTCTTGAATGACATGCCTGTAATACCGATCTATACCTATACATCGATACAGCTTATTGATCCATCTGTTAAGAATTTTGATTCAAACATTATGAATCATGCATATTACAAAGATATTTATCTTGAAGAACAAGATTAACAACTGAACTCAAGTCATTAATGTTAAAGTTCTTATTATCAAGAATAGCGCAAGCGATTCCAGTTTTATTAGTGGTGGTTACCGCAACATTTTTTATTGTGCATGCTGCCCCTGGAGGACCATTCTCAGCAGATAAAGCTGTGCCTCCTGAGGTTATTGAAGCATTAGAAGCACAATACAAATTAGATCAGCCAGTATGGCGACAATATATTAGTTATCTGGGTGACATCCTAAGCGGAGATTTTGGGCCATCATTCAAATATCCTGGCAGATCTGTTAATGAACTGATTATGGCCGGAATACCAATAACAGCTGAGCTTGCTTTTTATGCAATGTTAGTTGCTCTGGGACTTGGCGTACTATCCGGCGTTGGTGCGGCGATGCGACCAAACACGTTGCAAGACTATGCGCCGATGACTCTTGCCATGATCGGCATATGCATGCCGTCATTTCTTCTGGGGCCATTATTAGTGCTTGTCTTCGGAATAGAACTCGAAATGGTGCCAGTATCGGGATGGGGTGATATCCCCGGTGATAAAATTCTACCGTCAATTACCTTGGGAACCGGCTATGCGGCGTATATAGCTAGATTATCGAGAGGAGGTATGCTTGAAATATTGTCACAAGACTTCATCCGAACTGCTCGCGCGAAAGGTTTAAGTGAAAGCACCGTTATTATAAAACACGCGTTAAAAGGCGGCTTGATACCCGTAATAGCATTTCTTGGTCCTGCATTTGCGGGCCTTCTTGCAGGCTCATTTGTTGTGGAGACTATTTTTCAAATTCCTGGGATTGGAAGATTTTATGTGCAAGCCGCGTTTAATCGCGATTATACACTCATCTTAGGTATGACTATATTTCTATCGACACTCATTATCATATTTAACCTTATCTCAGACCTAATATCGATATGGCTCAATCCCAAGTTAAGGGACGAAATTTCAAATGGATAACCTAATGCACGAGGGGAATATTCAATCATCAGAAACTGAACCAGTGTCAAGTTCATTGTGGCGAGATGCATGGATTAAGCTGTCCAAAAACCGATTAGCACTTTTTGGCTTGTTTATCCTACTCACACTGATTCTTGTATCACTTCTGACACCAATCATCGCTCCATATGGCTACGAAGAACAAAATCTAGCATTGGGTGCAACAGCACCTTCGTCTACTCATCTTTTGGGGACTGATATTTTTGGGAGAGACATGCTAACCCGAATCATGTATGGGGGAAGGGTTTCACTTATGGTGGGTTTTGTTGCGACCAGCGTTGCGCTGGTCATTGGGATAACCTGGGGTGCTATCGCAGGTTTTTTTGGTGGCCGATTAGATGCGATTATGATGAGAATAGTCGACGCTCTATATGCGCTGCCATTCATGATATTTATCATTCTTTTAATGGTGGTTTTCGGAAGAAATATCTATCTCTTATTTTTAGCGATTGGTGCCGTCGAGTGGTTAACCATGGCAAGAATTGTAAGAAGCCAAGTGATGTCAATTCGAAATCAAGAATTTATTGAAGCCGCATATTCAATAGGATTGTCCAGATGGCTAATTATCAAGAAACATATTATCCCAAACACAATTGGGCCTGTAATCGTTTACACAACTCTCACAATTCCGAGTGTAATGTTACTAGAGGCATTTTTGAGCTTCCTAGGCTTAGGGATTCAGCCACCACAAAGCTCTTGGGGTTTGCTTATAAACTACGGCGTAGAAACAATGGAAGAATACCCATGGTTGTTGATCTTCCCAGGTATTGCACTCTCTTTAACATTATTTGCTTTAAACTTTTTAGGTGATGGTTTGAGGGATGCACTTGATCCAAGGGCGTCAAAAGACTGAGTGAAGCGATGACAATATTAGATGTAAAAAACCTGTCTATCAGTTTTTACACCCGCAATGGGACCGTGAAAGCAGTCAAAAATGTATCGTTTAATCTGAGCAAAGGGGAAACACTAGCGATTGTAGGTGAATCTGGCTCTGGAAAATCAGTTACGTGTTATAGTCTGCTCGATTTACTTCCGAAACCTCCAGCGAAGATAGAGTCAGGTAATGCTTACTTTGAGGGAAGTGATCTTCTAAACTGCGATAAAGACGCCATGCGAATGCATAGATGTGATGATATTGCGATAATATTCCAAGATCCAATGACTTCACTAAACCCTTTCTTAACTATTGGCGAACAGATTATTGAGCCCCTCATCAAAAATCCAAATCCAGATAAAAAACTAGCTCGGAAAGATGCAAAATTGCAGGCTCTGTCTTTATTGAGAGAGGTGGGGATTAAAAACGCAGACGAGAGATATCATTCATATCCCCACGAATTTTCTGGAGGTATGAGACAGAGAGTAATGATAGCGATGGCCCTTATAACGGAGCCAAAGTTACTTATTTGTGATGAACCGACAACAGCTCTCGATGTGACAATCCAGGCACAAATTTTAAGACTAATCAAAAAGTTACAAAAAAACAGGGATGTTGCTGTAATTTTCATCAGTCATGATCTTGGTGTTGTTGCCGGGATTGCCGACAAAGTGATGGTAATGTGCGATGGGGAAATAAAAGAGCAAGATTCCACAAACGAAGTTTTCTACAAAACAAAAGATGACTATACAAAGAGGCTCCTGGCAGCAATACCCGATGGCGCAAAAAGACTACCTAATAGATCTACAAAAAATATACTTGTTGAGGTAAAGGAGTTAAAAACCTACTTCAAAAACCATACGAAAAAGAGAACTGACGCTAACTATTTTACTAGAGCTGTTGATGATGTAAGTTTAAAAGTTTTTGAAGGCGAGATTTTGGGGTTGGTTGGTGAATCGGGATCTGGCAAGTCAACACTGGGTAGATCAATACTTCGTCTAGCACCAATATATGATGGGTCAATAACTTATGGAGGCGAAGATATTAAAAATTTAACAAAAACTAATTTACTCCCTTACAGAAAGAAAATGCAAATGATATTCCAGGATCCCTACGCCTCGCTAAATCCTCGAATGACGGTTTATGAAACACTATCAGAACCACTGTTGTATCATAAAGTTGCGTCAAAAAATAACATTGACAGTTTGATTTATCAATTAATGGATGATGTAGGATTAGCGAGAGGAAGTATATTTAAGTATCCACATGAGTTTTCAGGTGGTCAACGACAGAGAATCGCGATAGGTAGAGCCGTTGCTACGAGACCAGAGTTTATTATTGCTGACGAACCAGTTTCAGCCTTGGATGTAACCATACAAGCGCAAATTCTCGATCTCATCCTCAATCTAGTTGAAAAACACAATCTAACCATGCTTTTTATTTCTCATGATCTCTCTGTGGTCCGATACATCTCTGATAGAGTAGTTGTCATGAATGCTGGGAAAATAATTGAGCAGGGTATTACAGAGCAAATTTGGGAAAACCCGGCAAAACCTTACACTCAAGACCTTCTTTCTGCTATACCCTTTCCTGATCCAATCAAAGAAAGAAAACGAGCCACATGGCTTTAAGATCTCTCAACTCGATTGGCAAATAACACCCGTACCTTTTAATCCGCAATATCCTCCCGGATTTTTATGCAAATATTGTTGATGATATCCCTCTGCATAAAAAAAAGTACTCGGATCTACTATCTCGGTGGTAATTTCGCCAAATCCATTTTTAGATAAGTGTTTTTGGTAAATATTCTTGCTTTCAATCGCCAAATTTTTATGCTCTTTTGAATAACACATTATTAACGAGCGGTATTGAGTACCTACATCATTTCCCTGTCGCATCCCTTGTGTCGGGTCGTGAGACTCCCAGAAAACACTTAGAAGGGAGCTAAGTGAATAGCTTTTTGAATCTAAAAGCAAAAGCACACCCTCAGCATGCCCAGTCATTCCAGTGCAAACATCTTGATAAGTCGGATTATTTAAGTGCCCTCCTGCGTAACCAACGGCAGTCGAAACAACTCCACTCTCTGTCCAAAATTTCCTCTCTGCACCCCAAAAACAACCCATCGCAAAAACTATACACTCACAACCTTTATAATCCTCAAGAAACATAGAGTTGTCCGTAACAAGATTATTACGATCTAAGTCAAAATCACTTTCAAAAAGTTTATCTTGAAAACTCATTATGAATACCGATTACCTGTTCTTTTTGAGGCTCAAACTTAAATTCGCTTTGTGTTTTCGCAGAGTCATTTCTCATAGCATCAAGTCTTTGTAAATAATCAGAATTAATATCACCTGTCACATAATTCCCATCAAATACTGAACACTCGAAATTATTTATGTTTTTATTTCCTTCAGATGCAGACGCAACAAGATCCTCTAAATCCTGGTATATAAGCCAATCAGCACCAATGAGTCTCTCAACTTCCTGATCCGTCCTATCATGGGCAATAAGCTCCGACGCAGAAGGCATGTCTATACCATAGACATTTGGATATCTTACTCCAGGTGCAGCAGATGCTATGAAAACTTTCTTCGCCCCTGCATCTCGCGCCATTTGAATTATTTCCTGAGAGGTAGTCCCTCTAACAATCGAGTCATCGACAAGAAGAACATTTTTACCAGCAAATTCAAGTTTTACAGGACTTAATTTCTGTCGCACGGATTTCTTTCTTTCTTTCTGACCTGGCATGATAAAAGTTCTGCCGATGTATCTATTTTTCATAAAACCCTCTCGCACTTTCAATCCTAATGTCTCCGCTAATGCCTGAGCTGACTGTCTACTCGTATCAGGTATAGGAATTACTACATCAATTTTGTGACCTGGGTTGGTGCGAATAATTTTTTTTGCTAATCGCTCACCCATTCGCAATCTACATTTATAAACAGATATATCATCCATCATTGAATCGGGTCGAGCAAAATATACATGCTCAAAAATACAAGGGGTGAGATTGGGGCGTTTGGAGCATTGTTTCAAGAAGATAGAACCAGATTTATCTATAAACAAACCCTCCCCAGGAATTAAATCTCTGACGAATTCAAAACCCAAACTTTCAAGAACAACTGACTCAGATGCAATGGCGTACTCATATTTGTTTAAGACGCGTTTTCTACCATAACAGAGAGGTCTTATTCCGAACTGATCTCTGAAAGCGAAAGTTCCATAATTTGCTATTAATCCGACCACAGCATATGCACCATTACATCTTGCATGAACCCCCTCAATAGCGGCAAATATGTCGTGCTGATTTGGATGTAATCTACCCTGAGATTGCAATTCATAGGCAAAGATATTCAATAATACTTCTGAATCAGAATCAGTATTTAAGTGTCTTAAATCGTGGTTTCTAATTTGTTCTCTTAATTCTTCAGCGTTTGTTAAATTTCCATTATGAGCGATAAAAATACCATAGGGTGAATTAACATAGAAAGGCTGAGCTAACGCAGGTCCGGAGCTTCCTGCTGTTGGATACCTTACGTGACCAATACCGACATTCCCCTTCAAAGTCATCATATGACTTTTATTAAAAACATCTCTAACTAATCCCTCACCTTTACACTGATGCAATTCACCATCATCTTCTGTAACTATCCCTGCGGCATCTTGCCCTCTATGCTGAAGAATTGTAAGTGCATCATAAAGTCGCAGATTAACATCATGCAGACCAGATATTCCTATAACTCCACACATACTCTAGATCCACTCTGTGATTTTATTTATTATCAAAGTAGCTAATTCCTGACCAACAGACTCAAAGGATTGAAAAAATGGAATCAACTTTGATTCTGTCCACCATTGATCAGATGATACTGGAACGAGTTCAGGCAAGATAATAACAATGGCCAAGATTATAAGAAACCCCCTAAAAACACCAAAAACCAATCCCAATGTTTTATCAGTTCCAGATAAACCAGTGGAACTTACTAATTTTCCTAAAACAAAACTCAATAGAGACCCAAGTAACAATGTGCTTACGAAAAGTATACCCCATGCGGTCATCTGTCTAATTGAGGGCAGAGTTATCACATTTATCAAATAATCTGAGATAACGCTTTTGAAACTCACGGCTATGAAAAATGCTGATAGCCATATCACAATAGACATAGTTTCTTTAATGAATCCTCTAACTACGCTTATGACCCCTGATAGCGTAATCAAAGCAAAAATAGCTATGTCAACTGTAGCAATAGTTAAAGTCGACTCCGGTATCATTACATTTAATCCTCATATACATATCTGAATATCTGAGTTTCGAGTGCAAATTCTTTTTGTAATGTTTTTTTTACCATCAATATTCTTTCTTTACTAAGTTTTGGTCCTATCATAACGAAATATTCTTCAACATCATCTAATGTTTTTTCAACGAAGACTTTAAATCCCGAAGCCCGAAGTTGATTAGCCATGCTCTTTGCGTCCTCATTGATCAAAGGACCAACCTGTAATTGCCAATATGTAGGCAAAGCCGAGTCATTTGAGTGTTGTGACAAATCTGCATCAGAGCTTTCCTCATTATCAAGTAAACGGGTGTAATTACCGATGGACGGCGTGAAAACGTTAATTTCATCCTTAATAACGTCCAAATCCATACTCGTTATATTGGGTGGTGAAGCAGGAATCATCGAGTTACGATTCTGATCATCAAACTCAACATTACTTTGATAGCTTAATAACAACACATAAAGTAAAAGGAACAGTGATAAAAGACCAATAAGTATGTCTTTGACCTGTAACTTCAAAATTCTTGTACCTCAATCAAATTCATTATATTCGCCACACAAGAAAATGAGCCAAATACAACAATTAAATCTACTGAATGCGCAGAATTATAAGCTTTCTGGAAAGCCATCTCTATACTTTCAAATACTTTTCCTTCTAGGTTTCTCATGCTAATCATTTCAAGTAATTGATAAGCATTTGCTGCTCGCTTGTTATCATTGATTTGGCCGATAAACCAAGCATCAAAAACACTGGCAAGTTTATCAACTATTGCATTCCAATCTTTGTCATCTAAAACTGAGGCCACCGCATAAATTTTTCCATTTGCATGAAGATTTTCAGCCAGTCTTTCAGCTGCTTGTGGGTTATGTGCAACATCAAGAATGACATTGACTCCTTTATATTTAACTTTTTGTTGCCTTCCCTCAATAACAAGTTGATCCAAAAGTTCTATGGTTTTCTCTCTCTGAATCTTTATGCCCGCAATTGTTAGTGCTTGTATAGCAAGTGCTTTATTTATATTTAGAACACTTGTTGCAGCGAGTTTTCCAAACTTTTCTATTTGGTTATTTTGAGTTATGCAAAGTTCGTCAATATTCGATGCTCCCGAACTAAGAGTAAAATCTTTATTTATTCGATAAGTATGAGTCCCTAATCCATCTATAAAATTATCAAGATCCTTGGGGCAATCAGTTTCACCAATCAAAAGGTTTTTTCCTTCTCTAGCGATACCTAATTTTTCACATCCTATTTCATACCGAGTATTTCCCAACCATTGTTGATGATCTAACCCAATACTTGTAAGGACAGCGATATCTGAATCTATTATGTTTACTGCATCAAGACGCCCACCCAAACCAACTTCTAAAAGCACAAAATCTAATTCACTTTTAGAAAAGATTAATAATGCACATAAAGTGTTAAACTCAAAGTAAGTAAGTGAGACCTCATATCTCAATGCTTCGATGATCTTAAATGATTCGATAATTGCTTGGTCACTAACTGATATTCCATCTAGCTTAATTCTCTCATTAAATTTGGAGATATGTGGTGAATAAAAACTACCAACTTTATACCCATGGAACTTTAAAATTTGCTCTAGACATCGAACAGTAGATCCTTTTCCATTGGTGCCAGCGACTGATATTTGGAAGTTTGCGATTTTAGAGATACCAAACTTTGATTTAATTCTTGACCAAACGCAATTGACCCGTTCAAGGCCCAGATCGATCTCAGATGGATGCTTCTTTTCGATATATTCTAGCCACTCATTGAGTGAGCGATCAGCCATTCAAGTATCTCTAGTGTTAGTCAAAATTGATAGAATGTTATGAATTCTCTGTCGCAATTCGTTTCTGGGAATAATCATATCTATCTGACCTTTCTCAAGTAAGAATTCACTTTTTTGAAAATCAGATGGCAATTTCTGACGCACCGTTTGTTCAATTATATTTGGCCCCGCAAAACCTGCTCGCGCGCCAGGCTCTGCGATATTGAGGTCTCCCAACATGGCAAGGCTTGCTGAAACGCCACCATACACGGGATCAGTCATAACAGATATATAAGGAATACCTGCGATTCTCATCTTTTCTAGAACAGCACTCGTTTTCGCCATTTGCATCAAAGAGATAACAGCCTCTTGCATTCGCGCGCCCCCTGATGCTGAGAAGCAAATAAGAGGCTTTCTATGTTCTAATGCGTACTTCGCTGCAAGCGAAAATTTCTCACCGACCGCATATCCCATAGATCCGCCATTAAAAGAAAATTCAAATGCACAAACAATAACTGACATAGATTTAAGGGTCCCAATAACTGCAATTAGAGCATCCCTCTCCCCAGTATTTTTCTGAGCCTCGGATAGTCTTTCTTTATACTTTTTAACGTCCTTAAACTTTAATCGATCAATGGGTTCTATTTCTTGACCAATCTCTTGATGTCCAGATTCATCCAAAAATATATTGATCCGCCTTCGTGCACCAATCCTCATGTGATAGCCACATTTTGGACAAACATCCATATTTCTCTCAAGCTCTGGGCGATACAATGGCGATTGGCACTTCAAGCATTTTTTCCAAAGACCCTCGGGAACTGAATTATTTTTTTCAGTTTTTGAGCCTGCCAATGACTTCGGCCTGATTCTGTTTAACCAATTCATATATAAATTATTTAGTCTCTCAAGCTATAGTTTATCATTTACTTTTTGTATATTTTCATATCAGCAGAACCCACTGAATCGACAAAATTTGCTATCAATCTCTCATCCTTAATTCCCTTCAAACTCTCAACGCCCCCACTTACATCAACAACATCCGGTCGCGCAATTTTAATAGCCTGTCCGACATTTGTTGAGGTTAATCCTCCTGCAAGAATCTTTGGTGCTTTAAGTTCATTAGGCAACACATCCCAATCAAAAGTTCCACCTGTACCTCCATATTTTTTTGGATGCCACGTATCAAATAAAAAACCACCTTTCGGGTTAAAATGTTCAATTGCTCTCTCAATATTTAAATCTGGAGAAACTCGAATAGCTTTAATGTACGGATAATCAAATTGATTGCAAAATTTTGGCGTCTCATCACCATGAAATTGCAGAAAACTTGGTTGTAATGTTTTTATAATTTTATGCACATAATCCCTGGTAGGATTGACCAATAACACCACGGTAGAGATTTTGCCCGATATATAATCAATCATCTGTCTTATACAATTAACAGAAGCATATCTCGGGCTTTTCTCATATGTAACAAAACCAATCAGATCAATAGGATATTGATTAACTAACCTAACCTGTTCTATTGTCGAGATACCACAAATTTTTATCTTAGTTCTATTTTTATTTTCTGTCATAAAAAGTTTACGCTATAAAAAAAGGCCCCTTAGATGATTCGGGTATCTCAAAATTCGCTGGATAATCTACATCCACAAGATACAAGCCACATGGCGACGCAGTTGCCGGACATAACTTTCTACTCTTACCGTCTAGAATTGTCTTAATCCACATAGGGTCATGCTTTCCTACCCCAACGCACAAAACGGCAGCCACAATATTTCTGACCATATGAAGCAGAAATGCGTTTGCCTTAATCTCGAAAATAACAAAATCACCACAAGAAACTAATATCGCCTTAGAAACATTTCTAAATGCAGTATTGGACTGACAGCCACTTGCTCTAAAAGTTGTAAAATCCTGCTCTCCCAACAAATATTGACATGCTTGATTCATTTTATTTATGGATAGCTCTTTTTTTATCCACAATATTTCATGAGTTAAAAAAGCGGGTTTAATTTTTTTACTAAGTATTATATACCGATAAGTTCGCTCTACCGCGCTGAATCTAGAGTGAAAATATGGACTTACCTGGCTAATCCAATATAACGCGACATTATCTGATAATTTGCTATTCACTCCCTTAATCCAATTACTATGATTTCGACGGGCAGTTGTATCGAAATGAATTATTTGATGTGTTGCATGAACTCCCGTATCCGTTCGGCCAGCGCAAACGACGGAAATTGGATGATCTGCGACAAATGAAAGAGCCATCTCCAGTTCTTCTTGAACCGAGGGTGAGTGTCTCTGTCGTTGAAAACCGCAGTAATCTTTTCCATTATAAGTCACAATAGCTGCCATTCTTATAATGCCCGAGGGTAATTCATGTCCATCCGGAATCGCACAATTAGTTTTGTATTTCCACGATGAAGAATCATTAATTAATCTATTCATCTAAACAACTACTACGTCTTAGCAATAGATTTTAATAAGGCTTCAGCCTTTTCAATACCGTCAGTACCTGATTCTGAAATTATTTCAAAAAGAATCTCGCGAGCTCCACTGAGGTCATTATCCTCAATAAGTGATTTTGCAAGATCCATTTTTATCTCAACAGGATCTATATCTGCAAATTCGTCATCCATACCAAGTAACGAGTCTGCTTTCGACGTTTTAGTGGATTTACCCTGAAATAAACGCATTAACTGCAGAAGCGTCAGTAAAAATAATAATCCTAGTAGTAATTTAGTTTCGGTGTAAGAAAACCAACCTACCGATTCATTCTGCTCTATTTTTGTATCGTTCCCAGTCTCCAAAGATTGGATTATTTTATTTTTACCATCCACTTCGTTTTGTAAAAGTTTTAGTTCTAAATTCAATTGTTCTATTAAATTTTTATCAGACTCGATAGTTAAAGTTCGAGTTTGATCATAATTTTCATTAATATTATTTATGACTTGCGATTGATTTAGATCCGAAATCACAAAATATGGAATTTCATCTACTTTGTTAGTAGATTCAAATATATTATTGATTTTGCTATTATTTATAGAGGCCCTCATATTCTCTCTCTGGTAGATATCAAGACCTAAAGTGTCTGCGACATAAAATCCATTCTGCTCTAAGAAAAAAGATTTATTTGGAATAATTAATTTTGTTCCCTCTGAGATATCCATCGGATTTTTTTTCTCAAACAAAAATTTATTGGCTTTATAAATTCCATCCATGACCTGCCAGATGGACACCTCATCTGGCTTCTTTAACTCAGCTATACTCCAAAGCGTTTCTCCAGAGGTCACTAGATGCTCATCATTTATCGGAGTGTTTGGGAAGCTCTGCGATACGAACGCAAAGCTTAGTAAAATTGAAAGTACGAGGGCAGTCTTCAGTCTCATTAGTTTTGCTTATCTTTAAGGTTAAATTTTATACCCAAATTATTTATTGATTTCTTCCATCACTTATCCGCCTATGAACTATTTTTTATCAAAATTTTAAGCACTCTCCGCAGGGGCTCTGCCGCTCCCCACAACAATTGATCACCGGAGGTAAATGCCGAGACAAAATCGTCGCCCATATTCATAATTCTCAATCGACCTACAGGAATATTCAACTTCCCAGATACAGCACTAGGTGTAAGCTCATTGAGAGACGCCTCTTTCGAGTTTTGCACAACTCTCACCCACTTATTTGACTTCTCAATTATGGTTTCCAAATCCCCAATAGGTATTGGCTTCTTTAATTTAATTGTTAATGCCTGGCTGTGACATCTCATAGATCCAACACGGACACAAATTCCATCCAAAGGAATTGGATCATTAGTTATGCCCAAAATCTTGTTTGTTTCAAATTGATTTTTCCACTCTTCCCTACTTTGACCATTTTTTAGCTGACTATCGATGTAAGGAAGTACATTACCTGCGAGCGAATAACCAAAATTTTCTTTCGAAATTTTGTCACTATTAATAAATTTATTAATGTCCTTATCAATTTCTAAAATATTCGAACTACTTTTAGTTTGTGATTTATTTGAAATTTCTCCTATCTGCTTCATTTGTGTCAATAATTCCTGCATGGATGCCGCTCCCGCTCCTGAAGCAGCTTGGTATGTCATTGAGCATACCCATTGAATCAGATTTTCCTTGAAAAGACCTCCTATTGCCATGAGCATTAAACTTACAGTGCAATTCCCACCTACGTAATCTTTAATACCTGTATCTATCCCTTTTTCTATTTGATCAGAATTTATTGGATCTAAAACAATTATCGATCTCTCACTTTTGCGAAGGAATGATGCAGCATCTATCCAGTAGCCATTCCACCCTGAATTTCTGAGCAATGAATGCATCTGCTTTGTGTAATCGGAACCCTGACAACTTACAACTAAATCCATATCCCCCAAATATTCGACACTATTTGCATCAATTAATGGTTGGACCCCTGATCCAATATCGGGGCCGGGCTCTCCAATTTGAGATGTAGTAAAAAATACTGGATGAATTAACTTAAAATCGTTTTCTTCCTTCATTCTATCCATAAGAACGGAACCAACCATACCTCGCCAACCCACAAAGCCAACTTTTTTCATCTTATTTCCATACTTCGATTAATGCTCATATCAGTGGACTAGTTCCTTTATCTTCTTGATAACCATATCACCCATTTCTATCGTGCTAAGACATTTTTCTTCTATCGAGTTGGTGAATATATCAACTGTTCGATAACCCTCAGACAAAACTTCTTTTACTGATAATTCTATGACTTTTGCAGCATCCTCAAGTGCCAAAGAGTGTCTGAACAACATGGCAACAGAGAGAATTGTCGCAAGGGGATTAGCAATACCCTTACCCGCAATATCTGGGGCAGATCCATGGCAAGGTTCATATAACCCGCGGTTATCAGAATTCAAAGATGCGGAGGGCAACATTCCTATAGATCCAGTCAACATGGCTGAAATGTCTGATAGAATATCACCAAACATATTGCCAGTAACGATTACGTCAAATTGTCTCGGGTTACTAATTAACTGCATCGCGGCATTATCCACATACATGTGAGTTAGCGCTACCTCAGGAAAATTTTCTGATTCATCAATCAATATTTCGCGCCATAGTCTTGTTACTTCCAAAACGTTAGACTTGTCTACCGAGCACAATTTCTTATTTCTTTGCATTGATAGTTTAAATGCGATTTTAGCAATACGTCTTATCTCAGGTTCAGAGTACCTGTACGTATTAAAACCCTCCCTATCACCCGCATCATTCGTAAAGATACCTCTTGGCTCACCAAAATAAATACCACTAACGAGCTCTCTGACAATTAACAGATCCAATCCTTCTAAAATCTCTGATTTTAGAGACGAAGAATTTGATAGGTCATCGAAAATACATGCTGGCCTGAGATTAGCGTAAAAGTCGAGCTCCTTTCTTATTTTCAATAATCCTTGTTCTGGTCGAGATACTAACTCAAGACTATCCCATTTAGGACCACCTACGGCACCCAACAGTATGGCCTTTGAAGATTTTGCGAGATTAATTGTCTCTATTGGACATGGATGTCCAAAATTATCTATTGCTTCGCCACCTATTACACCATAGGCAACATTTACATCAAGATTAAACGATTGCTTTACCTGATTAATCACTTTCACAGCTTCTGATGTAATCTCAGGGCCAATATTATCTCCGGGCAATACCAAAATGTTATTGGAAGTCACTTAATTGCTCCAAAAGTCCATGGAAACTTAAATGCGTGGGCAGACTCAAACTCTTTTATTAATTTAGAGTCTTGAAGAGTCAGAGCTATCTCATCTAATCCATTAATTAGACAATGTTTATAGAACGAATCAATACAGAAACTAAATTTAAGATCGATACCATTTAAAGCTTTAACTGTTTGATTCGGGAGATCTACATCAAGTGCTAGTTCCTTACCTTTGAGTAATTGTTCAAATAAAGAATCAATTTCAGAGTCTAAAAGTGTGACTGGTAGTAAACCATTTTTAATGCAATTATTATAAAATATATCAGCGAAACTAGGCGCTAAAATAACTTTGAAACCATAATCACGCAGCGCCCATGGTGCATGCTCTCTCGATGACCCACACCCAAAGTTTTTTCTCGTTAATAAAACCGATGCATCTTTATATCTAGGATTATTCAACGAAAACTCCATATTCAGTGGTCTCGATTCACAATCCTGACCAGGATATCCTTCATCAAGGTAGCGCAACTCATCGAAAAGGTTTTTACCGAAACCAGTCCTTTTTATAGATTTAAGAAATTGCTTTGGAATTATCATGTCAGTATCCACATTGATTCTATCTAGTGGCGCAACTAAACCTAGGTGAGTGATAAAAGGTTCGATCATTTGTTATCTCAGATATCGTTAATTAGAAAATCTCGTACATCAGTTATTTTTCCAGAGATTGCCGCCGCCGCAGCCATTGCTGGGCTCATCAGATGAGTCCTTCCACCACTTCCTTGTCGCCCTTCAAAATTTCTGTTTGATGTTGACGCACAGTGCTCCCCTGGTTTTAATTTATCTGAATTCATTGCTAGACACATTGAACAGCCTGGCTCTCTCCATTCCAATCCGGAATTTTTAAAAATTCTATCTAAACCCTCTTTCTCTGCCTGCGCTTTGACCATCTGAGATCCTGGAACTACAATAGCTTGCTTGATTGTGGCTGAAATTTTCTTACCCTCAATAACTTTTGCAGCCTCCCGCAAATCCTCAATTCGAGAATTAGTGCATGACCCAATGAATACCTTATCGATGCGTATTTCTGTCATTGGAATCCCAGGTTTCAAATTCATATATTCCAATGCTGCACTATAACTTTTCTGACGATCCAAAGATTCATAAGTCATGGGATCTGGAATAGACTCTGTAACTGAGCAAACCATTTCAGGAGATGTCCCCCATGTGACTTGAGGGCTAATACTATCTGCAGTCAATTCTACCTCTTTATCAAATAATGCTTCTTTATCACTATGCAAAGTTCTCCAGTAACGAACTGCATTATCAATTTGATATTCATTTGGTCCGAATAACCGATTTTTACAATAACTTATAGTCTTCTCATCAACTGCAACGAGACCAACTCTTGCACCAGCTTCAATTGCCATGTTGCATACCGTCATTCGTCCCTCTATGGACATATTTTCAAAAACTGTCCCCGCAAATTCTATTGCATGTCCATTCCCACCAGCGGTGCCAATATGGCCAATAATCGAGAGAATAACATCCTTTGGTGTAAGGCCTTCAGACAGATCACCATTAACTGTGATGCGCATATTCTTCATTTTTTTTGTCACTAAACACTGGGTTGCTAAAACATGTTCAACCTCTGATGTTCCGATTCCGTGGGCAAGACAACCTATAGCTCCATGCGTTGCTGTATGAGAATCACCGCAAACAACAGTCATTCCTGGCAATGTTGCTCCAAGCTCTGGTCCCATCACATGAACGATTCCTTGACCAGGATCATTCATCTCAAATTCTTTGATACCATAAAAATTACAATTGTCATTGAGTGTTTTTTACCTGAATACGAGATGTCTCGTCAGGAATTCCATTGATGCCTCCCTTTCGCTCAGAGATATCAGTCGAAATATTATGATCAGTAGTCGCAATATTGGTATCAATTCGCCAAGGCTTTCTGCCTGCAAGTTTTAGGCCCTCAAACGCTTGAGGTGACGTAACCTCATGAAGAATATGCCTATCAATATAGATCAGGCTCGATCCATCCTCTCGACTTTTGATCAGATGATTATCCCAAAGCTTGTCATAAAGTGTCTTATTTATCATTTGAAACGCTCAATATAAGATATGAAAAAAGATTATCTGTGGTTTTGCGCCCTATCCCTCAGATAATGGTCTAATATTGTTATAGCCATCATTGCCTCCGCGATAGGAACTGCCCTTATCCCAACACAAGGATCATGACGTCCAGTCGTACTGACTTCTACTTCTTGACCCGCTGTGTTCAAGGTTCGACCCGATTTGCGAATACTTGAAGTTGGTTTTAGAGCAAGTTTTGCCAATATATCTTGGCCAGTTGATATGCCTCCCAGAATACCTCCCGCAGAATTTGAGAGAAATCCACTGGAATCAATTTCATCTCGGAATTGAGATCCCAAACTACTGACACATTTGAAGCCCTCACCTATTTCTACTCCTTTCACAGCATTAATACTCATTAAACCATGACAAATCTCTGCATCAAGCCTATCAAAGACTGGTTCGCCAAGCCCTGCAGGGGCATTAGTTGCAATAACGGTCACCTCAGCTCCAACTGAATCTCCCTCTTTTCGCAATTTTGTAATGAGATCCTCCAATTGAGGAACAAGTTCCTCATCAGGAGTAAAAAAACTATTCTGATTAATCACTTTTCGATCAAATTTTGAATATCTAATATCCCCAATCTGACTCACAAATCCATAAACTGAAACACCAAGGGTATCGCGCAAGACCTTTTTTGCTATTGCTCCCGCAGCAACTCTCATCGTTGTTTCTCTAGCCGAACTTCTACCACCACCTCGATAATCTCGAATACCGTATTTCTTTTCATATGTATAATCTGCATGAGATGGCCTGTATATATCTTTGATTTTACTGTAGTCTTTTGTTTTTTGATCTTCATTTTTAACCAAAAGACCAATTGGAGTTCCAGTAGTTTTTCCTTCAAATGTTCCAGACAGAATCACAACCTCGTCATCCTCTCTCCTTTGCGTTGTGTAACGAGATTGTCCTGGTTTCCTGCGATTTAAATCAGTTTGAATATCATTTTCATTAAGTTCGATATTGGGTGGGCATCCATCCACAATGCAACCAATAGCCTCTCCATGACTCTCTCCGTACGTTGTAACTGAGAAAAGTTTTCCGAAAGCGTTGCCAGCCATTCTAAATTATTCCTTAAAGATCCATCGGTTGGCCATTATACGATACTTACTTAAACAATTCGCTATGTGCCTTTAATTCATTACTGGTGAGCATAAATACTCCCTCATCTCCCTCTTCGAATTCGAACCAAAAGAAAGCAATCTCTGGGAACGTTTGCTCTAGGGCAAGACGTGAATTACCTACTTCAACAATTAATACACCTTTATCTGTCAAAAATTTTGCCGAGTCCCTTAATATTCGTTTTACTAATTTAAGGCCATCTTTGCCTCCTTTCAGAGACATTTTTGGCTCATGAGAATATTCATCTGGCATGTTTGCAAAATCTTTATCATCAACATATGGAGGATTGGCAACGATCAAGTCAAATTTTGTGCAAGGAATATCGTCAAATAGATCAGATAAATGCATACTCACCCTTTCTTTCAATCCAAAACGATCAATATTGATTTTTGCAACCTCGAGAGCTTGTAGTGATAAATCAGATAAACTCACTTCTGCTTCCTCAAAAATATGAGCACATGAAATCCCTATACAACCACTACCAGTGCACAGATCTAATATTGATGTTGGCTGATCAAGCCAGGGCTTAAAGCCTGCTCGAATTAAATTCGCAATTGGTGATCTTGGTATGATCACTCTTGTATCAACAAAAAAAGGCCGATCTAAAAACCAGGCCGTCTCAGTAAGATAAGCAGATGGAATCTTTCTCTCAACTCTTTGATCAAACAGAGAATAAATCATCTTGCACTCATCTTTCGAGAGAATTCGTTTAAGTACTAAGTTTGAGCTGTTTTGAGGCAAATCTAACGCATGGAGCGATAAACAAACTGCCTCATCCCAGGCATTTGTCGTTCCATGACCAAAATATAGATTTGAATCGGAAAATAATTTTTCGCCATAAATCAAAATATCATGGAAAGATTTGGTTTTTTTAGAATGCACTTTCATATCAGCCTTATTTTATTTCCATTGTAACGCCATAAGATTAACGTGATGATCCCTGTTTACAAAACTTACCCACACAAAATGATGCCAAATATTTTTTATTAAAAAAATACCTAGCAAATAAATCATGTTCATGATGTCCAAGCTCATCAAAAATTCGATCCAGTAAACTATGTTGTCTTTCGTAAACTTAGCTCTCAATTATGAGACATATAAGACCCACAGGTCAGGAAATAAGCGAGGTTCGCGTAAAATTTATTGAAAATTGAGCTGTAAAAGAGTTAGAGTACACGGTACTGCGGTAAAATAACTACAAAATAATTAATCTAATCGCAAAAACTTAATAAAATTTTCGGAGAAACTAGACATGCCATCAACTGCAATTGCTAGAAGCGACACCGACTTTCAATCTAACCTGTCATTAGAAGCTCAAATGGTGCGTAACGCGCTTATTGAGAAGGGTCTTGAGACGCCAATGAGCGGTATCAAATTATCTCGTGATGAAAAGTATACTCGTATCAGAGATGCCATGACACAAGTCGCGACAGCACTTGGTCTCGATTTAAAAGATGACAGCCTACAAGAAACTCCTCATAGGATAGCGAAGATGTACGTTGATGAAATTTTTTCAGGTTTAAACTATGAGAGTTTTCCCAAAATATCATTGATAAAAAATAAAATGAATACCGAGGAAATGATCAAGGTTAAAGCTGTAAAGGTGATAAGCACATGCGAGCATCACTTTGTAACGATTGATGGATTGGCGAATGTCGCATATTTGCCAGGTAAAAAAATCATAGGTCTGTCCAAAATTAACCGAATTGTTTCATTTTTTGCTCAACGGCCCCAAGTTCAAGAACGATTGACTCAACAGATTTTAGTGGCCTTACAAACGCTCTTAGATACAAGAGATGTTGCAGTGTTTATAGATGCAACACACTATTGTGTTAAAGCCAGAGGGATAATGGATGCATCCTCCAGAACTGAGACAAGTGCTTTAGGGGGGCTCTTCAAATCTGATCAAAGTCTTCGGGATAACTTCTTAAATAATCAGAGGCGTTAGTCGATTAAAGATTATTTTATGGTCTTTTATTTGCCTCATGGCATTTATATTATCAAAATTAAATCAAAATGCGCAGGCTGTCTCCTAGTTAAGCAAAGTTTGCAACAATAGGGCAATATCTTTAGATTTGTCCTCTAGATGCAAATGATGAGAGCCAGGTAATTTTTTTACTTGCATTTGAGGGATCCAATCAAAGAATTTTTCCTGACTCTCTGCCGTTCCAATTGCACTATTTTCTGCAAGGATCAAAATAACATTAGCAATGATATTCTCGTAGAAATTTCTTATTTGCTCCTCACTAAATTTTATATGATTAGAGGCTTTCAATCGCTGATCATTACCCCAGAAAAATCCATTCGCATCCTCGAAAACACCCCTTTTTGCAAGCGTAAGCGCAGCCTGATGTGTAAGTGGAACGAAACCTTCAACTCGAGCATGCACAGCTCTTTCAAAATCACGAAAGTAGGTAGGTGAGGCAACACTAAATCTTCTATTTTCCTTAATTGCTCTCTTGAGATGATCCCCAGATTTTTTTGTGGAGTGTAGATATGGCACATACCCATCAATAAGACACAAATTTTTTATTCTCTCTGGGAAGGTCCCAGCAATGAAAGCAGAAATTATAGCCCCCCTAGAATGACCTAAAAGTGTAAATTCATCCCACAACATCTGATCCGCAACACTTATCACATCACCCACATCAATCCATGGCTCATAGAAAGAATCTGCAGATCGATGACTACTCTTTCCGTGCCCCATCATATCGAGAGCTATAACATGAACATTGTTCATTAAGGGTATTAAATGATCAAAAGATGCAGCGTTATCTAACCACCCATGCAACGCTATGATTGGAGTAAATCCTGGTCTCCCCCATTCTTTACAAGCGATCTGCAAACCATTTACCTCAAAGGTTCGCTCTCGCAAAAATTCTGTTGTCATATTGGTTTTAACCTTCTTTTCGAGGACTACTTAAACTTGCATGAAAAGGACTACGTCTTTTTGGAGCCTTTCACCTCAGTATCAACATCAAAGGTTCCCTCTGACGTGAAAGATGGTATATCGGAATCATCTACAGGCTCATCCTCATTAACAGTCACACTCGGTTCATCATCTATTGAAAAACCTTCTGAAAGCACTGAGTTAGGCCAGTCATCAAATGGGAAAGGTTTAGAATTACTATTGAATGTAAGAAACTGCATAATTTGAAGAATCCATGATGCCAAGCTTTGTCCAAAATTTCTGAGATTTTTGTTATCAGATCCGGTTAGAAGTAACGTTAAAAACTGACCACCGATTACAAGTAAAAGAATTATGCGCACAAACGATAAAAGCAACAAGAAACCAAGCATATAAGCCAGCCTTGTCCAAAGCTGAGCACTTCTGATGTGTGATAGAAATTTTCTCATTTAAACTTATCCTGATTCCACATCAACGCTATGTGTTGATAACATCATTTTACGCACACTTTCGGAAATAGGACAACCCTCAAATAAAATAGCATTTAACGCACTTAGCAATGGCATATAAATACCCTTTGCATCCGCATGTTTTTTGACAAGCTTTGTGGTATTAACTCCCTCAGCGATCTGTCCGAGTGAGCTAATTGCATCTTCAAGACTCGCTCCATTACCAATGGCCATGCCCACTCTATAATTTCTACTAAGTGGTGAAGTACATGTGACGAAAAGATCACCAATTCCACCAAGACCCAACATAGTCATTGGATTTGCTCCTAATTCTCTGCAAAATCTATTCATCTCAGCAATCGCTCTTGTGAATATCAGGCTTTTGGTATTTTGACCGGCACCGACTGCCTCTGTAATTCCTGATATGATGGCATAAATATTTTTGAGGGCTCCTGATAGCTCTATGCCATATTGGTCAGAATTCTCATATACCCTCATGCTATCTGTGCTTAAAACTTCTCTCACTATTCGGCGAATTGATTTATCTGTTCCTGCTACAACGGTTGCGGTTATCTCGCCATCAGCCATCTCCGCAGCAATATTTGGCCCACTCATCGTACAATTTGGATTATCAGGCATTTGTTCAGAAAGCACTTGGGAGGGGAGCAACAACTGATCTCCAAATCCCTTGGCTGTACTAACTATTGGTACTTCAGGTTTAATTATCGAACTGACCAGCTTTGCAAGTTCTTTATAAGCGTTCGAAGGAACAGCAAAGAATAGCAATTCCGCCATCTCAAGAACCTGCTTTAAATCAGAGGTCACGGAAATATGGTCATGCAAACGATGGTTCGGGTGATATCGTTGATTCACCCTTTCCTTTTGCATCAATGTTGCTGTGCCCTCACTCCTCGCCCAAAGTGAAACAGAATGACCGTTTTCTGCGACTAGGTTAGCCACCACAGTACCGAAACTACCACCACCAAGAACTGCTATTTTCATAGCACAACCCTTTATAACATTTTTGATTATGAAAACATCAATTTATTAATTCCTTTGACAAAATTAGCCGGATCATCGAGAGGTCTTCCCGCAGAGAGTAATGCCTGATCAAATAACAATTGAGTAAGCATTTTAACCTCTTTGTTTTCGTCGGAGCCTTTAATTTTTTTGACAAGGGGATGTTTGACGTTTATTTCTAAGGTCGGTTTGGTTTCAGGCACAGACTGCCCCGCTGCTTCCATTATTTTTCTCATCTGCTCTCCCATATCATGCTCTCCGATAACAAGACAAGCAGGAGAGTGAGTCAAACGACTCGTTGTTCTAACTCCAGAAACCCTATTATCAAGTATGTCACCAATTTTGCTAATGACTTTTTCATCAGATTTGGAGTCTTTTTTCTTCGCAGTCTTCTTTTCTTCACCAGAACCATCCGTGATTTCATCTAAATCTAATTCGCCCTTCGCGATATCTTGAAAGTGTTTTCCATCAAACTCAGTTAAGTAACCCATCATCCACTCATCTATTCGATCGTGCATCAAAAGCACTTCAATGTTGTGTTTTTTGAATGCCTCTAGATAAGGACTGTTTCTCAATGAGCTTATACTGTCGCCAGTTACATAATAAATCTTCTTTTGTTTCTCCTTCATTCGGGACACGTAGCCTTCCAGCGTCACAGTTGGCTTTTCATCATTCATGCTGGAACTAGAAAATAGAAATAGTTTTGCGATTTTTTCCTTGTTTGTGTGATCTTCACTCGGCCCCTCTTTCAAAACCGTGCCAAACTGAGACCAAAAAGTAGCATATTTTTCTTGATCTTTTTTTGCGAGCTTAGACAGCATATCAAGCACACGTTTTGTTAAGGCCGATTTAATACTTTCGACCATAGGTGTCTTTTGCAAAATCTCTCTGGAAATATTTAGAGGTAAATCTGCACTATCAAGCACTCCTTTCACAAACCGGAGGTACATTGGTAGAAATTGCTCTGCATCATCCATGATAAAAGTTCGTTTGATGTACAGTTTTATTCCTCTAGATGCATCTCTGTGATACAAATCCATCGGAGCCATAGAGGGTATATAAATTAAACTAGTATAGTCTTGCTTGCCTTCAACTTTGTTATGACTCCATGACAAAGGATCAGTGAAATCACTGGATACGTGTCTGTAAAATTCCTTGTACTCCTCGTCCTTTATTTTATTACGAGGCTTTGTCCAAAGTGCTTGAGCATCGTTAATTGCTGACCATTCAGGTTCTGAGATGACAGTTTCGTCTTTATTTTCATCTGTTGGGGGCGGCTCTTGTTTCAACATTTGAACAGGAATCGATATGTGATCAGAATATTTCTTGACGATGCTTCTCAACCGCCATTCACTAGCGAATTCGTTTTCCTCTGATTTCAGGAACATCGTGACAGAGGTCCCTCTGTCTTCTTTTTTGATAGGTTCTAGTTGATAATCTGCTTCTCCCTCACATGTCCATTTAATACCTTCAGATGAATCTAAGCCGGCACGCCTTGTTTCAACAACAACCTTCTTCGCAACGATAAATGAAGAATAGAATCCAACGCCAAATTGGCCAATCAATTGTGAATCTTGTTTTTGATCTCCAGTAAGATTTTTTAAAAATTCTGATGTGCCAGATCTCGCAATCGTGCCAAGATTCTCAATAACTTCCGATTCTGACATGCCAATTCCATTATCTGATATCGTCACGGTTTTTTCTTTTTCATCAAAAGATATACGTATTTTTAACTCAGGGTCTGACTCTAGCAATGATGGATCATTCAGAGATTCGAATCTTAATTTATCGGCTGCGTCAGACGCATTCGATATAAGTTCTCTCAAAAATATCTCCTTGTTGGAATAAAGAGAATGAATCATTAAATGTAAGAGCTGTTTCGCCTCTGTTTGAAATCCGAGCGTTTGCGCCTTCGCTTTCTTCTTATTTGACATATAGAACCTCTGTATAAACCTAAATTATTAACACTTTTGGTATATTGGGGTTTTTATCCAAAAATCAATAAGCTCATCAACTTTATGGTACTAAAAAATGGCATCTGGCCGTAGCTACAGGTATTTTTTTATTCTCTTGCCACGCATTGCTACTGACATTAATTAACTTGCGTCCCTGTCTCAAAACGGTGCAAGAAGCATACATTTTCTTGTATCTACCTGGCCTAAGGTAATCAATCGAAAAATCAACAACTTTTGGCACAGCGTTAATTTCTAATACATAAATCGACTCTATAGCAGATGCTAATTCTAGGAATCCTCCTATAACGCCGCCATGAATAGCAGGTAAGGATGGATTACCAATATTTGTTTTTTTTCTATCCATCGTATACTGAATTTCATTCTCAATCACAGATGCCTCTACTCCAATAAATTTCCCGTAAGGGATTACGTCGATAATCGCCTGTGGTGAGCCGATCTCTCGAGATCTTTTTGCAATAAATTCAAAATCTTTAGAACTAAAATTTGTCAGCTTGTGGTCCCTCGCATCCATTATATGATAATTTTTACTTTTTCTTACTCAACTTCATGAAAGTGGCAACACAGTGAGCAATAGGATTTTCCATATCACTTTGCCAGGCAACACCCCTACAAAAAACCACATTTGAGGTATTCTTGTAAACTTTAGCAGAGATATTTATGGGCTTTTCTGGCTCTGCAGGTTGCATATAATCGAGTCTTAAATCCATAGTCGGCGTTACCGTAGCAAAGCCTGCAACTGTGATAGCTGCGCATCCGCAACACGTATCGAGAAGACTCACAATCACACCACCATGAACAACGCCAGTGATAGGGTTACCGATTACTTCTTTTTTATAAGGAAAGATCATTTCAATCAATCCCTTTTCTACTTTCGTTAGTTTTAAACCTAAGGCCGCACCATGACCTGTCCTTTCCATAGCCAATTTCATAGCAGATTTGAATAATTTAAATTTTAAATCAACTGACATGAGAGAAATTCATAGTTGGTTAGCCCTCAGACTGGAGCTTGAAATATCGGATAATTTCCTTTGGCGCCTCAACTAGCTCGATCAGTACCCCTTCTCCGCTTAAAGGATGCGTCTGACTTGGCTTCGGATGCAAAAAACACACTCTATGACCCGATGCACCCTCACGGATCCCACCTGGTGCGAAATTCACTCCTTTTGAAGATAGCCAGTTAAAAGCAGATTCAATATTATCCACCCACAAGCCAATGTGGTTAAGTGCTGGATTATCTACACGAGGACCTCGAGAAACATCGAACGGTTCCATTAAATCAATTTGTACGGCTAATTTATCGTCTGCAAACGAGCAAATATCTTCAACTACATTTTCATCTTTACTCGTGTGCGATTCATTAACCGAAATTCCTAGAAGTCCAACCCAAAGATTATTCAATTTCGACTTGTCCTTGGATCCTATCGCTACTTGCTGAACTCCAAGAATTTTAAAGGGACGGTCCTTCATTTTTTCTCCATGCTTACGTAATTTAGAAGGTATCAAGTACCAAAAAAACCTTCAAATCGTTTTATAAATTCATCAAAGTCACTCTGATGTAATTTATTAATTCCTGCGGCTGCAGTGCGTCCACCACCTGATGGAAATTTACAACACAAATCTGAGGCCTTTACTCTGGAATTTTTTGGCGCTCTCACGCTTACCTTGTATGAATCTTCTGAATTTTTTACCAAAACAGCATATGCTAGGTTAGGGTTTGTATTAGTTAAATGATTACCAAAAACACCTACGACGCGACGACTCCAGCTTTCCTGAGGCAGGATGAATAATTTTGATGATTCAAAGGATCTTTCAGGTTTTTGCATTAACGCTTTTGAAAAATCACTTCTATATGAATCTTTTAATTTGTGAAAATGAATCTGGCAATCTGAAATAAAATTGAGAGGATTGTCATAAGGTTCAAGTAACTTATACAACTTTTCAGGAGAATAATGGAGATCACTCAATTCCTCTCCGTATCCATTGTAGTTAATATAAACACCGAGCTCCTCAAGCAAATCAGAATCTGACTTTGATAATCCAGATCCTTCAAGTTGCTTCATTGCTAATTCTTTTAGATTATCTCCAAATGTTCCAACTGCTGCCCAGAGTGGTCTAGAAGAGGACAGATGACAATTCATGAGCGCGCATGTAGAGGTGTTCGCAGACTCATCAATAATTGCATTTAAATTTTCAGCAAGTGGTATTTCTCCTGCGTAATGATGGTCTACATAAAGCACCTGTGTTTTCTTTTCTAAGATAGAATCTAAGTACACTCTATTTTTATCAAGAGAAATATCCAAAACTGAAACTGTATCTCCATCGTTTACTGAAACATGCCTGAGTAAATCAATCTCTCTTTTTACTCCTGTTACCAGCTTAGAATCACAGGGAAAAGTTTGACGCAACTGCAGTAAAGCACAAATACCGTCAGCATCACCATTAAAGACATCAAAATGCATAACAAGCTACTTATTTAATTTGTAAAAATCGATCAAAATTTCAGCTACCTCTGGCCTGACAACCTCAGCAGGAGGAAGCTGGCCATTTGCCAAGAGCTCTCGGAGCTTTGTTCCCGATAATGTGACAAAATCAACTGCTTGATGATTATCAACTTCATTTAGCATTACAACTTTTTCTAACTTTTTCGAGTATGCTGCGTGATCAGCTTTAAATATCTGTATTTGTAGCTCACTGACATCATGCCACTCATCAAATATTTCTTGTGCTTCAAACTCGCCATAAAAATTGCCAATTCCTGCATGATCTCGGCCAATTATTAAATGTGTAGCACCCAAATTTTGTCTAACAATCGCATGAAGCAAAGCCTCTCTTGGTCCTGCATAAAGCATATCAAAGCCATATCCCGATATAAGGACTGGTAGATCATGAAAATACGATGCAACCATTGTCCTGATGCATTCATCTCTGGTTTTCGCAGGAATATCCCCCTCTTTTAATTTACCAAGTAACATGTGGATAATCAGTCCGTCCGCATTAATTCTCTCGCATGCTATTCTGCACACCTCCTCATGAGCTCTATGCATTGGATTTCGAGTTTGAAAAGCAACGATTTTACGCCATCCAAGATCAGTAATAATCTCTCTTAATTGAGAAGCTGTCCGAAAAGTATCTGGATGATCCATCGGAAAAGTACTCAATTGTGATACCTCTATACTGCCTGAAACTAAATAATTACCTAGCTTCTTAAACTTATTAACTCCAGGATGGTTGCAATCATTAGTTCCAAAGATTCTCATGCAGAAGTAATTAAGATCTTGATCAGACAAAAACTCAACATCGGAAATATTCATAATCGCGATACATGGATTATGATATTGACTTGAGTCCAACAGCGCTACTTTTTCACCTATTTTAAAATCAGGCATTTCCCTCGTTATATTCAACACTGGAATTGGCCAAAACAAACCATTTAACGTGCGAAGCTCGTCGCAAACAGAGAGCGCTTCAGTCTTATTCATAAAGCCTTGAAGAGGGTTGAAATATCCTGATCCAAGCATTACAACATTTGCAATGGCAGAATCATTCAACAGAAATTTTGGCATCTGCTCAACATCTGCCAGATTCACACCAATCTCGTTAAAAGGGGAAAGTAACTCATCAGAGCCATAGGGTTTAATGAGTTTACTCATGCGCAAGATTGCCTCAAATACTCACAACCAAGTAATTTAATCAAACTAAGATCTCAATCTCGGACAGATATTTAATGATTTCTTCAACTTCATCCTCCACACTCATACGATCTGAAATTAGATGGATTTCAGGATGACTCGGTGTCTCGTATGGATCATCAATTCCGGTAAAGTTTTTGATCTCGCCTTTCCGTGCTCTCTTATACAATCCTTTTGGATCTCTCTTTTCAGCTGATTCAAGCTTACAATCAACAAAAATTTCTATAAAAACCAGCCCAGATTGCTGGTGAATCTCTCTTACGATATCTCTGTCTTTCTGGTAGGGACTTATAAAGCTCGCAAGCGTTATGATGCCTGCATCAGTGAAGAGCTTGGAAACCTCGCCGATACGGCGGATATTTTCTTTCCTGTCAGCAGCTGAAAATCCAAGGTTTTTATTTATCCCAAGTCGAATATTATCGCCATCTAAGCGATAGCTTAAGAATCCTTTTTCAAACAAAGCTCGCTCTAAAGCAATAGCGATGGTGCTCTTACCGCTGCCGGACAATCCGGTCATCCAGAGCGTAGCGCCACGCTGCCGAATAAGTTTATATCGGTCTTGCAAAGACACTTTGCCATCTTGCCAACTAACATTTGTAGATTTTTGATAGCTCATTCTTTTGTCCAACACCAAAAAGGCGCAATGTTAACGTTATTGTTCAATTATGTAAAAAATTATAATGGGCAGCTATGATATATTTTAAGTTGCATTTAATAATTTATGGATTAGAACTATGGGTGCCTTAGCGAATTTAAAAATACTTGACTTCACAACATTAATACCAGGACCTTTCGCCACTATGATGATGGGCGACATGGGAGCTGATATTCTAAAAGTTGAATCACCCACAAGAGTAGATTTAGTTAGAGCTATGGGACCATTTAATAATAGCGTTTCAACTTGCCATTCATTTGTAAACAGAAACAAAAAATCAATTAGTCTTGATCTGAAAAAAGAAAAATCTGTCGAAATAGTTAAACGTCTTATTATGGAATACGATATTGTTATTGAACAATTTCGACCAGGGGTTATGAAGAGACTCGGCCTTGACTACGAAACTCTTAAAGAGATTAATGAGAAGATCATTTATTGTTCCATTACAGGCTACGGTCAATCGGGCCCCTATCAAAATAGAGCAGGTCACGATAATAACTACCTATCAATTTCTGGAACGAATGGCTACTCAGGCAAAGCAAATGAGGTCAGTCCGATCATGGGTCTGCCAATTGCAGACGTCGCAGGGGGTTCATTACATGCGATAATCGGAGTTTTAGCAGCTGTTAATTTTCGAAATCAAAATGGAGTGGGACAGCATATTGATATAAGCATGACAGACTGTATGTTTGGAATGAACGGTATTTTTGGTTCTCAATTTCTAGCAGCTGGCCAAAAGCTATCCCACGAATCTACTCACATTAATGGTGGGTCATTTTATGGATACTATTTAACAAAGGACAAAAAAGTTTTATCTGTGGGCAGTCTTGAGCCAAAATTTCTTACCAAACTTTGTGATTTACTTAAAATATCTGAGCATTTGAATATTGCATTTAGTGATGATCCAGAGAATCAGAGAAATTTTAAACAAATCATTGCTAAGAAAATATCAGAGAGAAAGCTTTCAGAATGGGAGGATATCTTTTCTTGCGAGGATGTCTGCGTAGAATCTGTGCTCTCTTTTGAGGATGCGTGTTCGAATGATCAACTAGTCTCACGACAAATGATCACCTCAGTAGCTCACCTTGATGGAACTGAGGAGAAACAAGTAGGTAGCGCAATAAAATTCTCTGAAACAAAACCAAGATACGATTACTGTGGAGCAGAATTGGGCTATCACACAGAAGAGACACTCAGAAGTCTAAACTATTCAGACGCAGAGATTGCCTCAATGCTGTCAAAAGGAGAGATAAACTGATAAAAAGTAATCATCAAGTCTGCTTGTCAAAATAGACAGTCCGTTTAATGAATCCGACTTTCACTAACACTTTAATATTTCCACTATCCGATATTTCAGCCTTCATAGGGTGAAATCGACCAAGTTGAGGTACATATATTTTCCCCGAAAAATGATCTTCATCAGATAGCAAATCGATGAATAAAAATTTTCCGATGGATGTGGGGTCATCATCATTTTTGATAATAATACCTTTACCTATGTTTGTATCTGGATTTATGTTGATCCAAACAGGTTTTTCTCTGTGTTTCCAATTACCAAAAAGTTTTGATAAATCATTAGACAAGACAAGTTCGGAGTTTGTGAAAAAAATAAGTGAAAAAGTTGTGAAGTATTTTATGAATGATATTCTATTTTTCATCTAAGATATTCCTAAAGTCGTGGCTAGTTTGCCAGAATCGATCCTTAAAAAATTGAGAATAATAATTTATCTTTTTTAATACTTTGTCAGATCCTAAAGTTCTCCCAAAATGCATTGGCCCACCTCTGTATGCTGGCCACCCGAACCCATGAGCGTACACAACGTCAATATCACTATTTCTGGTAACAACATTTTCCTCCCTAATTTTCACACCTTCATTAATCATTGGTAGCAAGCACTGATCCAAAATCTCATCATCAGTATAGTCTCTCTTTGGTATCCCTTTAGACTCAGCAAAATCCTCGATAAGTTTTTCAGATAGCTCAGATTTTGTTGCTTTCCGACTAGCATCATAATCATAAAAACCTGACAAATTTTTTTGACCAAAGCGACCAACCTCACAAAATTTATCGACGAGTAGATTTTCGTTTGTGAACGCTTTTTCCCATCCAAGATCAAGTCCTATTAAATCAGCCGTTTGAAAAGGTCCCATTGGAAATCCAAATTCATAAATCAAACGATCAATCCTTTCAATATCAATTCCTTGCATTGCCAAACGCATTGCCTGTTCTTGTCTCGCGAATAAAATTCTGTTTCCTACAAAACCGGGGCATACACCCACTAGCACTGGGATCTTTTTGATTATTTTTGCCAGCTTCATACATGTATAAATCACACTTACACTCGTCTTTTGCGCTCGAACTACCTCAAGTAAACGCATTACATTGGCCGGCGAAAAAAAATGGAGACCAATAACATCTTGAGGACGGCCACTGGATTCTGAAAGAGTATTTAAATCAAGTGCAGATGTGTTAGAGGCTAAAATTGCATTTTTCTTTGCTAATTTGCCCACCCTACGAAATATGTCTTTCTTTAATTGCATATTTTCAAAAACTGCTTCAATAACGAGATCTGCATCACTTACCTTCTCGAATTCTAGGGAGACGTCTATAAGACAAAGCCTGTTTTTGACCTGCTCCTGACTCAAACGTCCCTTTTTCTGAGTATTTTGGTAATTTGCAGTAATATTCTTCCAACATCTATCGAGAAATTTCTTACTGCTTTCAATAATGGTAACTGAGATACCAGCATTAGCCATACACATTGCAATACCACCGCCCATCAAGCCACCTCCAATAACTACAACTTTTTGAATATCAACTGGTTTAATTTTAGAGTCTAAATCAGGGATTTTATTTGCTTGTCTTTCGGCAAAAAATAAATATTGTTGAGCTTTTGACTGCTCTCCTTCCATCAATTCGTCAAATAATTTACGCTCAAACTTCAATCCATCACGAAATTCGAGTTCGAGACTTGCCTGAATACTACGAATATTATACTCCGGCGCAATGAATCCTCGCTTTCGTTTTCTTACTTGAGATCTGTAGGTCTTTAAGATTGTTTGAGTTTCTTCGTCATTCACAATTGGTTTAGTTTTTAAGCTGATTGACGGGTGGACAGACTCAGTTTCAATTATATCTTTTATGAAATTCAAAGAGTCGCATCTTAAATTCTCCCCGGATAATTGATCAACTAGTCCACACTTATAGGCATCTGTTGATCCAACAGGGCTTCCAGAAGTAACCATCGCCAAAGATTTTTCAATGCCTATTAATCGAGGTAACCTTTGTGTACCTCCTGCACCTGGAATAAGTCCGAGATTAACCTCCGGCAAACCAAACCTGGCATTCTTTGAGGCAATTCGGTAATTACAGCATAGTGCGAGCTCCAGGCCTCCACCCAGTGCCGTGCCGTGCATTTCTGCAAGCACCGGTTTTTTCGTCCTATCTAAATAATCCAGCAACTCAGGAAGATCAGGCTCTTGAGGTTTCCTTCCAAATTCACTGATATCTGCACCAGCTATAAAGGTGCGGCCTTCACAGGCAATAATAATCCCACAAACCTCTTTACTCTTCTCGGCTTTCATTAAAAAGTGCAACAATCCTGCACGAACTGAAAAACTGAGCGCATTAACCGGTGGATTCTTTACAACGATGACTGCAATATTATCTTGGACTTCGTAATCAATAACACTAAAATCTTTTTCCATAACAAATACTCATTCGCTTATTTAGTGAAAACTTATTGAGAAGACTCAGAAAGAATTCTTGATAAAACCCAGAGTCTGTCTTGTCCCCATGCTGAATAAATTATCTTTTTATCCTTCAATAATCGAAAACTAGGCACTCCCCATAATCCATCTGAGTAAATGGTCTTTCTGTTCGACTCAATCTCATCATACCAATCTTTGTTACCAATTATTTTTTTTGCTTCATCCCAAGACAAACCTGCCCTCTCAACAACATATTGCATGTTACTTGTTCTACTCAAATTAATTCCCATAGCAAAGGCAGCTGATAGAAAATGAGACAATAATTCATTAGATCGGTTATTTTTTTTAGCCCATCCGAACAGCGAGTAGCAGTCCCTAACCGGCTTACCAATTGGATCATAAAAGTTTCCAAAACTTATCCCATTAGCTCTTGCTTCTCTCGCCACATCTTTAAAAATATATGATCCTTTTTTTCTTGTTACTGGGAGACCGCGCATTACCATTGGCAATACCGGTCGCATAACTAACTTTAAGTTGCATTCATCACAAAACTGAGTAACCCGATCATATACTATCGCTGTGTATGGGCTTCGCAAGGATGGAAAGAACTCTAATGCGAAATTATTATTTTTTGACAATTTTGTTATTTTGAGCGTTTTTTGCGGTGCCAACAAAGTGTTATCAGTATGATCAATAACTAAATCTAACTCCAAGAATCTTCGCTCCAAGTGATAAAGCCGATCCACTCCCCAATACCACTCATCACCATAGAAAAACATCGCTCCAGAATAATGCCCCAATTGACTTCGTCTTTCATTTCCTTGTTGTATAAAACGTTCAGCAAATTCATCATTTACGTCTCCGATCCCCAAATTCTCAGATAGCTTCTCTAACGCCTGAATGTCATTTGACCAAACTAGGGTACTTATAGTTTCAAGATTCTCTGTCCGTGCATCATCTGTTAAGTTTGCTATGATTTTGCTCGCCTTTTTGATTACATCTCTATCGGGTCGTTTGTTAAAATTAAACGAAAGATTAAAGTGCCTCGAAATTTGAGAGGAGTCCTCAAGAGCATACTTCGCTAGCAGATCTGGTTCAGGATTATTTGCTCCATCAGTTTCAGATACTAAATAACATTTTATTTCAATATTATACTTGGACTTAAGTCGATTAATGATTTGCGCGGTTAAATGGCTATATCCATCATTTAATTGGTGGAAATATTCAACGATGTGGGGCAAGTTATTTTTCTTTCTTTTCTTTTCAGCTCTGTGCCTGGATCTCCTTAGCGATTTAGTCTCAATAACCTTTGACATCACACGCGACGTAACGTATCTGCGGAACCTACTCGGATCCATAGTAGAGGAACCACCTTGTTCACTGAACTCAGCCATTATCGCTAACACTCAACTTTATGATCTGCACTAGAAAAATAATTTCTCACACCCTGTCCCATCCAACACTTGTAAAAGCGTATCTCTATTTTTTCGCGATAGTCCATCATATTCATCACGAATCCATTTGAAACATTTAGCCTGATATGCGAACGTGTTTTGACTCCAAGTTGCACCATTAATTGAAGCGGACCACTCCTTTTCATCTTCTTCAAATGCACTTGCATTTTTCAATAAAGCAGGCACATAGGTTGATCCTATCTCTTTTAATAGTTCTCTCAATGAGGAGGAACTTAAATCAACGTTCCAATCGTCATCTTTGGGCTCAAAACCGCATTGATCCTCCATAATTGACGTCCAAGCAACAACTCTGGGGGCAACTTTATGCGCAATCGCCCGAGGTGTAGGGTCAAATCCAATAAGCTGCGATAGCTGTCCGTAAATTGCAAAATCTGAAGCGGAAGGACGTGAACCAAAAATGAATTTATATTTTTCAAAATGCTTTTCTAACACTATCAAAGCTTTAAGGTAACTCTGCTCAATCAAATCAGCAGTGGATTCACTTGAGCCCACAACGTGCAAGCGACTAACCTGTCTGCTATAAATATAGTCTGAATAAATACTTAGTTTTTCACTTGGAATATCCACACCCTCTTGCAGAATTGGTAGAAGTTGCGATGCATTCTTTGCATCCTCCTGAGGATACCAGCGGTAATGAAACATAAACTTAGTCCACCATTCATCCGCATAATCCTCAACCAAGTAATCTAAAAAGGCGACAACGGAATTATTAGGAATTACCTTTCTAGTTTTGTATTGCTTTTCGAGCTGCCTTATTATCGGAGTGGTGTCACATGTCGGAGTTAAATTCCCATCCTCTCTATCAACGATGCAGGTCGGCAATAATTTCACTTTGGGAGGTTCTACACCTAATAAGCCAAGATTTTTGTCCAAATCTCCCCAAATAACTTTGTAACTTATTCTTCTATATCTGAGTAAAGCCACCAATTTTCTTGTGTAGGGAGATGGAGTATTTCCTATAAGAGTAAAGGGTTCTCTAAATTTCATCGAATCGGTCGTTTAACGGGATATGTTTTTTTGTTTTATTGACACAGATAATTTCATATGTAAATCTCGAAATCAAACAACAAAAAATAAAAGCCAATGAAGAAGAAACACATTTTTTTAATTCTACTCGCCATAATAACGATAACAGTAGCAATAAACCGAATCTCGATTTTGGAGCGCATTTTGCCTCAAGCCATAGAGGCAAGATTTACCGGCAATTATATTGAGACACTAGAAGATGGCCTACACATGGGACTATGCGGATCGGGCGGACCAATGCCAAGTTTCTCTCGATCTGGGCCCTGCGTTGTCGCGATTGCAGGTGGAAAGACTTTTATTTTTGATGCAGGAACAAATGGAGCAAGAAATTTTGGATTAATGCAACTTGATTTCAGTACCATTGAAGCTGTTTTTATAACGCATATGCACTCAGATCATATAGATGGACTAGGTGAATTATCACTGTTTCATTGGGTAGGTGGTCAGAAAAAAAAGCCACTCAAAGTTTATGGCCCACCGGGAATAAATCACGTTGTTGAAGGTTTTAATATGGCCTACTCTCAAGATTCTTTTTACAGAAATCTTCACCATGGTGAGGATGTCGCTAGTATTCCCGGATTTGGAATGATTCCCGTACCCTTTGATTTTTCCGGAGAAAAACAAAGTACTGAAGTTTTTAATGAGAATGGTGTCAAAGTTGATGCATTCTTAGTTGATCACGCGCCCGCCTCTCCAGCTGTCGGATATAAAATTTCCTATAAGGGTCGATCAGCAGTGATTTCAGGTGATACGAGTAAAAATAAAAATCTAGAAATGCAAGCAGCAAACGTGGATCTGCTGATTCATTCCGGTTTGTCACCCAAACTTTTGAAAATGATGCGTGATGCTGCAGAACGAGTAGGCAATAATGCACAGGCAAAAATATTTCATGATGTACTTGATTATCATACCTACCCGTATCAAGCGGCAGAAATCGCAAGGGATGCGAAGGTCAAGCATCTTCTTTTTTATCACATAGTGCCTCCACTTGATGCTCCGGGCCTCAAAACTCTGTGGATCGCTGATGCTAAAAGAATTTTCAAAAACTACACGATCGGAGAAGATGGCACTTTGATTAGCCTTCCTGCGAATTCAAACAAAATCGAGATTATTAGAGATTCTTTATGAATAAGGTTGCATTAATAATTGGTGCTGGTGATGCAATCGGCGGAGCGATAGCAAAAAAATTTGCCAAACAAGGTATGACCGTTTGTGTAACACGACGAACTGAGAGCAAAATAATCGAACTTGCGAAAGAAATAAATCAGAGTGGTGGCAAAGCTTTTGGCTTCGCTTGTGATGCTCGAAAGGAAGAGGAGACAATTTCACTTTTCAAGCAAATAGAAGAGGAAATTGGTGAAATTGATGTAATGGTATTCAATGTTGGTGCAAATGTACCAATGAGTATATTAGATACTTCCAGTCGTAAATTCTCAAAAATCTGGGAGATGGCATGTTTTGCAGGTTTTCTAAATGGTAGAGAGGCGGCAAAACATATGATTAAAAGGAACAAAGGCACAATAATTTTTACCGGTGCTACCGCAAGCATGCGAGGTGGTGCTAATTTTGCCGCCTTTGCATCAGCAAAACATGGTTTGAGAGCCTTAGCGCAGAGCATGGCACGCGAGTTGGGCCCCAAAAGTATTCATGTATGTCATGTGGTGATTGATGCAGCCGTTGATACTGAATGGATTCGTCAGATTCACCCTGAATATGATAAAAAAATCAAAACAGATGGGATTGTTGATCCGAATCACCTAGCAGATAACTATATTTATTTACATAATCAACCTCGAGATGCGTGGACCTTTGAGCTGGACTTGAGGCCTTGGCAAGAAACATGGTAGGAGATAGAGCTATGATTGAGCTACATTTTTACTTTGATTTCGGAAGCCCCACGGCTTTCTTAGCAAACGCACGATTAAGACAATTACAACAAAAGTATGAGGTCAAAATAAACTATAACCCGGTATTGCTCGGTGGCATCTTCAAAGCCACCGGCAATTCCTCTCCAGTAATGGTCGCCGCTAAGGGCGAGTATATGCTTAAACATGACTTACCAAGATATGCACGTAAATACGGCGTGTCACTGAAATTCAATCCTCATTTTCCAATAAATACGCTACAACTCATGAGAGCGGCAACAGCACTTCAGAGTAGTGAGAACTTCAATCACTTTGTCGACATTATCTTCAACTCTATATGGGTCGAGGGTTTGAATATGGGTGATGAAGAAGTAGTGAAAAGTACCCTTTCAAAAAATAATTTCAAAACATCAGAAATTTTGGCAAATATCTCATCGGATTCCGTAAAACAAACGCTTATCACTAATACACAACTTGCGGTTGATAGAGGACTCTTTGGCGTGCCAACCATCTTCATAAACAATGAGATGTTTTTTGGTCAAGATAGACTTGATTTTGTTGAAGAAATTCTTCAAAAACCTTTAAAATAGGAAAAGAATTTTTAAGAAATAGATAAGTTTTATGAAAATAAGACCGTTACCCAATTTAGTCAATTCTCTCGCTTTATTAATGTTATTGAGCTTCTCGTCAGTAATTAATGCGTCACTAGTTGTGAATCAAACTGCGTTAATTAATCCCAAAGGTGAATGGTTAAATCATGGAAGAACATATAAGGAACAAAGATACAGTCCCCTGACCGACATCAACAAAAATAATGTCAATGAGCTAGACCTTGCATGGTCCTTTAAGTTTGATACTGCACGCGGAATGGAAGCAACCCCAATTCTCCATGATGGTGTTTTGTATGTCAGCACTGGTTGGAGTCATGTTCATGCAATTGATGCAAGAAGTGGTGATGAACTATGGCACTATGACGCTAAAGTACCAAAGTCTCAGCTGGCTAAAACATGCTGTGGGCCAGTAAACAGAGGCGTGGCAATTTGGCAAAAGGATAATTCTAGTCCGCTTCAAATCTTTTTCGGATCACTAGATGGACGCTTAATAGCACTTGATGCAAAAACGGGGAAAGAAAATTGGTCAGTGCAAAGTACACCAACAGATGGAAACTATAGCATCACTGGAGCACCCAGAATAGTTAAAGATATGGTCATAATAGGCAACGGAGGTGGTGAATTGGGTGTTCGTGGTTATATTACCGCCTATGATGTCTCGTCTGGAGAAATGCGTTGGAGATTTTATACTGTTCCAGGTGACAGAAATAAACCTCAAGAAAGTGAGGCGCTCAAGAAAGCACTTCCCACTTGGTCTGGTGAGGAATGGTACAAACTTGGCGGTGGTGGTGGAACTGTTTGGGACTCTATCGTATTTGATCCAGAATTGGATATCTTGTACATAGGCACTGGTAACGGTTCACCATGGAATCGAGACCTTCGAAGTCCTGGAGGTGGAGATAATCTGTATTTGAGTTCAATCGTGGCCATCAATCCTGATAATGGTAAGTATATTTGGCATTATCAAACAACACCCGCAGATAATTGGGACTATACTGCCACTCAGCAAATGATACTCGCCGAGATTGAAATTAATAACGAAATCCGGTCCGTCATTATGCAAGCTCCCAAAAATGGCTTTTTCTATGTTTTAGATCGAAAAACTGGTGAATTAATCTCAGCTGAAAAATTTGGGCACGTAACCTGGGCTACTCATGTCGATATGGAGACAGGAAAACCTGTTGAAAGTGAGTTTGCAGACTATCAGGAAAATGGCGGAAGTTATATTTGGCCTTCTCCTTACGGAGCTCATAATTGGCAACCAATGTCATACAGCAAGAAAACAGGTTATATCTACATTCCGGTACAAACAATCCCAGCTTATTTTTCTGGTCAAAAAGAAGTCTCATATAAAGTTAATAGGTGGAATACGGGTGTCAACCTAAATGAAAGCCGGAGTCCCGCTAGTTGGGTGGCGGCTAAGGCTTCTTTAGATGCACTAGTATATGGAGAATTGGTTGCTTGGGATCCAATAAAACAAGAAAGAGCTTGGACAGTTAGACATCCAAAACCATCTAATGGTGGTACGCTTAGCACCGCTGGTGACCTAGTTTTTCAGGGCACCTGGGATGGCGCTTTTGCTGCATATGATGCTTTAAGTGGTGATCAGCTTTGGCAATATCAATCAGACAGCGCAATATTAGCAGGACCGATAACATATGAACTAGATGGAGAGCAATATGTAGCCGTGACTCAAGGAAGTGGCGGCGTGGTCATGCTCACTATTGGCGAAGAAATCAGGAAAAACTATGTTAATCAAAATAGACTTCTCGTATTTAAACGTGGCGACTTTAACCTTGAGCGACTGACTGCTAACAATACAATGGCATCGCTAGAATCTGTCAAGTTTGAGCACGATTTAGATATCGCCAGAGTAAAAAATGGAGAGTATTTGTATCATAATAATTGTGCTTCGTGTCATGGATTAGATGCGAAAAGTAACTATGTAGTTCCTGATCTTAGATATATGAGCGAAGAGACACATGATAATTTTGCTACCATAGTTCTTGGAGGGTCTCTGACTCATAAAGGGATGATTGGTTTCTATGAAACTTTGAGCCTAGACGACGTTGGCATGATTCACGATTATCTTAGGGATGAGCAAACATCAGTCGCGGAGAAACTTGAAATGACTTTTTCTCAAAAAGTTGAATACTGGTTTAACTATGCAATATCAAAGTTAGGAGAGAAATTCCCTGAAATACTAAACGCAACGCGCGACTCTATAATGTGAAATTTTAAGACACCTATCACACGAAGGTGTCGCCAGACTTTTCTTTATCAATCACTATTTGCGGGCACTTAAACCTTGAGCCATAGCTTTTTTCTAACTCCTCACATCTGGCGATAAAGGATTTCAATCCATAGGTATTAACGAACTGGAGAAACCCTCCTGTATGAGCTGGTGCACCAATACCCATTATGGAACCAATATTCCCATCTGCAACAGACCGTAGAACGCCTGTCTCTAGGCATTTGAGTGATTCAATAACTTGCCGAAACATAAGTCTATCTTTCATATCGTTTTCTGGAATATCTTTAGTTTTGTCGAAATATAAGTCATAAAGTCCCGGCCAAATATTTTTGCTACCGTCTGGATGATATTCATAGTAACCTCCTCCATGATGACGTCCACCCCTTCCATTATCAGTAATCATATCTTTGATAACACGCCTGGTGACACTTCCATCACTCCATTTGTCTGCTACTCCCATATCAGCCCAAGTTTCTTGAGCTTTTCTAGTTAACTCGAGGCTCACCTCATCACCAACTTGCAAGGGTCCAACCGGCATACCAATTGCTTTACCCATATTGTCAATTTGAATCGGATTATACCCCTCAACCAACAAATGGAGCCCCTCATCCAAATAAGTACCGAAGGTTCGCGAAGTAAAAAATCCTAGTGAGTCATTGACCACAATCGGCGTTTTCCTGATCTGCTGTGCATAATCAAATGCTTTAGCCAACGTTTCCTTATCCGTCTTCTCACCAACGATTATTTCTACAAGTGGCATTTTGTCGACTGGCGAGAAGAAATGTATACCAATGAACTTATCGGGTTTTGAAGCAGCATTAGCAAGCTCGCTTATTGGGAGCGTCGAGGTATTTGAGCCCCAGATACCATCATCAGACAAATATGATTCTGTATTTTTGGTAATAGTATGTTTTAAATCGAGATTTTCAAATACGGCTTCTATAATTAGATCGCAGCCTTGCAGGTCATTATCAGAGGATGTAGCAGTAATTCTGTTTAATATTTTTTCGCTATCCGATTGAAGCATTTTACCTCGGGACACGAGCTTTTTGAGCAAAGGTTCGGAGTAGGCTTTACCCTTTTCTGCGGCCTCTTGAGTCATGTCCTTTAAAACTACGTCTATTCCAGCTCTCGCAGAGACATACGCGATACCTTGCCCCATCATTCCAGCCCCCAAAATACCTAATTTAGAAATCTTAGACTTAGGAATATCTTTGGGTCTACTCAATCCTGAATTGATCTTATTTAATTGGAAAAAGAAAGTGTTAATCATGTTTTTTGCGACTGGCCCTGAAACGATATTGACAAACTCTCTTCCCTCAACCCTTAACATGGTGTCTACATCCAAATATGAAGACTGGAATGCAATATCCATAGCGGCAGTCATCTGTGGCATCAATCCCCTTGCCTGCTTGAATAAAAGTGTTGGCGCCATAACTGCCATTTGAGCATTTTTTGGCGAGTTAATTGGACCGCCTGGCACTTTGTACCCTTTTTGATCCCAGGGCTGAATACGAGCACTGGGATTTGTTTTGTTTTCATGAATCCATGCTTTCGAGGCAGGTATTAATTTCTTAACATCAGCCACCGTTTGGTGAATTAAACCTTGTTTTAATGCATTATCAGGTGATAAACGTTTGCTTTTTAGGATAATATCAAGCGATTTTTCAACGCCAATGAGTTTAGTAAGCCGCACCACACCACCACCAGCGGGATATAAGCCAAGAGAGCACTCCGGCAATCCAATTTGAACGGATTTATGATTAAAAGCTATCCTATGATTGCATGCCAAAGATAACTCATAACCACCGCCAAGAGCTGCACCATTGATAGCAGCAACAACAGGTACAGGTAATTTTTCTAAACGTCTGAACTGCCCTTTAATAAGTTCTCCATTTTCGAAAATCTTTTGTTTATTGGAACCATCAGCCTGAATAAGCTCCTTTAAATCAGCACCTGCGAAAAATACAGTTTTTGCTGAAGCAAACACTACACCTGTTAGATCGGTCTCAGATTCTAGCTTGCAAACCGTCTGTTCCATTGCATCGTTATACTCCGCATTGATCGCATTTACTGGACCGGTCATGTCCATGGTAACAACAACTATGCCATCATCGTCTTTTTCATAATGAAAAACACCCATCTTAAATCTCCAAAACTATTTTATTTTCAGACTCGCTCAATTAAGCAAGAGATACCCATTCCACCGCCCACACAAAGTGACATCATCCCTATGTTCAAATCACGACGCTCAAGTTCATCCAACATTGTACTAACAAGAACAGCTCCCGTAGCACCTAAAGGATGACCCATAGCGATCGCTCCTCCATTTACATTTGTCACGGAGTGATCAATTTCTAAATCATTCATATATCTCAAAGGAACAGATGCAAACGCTTCATTGATTTCCCACAGATCAACATCAGTAGTTTTAAGACCAGCGGTTTTCAAGCACTTTTTCGCAGATGGTCCTGGCCCTGTCAACATTATTACCGGATCAGAAGCCAGGATAGCTCCTGCTATAATCCGACCACGAGCTTTTAAATTCAAATCTTGCCCAGCCTTCTGAGAGCCAATTAATACTGCACTGGCTCCATCAACAATTCCTGAAGAATTTCCCGGAGTATGTACATGAGAAATCTTATCCAACTTATTGTATTTACTTAAAATAATATCATCAAAAGCCATGCTTCCCATTATTTCAAAAGACGGGTTCAATCCAGCTAAAATCTCCATTGATGTATCTGGTTTAATAAAGTCATCCCTATCCAAAATTGTCAAACCATTCTTATCTAATACTGGAACAACCGATTTATCAAAATATCCATTATCCCTTGCATGAGTTGCTCTTTTTTGTGATTCCATCGCATACGCATCAACATCTTCCCGAGTATATCCATCAATAGTCGCTATGGTATCCGCCCCTATGCCCTGAGGGACGAAGCTCTCCTGAGTTGCAAACTCTGGATCACTCATCATTGCACCACCATCTGAACCCATTGGAACACGCGACATGCTCTCTACGCCACCAGCCACTATGAGCTGATCCCAACCTGATATAACTTTCTGCGCTGCTGTATTTACGGCCTCTAAACCAGATGCACAAAACCTATTTAACTGAACACCTGCAACTGATTCATTCCAACCTGCTCGCTGAGCTACCATCTTCGCAATATCCGCACCCTGCTCTCCAATCGGACTTACGCAGCCCATAATTACATCATCAACATATGAAGTATCGAGATCATGTCGATTTTTTAGCTCTCTTAAAAGACCTGCTCCAAGATCGATAGGTTTAACCTCATGAAGCGTCCCATCTCTTTTCCCCTTACTTCTTGGCGTTCTGATTGCATCATAAATAAAAGCACTGTTACCCATACCTAATTTCCTGATTAGTTTTGTTTTATTTTAACCTGATTTACGTACCTGTGTACCTCGGAGGCCGCTTCTCGATAAATGCATTCATCGATTCTTTCAGATCATTTGATTTTAAACTTGTCATTAAAGTGAACATACCGTTCATCAACAAACTCTGCTCGGTAGTTAAGTTTTCACTTTGTTGCAATATAAATTTTGTCCCAGAAACCGCCAAAGGAGGATTTGCTGCAATAATATTTGCCAAATCATGAGCCTCTGCCATAGCCTTTTCAAGACTTTCATAAACATCATTCACAAGCCCCATTTTCTCAGCTCTCTTAGCATCAATATCTTTCCCACTATAGGCTAACTCTGCAACGTGACCTGCACTAATAACTTTCGGCAATCTCTGCAATGTTCCCACATCGGCGACCAATCCGATTCGTGTCTCTCGCACACTATAATTACTATTCTCAACACCTATTCTGATGTCACATGCTGTAATCATATCAATGCCAGCTCCAAGACAATGGCCTTGAATCACAGCAATCACCGGGAGCGAGCAATTTGCCAAAGAAGAGATTGAATCTTGGAATGCTTTTGTGCCTTCGAGTTGTTTTAAATTTGCTGTTGCATCAGACTCACTGGCATGCGACAAATGATTTGAAAGTCCCCCTTGAACAAGATCAATTCCAACACAAAAATGCTTACCTCTGCCAGCTAGGATAATCACCCTACAATCAAGCTTCACTAATTCATTTAACGCTTTTGGAATATCCAGCCAAACTTGCTCCGATAGCGCATTATATTTCTCAGGTCTGTCCAACCATAACGTACCCACCTTGTCTTTTATCTCAATTGATACTACTTCAGAAGAGAATGACATTTTTACCTCCATATCCTATAAACTTGTTTTATTAAAATCCTGCACTGGCATTCACAATCGATTGATATTTTTCATCATTTAATTCTAGATATAGCTCTGTTTTTGGCATCAAAACAAATAATTTATCTGACCCCATGAGGTCTGGATTGTATCCCTGCTTTTTTAAATCTCCTTTCAATAGTTTAAAAGTACCGGTTGTCTCATGAGCCTTCTGAATTCTCAAGAATACTGGTCGTGCAAAATGAGGAAGGTTTTTAACAACATAATCTGAGAAACTTTTAATATCAAATTGACAATCTTTCGGCAGAGTAACTGCAGCCATCCCTGCTTTTCCCTCAGTACCCGGAACTGATACACCATATACATTTGAAATTTCAATTTGGGAGTGCTCGTTAAGAATTTCGCCTACCTCATTTGTTGAGACATTTTCAGATCTCCAGCGATAAGTGTCTCCAATTCGGTCAACAAACTGATAATGAGGGATGTTAAATGCAAACCCCACATCTATCTGCTTTAACAGATCACCCGTGTTAAACCAAGTATCACCCTGCTCTTTCACATTTCGTAATATCTTTTTATCAGAGGCATCATCATCGGTATATCCGTCAAACTGATATCTATCATCCACTCCTCCCAAAAGAAGACCAGGCTCACCGAATTCCGCTTCTATAAATTTTCCTTCCGTATCATGAATAATCTCATCATTCTCAATGTCATATTTAACCAACAGCGCATTGCCCGCACACATACCAATTGTTTTGTTTTTGTTTAGGGCATTTAGGAAGCTAATGTTACCCTCACTGGATCCGTAGAACTCGCACATTCGATCTATGCCAAATCTAGATTTAAACTCATCCCAAATGTCAGGCCTTAAGCCATTACCAAAGATTCTATCTAAACTATTATTTTTTTCCTCTGGACATTCTGGTTGATTGATCAAATAACGACATAATTCACCCACGTAGAAAAATATATTTATATTATGATCTTTAATATCCTTCCAAAAATGAGTCGCAGAGAACTTTCTTCTTAGAAACATTGTGGCTCCACTAAAAAGTGCACTTCCCACCCCACAAACAAATCCTGTCCCATGAAATAAAGGTAAGCAAAGATACATACGATCTCCAGGTTTTGCGAGAACTCCGATCTTACTAAAACCATAACCAGCACTATACAATCTTCGATGACCAATTCTTGCAGCTTTGGGTAAGCCAGTAGTGCCTGATGTGAAAATATAAAATCCTGTATCACCAGCTCTCACAGACTGTACGTTGGTCATATTCGAAGTTTCATATCTATGCAATGTAGAAAAAATATCTTCCATGCCCTCTGGACACTCAGAACTTCGTTGATCTGCAACCCAAAAGATATCGGCAGGAGCAAGATCAATCTGATTATCAAGCTCCATAACGTTATTAGCAATCTCTTCACCTGCAAAGCATTTCACCGATTTGGTTAATCTAATGCAATGAGCAAGCTGACTCCCGACGAGACTTGGATTGACAAGACCGGCTATAGCTCCAATCTTTTGAAGTGCGAAGATTGAAACAAGCATCTCAATCCTATTCTCCATGATAACTGCAACACCGTCACCCTGTTTAACGCCTCTCTCCAACATTGCACGTCCCAAAGCATTCGTTTGCTTATTGAACTCACTCCAAGTGATTTCTTTACCTTCAAAGATAATCATCGTGTGATCTGGGTACTTTTCTGCTGTTTTCTCTAAAATGAGTCCCATAGACTCAAAATCATCATTATCAGGCAACTTAGCCTTCGTGACGGGAATTACCCTCGCCAAATCTCTTGTTGTTGCGAAAATTTCTTTTATTGTTTTAATCATGCCCTCTTTCTCTGATTTTATTTAAATAACTCCTGTAATTTTACGCATTAATTTGTTCATGCCTCCAATCCATCGATCATAATTATTGGTCTTGTTTCTCATATACTCAAGAACAATAGGATGAGGCAAAATCACAAAACTTTCTTTCTCTAATTCTTGTACAACTGTTTCAGCTAAATCTTCTGGATCAATCATTCCATTATTCGCAGCGGCCTTAATGGAATCAGTTTCTACCGCAGTCATAGGCGTTCTAACCGCTTGCGGACACAACAAAGATACTTTTATTCCTTGATGCTTGTAGTGAATCGCTAACCACTCTGCAAAACCAACGGCCGCATGCTTTGTAACACCATATGCACATCCACCTATTTGATTTAAAAGTCCAGCTGCCGAGGACGTGTTTAAAAAATAACCGCCTCCTCTAGACACCATTCGAGGAACCAGATGTCTGGCTGCATAAACATGAGACATTACGTTAACATCCCATATTTTTTGCCAATCTTCATTTGGGGACTGAAGGTCTCTTCCGGCAGCAATACCCGCATTTGAGCAAAATAAATCTATTGGACCAATTTCTGATTCAGTTTTGTTGATTACATTTTTAATATCGACCTCTTTCGATACATCAGCATGCATGGCTTCCCCATTAACCAAATTAGCTGTCTCTTGAGCTCCCTCAATATTCATGTCGACCGCAATAATCTTTTTGGCACCCTCTTGATTGAATCTAATGGCGAGAGCTCTGCCTATGCCACTCGCTGCTCCTGTTACAACAATAATTTTTTCTTTCAGATTCAAATTTATATCTCCTTTTATTTTTTTATATTATATAAGCTGTCTGAGGTGTTCTTTTTTGAATGATTTAATTTTTTGGTCTTCATTATTCTGAATGTGCTTTACCCAATTTGGATTTGAAATTAGAGCTCGCCCAACAGCGATTAAATCGAATTCATCATTATCGAGACGAGTTAGAAGTTCGTTTAAACTTGCTGGCTCCGCCTCACTGAAACCTCGCTGACCAGGATTCGATATAAAATCAGCGTCTAATCCAATACTTCCAACCGTGATTGTTGGCTTCGATGAAATCTTTTTTACCCATCCCGCTAAGTTCAAATGACTTTTCTCAAATTCTGGCTCCCAAAATCTTCTTTGAGAGCAATGAAATATATCAATCCCAGCGGTCACCAAAGGAGTTAGAAATGCTTCTAATTCTTTTGGATTATGGGCCAATTTTGCTTCATAGTTTTGCATTTTCCATTGCGACCATCTAAGAATAATCGGATAGTCTGAGCCTAATTCAAGTCTGATTAGACGGATTATCTCTGCTGCAAACTCACAGCGTTTCTCAATTGATCCGGCATACTTATCATTCCTTTGATTTGTCCCACTCCAAAAAAACTGATCCAGCAGGTAACCATGTGCACCATGGAGCTCGATAGCATCAAAGCCTATAGACCTAGCGGTAATCGCCGCTTCCACAAATGCATTAATGACCAAGTCTATATCCTGGAGTGTCATTATCTCTCTGTTTTGTTTGCCAGGCACGTTCATGCCTGAAGGGCCATACCCATTCACCTCTGGATTAGGAGGCATACCCATTTTTCGTACTGCACCGACGTGCCAAAGCTGAGCCGCTATCTGCCCTCCAACATCATGAACCGCATCAACCACATTTCTCCAACCAGTAATACTCTCCTCTCCGTGTATATATGGAACATTCGGATAGCAATTTGACGCAATATGATTGACACAAGTTCCCTCTGTGATTATCAAGCCAACTCCACCCTGCGCTCTTCGCCTGTAATAAGATACAACATCATTACCCGGAACATTATTAGGAGAAAAATTCCTTGTCATTGGGGCCATTACAACTCGGTTGGGCAATTTCATATTTTTTGATTGAAAATGGCTGAACAATTTTTGTTTCGTAGACATATGTTTACACTTTTAAATTCTTTTTATCATGAAAGATTAATTACCAAGGGAAACTTTATGATTGAGCCAACTGCAGATCGCTTCACTAATCTCTTTGGGTGAATCCTCTTGAATAAAATGCAGTCCCTTGACAGTGGTCTCTGTTTGATTATCCCAAGAGCGACAAAATTCTCGCTGTCTTCCAACTAAAATCGATCCAGGATCTGCATTGATGAATAGTTTTGGTATTTTAGAGTCGCTAGCAAGCCAATCTGCGTACTCATCAACTATCTCAACAATTTGAGCAGGCTCTCCCTCAATGGGTATTTGCCTTGGCCAATTTAATGTGGCTTGACGGTCCTCCTCTTCCAAAAAAGGTCTTCTATACTCATTCATTTCATCGGGTGATAGTTTTTTAATTATCGAACTTGGAAGCACTGCCTCAATAAACATATTCCGCTTTAAAATTAGATCCTCACCTTTATCAGACCGAAAGCCTTTGAAAATGCCTCTAGCCTGCTCCGGCCAATCACTCCAATTAAGAGAGCAAACTATGGACTCCATATAACAAATACCCTTTATTTTCTCAGAATTTCTCATTGCCCAATAAAAGCCAAGCGCACTGCCCCAATCATGCAAAATCAACGTTATATTTTTTTTAATCTCTAATTTTTTTAGTAATTTATCTAAATATTTGAATGTAACTTCGAAGTTATACCGATCGGCTCCAAGTGATACTGGTAACTTATCTGAATCACCATGCCCAACAAGATCAGGAATAATGACTCTCCCTATGTTGGATAGAGCAGGTGCGATATTACGCCACAAATATGAAGAGGTTGGATTGCCATGCAGCATAACAATTGGATACCCTTCGCCACTCTCCACATAAGCAAGTTTAATATCATCAACCTCGACATATTTTTTTGGAATGCTCATGTACTTATTGTCCATTATAGTTCAATAATCTCAGTAGCATGTTTACAAGTTTAGATACTGAATGCAATAATCAATAGAAACTAAAACTAAATTTTAAAAAATGCTTGCAAATTTTATTCGTCATATTTTCCCTAAAACTATTGATAATAACTATCGAGGAAATGCAATTTCGCTAATTTTATTCATACCGATTACTGTGGTAACCGTTGCTAGAAGTTTGATCCATATTTACGCCGAAGATGGGGGCGCTCAATCGATTGCAACCATTCCATTGGACTCTTACAGTTCAGGGGCAGCTCAAGCTGTCATCACTTTAATGGCCTTGTGGGGTTTATCTCAAATTTTATTAGCGGTTATTTATTTGACTACTATTTTACGATACAAAAGCTTGATTCCATTGATGTACTTACTGATCGTTATTGAGTATCTCGGCAGGCATTTTATTATTATATTCAATCCCATCGAGACTCTTGGAACGGCTCCGGGTGCCACTGTGAATCTAATTATGGCTCCTATTGCGCTTATCTTGATGCTATTGGCAATTCCTAAAAAGGCATCCTGATGATGACATTAATTTCAAAATCATACTGGATTATCTTAAGTTTATTGTATGTTATTTTCTTACTCTGGTATGGCGGGTCGGGAGAAAAAATGACTTCGAAAGAAATTGAACTAGGAATAAATACACTCAAAGAGAATATGGAAAAAAATGGAAGGGAAAATACCGAGTTTCTCAATTATGTAAATAATCTTATTGAGACTGATGATGGAAATGAGTTCATTATGGTCAACCTCATAAAATATCGTGAGATAGCAAAATATCCAGAAAATTCAAAGTGGAGTAAGGAAACGGATCCCATGCTCGCTGATGCACGCTATGTTGATGGACTCATGCCCAAGTTGATTAAAAATGGAAGTTTTCCTCTTTTAGGAACAATAGTAAAAGGTAAGTTTATTGATGAGGATAATCACGAGGACTGGGACGTTGTAGCATTGATAAGATATAGAAGTGTTAAGGACATGATGAATATGATGATTGAGATGTCTGAAACAGACTTATCGCTGCATAAATGGGCATCAATCGAGAAAACACATGTATTTCCAGCGCAAATTCAAGTAAGCTTATTTCTGCCAAAAATATTAGTGACTTTGATATTTTTGATTCTTGCCTCCATTCCAATATTGATAAAACGGACTAAATCAAAATAACTTTAATTATTTGAGGGACCTATGTCATGAAAACAAGAATTACTGAAATGCTTGAAATAGAGCATCCAATCATTCAAGGAGGTATGCATTATGTTGGCCTTGCAGAGTTGGCGTCTGCCGTTTCTAATGCAGGTGGCTTAGGCATAATTACTGGTTTAACTCAGGGTACCCCCGAAAAATTAACAGCTGAAATCAACAAATGTAAAGATATGACTGATAAACCCTTCGGAGTAAATCTTACATTTCTTCCTTCATTGACACCGCCTGATTATCCAGGATTGATTGAATCGATCATAAAAGGGGGAGTGAAAATTGTTGAGACGGCGGGTAGTAACCCAGCAAAATGGTTACCCGTATTGAAAGAGCATGGAATTAAAGTTATTCATAAATGTTGTTCCGTTAGACATGCACTCAAAGCAGAGTCCATCGGTTGTGACGCAGTGTCAGTGGATGGTTTTGAGTGTGGAGGTCATCCCGGCGAGGACGATGTTCCAAATTTTATTCTGTTACCGAGAGCCGCGGATGAATTATCAATACCATTTGTTGCATCTGGGGGAATGGCAGATGGGAGAAGCCTTGTTGCCTCACTTGCAATGGGCGCTGATGGGATGAATATGGGTACAAGATTTGTCGTGACCAAAGAAGCTCCCGTGCATGAAAATGTGAAAGAAGCGATTCTAAAGGCCACTGAGTTAGATACGCGTTTAGTAATGAGACCATTAAGAAATACAGAGCGAGTTTTGAACAATGCTGCTGTAGAAAAACTCTTGGAAAAAGAAAAAAACCTGGGATCAGACATAAGTTTCCAAGATATTGCTGAGGAAGTAGCTGGCGTATATCCAAAAGTAATGCAAAACGGAGACATGGACTCGGGCGCATGGTCATGTGGAATGGTCGCAGGGTTGATCAATAGCAACCCAACTGTGAAAGAGTTAATCGACTCAATCATGGATGAGGCAAATAATCTTATCAATGGAAGACTTTCAAATCTGTAAAATTCGAGGACAATATGACTACAAATATATTTAATTTAAGTGGAAAGATTGCCCTTGTAACTGGAGCCAGCAGGGGTATTGGTGAGTCCATAGCGAAACTTCTGGCAGAACATGGAGCGCATGTCATTGTATCGAGCCGGAAAATTGATGATTGCCAGTTAGTTGCGGACAACATCAGCTCTGAAGGAGGTAGTGCTGAAGCTTTAGCGTGCCACGTTGGAAACATGGAGGATATTGCTCTTTGCTTTGACCACATAAAAACTAAGCATAAAAAGTTAGATATTTTGATTAATAACGCTGCCACTAACCCATACTTTGGACACATTTTAGATACTGACCTTGGTGCATTTACGAAAACAATGGATGTGAATGTTAGAGGCTATTTCTTTATGAGTGTGGAGGGTGCCAAATTAATGCGAGAACATGGGGGTGGCTCTATTGTTAATACTGCCTCGATTAATGCTCTGAAACCTGGAGTAGCTCAAGGAGTCTACTCAATATCAAAGGCGGCAGTTGTCAATATGACAAAGTCATTTGCAAAAGAATGTGGTCAATTCGGGATTCGTGTTAATGCCCTACTACCTGGTTTAACAAAAACAAAATTTGCTGGTGCACTTTTTACTAATGAGGATATTTATGAGAGAGCAATTAGCGCCATTCCAATGGGTCGTCATGCTGAACCTGATGAGATGGCGGGAGCAGTTTTGTTTTTAGTCTCGAGTGCTGGGAGCTACACGAATGGAGAGACCATCGTTGTTGATGGCGGCATGACTCTATAAAAGATTCATAACTAACGAGGTACTATCGTCAATCGTTGAAACTGGTACTGGATTTTGAACAAGGTTTGGACCTGAGGGCCAACATTTAATGAGCTCATCAATGGCAGCTATTATCGATGTCTTGTTTGTTAATTCGGATTGTTCTGCTATCGTTTTTGCCGTGGACGCAAAACCAAAAGCGTCTTGAAACTCACCAATATCAGTAATCTCGCCATCCTTTACACCAATGCTATATTCTCTCTTAATTTGATCGAGGAGAAAGCGTATTTGTGTTTCTGGATTACCTTCTACCTTTAATGCCAACGACTTTAAATTATCCTCCGCTTTTTTTAGAAAAGGTTCAATCTCAACTGCAGGTCTTTTTGCCTCGAGTGCGGTGGACACTAAGACAAAAGTCACAACATCTAGTCCCATTTCCTGGAAGCCTTCCCTCTCTTTTTTATGCGTCTCAGATATGGGATGCAACAAGTGTGGTGCCGCCATCTCATACTCTCCAGAGCGATAGAGCTCCATCCCTGCAGCTACATGACCCATCATTAGAACTAATCTCAAAGAGGGATCTAAATCATTAATATCATATCCTACGGGTTCAATCAGTTTAGACGGTTCCTCAGGTTCATCAGGACCACAAGAAGACATGAGAAGAAAGACAAAACAAAACAATGGAACTAATAGTTTTTTGTATATATCCATAACATAGAAAAGTTTTTAATTAAATTTTCTGATTTATTACGTTATTAATGAGTATATCAGAATGCTTTTGCTAGAATTAAACAAATAATCACTATGAACCTTAGGATTCTCGCAAAACAATGTTGTCTAGAGAAAAAAAGTCAAATAATTTAGTTCAATTCATTGTTACTGTGATAGCAGCAGGAGTTATTTTCCCTCTTTTATATTTGAGGCAAAATTTTGAGGTATCAATTCTAGACTCATTTAAGATCGAACTCTCTCAATTAAGTTATTGCTACTCCTTACTTGGAATTATCTTTGCGATTACCTACTTACCAAGTGGATGGTTAGCTGACAAATTTTCTTGCAGAAAACTAATAATTTTGTCGTTAACACTTACCGCACTAATTGGAACTTGGTTTTCATTTATACCAAGCTACACCTCTCTGATTATTATTTTTTGTGGTTGGGGATTAACTACAGGATTAACATTTTGGTCTGCTCATCTCAAGATTGTTGCGATGCTCGCTGGAAAAGAACAACAGGGAAGATTTTTTGGTTCTCTAGACGGTGGTCGGGGTCTCGTAGAGGCATTATTGGCAACACTTGCAGTATCAATATTCGCAGTTGTTATGAGCAAAACAAGCCAAGATTTTACGCAGTCACTCAAAGCAGTGATTTACATCTACATCATCGCAATTGTTATGATAATTCCGCTTGTTTTTATTTTTTTAGATGAACACGATTCAAAACTTGATAAAAACAAAACTAAAGATAAACATGTATTAAAAAAAGACCTTTTAGAAATACTTAGAAATAAAAATATCTGGCTATGCACGATATGTATTATTTGTGGATATCAACTATTTTGGGCTACATACTCTTTTTCAGGATATCTTCAGAATCATCTTGGTTTTGGAGCAGTCACAGTTGCCTCGATAACCGTTATGAAACTATGGATGCGGCCTCTAGGTGCAATCTCAGCTGGATTTATCGGGGATTATTTCGACACGACAAAATTGCTGGCTATTCTAATGGTGCTTGCATCAATAGCATTAGCCAGCCTTCCATTCACCTCAGCATTTGGCCTTTCAGTGGTCATAAGTATAGTACTTATTATTGGATTACTAACATATGGTGTCAGAGGAATTTATTGGGCAACTCTAGAAAAATGCTCAGTCGATAATAAAACAAAAGGCTTGGCGATAGGATTTATATCTATGATCGCGTATTTACCTGACATTTACCTGCCAATATACAGATCATGGCTCCTAACGATATTTTCAGAGAGTGCAGGTTACTCTACTTATTATATTTCAATTTCTATCGTTGGTGCGTTCGGTACACTTGCAGCTATGAAGCTTGCAAAAAGTCAGGAGACGTCAGCATCTTAAAAAAGCTCTCTAGCTAACTCGTTTAACATACTCCGCTGACAGCAGCATCCACACAACTAAGACCACTTCTGAGATGATAAGAGAAGTCGCGAAATCTGCTCCATTCAATGCCCAAGCGATCGTTCTAAACAGTGCTGCACTCCCAAAAAGTAATGCCGCGATCTTGAAATACTCCGTTTTCATAAAGAGAGATCCCGCGCCAATAAGAAAAGCGGCCACGGCAAAAAAAGCACCAAAATCACCGAGCTGCGTGCTCAGTCCAATTCCAGTCAACAATTCCATACCTAATGCTTCAGCTGCTTTTGAGGGGTTGATAACAAAATTTATAGTGGTCAACGCCATTGGGATAGCAGGTAGAGCCATGATGAGTCTAACAATATTTTTATTCATTTTTTAATACATCCTCAAAACAAATTGCACCGCATTTATGTGACTGTCGATGATCAAAATGCCAAATTTCACCATCCATTGGAGTCAGCCTCTTATCACGGACACTTATGTTCAATTCACTTTCTGACGAGTCATCAGGGGAAACAACAACGCTACTGCGCCAATTAACGGAGTTGTCGAGCACTAGTGGTTCAGGCATATTTTGTATTATCGCATCCGCGTCATAAAACTCAGGCAGAACTCGATTGGTAACAAACTCAATGCGCGGCTTGATCCATGACTCTCCTTTTCTATCTCTTTGCCCCCACACGAAACTATTGTATTGCTGATCACTAACACCAACGTCTCGATTAATGCCATACCTCGCATACATCATGAAGCCATCAAATAAAATAGCAAAATCCTCTCGTGTAGTACTGTAACTATAAAACTGAGGTGCTCCCTCGGTTTTGAACATATCTGCAACAAAAGACATGGTGAAATCCTTCTGATACTCCTGAATTGCATCTGGATCACGAAATCTCACTTGAGCCAACTTTTGCATTTCCACTCCGTTGTATGAGCTAGCCACTACTAATGGGAAATTATTTTGCAGATAATCTGACTGTATTTGTTGTGCCTGATATACCTCATTTACTGCATCATAGACAGTTTTAGACATAGGATATGTTAACCAGCGAGAGCTTGGGAAGAAATCATTTGCATGTGCGAGCTCATGATACAAGAGAGCCGCAAACGAATATTTCGAGTCTTCAAGCGTTCGCGATATCCTATACCTGGAGGGGTAAAAGTAATAAGCGTAATCATTGTCTTTTACATATCGCCATGGCATTTCAAACTGTAATTCTGAACCAAAGCCAGACCGATAGTCAGGTGCCGAATTAATGGTATCTCTTTGTGCTGGAGTAACCCATAAATCATCAGGATCCAAATAAATTGCACCAGAGGTAGGACTATAAAAAGAGGGTCTAATGTCATAGGAGATGACAACAGCCGTTACAGCCCGCAGCAAATTTTTGAAATCATCAAACTCATCGTGTTCTTGTAGAAATTTCTCAAATTGACTTCCCATCCAATCATGAGAAACTAAAACTTTGTTCATGATATCTTGAACCGTTGGTGAGGTTGTAACTTGCGCTATAAGAGGAGTATCTTCAAAGGTACAAACATCGTATCGCGCTTCGTTAGAGTAAACACAGTCCACTAAGGTTTGGCCATTCTGTTGACCTGACACATAAGGATACACCCTAGCTACGCGTGATCTAAAAGGACCAGAGTCTGGAACATCAATGTCACTATTCTCAACCAAAATTGCAATCTCATCTGAGACAGAATTACCATTAATTTCTGCCGTTAGTCGAAATCTTAGTACCGTATCGACATTAACATCGGGCGCATCAAAATAAACGGATGAGTCACCATCAGTATTATCAGATGTGAACGTAACGGCCGTTCCTTGTATTTGTTCCCATCTCCATGTTTCTTTTGAGATTTGATCACTTTGGTCATCATTATCGGCAAAACCGGTTAGTGATACTGCATTACCCTCAATAACAGCATGCCCAAGACGGACCGTTACAGGTGCAATTTCGTCAGTCACAGAGAATGTGTGGCTGAGTGAACCGATTTGCGAACCATCTATTCTGTATTGCACATCAAATGAATAGGAGCCGCCCTCTTGTGGTGTAAAAGAAATAACTTTTGTATTGCGAGCATAAAATTCGACATCTGGCCCATCGACTTGAGTCCATAAAATATCTGTTAATTCATTTGAGGTTGCTAAAAGAATAAGTTCTGTCGACTCTCCAATACCAATCGCATTGTCATATTGAAAAATTTCAATATCATAATCGATATCACTTGTTGGAGTCCCAGATCCACCGCCACCACTGCAACCAGAAAGATAAACGGTGCATGCAAAAGCCAGAAAGAATTTCCGATATTTTCCACTTATCATAGGGGTATTTTAATTAGCATCCGCAACATTGTCGAATTGAAACTGAATGATTATTGTAATTTATACTTTGAAACAATCGTTTCAGTTTTTATGAGATTTCTTCTGGTTGTCTTAGTCGCAAGGAATATTTCAAAAGACAACAAAATGAAGGATATGATCAAGCAAATCATGCAAGCCACGAATAGCACCGATATAAAAGTATTCAGAGAAAATTGATTGATACCACCAATAAATAGAGCTGCAACCACCATGCAAACCATCAATCCTGCCAACGTACAAAAGAATATAGAAATATACATCAAACGCATTCTAAAAATGGACTGCTTCCGATTCATTAGCATAACCGCTTTGTCCTCGCCCTCTGTAATATCTATATATCTTTGCAAAAATCTTAGTCTATCAATAATTCTCCCCAAGCGACCGGAGAGAACATTTAATAGTGCACCAACGCCTGCTAGTAAAAACACTGGACTAACTGCAGCTTGCATTATTTCAGAAATTGTCTGATATTCAGTCATAGAAAAGTTTCGTTCGCGAGATGGTCACGTTATCCTAAGGTGCAGAATTTATGTACACCGCAAAAGTATATCAGTTAGCATTTAAATTTATTGGAAAAATGTTTCGAACTGGATTAGTGTTTAACGCTGATTTTAATTTAAGTTGATAAAGTGAAAAGATTACTCTTATTTTTATTGAGTGCATCCTGTTTATTTGCTAATGCCTCTGAGAAGATACTTTTTGTCGGTAACAGTTATCTATACTACAACGACAGCGTCCACAATCATGTCGAGGATCTCCTAAGAGAACATTTTCAGGATGAATCAATTGATACAAAACTTACTGCTATTGGCGGATCTAAGTTACAGCATCATAACATTGATCAAATGCTTAACTATCGAAATTTTAATCTTGATAAACCCGTTGATAAAATAATTTTCCAGGGTGGAAGTTCAGAGGTTTTAACGGTTAAAAGCAGAGAGAATTTCAGGCTTACCGCAAAAAACTATGGTGAGAAAGCACAAGCAATGGGTATTGAAACATACCTTTATATGACCCATGCATACCGAGATTCAGATGTACGATATGAAGAAAATCTAATTGAAAAAATTAAACTTACATACTATGAAGCTGGAGAAATAAGCAATTCAGCTGTAATTCCTGTAGGTATCGCATTCGAACTCGCGTACGAAGTCCAACCCAATATAAAGCTTCACCTTCCTGACGGAACACATCCGACAATGCTAGGGACTTATCTCGCTTCTGCAACTGTTTTTGCAGCACTAACTGGTAAATCTCCGGAAGGTCTGGTCTATGACTACCTAGGAAGAGTAAGTGCTGAAGATAAACTTTTCCTCCAAAAAATAGCTTGGGAAGCATACTTGCAAAACATAAAGAATCAAAAAAACAGATTCCCTTGACACTATTCAACCCTTTGGTCAATGAACTCGATAGATAATCCACTAACACAAAATATATTTTTCAGTCGATGTTAGAGACAAATCGCAGATGCAGTAACTGTATTTCCACCTTGCCATCCGCCTATTCGACCATAAGAACAAACCCAAGTGTTGGAATCATTATAACTTTCATGAATGTACGCGGCACCATCGGCTGATGTAGAGCATCCTCCGCCCAGTACAGTAGTATTAACCGGACATGAAGCCGTCGAACTACTTCCACTCGTAGCATTTGTTGCTGTTTGTATGGTTGTTCGGATCCCCGCTGTGTCTGTAGGAGTTGCCCAAGATAACGTTCCACTTCCATCGGTCTTAAGCACTTGGTTAGCAGAGCCATCAGTATTAGGAATGGTAATAGCACCCACAGTAATCGAACCACTGGTCTTAACATTGGTTACATCAGTATTACCTAACTGCATCGTATTGCTTGCAGCAACGCTTGCCCCATAACCAATTGCTGTCGCATTAGTCAGTGCCGCAGATGCAACGTCAGCAGACGCTCCAATCGCTGTATTATTACTGCCTGTTGTGTTGGCATCTAAAGTCGCAGAACCAACCGCAACATTGTTACCACCTGTTGTATTCTCCTTTAAAGCCTCGTAACCAATCGCTGTATTACCAACGCCTGACGTCGAATCCTCTAAAGCATAAGCACCAAATGCCGAGTTAGCATGTTCATTGCTTGTTTTTGAAGCGTTATAACCAACGGCTGTATTATTTCTACCAACAATATTTGTCGTCAAAGAATCATAACCAACTGCAGTATTGCCCCAACCTGTCGTATTTGCCGTCAGAGCATCGTGTCCCATTGCAACATTTTGATCACCCGTTGTCACAGCATCTAGTGCAGTAGCACCCACTGCAACGTTATACTCTGCTGTCGATGTGGAACTTGACGGATCATTACCCAGATAAAGCGAATTATCTTCAATCAATGCATCAGAAAGATCATTTATACTATCTGCATTGCTGAGGGACGATAAGCTAACTGTCTCATTACTTCCTCCCTCGATACCAATCGTTAACGTCGTACCACTTAATCCAGAACCAGAGATATTCTGATCATCCGTACCTATTTTTGCAGTATTCGCTGCGATGGCAGCGGCTTGATCAGCAGTAATTCCAGTTTTCGCCGTGTTTGCTGTGATGGCAGCGGCTTGATCAGCAGTAATTCCAGTTTTCGCCGTGTTTGCTGTGATGGCGGACGCTTGATCAGCAGTAATTCCAGTTTTCGCCGTATTTGCTGTGATGGCAGAAGCTTGATCAGATGTAATTCCAGTTTTCGCCGTATTTGCTGAAATGGCAGCAGCTTGATCAGCAGTAATACCCACTTTAAGCGTATTGACTAAAATTGCATCTGCTTGAGACGCTGTAATTCCAGTTTTCGCCGTGTTTGCAGTAATAGCAGCAGCTTGATCAGCAGTAATTCCAATTTTCGCAGTCTTTGCTGTAATAGCAGCAGCTTGATCAGAAGTAATTCCAGTTTTCGCCGTATTTGCTGACATGGCAGAAGCTTGATCAGATGTAATTCCAGTTTTCGCCGTATTTGCAGTAATGGCAGCAGCTTGATCAGAAGTAATACCCACTTTAAGCGTGTTGACTAAAATTGCATCTGCTTGAGACGCGGTTATTCCAGTTTTCGCGGTGTTTGCTGTAATAGCAGAGGCTTGATCAGCAGTAATTCCAATTTTCGCTGTGTTTGCTGTTATCGCAGCCACTTGATCAGTCGTTATACCCTCTTTAAGTGTGTTAACCAAGATGGCATCAGCCTGCGCTTTCGTGATTCCAGTCTTGGCTGAATTTATTTCAATCGCATTCGCCTGCTCAGCTGTGATTCCGTTCCCATCCTCTAAACTAGAGAGATCAACAGTTTCGCTCTGTCCATTTTCAATCCCTATTGTTAAGGTTGTTCCATCAAATGATGAGCCAGAGATATTTTGATCGTCAGTGGAGTTTAAGTCAGCATAAGTCTTCTCCTGAACTGATTGAATATACTGCTCAATCTTTGTTGCTTCACAGTCCGTGCAACTTGGTGAGACAACTCCAGTTACCAAGGCATCATCACTCAACCCAAACATCGATCTGAGTATCAACAAACCATCAGTCAGTGCATCTACCTCGCCTGAGGCATCGACATCAAAAACCGCTGTGTCGGTATCACGGTCCGTTGCATAAACAAGTGAAATAACTGTTAATGAAATTAGAATAGTAATGAGTTTAAAAAAACTGGACATTAAATTTACCCCTTTAAATTGCATTTTTATAAGATTTTAAAGTTTCAGGCGAAACTAGATAATGATAAGGTAAAGCGTTTTATTAATAAATAATGCTGTCGAATAAAAGGAAACGGCGTAATAACTTCGACTTGTGCTACGAACCGCAATAACTCGGATCAATATGGTTTATAAAGTATAGTTCAGGGAATTGGTGGAGCCTAGCGGGATCGAACCGCTGACCTCAACACTGCATGTTTTATCCTCTCTCAGCTGAACTAGGGCCCCTTTAATCGATGGAGAAGTAGTGGTACTCGAAAACTAATCACTTACAGGCTTTTTACTTATCATGGTGAAGCTGGAGATAAAGCTCTCAACGTTACTGAACAAAATATTATTATCGGGGTCATATGTGCCTTGTATTTGTGAGAGGTAATCGAGATGTCCCTCACCGTCCAGATCAACCATAACACCCCGTATCACCTTTCTGGTGCCATCAAAACCCCAGTTTAATGCATTATCAAATAACGCAAATTGTGCTCTGTTAGGAAAATAGTCTAGGGACACTTCAGAAAAAAATCCCTCTCCATTGTTCTCAGCCAATGTAACCCGAGGATATATCTCAAAATCAACTCCACCATATATGGCCTGTGTATCTACGATATCCAAATCACCATCCCCATCAAAATCCTGAAGAGTAATTACACCCTCTCCAATCCCTGTGCCCTCTAAACTAGGATCCAAGTCTGATCGTGGTTGATCTGGAAATCTTGAGGATGTCTGATCCGCAAAGGTTCCATCTCCATTACTTATTAGAATTTGGACATGTCTCCCAGCGTAATATGGATTTTTTCGGGTCGATCCAACAACAATATCATCAAAGCCATCGCCATTTATGTCACCACTATATGCATCATTATAATTTGCATTAATTGGACCATAAAAGGGATCAGGCAATGTCTTCCATTTTGTAGAATCAAGATAGATTGGATTCTCTTTATCGACAGGTCCAAGAAGAATATTACTCCAGGTCTCTGCGCCCCATTCGTTTCCTTCCGCCTCGGTTGTGGTACTCCAAAAAATCACCAAATCATCAATGCCATCATTATTATAATCGCCAATCGTTGAGGCATGGGCATGAGTTTTATTAACCTTATCTTTTGAAAGACCACAACAAGCAGTATCAACTTCCTTTTGATTCAACATTATGGGATCAAAATTTCCAGCGCCATCGTTAAAATAGACAACAGCATTCATAAATACATCAATATCTCCATCACCGTCCACATCACCCGAGCTTGCATCATGAGCAAATGCATTTTCGGTAGCTGGATTTTCTTGCAAATCTGGCTCATTCTGAGAAATCAGAATTTCTCTGTGAGTCGATTCCTCGGACAACAGAATCATATGCGGATATGGATCCCAATAGTTAGTGTTATCTTCATTCAACTTTGGGACTCCAAAACTAGCAATAAAGGCATCATCTCTCCCATCGTCATTAAAATCAGCAATTTCGATGTGATAAGGAGCGGGAAGTCTCGGTGGCTCGCCATTTTGATACTTCTCAACTTTTTCCTCTAGCCGACCGGTGCCATCATTAAAAAGGATATGGATAGTGCTCCAATAACTTTTGTCTTGATCTGATCCTAATGACTTAAATACTCGATCCCCGATATCCGCGACAAATAAGACATCTTGATTACCATCACCATCAAAATCTCCTCCTATAATGTCTGCAGGAATAAAGCCAGGCAATGAATCTTGGTCTGTTGTTGTACAGTTATCGGGTGTGGGATAACAGAAAGTTGTGCCAGCTGGAACTGTTTTCCTCTCGGTTCGGGCAAACGGTATCATATCCCAAACAAAATAATTTTCATTTTCGAGAGAGGATGCAATTTCATCACTGGGGTTAAATTCTAAAAAATCATCATATTTTAAAGCTACGTTGTTAAATTCAACGGGTATCGAGAATTCTTTAGTTTCTTCAACCGACTCTCCAAGACGCAACGTGATTCGTAATCCAAGAACTTCTGAGCTGTATGTTAATGGTGCTCTAGCTGAGAAAACATTTTCTTGTATTTTGGAAAATAACATATTTTTGCCAGATGTTTGATTAACTGTTAGGTGAGCCTCTTGACCCTCATCCAAAGTATAATTTGATACCACGATAGAGAATGGCTCGTAATCGGTAAGACTCTCAGGAACAGTTGCTGTAAAATCAAGACTACCCGTTATTGTTAAAGATTTGGTGATAGTCCCCCCAGGGCCCGAACAAGATAAGCTATAAAGATTTTCTCCCTTTTTTCTAATTTTTATTGTTTCAGAGCCTTCTAATTCCTTTGACCCAGTCCAATCTCCACTAGCTTCGCAACTCTGAGAATTTGATGCATTCCAGGATACAGAGATATTATTATTTACTTGGACGCTATTATTAGTAGATGAGAGAGCGATTATTGGTCTATCGGGTATCGTAACTTTAGTAAGAATATAGCTCTCAACTTCTGCACTAGATACTCTCTGGGCATCGTTCGCTATTACACCAGTGATTAATGTTTCACCTCTCAAACCAAAAAGATACCTTAAGATAATGAGTCCATCTGTAAGTGCATCAATTCTGCTGTTATCGTCAATATCCAAAGCACTGCCAAGACTAGCAACTCTGCTTTCTATCCGTGAAGCACTTATATATTGAGCATTATCACCAAGTACTCCGTTTATGAGGGGTTCTCCCGTAAGCCCAAACATACTTCTAAGAAGAATTAATCCATCTGTTAATGCATCTAACTCATCATTCCCATCGATGTCAAAATCTGCATATACTAACTCATCATTCAATGTTTCAGAATGTGCTAAAGAAACATTGACAAAGGTTAGAACGAAGGTGACTATCAAAACATACTTAACATTAAAGTACCACGGCTTACGTAGAGACATGTTTTCTAAATCTATTGATGTTTTCAATCTTTTCATTTAAGCACTAACAAGAATTTTATTTATCAATTATTTCGCACAAACAACTTTGATACAGCGTCAATTCAAAGCCATTTTTCAATTTAAAGATCTGGACACGGATGCTTCTTTTTTCGGTTCCACCGAGTATCGCAGACCGATATTTTCTCCATTTCTTTTTGCCAATTTGAATAGATATCGGGCTCCACTGGAACATGCCATAGCTTTCGCAAATGATACAGACTATCCCGCCCTCGAATAGCCAGTTGTATTATTCGAATTGAGGCATCATCCAAATTACAATATGTTTCCCAGAACAAAGATTTATATCCATTTCTCACTGATTCATTAATATCTGATGAATCAAATTTGGAACAAGCTTCTCTACCAGGCTTATCTTGAATATCACGAAATTGTTCTAAATCAAGACGATTTCCACTTAAAATATTCACAGTAAAAGTATCTTTCGTACCATTTTCATTACTGATCCAAGTGGTACTTTTTAACCCTCCACTCTCTTTATGATAACCTTTATACTCTGAGTCTTTGGGTGGTTTTACCAGCAGATTTTCGCCGCGAAACAGTTCTTGTGATAAAAGAGAGTCTGAAGCCAAACTGACAAGAAATACTAGAATAAATATTCTCATTTTTGCCCCTAAAATTTGGTGGAGCCTAGCGGGATCGAACCGCTGACCTCAACACTGCCAGTGTTGCGCTCTCCCAGCTGAGCTAAGGCCCCTGATAAGATGAATGATATGAAGCAAAAACATTCAAGTCAAGACAATCAAGGTTAGCTCGATCGTGAATCTGAATGATTGAATTCTAGTAAATAATCATTATATTTTTGGTCTGTAATCCCACCCAAAAGCTCAATTGATTTATTTATCCTGGTAACACTATTGCTTTTTCCCAAAATACACATTGAATCCATAACTGAAATAGAGGAAGTTGTTCCAGCAATTGATACAAAAATTGGAGCTAAAAATCTTTTTAACTTTAAGTTTGTTGAATCAGCCACAATTTTCACTGTTGAAAAGATTGAATCTTTAGTCCAATCATCCATGCTATCCAAGCTCCAAACGGTGAACTGCAAAATTTTGATAATTAATTCTTTTTCGATATTTAATGAGGAAAAACTTTCTTCTGTAATATGAGGTACCTCAGTGAATAAAAATTCTGTAATTTTTTCGTAATCAGACAGCAAACGCATTCTTGGTTTTACCAGAGGAAGAAGTTGATCCAAGTTATTGTGATGTGGAAGTATATCTTTGAGGCGAATTTTTAGCTCATTATCAGATAACTCCTCGCGAATCCAAATACCATTCAACCATCCAAGCTTCTCAATATCAAAAACCGGTCCTCCGAGAGAGATCCTTTGAATATCAAATACCTCAAGCATCTCACCCAAAGTAAACTTTTCTCGCTCATCAGGCATAGACCAACCCATCCTACCGAGGTAATTTAAGAGAGCCTCAGGAAGAAACCCCTTTTCTCTGTAATAAAGAATACTGGTGGGGTTCTTTCTTTTTGATAATTTGGATTTATCTGTATTTCTCAGCAGAGGAAGGTGACAGAATTCGGGAACTTTCCAACCAAAATATTCATACAAAAGAATATGTTTAGGTGCAGAGTTTATCCACTCTTCCCCCCGAATAATATGACTTATTTCCATCAGATGATCATCAACAACATTTGCAAGATGGTAAGTGGGCATCCCATCTGCCTTTAATAAAACTTGCATGTCAACTTGATTCCAATCTATAGAAATTTTGCCTCGTAACATATCTTCAAATTCACATAGCCCGTTGTCTGGTACTTTCATTCTTATAACAAAAGGCGTTTGATTTTTCTCTAAATCGGCGACTTCATTTTCACTCAAAGAGAGGCATTTCCCATCATATCCCAATGCTGTTTTATTTCTTACCTGCGTTTCTCGCAGTTCATCAAGTCTCTTTGGTGTGCAAAAACATTTGAAAGCTTTCCCCTCGTCTACCAAGATTTGTGCTTTTTCTTTGTAGATTGACGATCTCTCACTTTGACGGTATGGTCCTTTTGATCCTGAAATATCCGGTCCTTCATCCCACTCTATTCCTAACCACTTGAGTGATGAGAGTATTTGTTTCTCGCACTCAATTTTCGATCGAGCAAGATCGGTATCCTCGATTCTAAGAATAAAATCACCCTTATTCACTTTTGCAAACAGCATATTGAATAAAGCCACATAAGCGGTTCCCACATGTGGATCTCCAGTTGGAGAAGGAGCTATACGCGTTCTTACTTTCAATTTAAATAACCTTTCTAATTAGATTTTTTGATGTACATCTCACCAGTTATCTCGTCGTTCTCTCAAAGCAATAAAAATATCCTTATCTGACGCATCAAGCATACCCAAATTCGAACGTAGAGAAATACTGTCAAGGCGCATAAACGTGTTGATCTTTCTTTCATCTCCAATAGTTATCGGCCTGAAATTGCTCGTTGGATCTGTCCCTTTTAAATCATTGAGCCACTCAGCCGCATCGATATTATCTGGCTCAACACTCAGGGTAAATTTCAAATTGTTTTCGAGGTACTCATGTCCAGGATAAACAACGACACTATCGTCTAAAATACAAAATTGTTTGGAGATAGTTTGATATAGAGTCTCTGGATCGCCACCATTTCGGCAATTACCAACTCCTGCATTAAAAAGAGCATCTCCCGCGATAACTGCCTCTTGCAAATCATGCGAAATAACAAGCAATGATAAATGAGAAAATGTGTGGCCAGGCGTTTCAAGAACTTTGATTTTGCATGCCGTATCCAATTCTATAATTTCACCTTCCTCAAGGATTCTGCTCAAACCCGGCACTTTATCGATGCAATTTTTATGACTCCATACATCGCACCCATACTGGTCTATCAGTGCTTGGTTCCCTTGGATATGATCAAAATGTTCATGTGTATTTATTATTGTTTTTAAGTTCAATGAATTTTTATCCACAAACTCATTAATCAATACATCATCAAGGGGATCAATAACGATCGCATCAGAATTACTCAACTCAAAAATATAATTCCAATTCCTCATAAAACTTTTGGTATAAATCTGATGGATTTTCATGATAATAACCTTTAAAAATATTAAAAACCTACGCTGGCAAAATGATCGGAAGCAAGGCATATAAGTAAAAAGTGATATTATACTGAATTATAAACTTTTAGTGCTGGTGATTTACTATCAATGAGCTTTCATAGATACAGTTTATTAATTCCCACGTTTCTAATAATTTCTTCCTTAGCTTTCGGAGAATGGACCCACCGTTATCCGAAAGTTGATGGTCAGCGCCATCATATTTATTTGGAGGGATATGAATTTCCAATCATATCCTCAAAACCAAAATATCCGGCTGAGTCGACTGACGGAGCCTATCTTGCATTTTCAGCACATGGTTATATTTGGATCATGGATTTAAAAACCATGAGTGCTCGACAATTGACTGATACAGGATACGTTGACAGCAGGCCCCGATGGTCAAACGATAGCTCTAAAATAGCTTTCGTAAGGGACAAGGGAACGGACACTTCAATTATCGTAATGCATCTAGACACGAAAAAATCTGTCGAAATAAATACCCCAGCTATTGAACTAGATCCTGAATTTTCTACAGATGACAAACAAGTTTATTTTTCCTCTAGTCAAAATGGTCAGTTAGCAATCTGGAGTTATGAACTTGCTACAGCCTCTCAATCTCAAATAACAAATCTCAAAGGTCATTCCAGAAATGTACGATTTAGCAGTGACGATCAACATATTTATTTTAATCATCTCTCATGGCCGAAGAGACAAATAATAGCTCTAGATCTCTCTAACAACTCACAAGAAATTATTAATGAAGACAGTATTGCGGGTCAGCTCAGCTTCGACATACATCCCAATAAAGACATTATCACTTATAACAGAGCGATTAATGACGATTTAAATTTAATTACAGCAGATTTAAAAAAAATGGAATTGTACTCAAACCTCACGCCAGGGCACTTTTATGTCCAAGATCCAAGCTGGAGTCACAATGGAAAGTCAATTTATTTTACAGAGCCTACAGTTACAGGAGATTGGCAGTTAAAAATTATACCTATTGATGGTGGCTCACCAAAAAATTTAAATGTAAAAAAATGGATTTGGAAAAAAGACAGAACCTCCTTATCAATTAAAACAAAAAAAGGAGGTAACAAAGTCGCGAGCAGACTCTCAATAATCGACTCGGATGGACATCCCATTCTTAACCCCGATGGACCAAATTATTTTGACTCTCAAAACGGTCATTATTATTTTTACAGTGATGGAGAAATCTCCATAGATGTTCCCAGAGAGAAAATTTCAATTCTCGCCTCTGCCGGTCTAACGACATTAAGTAGCAAATCCGAGTTAGATACCAACTTGACAAAAGACACCGAGATCAATCTTACGGAGGTTTGGAGTCCTGAAAAGAATGGATATAAATCGGCTGATTTTCACTTGCATCTAAATTATGACGGACCTTTTCGAGGTGTCTTGGAACATATTGAACCTCTATTAGAGGGAGAAAATCTAGATATCGCGACGCCGCAAGCAGCGAACCTTCATAGTCGCCTAATGGATAGAGAGTTTAAAAATCAAACTCTACAGCTTCCATCTGGGCGATTAATTAAATTTGCTCAAGAAATAAGATCACACTTTCATGGTCATATAGGTTCTGTTGGGCCATCAGAGTTTTATTATCCCTGGTATTGGGGACCAGGCTATCCAGCTTTAATCGATGGAAATAAAACAAATGCTGACGTTATCTCATTTGTGAATTCCTTTCCTGATAGTATCGCAACGTACGTCCATCCCATTGCAGTCAATATAGATCCTTTTGAAACAAATAACATTTCAAACATTCCCATAGAATTTCTTCCAAATGCAATACTTGAGAAAGACGTTGGCCTTGAACTTGTATGCGCCTGGAGTGATGAGTTTGGAACAACTAATCTATGGTATCGATTATTAAATATAGGGAAACCCATTCTGGCGATGGCTGGCACCGATATGTTTGTTGATTTTCAAAGAACACCTGCAATTGGTAGTGCTCGCATTTATGCGAAACATAAATCCAAAAATGTAAATTGGAGTGATTACATTGAAGCGGTGAAAAATGGTGCGAGCTTTGTTACTAATGGGCCTATGATTGAATTTAAACTCAATAAAACAATTGAGCACGGCGATATCATCGAAAGTGGGGAGCAACAATATACTCTCAAAGTATTTTCAAGCGTGCCTGTTGATAAAGTAGAAATTATAATCAATGGAACTTCAGTCAAAGAATTTGCAGGTATAAATAAGGGTGAGAATAAGACATTTTCTGGCTTACTCGATATTCCAGTTGGTGGCTGGATTGCAGCGAGAGCTACTGGCGGAGAGGCAATGTGGCCATCGATGGACAGTTACTCTTTTGCACATACATCTCCAATTTGGATAAATTTTGTTGGTAGCACAGAGCCCAATGCTAAGAGAGTGGCTATAGAGGAACTAACTTTTGCTATGAATGAACTCAAGAATATTGCCCAAGAGAGATACAAAGGGGAGAATATCACAGCTCTTTTAAAGCAATTTGAGAAAGCAGAGGACTCACTAAAAAATTAGCGTGCTTGCGTTGTCAATCTAGCTCTTGGATTCAATGCAACAAGAGAACAGAAAACCATCAAAAATATAGCACTTGCAACCATTGTTATATTAAGACTTATTTCGATAGCAAACCCCATGATACCATCTGCCACTGGCAATAAACCCATCGACATAAGCATTAGAATACTCATTACTCTACCGAGAATATTCTCAGGCGTGATTCTTTGAAGCCAGGTAGTGAAATGCACATAGAAGAAGGTATCAAAACCTCCCGCAATAAAGAATAACAACATAGCCCACCAATACGCATTATAAAAAACAATCAATGCCAGGGTCGAACCGCTGAATACAAAAGCCCAAAACATGTATGGGATGAGATTTTTATCATCAGGCCCTTTCAAATATCCAGCGCTGATGGCTCCAATAAAAGCTCCCATGCCGTAAGCAGCCGTCACCATACCAAAAACATAAGCTCCTTCTATAAAATTCTGCTTAGCCCAAACTGGAATACCAACAAAAATCATTGGCATAAAAAAGAAGTGAATAACAGCCATGCCGACAAAGCCTAACTTAACAGCCGGTATCGAAATTACCCACCGCGCGGCATTCTTGATCTCTTTATAAATGGATCCAGAACTTTTATCTTCGATAGACTCCTCTAAGGGCCTCGCTTTAACAAAAAGTAACGACAAAAAAGATAATGCGAACGTCATAGCATCAACGTAAAACGCACGTGATAATCCTTGTTTATCGGCATCAAAGTTACTAGAAATCCCTCCACTTACAGTGTCCTGCTGTGTAACGGATGAAATCTCTCCGGCAATAATTATTGCAGCTAACACAGGTCCTACAGTCATACCTAGATGAAGTGTCATTTGGATGATCGCATTACCTGATTGAAGCTCACTCCTAGATACAAGACTGGGCAACATTGATGTGCTTGCTGGATAGAAGAATGCATCCGCCACACCAAACGCAAATGCCATTAAAAATACGGTTGGAATACCTACCGAGTCGTTACTGATAAGATAAGCAAGAGATAACACTAAAATCATCCGAATTAAGTTTGAGGAAAGCATTACAAATCTGGGACTTGTCCTGTCAACCAATGCGCCACCAGCTAACATTAAAAAAGCTCTCGGAATACCCTGCACAGCAAAGACCAGACCAGTCAATGCCGCACTGCCAGTCATCTGAAGAACCAACCATGGAAAAGCAATCAAACTGATTTGATCACCAATTATGGAGATAGTTTCCCCGAACCAAAAGATTGAAAAATTTTTTTGACGAAAAAGCTTGAGCATTACATCCGCTCTGATCAGTTTTTAAAAAAATGAGTTTAGCAATCCTTGAAAGGAACTTACTCCTCCTTCGATGCCACCGCCTTACGCTTCATAAAAAAAGGCCTCAAAAAAAGGCTTGTGCCGGTTGTCCGATAAGACAACCGGCAACAGAATTTACTGCAAATCAAACCTGTCTGCATTCATAACTTTACACCATGCAGCAATAAAGTCGCTTACAAACTTTGCATCAGAATCATTTTCAGCATATACCTCAACAATGGCGCGCAGCTGGGAATTTGAACCAAATACAAGGTCAGCACGGGAAGCAGTTCTGACTTTCTCTCCTGAAACTCTGTGCAAGCCCTCATATGAGTTACCTGTTCCATTAGGCTTCCACTTTACGGACATATCTAGCAACGTCTTGAAGTAATCATTTGATAACTTATCACCATCAGCTGTAAATAGGCCATAACCATTAGAACTTATACCAAGCGACCTCATGCCTCCGACTAAAACAGTCATCTCTGGAGCAGTCAAACCCAATAGCTGCGCCTTGTCTAACATAAATTCCTCTGGCGAGGTGCCTAAGTCCGGGGCGTGATAATTCCTAAATGCGTCTGAAACAGGCTCCAAAACAGCAAATGACTCAACATCCGTTTGTTCTTGGCTAGCATCACCTCTCCCAGGCATGAATGGAACAGATTGACCACTTGCAATCTCAATACCGACGTTCCCACCCAGCACAATAATGTCAGCCATGGAGGCTCCTGTGGATTTTGCAACTGATTCATATTTATCAAGTATTTTTTCAAGTTGCTGTGGTTTATTTACCTCCCAGCTCTTTTGCGGTTCTAATCTAATTCTTGCACCATTAGCACCACCTCTCATATCAGAGCCCCGGTAAGTTGATGCGCTAGCCCAGGCCGTCTCTACCATTTCCTGAATCGATAAATTACAAGCCTTTAACTTTTCTTTAGCATCTTCCACATCAAAATCTGCATTCCCTGCAGGAACTGGATCTTGCCAAATTAACTCCTCGCTTGGGACTTCTGGTCCCAGGTATCTCGTCTTAGGTCCCATATCTCGGTGCAGAAGCTTAAACCAAGCCCGGGCAAAAGCATCAGCGAATTCGTCAGGATTTTCATGAAATCGTCGAGATATTTTTTCATACGCTGGGTCCATTCTTAATGCCATATCCGCCGTTGTCATCATGGTTGGAACCAACTTACTCGCATCTTCTGCGTCGGGAGCCATGTCCTCCTCTCTTTGATCAATGGCATGCCAAATGAAAGCACCTGCTGGACTCTTCGTAAGTTCCCATTCGTAACCAAATAGAAGATCAAAATATCCATTATCCCAAACGGTTGGATTTGCAGTCCACGCACCCTCAATACCACTTGTGATGGTGTCGCTGCCTTTGCCTGATCCAAAAGAGCTGCTCCAACCAAAGCCCATTTCCTCCAATGCAGCTCCCTCAGGTTCCACATTTACATTATCTTCGGCACCAGCTCCATGGGCCTTTCCAAATGTATGACCGCCCGCTACCAATGCGACTGTCTCCTCGTCATTCATCGCCATGCGACCAAACGTTTCTCTGATATCTCGTGCGCTTGCTAAGGGATCTGGATTCCCATCAGGACCTTGTGGATTAACATAAATCAAGCCCATTTGAACAGCAGCGAGGGGACTATCAAGTTCTCGATCTCCCTTATACCTTTTATTTTGTAACCACTCTGATTCAGCTCCCCATAGGATATCCTCCTCGGGACCCCAGATATCTGGTCTTCCTCCACTGTAGCCGAAGGTTTTTCCACCCATGGATTCAATCGCCACATTACCAGCTAAAATCAACAAGTCAGCCCAACTAATTTTTTTCCCATATTTTTGTTTGATTGGCCATAGAAGTCGTCGCGCTTTATCCAGATTCCCATTGTCTGGCCAACTGTTCAGTGGAGCAAATCTCTGTGCACCAGTTCCACCGCCCCCTCGGCCATCAGTGTTTCTGTATGTCCCTGCCGCATGCCACGTCATTCGAATAAAAAACGGACCATAGTGTCCATAATCTGCTGGCCACCACTCTTGAGAATCTGTCATTAAATCATTCAAGTCTTTCTTCAGCGCATCATAATCAATTTTTTTGAACTCTTCTCTGTAGTCAAATCCCTGGTCCATAGGATCTGATTTTCTATCATGCTGATGAAGAATTCCTAGATTCAACTGGTTTGGCCACCAATCTTTATTTGAAGTACCTGTTGAGCTATGCGTCGTCATAGCACCGTGCATAACAGGACATTTGTTCTCTTGTGACATAACTTTTCCTCAGTTTTATAAATAGATTATTTTTTAAAGTTGTTATACGTAAATCTAAATCAATTTGATGATTTATTAAATAGAAAAAATAAAATTTTTAGTCTTTTTGTACAGTGAAACTATTCGGGGAAGCTGTGATGATTTTGCCATTGCTAAAGGATACAGATAAGGGCTGGGATGAAAAATTATAAATGACGTAAGTCAGCACGCCTTCTTTCTCAAAAACAAGTGCTGACGGATAATCAGATGTCAATTCATTACTTACTTTCAACTGCCCCAATTGGTCAAAAGTATGCAGCCAGTGATATGTATGTGCTTTTGATTCACCAGCCTCAGTATCGTAATTTAGACCATGGTCTATGTAATCCTCAAGTGAAGACCTGGCATCAGTCATTGCCCAAAGGTTCCACCATAAATCACGCCATTGATCATCCATTAATCCCGATGGACGCAAATTTGATGATTCGGACAGACCCAAAGCAACATAATCTTTCATATAATCGGAATATTGACCAACATGAAGAATAAGCGGATTAGAGGGCAAGCCTTGGATACCTAAAATATGTGCATACGCGCCGCTAAACCAGGTCGCAAAGTCCGCACCGCTACTCCAGATAATGGAGGTGGTTATCTTGTCATAACCCTGAGGAAAATTATCATAATCACCTCCTAAATTGTTGTAACCATCTATGTTATTCCAATATTGCCAATAAGCAGATCCAGTTGAAGCATGTAAATAGATGCCTTTATCAACCAATTCAGGCTTGTTCATTATTAACCCATAGAGAATAATTGCACCATAGGCATTAGCGGCCTCAGAAGTTGACTCATTATTATTGCCCTGCAATGCATCAGCCCTACCATCAGCCCATGAAAAACCATTGGCTTGATCAAAATTTCTAAATGATGGAAACATTTCATCATCATCAGCAGCAGCAAAATCTCTTATTAATAACTCAATCATTGGTCCAAAGTTTTCATCGCTGCACCAATCAATATCAACTCGACAAATTTCTGAAGCAGCCCTAACGAAATATCCGTAATGAAAGTGATGATCTGCAAGTCTTTGATGAGATCCGTAAGCCTCTTGAATACCAAGGAGAGTATCCCAGGTCTCGTCATACACAAAATATTTAAAAACATCTAACCTACCATCTGTCTCTGCTGTAAACCAGTCTTCCAATTCAGCCTTCAGCCAAGAAATAAGTTGATTGGCCTCTTGCTCCATACCAATAGATCTCGCAATGGCAGCTAATTCAGCAGCCTTTCCATAAGCTTTGCCTGACCAATATGTGTCGGTACTGTTAATCCAAGAGCTTTCTCCACCGTCAATAAATTCTGTAACTAGAGATCGCAAAGTATCCAAATTCATCGAATTTTCAATTGTTGGCATAAAGGGTAATACACCAACGAAAGGTATTTGATAGTTAAAACTGGTGGTTTTTGCAAATCTTATTACTCCCCTAGCACTTCGAATTTTAAATGGGGAGAGCGCTTGAGAGGAATGCTTCCAATGAAGTGGATGTAATCCAGCGATTGTCTCCACAGGATTTCCGTTTTGATCTTCATAGCGATGATTTACCGTCACAGAATTGTTACTTCTATCTACGTCATATTCAATTGAGACCTTAGACACGACATTTCTGGCATTATCCTCAAAAAATTTGACCATTTCGTTATCGGGGATTCCAACTACATTGGGTAAATAAGTCAGAGTGTATTCTTTACTTGCGCTGTCTATAGTAATTTCACTCGAGGCAATACCCGTGTTATCAAGAGCTTCATCACTATTTATTAAAAAGTTATTTCTTATTCCTGCAACATTCGTCCAAATTCCTAAGCCAGTAGATGACTCGTGAAAGATACCTTTTTCAGCACCATCAGAGGCTTTTGTTCTCAGTAGTAAGCTACCTCGGTAAACATTAATAAAAATATAAGGGGAGCCATGAATGAAAGTAGCATCCATAATGTCAAGTTGATTTTCCATCCACCTAACAGTGACTGACCCATCGCTAAAATTTTCTAAAAATGCTTCCATATTTGAATATTCAGAATTTGCAAGTGCTACTCCATCAAATACCTCAGCGAATGGTTCTGGGCCATTATATTGAGGGAAATTACCCAAAACACGATACCCACCAGGAAGACCCATTACGCGTAAACCTTTATTGCTTACGCGAGCTCTAATAGGATCAGCTGTAACATGCGCGGTATCATTAACATCACCAACCCTCATCTCTCCTCGGAAAGGGATAGATCCCCACCACTTATGCGTCGGAACATTTTTATCTAATGCATTACCAATTATTTGAGGAAAAATTTTAGTGGGTGTTCCTGTTGGGATTTTTGTTGCTGCATTACAACCTGGAATCGCAGGTTCGACAACACCTGCATTATATATCCAGTTCCCATAATCAACTGCGCAACGATAGCTTGATGGATTAATGACATCTGACACGTTACCCTTGCCATAT
>CABZOI010000007.1 GCA_902527245.1 uncultured SAR92 cluster bacterium | reverse complement strand
TTATGATCCACAAGTTTTAGAGAACGAAACAGTAAAAATAGTTCCGGGATGAAAAAATTATCTATTGTTTACCACACACAGAGCAAGTCTACAGAGAAGTTAGCAAATTATATTTATGAAGGTTGCTTAAAGGAAAATTCTGTAGAAACTCATCTGTTACTTGCTGCTGAGGCCGACTCCTCCACTCTTCTGTCTTCGAATGGGGTGATATTTGGTACACCAGAAAACTTCGGCTACATGAGTGGCGGTTTAAAAGATTTCTTCGATCGTACTTTTTATAAAGTTGAGGAGAAAAATATCAATATTCCATATTGCACTTTTGTAAGCGCAGGAAATGACGGTACGGGCGCTGTTACCTCTATTGAAAGGATCGTGAAGGGTTATCCACTCATTAAGGTGGCAGAGCCATTGATCATTTTTGGAAAACAAGTGAATTCAAATAAAAAAAAGTGTGTTGATTTTGGCCATGGCATGGCAGCGGGTTTGGCTTTGGGAATATACTAGATATCTTTTAAAACAAGTAATGGAGGGGATAGAGATTTTTACTTCTGTTTCGTTTTATTTGATCTGTTTCCGGATGGAAAATTACTCGAAGACGAATTTTCGACATTTAGAATATGTTTTAGGCTAGCATGTTCCTCTTTTCGATCCCAATAACCGGACTCATCAGGGGTTGGTAACGTCCCTTTATGCGTTAATAAGGAGTCTGATGCCATATCCGCATTTGTAATGCAGCCGCCAACAAAGATAACCGATGTGATAATCAATATTTTTGGAAATATCACTTATGTTGACTCATTAATTGTTGGAGAGCTGTGTAATTTTGTTCCTTTGCTGCGGCGAGCATCGCATTGCACTCATCACTAATTGCAAACTTAGCAATTTCTGATTTACCACTGTGTTTAAGACCCTCTAAAAATAGTTGAGCTCTATTAGAGACTTGATCAACTTCAACAATGTTTTTCAACATGTTACGTATCTCATTTAGTTCATCCATACCAATCCCCTTAAGAAGTACCCCCTATTATAAAAAGTTAAAATAACAGGACGTCGTTATGCAGTAATATTGTGAACTTGCAGTGTAAAAAGTTCAATAAATTAGGAGCAATTTCTATATATCTGTTGGCCAGATTCTCTTTGACGTGGCAATGTTTGTATTACACAAAGAGAACATGTCTAGCCCAATACTGAATTTAGTTTTTTTATTTAGTTCCATAGATTCTCGATTATTAGCACTCATATCAAAAACATTGATCCAAAAATAACCATTCCATGCTTTTTTCGGAGCCTCATCTTTAACTATTTGCAGTATTTCGCCTGCATATTTGTACACATAATATGACAAGACGCTGTGTCGCCCAGGTTGCTGCCGTCTCTCTAGCCTTGAATCAAAGTCCAAAACAAAATCTGAAAGATCTTCGTTAGATTTATTTTCCGCATAAGAACACGTGTTGAATACAAAAACCTTGTTTTTGTAGTTATCATAATTAACTACTTCCCTGCCTAATTGTGGAGCAAAAATAGTTGTATTCGGATCAAAATCGAATGTATTTTCTATTAGCTCTCTCCATTCGAGCTTATACTTTATATCCCATTCAGACCAAAAATCATTTCTAGAAATCATCGAATTAAAACCAATAGCCCAAACAAAGTTTTCTCTCGATGGAGCGTGATGTCCGAAGACTTTGCCTAGAGGAGTCGATGGCATGAGTATCTCGGCAAATATTGGTTGATTTGACATGATATTCACACTAGAAATCCATTTTGTAATCAAGTCATTAAGTTTTGAATCACTAAAATTATCTTTTTTTGCGTGCTGAATATACTCGACTATAAATTCATCTTCATTCACATGAAGATAATCCATGCGATCATTGTCCATTTGACTACGTTCAGTGCATCCAGCGATAACAAAAAGAATCATAGTTAGTAAATACAACTTTATTAATTTCTTGGCCATTGCTTGTTTCTGTCCTCGTCATTAAACTTCAAAATCGGCGGGAGATGCCCTTTATTTCTCTATATACCCTCCACTAATATCAACTCCGTTGACGAAGCCTTTTCTCTAACCTGTTTTGCTAAAGAGTACTCTTCAGATTCATAAAAACGTTTAGCATGATCGAAACTGGCAAATTCTAAAACAATGACTAACCCAGAGTTAGAACCCTCTCTCAAATCAGGATTTGGATTTCTAATTAACGCTTTTCCCTCATATTTAGAAATAATGGGTAGAGACATTTCTCTAAATTTCTCAAAACCTTCCTTATCATGAATATTAATATGTGCAATTAGGTAGCCCTTGGACATTTTTTGTTACTCCTAAATTTGTTTTAATATGTAACATGATAATGAAAATGTTTAGAGAGAATCAAATACTTCCAAACCACCCTACTCTAGCTCTGCGCTTTGAAGAAGACTTAGCTGAATGCGGAGCATTTTTAATCAACTGGGTTACGAACGCAGCCGATAGCAAATTAAAATTTATAAGTTTTGAATTGGAGCGGGAAACGAGGTTCGAACTCGCGACCTCAACCTTGGCAAGGTTGCGCTCTACCAACTGAGCTATTCCCGCAATAATAAGTTTGGCGTCCCGTAGGGGAGTCGAACCCCTGTTACCGCCGTGAAAGGGCGGTGTCCTAGGCCTCTAGACGAACGGGACATATCAAATCCTCAAAACCCTGAAGCTTAAATAAATAAACTGCACGGCGGAACCCTTTTGGAACGGATCCATCATTAGGTTCGCCGACATTATATCGCTGGCTGAGCTCTTTGCAAGTAAGCTTTAACTTGTTTTCAAATCACTTAGAAGATGTCTCTCTATCTATAATATCCAGCTGCTCTTTTGACAAACCATGATAACGAGTCAGATCAAGGTTTGATTTCTCACGCGCATTAAGTCGTGATCTATTGTGTCCCCTCTTTTTATCAATTTGAGCCTCATCACACTCTAAGTAGCCATGAAATTTACTCGCATCCTCGATTAATTCATGTAAGCCAAAAATTTTTTCTTTCAGCTTTTTAATATCACCATTACAACTCTTAGACTTTTCAATATTTCTAATTGCATCATCACAATTTTGTAATTCTTTATAAATGTGCCTGACAAGTAACCGCGGATAAAAAATTATTTCTTCTCCCATAGATTTAGAGCCTTAAATATTAAAACGTAGTTTATATCCTTTCTTTATATGGTTTTGCATTCCATCCCGGCCATCGTGCCTCAGTTTGTTTTATTGTAATTTCGTTCCAAAAAGACGATCCGGGCAATGGTATTCCTAGGCAACCGAGTTGATCAGGACTCCCGTTATTTATTATTTGACTCCAATCTCTTTTAGGTGAAACTTGCCATACATGAAAACCAATGGAGTTAGTTCTTGCTAATTTATAACTAACACTCATCGAATACCTATGACCTTTTCTTTTCGTCAAGTTAGTGCCACGATGAAATGTATCCAAACTATACGCAATTACAGTTCCAGCTTTTCCATAAACGGGTTTTTCTTTTTCTTCTAGTTTGAAATATTTCTTTTTATCAACATTTAAGCATCTGTCACCAAGCACCTTATTTGAATCATTTTTATTTACATAACGGAATGGACCATTTTCCTCACCAACATCGGAAAGATAAATTAAATAGTTCACCGCCTCTGCATTAATCCCAATAGGTGGAACGGTCAAGGTATGGTTATTAAAATCACAGTGAAGATACTGATTATAATCTGCCCTTTCCCCGAATTTCGCCCATGTGTGGCTTTGATATAATTGGATGTCAGCTGAATTTAATAATTTCCTAGATAAATCAATTAATTTAGGATGTAAAGATAACAAATTCATGTCTACAGATGCTTGAAATGGGAGTGTATCAATAAATTCAAATTGATTTTTATACAGTTCCGATTCACTTCCCGTATGATTTGCTTCGTATCTATCTTCTGATTGGCTTGCATCGCCATACATCTTCTCAAAATCGATCTGAACTTTTTTGATCTCTGAGACATCGAATAAATCTTCGATAACAACAACTCCCTCATCTATCCATCTATTTCTCAATTTATCCATAGAAATTACAGTTTGCACGATATTTACTATTCTGAATTAGATGACATAAGTATGCAGATATTCATTGCGTTTTCGATATTTTTTTCTAAGCAGATCAAATATTTGACCTGCCTTCACTCTATTTTCTCTAGATTTAAATGTCTCTTTAAAAAGCTCATTATCAACTCTTATATCATATCCATTCAAACAAATTTTAGAAAGATCGTCACCATTCAACAAACTGCCGTCCTCTAAATCTTGTTTTATCTGGTTTCTAGGAGGTATATGCTCATCAAAACCGCACCAAGCTTTAAAAGCTTTATGTAACATTTGTGTGCCTCTTACTTTTCCTTCTATTGTGTTGCCAGCAATATGTGGTGTGCCAATATCAACTAAATCTAGAAGCTCTAAATCAATATTCGGCTCATTCTCCCAAACATCTAATGCAACTTTTATGGAATTTCTTGCTTTCAAAAATTCTAGAAGTGCCTTATTTGAGATTACTGCACCTCTACCCGCATTGATTATTATTGTATTGGGTTTAAGTGATTCTAGTAGTTCCTTCCCTACCAAATGTTTTGTAGGAAACTCACCGGTCTCTGTCAAAGGAGTATGAAAACAGAGAATATCGCTTTGAGCGATGCGATTGAAAACACTGATTTTAGGGACATCTTCTCTCTCAACAAATGGGTCGAAATAATTGCAACTTACTCCAAATCGAGAGAGAGCATCAATTAGTTTTGAGCCAACATTCCCGCATCCAATTACACTTACTTTTTTATTTGTCCAATTCTCACACAGAACTGACATCGCAGATAAAGAATACTCTGCCACTGCGAGAGCATTACAACCTGGAGCGTAATCAAATTGGATGTTAGTTTCACTTAAATAATTGACGTCCAGATGATCTATACCACTTGTTGCAGAGCCTATATAACTAACCTTAGTGCCTCTCAACAAATTTTCATTGATTTTGGTGACAGATCGTATCAAAAGAACATCAATTGATTCCAAATCTTTAGATGTTATATGTCGCCCCGGCATTACTTTGACATTGCCATACTCCGAAAAGAGAGTGCTTACTAAAGGCATATTTTCATCAGCTAAAATATTAAATTTATTTTTCGTTTGCTTCTGCATTCGGACTGTATTTCAAGAACTTAAGCATGAAGGAAAGTGTGATTAATTAACCGTTTAGGTTAATTAATCACACTACCGTACCTCATCAATCTATCGTATCGCCGCGAAACCAAGTCGTCCGTTGAAATCTTTTTTAGTTCAATTAACTGCTCAACTAGACGCACTTTAAGATTCACGCACATCTTCTCCATATCTCTATGCGCGCCACCGAGGGGTTCTTTAATTGTCTCATCAACGATGTTTAATCTTTCAAGACCCAGAGAAGTTACTCCCATTGCCTCAGCAGCGATTTCAGCTTTTTCGCTGCTCTTCCACAAAATATTTGCGCATCCTTCCGGCGAGATTACGGTATACGTACTATATTCAAGCATGTTGACATGATCTCCCACACCAATTCCGAGTGCACCACCTGAGCTACCTTCACCAATCACTGTGCAAATGATAGGTACTTTTAATCTCGACATTACAGCGAGATTTCTTGCTATTGATTCAGAAATATTTCTTTCTTCGGAGTCGATACCAGGATATGCACCAGGTGTATCTATGAGAGTGATAATGGGCAAATTAAAACGTTCTGCTAACTCCATTAATCTAAGCGCTTTCCTGTAGCCCTCTGGTTTTGGCATACCAAAATTGCGCATTACTTTCTCTGAGACGCCTCTACCCTTCTCCTGACCAATAACCAGCAGTGGTTGATCATCTAAACGACATACTCCCCCTATGATTGCATTGTCATCACCAAAATGACGATCACCATGCATCTCCTCCCAATTAGAAAAAATCGTTTTAATATAATCAGAAGCATAAGGCCGATGAGGATGTCTGGCTACCTGAACTATTTGCCACGGTGTTAATTTTGAATAAATGCTTGAGGTAAGCTTATTTGACTTCTCTTTGAGTTTATTCACCTCTTCAGCGATATTCAGCTCGTTATCATTGCCAACGAGTTGCAATTCTTTTATCTTGGATTCTAACTCGGCAATTGGTTGTTCAAAGGGTAAAAATTTTAAATCCATTTAAGTCTGCACCTTTAAATGAGCCACTTAACTTACTAGCTGAACTCAAAGCTTATATTACTTGCACCAAAGTCGCTCATCAACCCGTCTATAAGTTCATCTCTGGGATCGACTCTCCAAGCTTTATCCGGCTGAAGCGAGACAGACGATGACCCATTATGATACTTTATCTGAATAGCAGTTGTGCCATCTTTGAAATTGCTAACTCTATCCCGCAAAGATTCAACCCAGCTATCATTACCACTGTAAATAACTAATTCAATTTTCTGTAACTTATCTTTACGAAGCTCATAGAATGACTGAATTCTATCCACAACTATTTTATTGCCTCCCGAAAATTTATCCTGAACCACCTCGCCTGTCGCGTAGATCAAAGCATCATCATGCAAATATTCTCTATATTTGTCATAGGTCTCAGCCCATAACGTAAATTCAACTCTACCATGTTTATCGTCTAAAGTTACTGCGGCAAAATTTTTCCCTTTTTTATTTTTAATGACTCTTATCGAAGTTATCAATCCAATGCATCTGATAGATCCTGATTTTGATTTTATATCGCTTAATCTGCACAAATTTAAACATTCAATTTCACTTTGATATTGATCAAGTGGGTGTCCCGTTAAATATAGTCCTAGTATTTTTTTCTCTTGATCAAGTCTTTCTCTCGTTGATTGAACAACTATTTGTTGCGGCATTTTATGCTCAATCTCTTTAGAAGTCTCTGATATCGAAGTACCGAAAAGATCATCAATGCCACTTTCTTCATTTTTTGACACTTGATCAGCTAACTTCGAAGCATCATCTAATGCTACAGTCAACCATGATCTGCAGTAATCTAACGATTCTGAAGGTCCTATCTCATCAAATGCACCGGCTTTAATGAGAGCCTCTATTGATCTCCGACTTAATTTGTTGGGATCAACACGAGAGCAAAATTGATAAATATCCGAGAAAGCACCACCTTTTTTTCTTGCTGTCACAATAAGATCCACAACTCCTTCGCCCAGTCCTTTAATTGCACCAAGTCCATAAATAATCGAACCATCCTTAGCTACACTAAATTTATATTCACCACTATTTATGCTTGGTGGACAAACATTAATTCCAAGATTTTTACAATCCTCTATGTAGGGAACAATCTTATCTGTTTTATCCATGTCAGATGACATTGTTGCAGCCATAAACTCTGACGGGTAGTGAGCTTTTAACCAAGCGGTCTGGTAGGCCAAAAGTGCATACGCCGCCGAATGAGATTTATTGAATCCATATCCAGCAAATTTCTCCATTAAATCAAAAATATTTGATGCAAGATCTTCGTCAAAGCCTTTTTGTACGGCACCTTCAACAAACACTTGTCTTTGTTCTGCCATTTCCTTTACATTTTTTTTGCCCATTGCTCTTCTAAGAATATCTGCACCACCAAGCGTATATCCTCCCATCTCTTGAGCTATTTGCATAACCTGTTCCTGATATAGAATCACACCATAGGTAGGAGACAAAAAAGGCTCCAAACAATCATGTTGATACTTAGGGTGAGGATAACTAATTGATGATTGGCCTTTCTTCCTGCTAATAAAATCATCAACCATTCCAGACTGCAGTGGCCCAGGTCGAAAAAGAGCAACCAACGCAATTATGTCGTCAAACCTATCGGGGCCTAACTTTTTAATCAACTCTCTCATACCTCGTGACTCGAGTTGAAACACTGCAGTCGTGTTGCCACTCTGCATAAATTCAAAAGTCTCTCGATCATCAAGATTGATATCTATAAGCTTTAAATACTTTGATTGGCCTTGCTTATCTCTATTTATTAAATCAAGGGTCCAATCAATTATAGTTAAAGTACGTAGTCCTAAAAAATCGAATTTGACTAAGCCAACATCTTCAACATCATTTTTGTCGAATTGAGTCATGGCAGAGGACCCAGATTCGTCACAGTAGATAGGCGTAAAGTCAGTGATTTTCGATGGAGAAATTACCACTCCACCTGCGTGCCTTCCACAATTTCTCGTAATTCCCTCCAGTTGAGTTGCCAAATCCCAAATTTCACTTGCATCATCATCATTGTTTATAAAAGTATCGAGTTCTTTCTCTTTTGATCTGGCGCTTTCAAGCGTAATCCCAATCTCAAAAGGAATAAGTTTGGATAATTTATCACCTAAAGCATAGGGTTTTCCTAAAACACGAGCTATGTCTCTGACAACAGCCTTTGCCGACAATGTGCCAAAGGTCACAATTTGAGATACTGCATCTCTGCCATAACGATCAGCCACATAATCTATAACTTTATCTCTTCCTTCCATGCAGAAATCTATGTCAAAATCGGGCATAGAAACTCTTTCAGGATTCATAAACCTCTCAAAAAGAAGATCATGCTCAATAGGGTCTAAGTCAGTTATTTCAAGCACGTATGCGATTAAGGATCCGGCACCTGATCCTCTACCCGGGCCCACAGGTATCTTGTTTTGCTTAGCCCAAGCGATAAAGTCCATTACAATCAAAAAATAACCAGAAAATCCCATTTTAATAACGACTTTAAGCTCATAATTTAATCTGTCTTTGTAGGTTAAAATCGTGTCTTTATTTAGATGATGATGTTTAATATCCATTGAGTTCAAAGCATGATATTTTTGTTCCAAACCCTTTATCGCTTGTTTTGTTAAAAAATCATCAGCGCTGAGACCGTCAGGAATCGGATAATCTGGCAAGTAATTGTCGCCTAAACTAATTTGCAAATTACACCGTTTCGCGATTTCTAAAGTATTGTCAATCGCCTCGGGAATATCTTTAAAAAGTTCTATCATCTCGCTCGCAGAGCGCAGATATTGCTCTTCTGAGTATTGCCGCTCTCTTCTTGGATCATTAAGTAATCTGCTGTCGTGAATGCAAACTCTCGCCTCATGTGCTTCATATTCTTTCTGTGAGATAAATCTGACGTCATTAGTGGCAACTAAGGGACAATCAAATTTATCTGAAAGATTCAGCGCTTTCTGAATAAAGCTCTCTTCGCCAGTACGTCCAGTTCGTTGGATCTCAAGATAGAATCGGTCATCGAATAAATCTTGATTTATTTTCAGTATTTCCCTCGCTTCCTCGTCTTTATTTACCGATAGCAATCTACCAATTTCCCCCTCTCTACCTCCTGATAACGCAATCAGTCCAGTGTTAAGTGATTTGAGCCATGAAAAATCAATCACTGGGACAGAATTTGTATGCTTCGACAAATATGCATCGGAAATTAACTTTGTTAGATTTCGATATCCAATCTCATTTTTTATTAATAAAGTCATATTTGTTGGTTTTTGCGAATTAGAATATTTAATGAGGACATCAGCGCCCATAATCGGTTTTAAACCAGAAGATCTTGCTAACTTATAAAATTTAACTAATCCAAATAAATTATTAAAATCAGTTAGAGCAACGGATGGCATGCTATCTGAGGCTACTCGTGAAGTCAGATCTTTTAATCTAACGATACTATCGATCAAAGAATATTCTGAACGAACTCGGAGATGAACAAAGTTTTTTGACATTTTTAGGGTGTTAACAAATGTGATGCGTTTATTCCATAATGATTAAAACTATCTTTCATAAGATCAAATATAGATCCATCATAATCAGGTATACTTTTTGATGATTCTGATATTGATTCTACCCTATCACCCCATTTGATAATTCCAGCTCCGCACGTTAGGCCTGCTCCAAATGTTGCGACTAAAATATTCATTCCAGGCTTTATTCTTTTATCATTTAATGCGTCAACCATTGCAAGTGGAATTGAAGCTGCAGACGTATTTGCGTATTCATCAATACGGACAATGACTTTTTCCATGGGAAAATTCAAGCGCTTAGCCAGTGCTTGTATAATTCTCATATTAGCTTGATGAGGAATAAATAAATCAATGTCCGCCACTTGAATATCCTCTTTTGACAATACGTTATCAATAGCATCAGACATGCCCTTTACAGCATTCTTGAATACTTCTTGCCCCTCAAAATTCAAAGAGACAAATATGTCATTAGTAAAATGTAATGGGGAGAGTCCCCAGCTGGGCAAATGCAGACATTCTCTCGTGTCAGGTACGCAGCTCATAAACGCAGTCTTTAAACCAGTATCTTTATCACTCGCTGTCAAAAGGACGGCACCAGCTCCATCCCCAAATAAGACACATGATTCACGTTTGTTCCAGTCCATAGCAAGCGAGATTCGCTCTGCTCCAATAACCAAAGCTGATTTAATCGAACCTGCCTTAATCATATCTGAGGCAACATTTAATCCATAAAACCAGCTAGTACATGCAGAATTCAAATCAAATGCGGCGGCTTTAACCGCGCCAAGTTCATTTTTAATCCAGCTTGCTGTATTTGGACAATACTCCTCTGGAGAAGTTGAACCAAGAATCACTAGATCCAAAGCTTTAGCATCGAAACCACCCGAGGAAAGCGCCCTCTCTGAGGCTAACCATGCCATTTTGCCAGTAGAAACATGAGAATAATGCCTCCTTTTGATACCTGATCTTGAATATATCCACTCATCATTGGTATCTACCACTCTGCTAATGTCCTCATTAGACATGATCATGGGCGGAGCATAACTTCCCCATCCAGAAATCTCTGCATACTTCAATTCAAAATCTCCACACTAACCATCTATATTTTACATGTTGTATGCAGATTGTTACTAGAATTATATTTTAATTTTTATTGAAAGCTTTGTTTGCAAGAAAATTACAAATATCACAAGAGACACTCTTGTCTATCATGTATTAGCTCGCTAATCGGAGAGAATGTTCTTCTGTGACAATCACAAAAGCCTTTTGCTTTTATTGCTGCTTTATGTTGAGGTGTTCCGTAGCCTTTATTTTTTTCAAAGCCATAACCAGGATATTTTTTTGCAAGTATGTTCATCTCCTCATCGCGTGTTACTTTTGCAATAATTGAAGCTGCTGAAATTTCTGGCACTTTTGAATCACCTTTTATGATAGCCTCACTCTCATATTCCCATCTTGGTATAACATTTCCATCGACCATTACCCTATGTGGCTTTATTACTAATGAGTCTACTGCTCTTTTCATTGCCAAAAGAGTTGCTTGTAAGATATTGAATCGATCTATTTCATCAACGCTTGCCCTGCCAATCGAATAACAAATACAGTTTTGAATAATTTCCTTATAAACAAAAGATCTCTGAAGAGCATTAATAGCTTTTGAATCAATTAAATCATCTATCAGTTTTTTAGGTTGCAGAATTACAGCTGCTGCCAAGACGTCACCGGCTAAACATCCTCTCCCCACTTCATCGACCCCAGCAACCAGATAATTCTCATGTGGTTTCATAAATTCGATGCTTCAATTAATTCACTTACGGCTCCAGCGCTTATTTTTCCAGAGTTCTGCATTAAAGGCTGACTAAGTCTCTTGAATTTATTTTGAATAGCCAATAAGTCAGTATGAAAAACAAGTTGCTCTAACTCAAACAGTATAGACTCCGAATTCGCATTTTCTTGAAGTAACTCCGGCACTAACATCTTTTGTGACAGCAAATTTGGTAAGGCGACAAATTTTGTTTTAATCAAGGGCTTTGCAATCAGGAATGTCAACCAGTGCAATTTATAAACCACAATCATCGGTTTCAGTAGCAACATTGCCTCAATGGATGATGTACCAGATGCCAATAACACCAAATCACTTTCGCGCATTACTTTATGAGAATCACCAAGTGTTAACTTTATGTCATGAAAACCATGCGCTGTACAAATCTCGGATATTTGCTTATATCGGCTTTGATTTGCCGCGGGTATTGCTATTTTCAGTCCTATATTATTTTTTATAGTAAATTTATCTAGCGCCTCTATAAATATAATTAATAACTTACTTACCTCTTCAGCGCGACTTCCTGGCATTACGCATAGACTAATTTCATTTCTGTCTGAGAGATCTAGTCTTTTCCGTGAAGACAATCTACCGTTCACGAGTTGAGATGCCAAAGGATGACCGACATTTTTTACAGGTATGTTATTTTTCTCATATATTTCATTTTCAAATGGGAAAAGGGTTAATATCAGGTCTACGCTTACTTTTATTTTTTTGACTCTTCCTTGTCGCCAAGCCCATACCGACGGACTAACGTAGTGCACTGTCTTTATAGACTTAGATTTTAAAATTCGTTCTATTTTTAAGTTAAAATCGGGTGAATCGATGCCTATAAAAACAGCAGGTGGATTTTGGGAATATCTTTTTATAAGTGATTTTTGATGACGTATGAGTTCAGGAAGTCGTTTTAAAGGCTCCATAATTCCCATAACCGATAGGCGATCCATATCAATATGGGACTGAAATCCCTCGGAGATCATTGATGGTCCGCCCACGCCCTCAAACAAAGCATTCGGATATATTTTTTTTAGGTTTCTTATCAAATCAGCACCGAGTAAATCTCCAGATTTTTCTCCAGCTACCATTGCAATAGTTAAATTATTTGCTTTCATTAATTATCGAATAATGCCACGTGTGGAAGCTTCAATGGATGCAAGAAAAGTGTTTAAAATATCACTCTCTCCCAATAAAGAAATTTCCTTGATTGAGTCTGAAAGCTGTAAACCTCTCCTATATAAAATTTTGTATGCTTTATTAATTAATGAAATCTCATCAGCAGTAAATCCACGTCTCTTGAGTCCTTCCCTATTTATAGTCCTTGGCTCAGCGGGATTACCTGCTACTGTTACAAAAGCAGGCACATCATGATAAACAAATGCGGTGGGGCCTATAAAACAGTGTGCACCAAGACTGACATACTGATGTACTGCTGCAAAACCAGAAAGTATGGCCCAGTCCCCTACGGTCACATGACCAGATATCGCTGCATTATTTGTCATAATAATGTTATCGCCAATAATACAGTCATGCCCAATATGAGCGTATGCCATAAACAAATTGTTATCACCTATCGAGGTAATACCTTTGTCTTGGATTGTACCTCTGTGAATAGTCACACCTTCTCTTATTATATTGTTACTGCCTATGACGAGCTTAGTTTTTTCACCTTTATATTTGAGGTCCGGCGTGTCATCGCCCACTGTCGCAAATTGATAAATTTTATTTGAATGACCAACTATTGTTGGACCTTTGACAACAACGTGGGAGCTAATTTCACACTTATCACCAATCTCGACATTTTCACCAATTTGTGTCCAGGGGCCAATTTTAACTTCTTTTCCTATTTTGGCGGACTCATGGACAATAGCACTAGGATGAATCACTTGATTTCATCCTTGTCAGTATAGGCACATAATAGTTCTGCCTTGCAGACAATTTTGTCATCGACCAGTGCTTGAGTTTGGAATCGCCATATATTCCTCTTGACCGTTTTCACCTCAGACTCAAGTACTAATTTGTCTCCAGGGACTACAGGTCTTTTAAATCTGACATTATCCACACCTGCGAAAAGATACAATTTCCCATCGGAAGCAGTAGTATTTGTCGAGGCAAATCCAAGAATTCCAGAGACTTGAGCAAGCGCTTCAATCGTCAAAACACCAGGAAAAATAGGGTTTGATGGGAAATGACCATTAAAAACTTCTTCATTTATAGTAACGTTCTTGTATCCAGAAATATTTTTAAATGCTGTGTAATCAGTGATTCTGTCAACAAGTAACATTGGATATCTGTGAGGCAGTAAAGACATGATTTTGTTTACATCCATTTTATATTCCTAGCTGTGGATTAATCGATATTTTTTATTTTGTTTAGCTTCTTTGCGATCGTGTCTAATTGGGTGAATCTGACTGCATTTTTTCTCCAACTTTTTGTATCCATCAACGGAGTGGTCCCAGAGGAGTAAGAACCAGGTTTTGAAATTGATTTTGTGACAAGAGTTCTAGCGGTGATCATCACACTATCACAAACTTCTACATGTCCGACCACACATACATCACCACCAAAGACACAATTCTTTCCTATTACAGAGCTACCCGCTATCCCACAGTAGGCTGCCATTACTGTATTTTCACCAATTACCACATTATGAGCAATTTGAATATGATTATCTAATTTAACCCCATTATTAATGGTGGTATTACCTAGTGCACCCCTGTCAATAGTACAGCACGCTCCTATTTCAACATCATTCCCTATATTAACAATTCCTAACTGAGCAATTTTTTCCCAAGAACCATCTTCTCGTCTCGCCATTCCGAATCCATCAGATCCAATGACTGAATTACTATGAATTATTACATTGTCCCCAATAACTACATCATCATATATAGACACATTAGGAAAAATTCTAGTATGTTTGCCAATCTTGACGTTTGATCCTATTGAAACATTCGAACCGATCTTTGAAAAATCTCCGACTATTGAATCATTACCAATTACTACACCCGAGGAGATGAATGCGTTTTCTTCAATTTTTGGTGGACCACCATTAGCCAAACGCTTTGTTTTGTCTGAACAAAACCAATGAGAAATTTTGGCATAAGCAAGATAGGGATTTTCTACTATAAAGCACGAGCCTGCATAGTCAGAAGAATCTTCGACAGAAAGAATCACAAAAGATGCTTTTGTTCCATCCAATTCCTTCTTATATAGTGGGTTTGAGAAAAAAGAAAGCTCGCCCTCTCCAGCATTATTCAGTGTATTCAAACCATATATTTGAGCATCTTTATCTCCACGAATATCTGCACCCAGAAATTCAGCAATTTCCTCTGCTGTATAACTTTCTTGCATAGCCTTTGAATCTATTTCTCTAAAGTAATTTGATTCAGTTTATCTACTACCTTGGCTGTTAAGTCATTCTTTGGATCAGCAATAATTACAGACTCCCTTCTCAACAGAAGTGTTATTCCTTCACCCTTGGCAACCTCACTTAGAGCTTCTTGGAATTGAGGTGTTAACTCTTGCATTATCTTTTGTTGGAGCTGTTGTTGCTCTCCTTGAATCTTCTGAACTGCTAAATCATAGTCCGCTTTTGTATATGACATCTTTTTTTGATGCTCAGCAGCCTCCTCCGTAGACCAAGTCAATCTCTTTGTTTCTGCTTCTTTGGCCATTGCCTGAAGATCTGCTGCACTACTCTCCGCTTTCGCTCTCAAAGCTACAAAATCTGCACTCTCAGAGGCTTCCTTAGCCATATTTTGTGCATAGTTTGAAGCAAACATTGCCTGTTGCATATCAATTACTGCTATCTTATCTTCACTAGAGGCTATAGTCGCTATAGCTACCAAAAAAACAATACTTAATAGTTTTATATATTTCACTTGCTATCTCCAAAAATAATTTTAAAATTGATTACCCAACGAAAACTGAAAAACTTCAGTTTCATCACCTGGCTGAGAGTTCAAAGGTTTTGCAATACTAAATGTTATTGGACCAAACCCACTCAACCAAGTCGCACCAACGCCCACGGAGTACCTAAGTTCCCCCTCCTCAATATTAAAACAGTTTATCTGGGAACTCCCACATTTAGTATTAAAAATATTACCTGCATCAATAAAAAAAGATGACTGTAAAGATCTTTGATCTTTTACGAATGGTAACGGAAAGATCACATCAGCACCAAGAACGATTTGCACATTTCCTCCAGTCGGCCTGCTATATGAGTAAAAACCTCCTTGGGGCAAATTTCTCGGTCCCAGGGTATATTTTTTATAACCTCGAACTGAGCCCAATCCACCGCTGTAGAAATTCTTAAAAAATGGCATTTGCGTTGTATCACCATAGCTCTCACCGTAGCCAAGATCAGCGCGAAGTCTTAAACTCAGTTGCTTACCCATGCCTCTTAAATGAGATCCTTTATACGTGATTTTATAATACTCCAAACCTGATCCTGGCATTGAAAGATCTAAGCCAACGCGTTGTGAAGTTCCTCGTGTGGCAAATATCCCTCGATTCAGCGTTGACTTAACCCAATTTAGGTTGAAATTAACTGATTTGAACCAGTTCCCGTTGGCTGAGACAAAGTCTTCGATAATTTGAGAGCTAACATAATCACCAAGATTTAATTCTAAATACTCATAGCCAAGTCCGAATCCAATTCTTTGTATTTCAGATATTGGATAACTCCAATTGAGGTTTGCTCCTTTAGTATTTTGTGAGAAAGGTTGCAATCTCAGTCGACTATAATCTGTTTCACGAGCAAATATACTATATCCAGCACTTACTCCATCAGGCGTGAAATATGGTTCGGTATAACTAAAGTTGAGAGATGATTGATACGTGCTCTTATTTATTCCAATACCAACCTGTTTTCCTGTTCCAAGGAAATTATTTTCTGTTAAATTGGCACCTAACATTAATCCGTATCCCTGCGAATATCCGAGATTTGCTCCAACGGATCCAGAAGGCTGCTCCTCCACAGTAAAAATAACATCAACCTGATCTTCTGTGCCTGTAACAGGAACAGTATCAACATTCACCTCTTTAAAAAATCCAACTCTTTCTAAACGAACTTTCGATAAATCTATCAATGCGTTGTTGGCTGATCCTCCTTCCATTTGTCGCATTTCTCTTCTCAAGACAGAATCAGCAGTTTTTGTGTTTCCTCTAAACTCTACTCTCCTCACATAAGCACGTTTCTTTGGATCGATTAAAAAGGTTACATCAGTCTTGTTATTATCTGAATCCAATTGAGGATAGCCTTGAACCTCTGCAAAAGTGTATCCCTCATTTCCAAGTCGCTTTGAAATATATTCGCTAGAGGTTGTCATCAAAATCTGAGAAAACGTCTTCTCGGGTTGCAACAGAATTAAATTTTTAACCTGTTCCTCTGAAATTATTAACTCCCCAGCCAGCTTTATCTCCCCAACGGAAAAAATATCTCCTTCATTTATATTGATTGTAATAAAGACTGATTCTTTGTCTGGACTAACAGAGACCTGCGTATTTAAGACTTCAAACTCTAGGTATCCTCGGTCAAGGTAAAAACTTTCAAGTGTTTCTAAATCTGATGAAAGTTTCTCTCGAGAGTATTTATCATCGCTAATAATCCAAGAAAGCCAACCTGTTTTCTTTTGTTCAAATTGATCTAATAATTCACTATCCGAAAATTCACGATTACCTACTAAATTTATATGACGGATTTTTGCAACATCACCCTCATCAATATCTATCTTGATGGAAACACGATTCCTCGGAAGATCTGAGACCTCTGTTTTTACAATTGCACCGTATCTACCCTGTGCGACATATTGTCTCTCTAATTCCTGGCTCATACCCTCTAAAATTATTTGCCGAAAAATCTGTCCTTCGGCTAATCCATTATCTCTGAGTGCACCAAGCAATTGATCTGTCTCTATCGCCTTATTCCCCTCTAAAATTATTTCATTTACGGAGGGTCTCTCTGCCAAAGTTATAACCAATATGTTGTTTTCTCTGGATAATAAGACATCGGCAAAATAGCCAGTTCTAAACAAAGCTCTCGTTGATGCTCTCAAGATACTTTCGTCTACCTGGTCCCCAATATTTATCGGTAAGGAGCCAAAAACAGTTCCCGCGGATACTCTTTGCAAGCCCTCTATTCGGATATCTTGAACACTAAAAATTTCGTCAGCTTCAAGATTGAGTGCTATCGCTGATACAAGTAGGATTATTGAATTTAATCTAGTCAGTGTTTTCATACATATCTATCTAGAATAGCAATCTCATAATATCATTCATGGTCGCATATACCATCAAAGTCAACAAAACAAACACGCCAAACCTCATCCCAAAGTTCTGAACTCCTTCAGGAACAGGTCGTCCAACGAAAATCTCATATAACAGATAAACAGCCTGGCCACCGTCTAATATAGGGATAGGGAGGAGATTCATAATACCCAACATTATACTCAGAACGGCAATAAAACGCATAAAAATTAGTACTCCAGACTCAGCAGAGTCGCCAGCAACCTTCGCAATTCCAATTGGGCCACTGAGGTTTTTAGCACTTATATCACCGACCAATAATTTAATAAGTGAAGACACAATAAAACCAGAGGTCTCTGCGGTTTGCGACATCGCTGCAGATAAAGCACTAAATATATTATGTTCAATAACCTTTATCATGTATTCTGGATAGGAGACATTAGGTGAAAGAGTTACTCCTAAAAACCCAGTCTGCTGATCATCATTGATCTTTACATTCGGAGTAACCACAATAGTGTTTTCAATTTCATCTCTTCCATATGTGATCGTGATATCACTGTTACCATTCTCCGAAACCAATTTTATGAAAGACTCTAAAGAAGGGTTTTCATGAGCATTTATACTTATTATTTTATCCCCTTTTTTTAATCCACTTAACTCAGCGGCGCTACCATCCTCAACTTTTATAATTTGTATCCCTTCTTGATCAAACTTGGGATTTAAACCTAATTCTCTCGCAGGCATTGGCTCTGAAGCTTCTGAGAGCCATGATTGAACATCCACAGATATCATCGACTCATCTGATGACCTATTTTTTTCTACCCAAAATTGAATATCACCATTGTGCCCAATGTATTCAAATAGCGTCCTATTGATGTCTTTCCATGATTGAATTTCAGTTTTACCGATCCTATTGATACGCATACCGTCCTCAAAACCCTTCTCCATAGCAACAGAATCAGGATTCGGCGAGCCTATAATCGGCTCCAAAGTTTTCTCTCCTGATAAAAAGAAAGCCCAAAAAATTAAAACCGCTAGTATCATATTTGCAAAGGGTCCAGCTAAAACAATTAGAAGCCTTGAAAAAGGACTTTTTGTTTGGAATGCATTTTTAATATCATCTTGACTTTTACTAACTGCCTTTTCATCAAGCATTTGGACGTAACCACCCAGTGGTATCCAACCTATACTAAATAAAGTTCCAGTCTCGTCAGATCTCACAAATAAATCTCTTCCGAACCCAATTTTAAATCTTATTACCTTGACACCGCACTTTCTTGCAACGTAAAAGTGTCCATATTCGTGAATTGTAATTACGACAAAGAGAGTAATAATGAAATAGAATATTGTAGTCATCATGATTATCTTGCGTTCCACTTTTTCAAGCTTTGGTATGCCATAGCTCTTGCTTCAACATCAGTATCTTTGACATCTGCTATCGATTCTGGTTCATGAAAATTTGCCTTCTCAAGACTTTCACTGACTATGTGTGTAATAGTCGTAAACTTTATTTTCCGTTTTAAAAAAGCATCGACTGCTACTTCATTAGCAGAATTAAGATAAATGGCCGAATTCATGCCAATTTCAAGACAAGATTCTGCTAAATCCAGTGATCTAAATTTTTTCCGGTCAGGTTCAAGAAATTCCAGTTTTCTAATCTGTGAAATATCTAATTGCTCAGAGCCTGAAGCAATCCTTTGGGGCCATCCTAAACAGAACGAAATTGGAATTCTCATGTCAGGTTGTCCTAACTGAGCCATAACAGAACCATCAAAAAAATGAACAAAAGAGTGAACAATACTTTGCGGATGAATAACTACCCTCAATTTCTCCAAGTTACAATCAAATAACCATCGAGCTTCTATAAGCTCTAAACCTTTGTTCATCAAAGTCGCAGAATCAATAGATATTTTTTTTCCCATATTCCAAGTGGGGTGCAAGCATGCATCTTGTGGCGTAACAGACTTCAAGTCACTTTCATTTGTATCACGGAAAGGTCCCCCCGATGCAGTTAGAGTCAGTCTTGATATAGCTTTTTTTTCATCTATGTCATGGGTCTGATGGATGCATTGAAAAATCGCATTGTGCTCACTATCGACAGGTAATATAAGCGCACCAGATTTTTTAGCCTCTGCAATTATGAGATTACCAGCCATGACTAGAGATTCTTTATTTGCTAACAAAACTGTTTTACCGCTAGAGATAGCTGAAAATGTTGGCAAAAGTCCTTCCGAACCAACGATTGCTGACATAATTATGTCAACCTCATTTGAAGTACTTACTTGAATGAATCCATCTAATCCAAACATCACTGATGTTTTTGAGCCATGCTCAATGAGTTTTTCTTTTAACCTATTCGCAGATTTCTCAGTGACGACTACAGCATATTTTGGATTAAGCTCCATACATTGATTGAATAAGAGCTCTACTTGAGAATTACCACTCAGCGCATAAACATCAAATAAATGGTTATTTGTCTTAATTACATTTACGGTATTCAAACCTATAGATCCTGTCGAACCCAAAATAGTAATGGAACGTTTCTTCATGACATTACCAAGCTAAAGATAATTGCAGCATAAACGGGAAAAGCCAACAAAAGACCATCTATACGATCTAACATACCGCCATGACCGGGAAGAATATCTCCACTGTCTTTTGTGCCACTGGCTCGTTTGAAAAGACTGATGAACAAATCACCCGTGATCGAAATCAAAATGACGGGCAGCAATGTAAAAATAAAAGTTACTATTCCTGCTCCTGCATAATAGAGGGGATCAAGGATTGGTAGCGTATTGTTAACAAATAATAAAGCGGACAATGGTAATATAACGCTTCCCAAAAAACCTTCCCATGTTTTTCCGGGGCTTATCTCAGGAGCGAGTTTATTTCGACCGAATAACTTACCAAAAATATATCCACCAACATCAGACAAAACCACAATTGAGATACCAAAAAGCAATAAAGAACGTCCGCTCTCATGAGAACTAATAAGTAAAATCGATATCCACAACACACAGAATAGAAGCATTCCAAAGATCGTAAGACAAGTATCGGATCTAAAAATCGTATTTCGAAACTCACTATTTCTAAAAGTGACAAAAACAAACACTCCTAGGATTGGAACCGTCCAATATAAAGATACAAGCGCACGCCCATAGTTAAAGGATTCTGAAAAATCTAGCCAGATAAAAATACAAAATGCCATGATTAGAAACACGCCCATGAAGGCAATCTTTGAGCTCGTAGCCTTGTATCCCGATAGATTTACCCATTCCCATGTCGCTACTAAAATTATTGAAAGGAGAGATGAGACAAATAGAGGTTTTGGTAACCCAACCAGAAGCACTCCAAGCGCTAACACAAGTAATGCAGCTGTAATTATTCTGTATATAAGCATTTCAAATACTCTGCGTGATCAAATGACTCATAGTTGTAAACTGATTAGATTCAATTTTGAGATACAGAACTTAAATTTCCATCAATTCTTTTTCTTTAACTTTGAGTATTTCATCTATCTGATTGATATGATCGTCGGTGGCTTTCTGAATAACCTCACCAATTCTTCTTTCATCATCTTCACTTATATCTTTATCTCGAACCAATTCTTTAGCAGTTGAAAGAATATCCCTTCTGACATTACGAATTGATATTCTTGAGTTCTCTGCCTCTGCTTTTGCTTGCTTCGTATAATTTTTTCTTGTTTCCTCAGTCAGGGCTGGGAGAGGAATCCTTACAACATTTCCTGCTGTTGTGGGATTCAAACCCAAATCAGATTTCATTATCGCCTTCTCAATATCTGGGATGATTGAGCTTTCCCAGGGAGTAACAGACAGAGTTCTTGCATCCTCCACAACAATTGAAGCAGCTTGTCCAATAGGTGTTTCCACTCCATAATATTCGATATTCACTCCGTCAAGTAAATTTGCATTGGCCCTACCGGTTCTAATTTTTGCCATTGTCGCTTTTAAAGCGGTTATCGTCTTAGCCATCCTAGAGGCTGCATCCTGCTTAAAATCATCTATCATCTCAATTCTCCTCTACGAGAGTACCCTCAGTTCCATCTACTACAGCCCTCAGTAGTGCGCCTGATTTTGACATTTTAAAAACTCGTAATGGCATCTTATACTCTTGACACAAACAAATCGCTGTTAAATCCATAACTCCAAGTTTCTTATCGAGAATCTCATCATAAGTTAAATTCGAGTAAAATTTTGCATCTGGATTTTTGAGCGGATCAGCGCTATACACCCCATCGACTTTAGTAGCTTTAAAAACTGCGTCAGCTCCTATTTCTATACCTCTCAGGCAAGCTGCTGAATCTGTAGTAAAAAAAGGATTGCCAGTTCCCGCGGCAAAGATGACAACGTCACCATCTTGCAAATATCTCATTGCTCTTCTTCTATCATAATGCTCAACAACACCACTCATTTGAATAGCTGACATTACTCTTGATGAAATGCTTGTTCTTTCCAATGCATCTCTCATTGCGAGTGCATTCATAACTGTGGCCAGCATCCCCATATGATCACCAGTGACTCTATCCATACCCGCACTATTCAAAGCAGCACCTCGAAATAAATTGCCACCGCCTATTACTAAACCCACCTGAACTCCGATACCAACGAGTTGTCCAATTTCAAGTGCCATCTTGTCGAGCACCTTGGGGTCTATCCCAAAACCTTCATCACCAATGAGTTGTTCACCACTGAGTTTAAGTAAAATGCGCTTATATTTTTTTAGCTTTTGGGTGGGCATTTTCTTCCTCCATCTTCTTTATTTATCAATACTTTGAATTTGAGCTGCAACCTCTGAGGCAAAATCTGTTCTATCAACTTCTATACCCTCACCCACTTCAAATCGATGATATGAAGTAATTTCTGAATCATTATTTTCCAGAAATTTCCGAATTGTCACATCGGGGTCTTTCACAAATGCTTGGTCAAGTAGGCTGTTTTCTTTCAAGAATTTATTGATTCTTCCTGATATCATTTTTTCAATAATCTCTTCAGGCTTCCCACTCTCCCGTGCTTGAGCGGTAAAAATATTCTTTTCCGCTTCGATCAAATCTGTCGGCATCTGCTCCGAGCTTAAAACTGTTGGATTGACTGCAGCAACATGCATAGCAATATCTCTCGCAACCTCTCTGCTACCACGGGATAAACATACTAATACCCCGATCTTGTCATTCCCATGTATGTAACCATCGATAACAGGTGCAGTGACACTGACAACTCTCCTCGGCGTGATGTTCTCACCAATCTTTTGCACGAGCTGCTCCCTTGATGAATTAATATTCGAGTCGAGAACGACACTTATATCGGACGTCTTAAGCTCATGAGCATTCCGTAAAATGCTATGAGCAAACTCTCTAAATGACTCATCTTTTGCGGCAAAATCAGTCTCTGTATTCACCTCAACAAGCGTTCCTTGATCAGCAGTAATTTCCATCAATATGATTCCCTCAGCGGCTGTCCTAGACGCTTTTTTGGCTGCCTTCATCCCACTTGATTTTCTGAGTTCTTCAATGGCAGCATCAATATCTCCAGAGGACGCTATTAATGCTTTCTTACATTCCATCATACCTAATCCTGTTCTCTCTCTGAGATCCTTTACCAATGCGGCTGATACTTTACTCATTTTCTAACTCCATTTATTAAAAGAAAGGGGGTATATCACCCCCCCAATTAATCGCCATCGTCCGATAATCGAAATAAGACGAGAACTATTCACTTTTCACCTTTTTCACTGCAGCTTTTTTTGGTTTAGTGGCACCTTTTTTTGGTTCGGTACCGTCTTTTTTTGGTTTAGCTGCTTCTTTTTTTGGTTTAGCTACTTCTTTTTTTGGTTTAGCTGCTTCTTTTTTTGGTTTAGCCGCCTCTTTTTTTGGTTTAGCCGCCTCTTTTTTGGGCTTAGCAGCTTCTTTTTTGGGCTTAGCAGCTTCTTTTTTAGATGCCGTTACTTCTTTTTTTGATTGAGTAGCGTCTTTCTTCTTCGTCTCCGAAGTCGGCTCATCCAAAGAAGATTTAATTTTGGTTTTTGAGTCTTTCTTTTCATCTTCCTCGAGGCTAGCGTTAGGTTCTGTGGAATCTTCTTTCACACTAGTTTTTTCTTTTATCGTAACACTCTCTTCTCGATCAGCTGTGCTCGCTTCAACATCAGTAGTCTTTGGCTTCGAGACTTTTTTGACGACTTTTACTTTGGGAATTTCTTTTTCGGAATCAGACTGCTTATCATCGGCTACTTCAACAAACTCATCTTTGCTAGATACTGAGGCGAGCTCGGCCTTACCTTTAATAATCGCATCTGCAACTTCAGAGGCAAACAACTCTATTGCTCGAATCGAATCATCATTCCCCGGAATAATGTAATCAATACCATCAGGATCACTATTGGAATCAACAATACCAACAACAGGTATGCCTAACTTATTGGCTTCATTTATCGCTATCCTTTCGTGATCGACATCAACTACAAAAAGAATATCAGGCAAACCTCGCATGTCTTTTATACCGCCAATTGAATTCTCAAGCTTTTCTTTCATGCGAGTTTTATTCAACACTTCCTTCTTACTTAATTTATCAAAAGTGCCATCTCTCTCTTGCTCTTCAAGATTTCTATATCGCTTTATTGAAGCATTAATTGTCTTGTAGTTTGTGAGCATTCCGCCTAGCCATCGATGTGTCACATGTGGCATTCCACATCTTTCAGCTTGCGTTTTTATTATTTTTTGTGCGGCTCTTTTAGTGCCAACAAACAAGATTTGATTCCCTTTTGCGCCCTCTTTCCTCAAGACCTCTAATGCTTCATTAAAGGCAGGCAAGGTAAGCTCTAAATTAAGTATATGGATTTTATTTCGAGAACCGAAAATATACTGACCCATTTTTGGGTTCCAAAAACGGGTTTGGTGGCCAAAATGCACACCCGCTTTTAACATATCTCTCATAGATACATTTGACATAATTTTACTCCTTGGGTTAAACCTCCGCACCCCCCAATAACCAACCTTCTTAGGCACCCAGGATATCGTGTCGAAGTGCGTGTGAATTAAAATAAATTTACCGCGGGCGCTTTATATCACATACATGCTTCTAGGAAAAGATTTTTAATAATTTAATAAACCGTTGAAATGTGCAAAAAAAATCAATATTTCCACCATATTTAGGAAGAAATGAGTAGAATATTACAACTTTTGGAAATAATTAAATGTTCGTCAAAACAAAAAAAGAAATAGAGAAAATGCGAGTTGCAGGGAGGCTTGCTTCTGAGGTTTTAGATATCGTAACACCTTTTATAGAGCCAGGCATAAGTACTGGTGAGCTTAATGATATTTGTCATAATCACATGGTTCAGAAACAAAAATCTATACCTGCCACCCTCGGTTATAGAGGTTATCCAAAATCAATATGTACATCAGTCAATCAAGTCATCTGTCATGGTATTCCCAACAACAAAAAAATTCTCAAAAATGGTGATATCCTTAACATTGATGTAACAGTGATAAAAGATGGATGGTTTGGTGATACGAGCAGAATGTTTTTTGTAGGGACCCCTGCCCCCCATGCACAACGGCTTGTTGAAGTTACACAAGAATGTCTAATTAAAGGAATCGAAGCAGTAGGACCAGATGCATATCTTGGAGACATTGGCTCTGTTATTCAAACGCATGCTGAACAGAATTACTATTCAGTGGTGCGTGAATATTGTGGCCATGGAATTGGTTCAAATTTTCATGAAGAACCTCAAGTGCTGCATTACGGGATCAAAGGCACTGGAGCACAATTAAAAGAAGGTATGACATTTACGATTGAACCCATGTTAAATGCAGGAAAATCTGCAACGAAGCTGAAGTCAGATGGATGGACGGTTGAAACAAAAGACGGAAGATTATCAGCTCAATGGGAGCATACTATAGTTGTTACCGAAAACGGATCAGAAATACTAACGAAATGATTATTTTTGAATCACGATAATCGCGAGTTATAAGTTTTTATGACAAATCTTGACAATAATTGGTTTCCAAACCAAGTTTTCGAGGATATAAGTGTTTGGCAAAGATTTTCGCAAGGACGCTCTCATGACAACTATAAAAAGATACTTCTTGAGGTTGAGAAGTATTTTACATCTAACGAACCTACATTTGACTCAATCTCAGAGTTTTTAAAAAAAAGGTCTGACTTTTTTGATCTTTTCTTGAAAGTCATATGGAACAAGACTTTAAAATCGAAGAGAATCTCGCTAGTCGCAGTAGGAGGATATGGTCGAGGAGCTCTTCATCCGCAATCTGATTTAGACCTTTTAGTCCTTGCAGAGGAAATCGAGATACAGACTCACGGTGAGTTAGTAGAGGAATTTTTAACACAATTGTGGGACGCAAACTTAATCATAGGCCACAGTGTTAGATCTATTGAACAGTGTATTTCATTTGCGAAAGCTGATATCACTATCAATACGAATTTACTGGAACATCGCTTGATTGCAGGTAATAAAAAGATTTATAACGATTTCTGCTCAGAACTTGCCAAAAACTTGCATGGTGATACAAGCGAATTCTTTCATAAAAAATTGGAAGAACAAGAAAATCGATATAAACGTCATGGTAATACTGAGTACAACTTGGAACCCAATGTCAAAGAGACTCCAGGAGGCCTCAGAGATCTTCAATTAATAGACTGGATATCTACTCACTTCTTTAAGAAAAATGATCGAAGGCAACTGGTTAGCAATAAGATACTTTCAGAAAGTGATCTGGATTTATTAAGGAACAATGAAAGCTTTCTCTGGCGTGTGCGATATGAGATCCATCTCCATGCAAATAGAATTGAGGAACGTCTTCTGTTTGATTACCAAACATATCTTGCGAAAAAATTAGGTTATTTTGAAGAGAAAAAAAGCTTGGGAGTTGAGAGATTTATGCAAGATTACTATCGGGTTGTATCGTCAACTCGAGAGCTAACCGATATGATCTTAAAGTGGTTTGGAGAACAATTAAAAAAAAAGCAAGATAACACGATAAATAAATATAATGAAAGATTCGTAATTCACAATGGATTTATAGATACCATTAGATCAAGTGTCTTTTTTGAGCAACCGTCGGCGATCATAGAAATTTTTGTGATTTTAGCAGAGAATAAAAATATTGTAGGCCTCAGAGCATCAACAATTAAGCAACTTCGTGATTACCGATATTTAATTGACGATGAATTTAGAGAGCAGCTTACAAACAAAAATCTATTCATTCGACTACTTCATGCCAAATCAAATCTTCCACTGCAGCTACGCAGAATGAGTAGATACGGGATCCTCGGCGCCTACTTGCCAAACTATAAGAATATAGTTGGATTAACTCAACATGATTTATTTCATATATATCCGGTTGAAGTGCACACAATCAAGGTCATAGAAAATCTGATTTCATTTGGTGATATTAAGAAATCCAAAAACTTTCGAACTGCATCCAAAATATTTTCCAACATGGAGAATCAAGGAACAATTGTCATAGCGGCACTCTTCCATGATATTGCCAAAGGCCGAGGGGGAAACCATTCAGAACTCGGTGCTATTGATGTGCGATCATTCGCGATTGAACATCACCTTCCTGAAACTGAGACAAATACACTTGAATGGCTGGTCAGGAATCATCTCTTAATGTCGTCAGTTTCACAGCGTGAGGACATTGCTGATCCAGATGTGGTCCGAAATTTCGCGGATAAAGTAAAAGATGTTTACCATCTAGATCTACTCTATATCCTTACAGTTGCAGATATTTGTGCTACAAATCCTGACCTTTGGACTGACTGGAAAAGTGCATTAATGAGCAATCTTTATATTTCGACAAAAAAACTGTTTGAATCAAAATCATCAATCGAATTTAGAGAAGTACATATCTCTGATACTAAAGCTGAGGCTGCTAAATTGATTTCTACGCACAAATCAAACATCGATAAAATAAATGAACTATGGTCCACATTAAATGATGATTTTTTTGTACGAGAGCTCCCTGAAAATATTGCAAAATATAGCGAGTCAATTCTTTCTGCAAATACAATTGATGCACCTACAATTGTAATAACTGATATAGGTGAGGATAAACCAATTGCCACCGAGATATTTGTATATGCAAGAGATCAAGATAAGATTTTTGCTAAAATCGCCAATGTATTAGACCAGCATCGATTATCTATTCAAGATGCGAGACTAGAAACGACTACTAATAATTTCGCGTTTGACACGTTTCATGTTCTAAACCATAACAATAAACCAATAGGCGAGGATCATGAATTTTGTGCTAGTCTAAGCCGAGATCTATCGTCTCATATCATTCAACCCTTTGAATCATTTCAACCTGTTTCGAGAAAAGTCTCTCGAACCTTGAGGCAATTTAAATTTAAAACAAGTGTTGAAATAACAACCGATGAAACAAGAAACATGTCTCGGCTTGAGTTAGTGACCCCCGATAGAGGCGGTTTGCTCGCGCATCTCTCTCAGATATTCATTAAAAATAAAATCAATTTAGAGAATGCTAAAATTGCAACCCTAGGAGAGAGAGTAGAGGATACTTTCTATGTAACGGATCTTGAAACAAGACAGCCAGTAGGTTCAACTGTAGCGAATCTTCTAGCTCACGAGATCTGCCAAGAGTTAGATAATAGAAATAATATTTAATCTCAGTGAGTAGTTTTATGACTTCTAAACTTAGTAGACTAAAGTCTTATCCTTTTGAAAAACTCAATCAGCTCATAGGTCAGGTAGAACCTAGAAAAAATCTGCGTAACATAGACTTTTCGATTGGGGAGCCAAAACACTCTCCACCCTCTTTTATTCTCGATCAAGTCTCTAGCGCAATTCAAGAAATGTCACGATATCCAAAAATAGGTGGTTCTGACAGGCTCAGAGATTCAATTAAAAAATGGTTAATAAAAAGATATAAACTCCAAATTGATTCTTTAGATAGTGACCAGAATATAGCTCCAGTTGCGGGTACAAGGGAAGGTTTATTCTCTCTAACACAAGCAATTATTGGAGATTCGAATTCAAAGGATCCAGTTGTACTTACTCAGAATCCTACTTATCAAATCTACGAGGGCGCTGCTGAAATGGCAAATGCGGAAGTTTTTTATTTTTCGACAGACAAGCAAAGTCAAAATCTACCCTACCTGAAATCAATTAATGATGAAATTCTGCAAAGAACCAAGATCATGTATTTATGTTCTCCCGGTAATCCCTCAGGAAAAGTCATACCGGAAACAGTCGTAGCAGATGCAATCAAATTAGCGATTGATTTTGACTTTCTTTTAGTATCCGATGAGTGTTACTCAGAAATATATATGGATGAATCTAAGCCCCCTCCTGGTCTGTTGGAGATTTGTAACAAGGTGGGCAACGAAAATTATAAAAACTGTTTGGTGTTTCATAGTTTATCTAAACGCTCTAATTTGCCGGGATTTCGTTCGGGATTTGCAGCCGGTGACGCCAAGATAATTCAAAAGTATAAAAGGTATCGAACCTACCATGGGTGCAGTATTCCAGAGCCAATTCAGTATGCTTCATCCTACGCCTGGAGTGATGAGACTCATTGCATATCTAATCGAGTAATGTACAGAAAGAAATTTGAAGAGGTAGGTAAAATATTGGGGAAATACTTAACTTATCCTAAACCTGAGGCATCCTTTTATTTATGGCCAAAAACACCCATCAACAGCGAAACATTCACCTATGAGCTATTTAGGCAGCAAAATGTAACCATACTCCCAGGTCACTTCATGAGCAGTGATAAAGATGGATTAATAAGTGGATATGATCGTGTCAGGTTGGCGCTTGTTCATCAATATGATGATTGTGTTGAGGGTGCCAGACGAATTGAGCAGTTCATAGTAGACAATAAATTTAATAGTAAACCCTCATGACGCGTCAAGAACGGGCAAATTACATAGCAAGTCGACTCGAAACTCTTTATCCCAATGTTCCAGTTCCATTGGATCATTCAAGCCATTACACTTTACTCATAGCAGTCCTCTTAAGCGCTCAATGCACGGATGAAAGAGTTAATAAAGTAACGCCTGTGCTTTTCAAAAAAGCTGACACGCCCTCGAAAATGATAAAACTTTCAAAAGAAGACATTTATTTAATAATCAGACCTTGTGGGCTTGCTCCAAAAAAATCAAGTGCAATTTATGAACTTTCAAAAACACTAATTGAAAAACATAACTCACAGGTGCCTGAAAACTTTGAGGATCTTGAAAAGCTTCCAGGAGTTGGACACAAAACTGCCAGTGTTGTTATGTCGCAAGGTTTTGGACATCCTGCATTTCCTGTAGACACACATATACATCGATTAGCTCAAAGATGGGGACTTTCGAAAGGTAAAAATGTTCAACAAACCGAAAAGGATTTAAAAAAGGTATTTCCTAGGGACAAATGGAACCGGCTTCATTTACAAATCATTTTTTATGGTAGGGAATATTGCTCCGCTAGAGGATGCAATGGGACAGTGTGCGAGATCTGTAAAACTTTGTATCCTAATAGAAAAAAACCATTTGTAACTAATAAGGCGTAGCCGCAAAAGATTTAACTGGGTAAATCTTGTTAAGAAATGGTAAAATGTTCAGTCGATTAATTTCGTTTATTATTATGATTAAAAACAATAGCTTACTGGATTTTTTTAAATAAATATATTATGCATAAAGCGAAACTACTTAAATCTTTTTTGATCATTGCATCGTTTATAGTCTCCACTCTCGTCATTGGCGAATCGATTATTGAGGAAGTGATAACAACTGGATCGTATTTAAATAGTCAAACTGATGAAAGCAACCAAACACTAACTGTAATTGACAGAGATTTCATTGATAAGATTAATGCTCAAAATGTCAATGATATTGTAAAAAATATTACCTTTAGCTCGGGAGCTGAAAATCAAACGGACGCATTTACTCAAGGTTCCACACAAGGAACATCAAATATTAATCTCAGAGGCCTAGGATTAAGCTCCACTTTGGTCTTAATTGATGGTAAAAGACAAACAATTTCTGGGGCACTAGCGAACGATGGTAGCGTATTTGTTGATACAAGCACAATTCCCATTATTGCTCTTGAAAGAATCGAAATATTGAGAGAAGGAGCTTCATCCATATATGGATCTGATGCAGTCGCAGGTGTTGTAAATTTTATTCTAAAAGACGATTACGACGGATTTGAGTTCGATGTCAACTTGGCAGGCACTTATGAGCACAGTCAAAAAGACGGTTCGATATCCTTTATTTATGGTTCAAATTCTGAATCCACAAATTATATGCTAGCCGGCTCGTACCAGAATAGAAGTCCCTTGAATGCTTCATCAAAAATGTACCTTTCCGATAATGCAGTAAGCTCATTAGGCAGCTCATTTATTGCCCTTGCCCCCGCAGAGGTTTCAGAGGGATCGTATGAGGGAACATATGCTGCAGGGCAATATATTCCGAATGCTAAATGTAGTGAGTATGAGGAGGCAGTCCCTATTGGTGTCAGCTTATGTGGATTTTGGTATGGCCCCAGATTTAACCTAGTTAATGATGAGGAAAAGAAGCAATTATTTGGGAGTTTCAGACATGCTTTAACAAATAATATTGATGTGAATGCAGATATCACCTTTAATAATAATAAAGTTTTAGATAATCCTCAGTCTCCAAGTTACCCTGATCTGACTTTTCCTGTAATCTCAGCAGATCACCCCAGCAATCCTCTAAAAGTGCCTCTAGCATGGCTCGGAAGACCCTTCGCTTTTGATTATGCCTCACCAAAAGCACCCAGACATAACACAACATACCGATATTCTTTTGGACTCGAAGGAAATATAGGTTCGGAAAGTGATTGGAATACATCAATCACTCACAGTACAAATGAATATAGAGCCATTCAGCCAGACACCATCGCGTCAAGGCTCCAGGATGCATTCAATGGTATCGGAGGACCAAATGGTAATGAATATTATGATCCTTTCATACCTGACAATAATAGCCAAGCACTTTATGACTATCTTAGTTACGAAACAAATACGGTCAGAGAGACTTCTCTAACAGTTCTAGATGGCATATTTAGATCTAATTTTGTCCTTTCGAATAGTATTTCAACCCAATTTGCGCTCGGCATTCAGGCGAAGAAAGAAACATATGCAACAGAAACAGATGATTTATATGAAATACGATTTGATCCCGATGGCACTCCTATTCCAGTTGATTTGATCTTTCTTGGGGGAGTATCCGAAATCGATGAATCTAGAAATACATTTTCTATTTTTGCAGAAACTAAAATGCAATTAACTGATACATTAAACATTTCATCTGCATTACGATATGAGGATCTTGATGTTGGTAAAAGTATTGACCCTAAGATTGCTTTATTTTGGCAAATGAATGAAAAGTTCTCTTCAAAAGTGACCTGGAGCACAGCTTTCCGAGAGGCTTCACTATCACAAATGAATGCTCAAATTGTTCAATTAGAGGGCATACAGGATTACAACGAAGATGGATCTGCAAAAGGTGGCGTCTCTTTTGTGAGGGTTACACAATCTGGTTCTCAAGATCTTGATCCTGAAGAGTCGAGAAATATTGGGATTGGCCTCACATTTAAACCTTATGAGTCGGCTTTAGTTGATCTTGATTTCTGGTCGATTGATTACGATGATTTGATTACAGTTGAGAATGCCCAGGGCAAAATTCTCGCTGACATCAACGGTGCTGACATTTATAGAACAGACAATGGGACTCTATCAGGTATAAAAGTTCAGTATTTCAACTCTTCAGAGGTAAAGGTGAGCGGTCTCGATATGGAAGGGTCATTCAACATTACCGACGAGATCTCATTCTCTATTCTAACTAGTCAACTATTGAATTTCGAAATCACTTCACCCACAGGAGAAAAAATAGATGCTCTTGGAAAGTTTAATAGGGGAAATTTTGCTCGGTCCCTGCCAAAAAATAAAACAAATTTAAATATAGATTGGTCGAAAAATAACTTGTCTATGAACGGCAATATTAATTTCATAAGTTCCTATTCTAATGGTGAGGAAAAAGTTAATTCATATGAAACCTTAGATTTAAATTTTAGGGTGAGACTTTCAAAGATCAACGAATCACAGAGCACCATAGCGGTGGGAGTCAGGAATTTATTCAATGAACAACCGCCAAGGGTAAATGATGCGGCGAATCTCAGTTATGATCCCAAACAGCATGATCCGCTGGGCAGGGTAATTTACGTTAATTTCAACTATCAGTTCTGAAAACAATGGACTACATATACGGAATTAAAACATGCGATAAAGTTAAAAAAGCAGTTAGTTGGCTTCAAAATAATGGCGTCGAATATCAATACGTAGATTTGCGATCAAAGACCTTTGACAATTCAAAAGTTGATGACTGGCTCCGTCAGGTTGGCTCCGAGCAACTATTAAATAAAAAGAGTAGAACTTGGAGAAATTTAGACGAAAGCATTACATCAAATATCCAAGACTCCCATATCTTGTCATTACTAGTTAAATATCCAACTTTAATTAAGCGGCCCATATTAGAATCCTCAGACAAACTGATTATTGATTTTGATGAAGAAAAATACTTAACTTTCTATACAAAAAAGAGATAGCAAAGATTGAAAATTGCATTCTTTGGCATTGGCATTGGCTCTAAAAATAAACGTAATGAGTGGCTTGAGGTTTGGTATCCTGAACCTGCCTATCAGATTGATATTGACCTGAACGAAAGCCTGCTAAATTCGATCCAGACTAATACTATTGATGCTTCGAGTAATTTAAAACTTGCAAAGACTCTATCCAGGTCTGAAACAGAAAATTCGGTAATATTCGACGAATCAATAAAACTGCTTGAGAATCAACCCCCTGGATTAACAATAACTTTAATGATAGAGGATAAACCTCCAGAGACAACTCCTGAATGCTACTTGAAACTCCACTGTCTATCACATCGTCTTGTTAAACCAAATCAAATAAATCTAGATGGTATATTCAATTATTTAAAGACAATTGCCTGGACTAATCACGGCCCCATAGACGCGACGGAAATCGATGATGTTATAACTAAAATGCACTTGCTTGGAAAACGTGTTGATATAACAAGTGTCGATAAATTTCCAAAAATGACAGACTATGTCGTCCCCCCCTCAGTGAGAATTGCAAATACATCCAGAGTACGGCTGGGTGCATATTTAGGAGAAGGAACTACTGTAATGCATGAGGGGTTTGTTAATTTTAATGCTGGAACTGAGGGTCCAAATATGGTCGAGGGCAGGATTTCTGCCGGTGTTTTTTGCGCAAAAGGAACAGATATAGGTGGAGGTGCCTCGATTATGGGCACGTTGTCCGGTGGAGGCAAAGAAACTATATCGATAGGACAAGGATGCTTACTGGGTGCGAACAGTGGAATTGGTATCTCTCTTGGCGATAATTGCATTGTGGAAGCTGGGCTGTATATCACTGCAGGAACGATAGTTTCCGAAGTTGACAGTATGCATAAAGAAAAAAACTTAAAAAAGGCAAGAGAATTGAGTAAAGCAAATGATCTTTTATTTCGAAGAAACTCAGTTTCCGGACAAGTTGAATGCTTGCGAAATAAAAGCACCGTCGCATTAAACAGTGATTTACATAAGTCCAATTAAACATGTGGGGAGAAAGATGAAGAGAGTGAAATTATCCAAGCCTGGTGGTCTTCAGAATTTAATGCTCGAAGAATCAACGATACCGGAGCCAAATGACAATCAAGTCTTAATCAGAGTCATGTCGAGCAGTCTGAATTACCATGATTTATTGGTTGCACTTGGAGGGATTCCAGTTGCTGATGGCCGAATCGTACTCTCTGACTGTGCTGGAGAAATCGTAAAATGTGGTCCCAACGTTAAAATATGGCAAAAAGGTGATAGGGTTATAAGTTGTTGTTACCCACATTGGAGATCTGGACCTCCAAATCCAAAGCTTTTGAGTTTTATTGGAGACAATGAGGATGGTTATGCGACTGAGTACATAGCAATATCAGAGACTTCAATCACACGCGCTCCTTCTAATTGGACACAATCAGAATCAGCAACATTGCCATGTGCAGCCTTAACAGCGTGGCATGCTCTGATAGAGAGAGGAAATCTGAAGCCAAATCAGACTGTGCTCACATTAGGGTCAGGTGGCGTCTCACTATTTGCAATTCAATTTGCAAAATCTATGGGTGCAAAAGTCATCTCAACATCATCCTCTGAAGTCAAATGTAATAAATTAAAAGAAATGGGTGCTGATGAAGTAATCAATTACAATGAACATAAACAATGGGGAAAAGAAGTTCTTAGACTAACGGATGGTGAGGGTGTTGATCATGTTATTGAGGTTGGTGGAGGGATGACACTTAATGAATCAATTAGATCAACAAAATTTGGAGGCCATCTTGCACTAATAGGCGTCCTAACGGGACCATCAGTGAGCGATATTGTGCTACCTCGAGTATTCATGAAACAAATAAATATTAGTGGGATTGCAATGGCAAATCGTGAATCACAACAGAGAATGGTTGATTACTTAGATACTTGCAATTTTAGACCAATTATTAGTGATTATTTTCAGCTTGAAGAGCTATCCAGTGCGTTTCAACATCAACTGGAGCAAAAACATTTTGGCAAGATTTCAATATCAATCAACTCTTGACTATACAGCTTTAAATCTGTCAAAAACCGGCGGCTTGACCATCTTTTCTGCTCTCTGAAGCACCCCAATAAACGCCGTTCTCCGACCTTTTTATTGCCTGATACCCGCCATATGGACCATTAGCATATTGGATTCTATGACCTCTTCTCATTAATGCCCGAATCGTTTTGTATGGAAATTGTGATTCTAAATTCAAAATCCCACCAGTTTTCATAACCTCACCTGTGGGTTCTGATGATCCTGTATGATGAATTCTAGGAAAATCGCCCGCTTCCTGCACATTCATTTTAAAATCAATTAAATTAATTAAAATCTGAGCATGACCTTGTGGTTGCATAGCACCCCCCATCAACCCATAACTTAACCAAGGTATGCCATCTTTAGTAACAAAGCCTGGAATAATTGTGTGAAATGGACGTTTGCCACCTTCAAATTTATTCATATGCGATTGATCTAAACTGAACATCTCTCCCCTATCTTGTAAGATAAAGCCAAGACCCTGAGGTGTCATACCAGAACCCATACCTCTATAATTGCTTTGAATCAAAGAAACCATATTGCCATCACCATCAGCAGTGGCAAGATAAATGGTATCTCCCCCACTATCCAATGCACCCGAAGGATAAGCTAATCCAGCCTTGTCGAAATTAATCAAATCGGCTCTCTCTTTCGCATATTCTTTTGATACAAGATCTTTAATTGGAATGTCATTAAAATCCATATCCGCATAGTATTTAGCACGGTCCTCATAAACCAATTTCTTAACTTCGGTGAAGAGATGAACATACTCTGCTGACTCAGGATTCATTTTAGACAAATCATACAATTCCATTAAGTTTAAGATTTGCAAAACCGCAATTCCCTGACCATTGGGAGGCAATTGCCATACATCGTAACCACGATAATTTGTCGAGACAGGCTCAACCCAATTTCCTCTATGAGAGCGCAAATCATCATAAGAAAGAAATCCATCATTTTCTTTCATATACCTATCAATATTTCTAGCTATCTCACCCTCATAGAAAACATCTCGACCTCCAGATACCAATAGCTCTAGAGTATTTGCGAGTGCCTCGTTTCTCCAAATTTCTCCTTCCTCAGGAGCCCTTCCATTAAATGTAAATTGTTCTTTAAAACCTGGCCATTTACTCAATATTGGAACTGATCTTTTCCAGTAATATGCAATCAACTGACTCACAGGAAAACCTGATCTGGCATAACGTATTGTGGGGTCTAGAATTTCTTTCATAGGAAGGTTGCCAAACCGCTCATGAATCATAAACCAACCATCAACGGCACCGGGTACAGTAACTGGCAGTGGACCATGTGACGGAATCTTCTCATAGTTATTTTTTTTAAACCATTCGAGGGATAGTGATTTTGGAGATCTACCTGAAGCATTCAGTCCATAAAGCTTCCGAGATTTTGCATCCCAAATGATTGCGAATAAATCGCCACCAATTCCATTTCCAGTGGGCTCAACAAGACCAAGCATTGCATTAGCTGCTATCGCTGCATCCATAGCGTTTCCACCTTTTCTCATAATTTCTAGAGCCACCTGAGTCGCTAGGGGTTGGGAGGTCGCAGCCATTGCTTCAGTCGCTAATACTGGAGATCGCGTTGAAAATTGTTCACCCGTAATCCTGTCAACTGCCTGAATATTTAGAGAGGACAAAAGCAAAAAGAGAGTGCTTATTATGTTTATAAATCTACCTCGTGACTGACATAGGTCATGTTGTTCTATCAAAATTTTCTCCTTCAGCAATATTTTGGGATATCAAAGTTAAAAACTTTTTCAAAAGTTCTATGGGCATATTGTGTCCCATACCCTTAAACGTCACAAATTTGGCATGTCTTATATGCTTTTTGATCTCTTTGCCACCATTTACATTCACCAATTGATCATCTTCACCATGAATTATAAGTGTTGGCGCTACAATCTTTTTTAGCATGTTCTTGCGATTTGGAGCACTGCGCGCCGCTGCCATTTGCCTGAAATAACCTTTTATATTTCTTGCTCTGTCATGCTCCTTTTTTACCTGTTCTCTAACATAATCATCAGTCTCTGGATATTCAGGACTGCCAAACATCTGTCTTACACGAACGGAGTTATCTATGGGAGTCATGCCGGCGGGTGTTGGTTCAATCATAGCTTTGGAAACTGCCAATGAAGGCAATCCCTTACCCAATTTTCCTGATGAAGAATTAATACAGGTAAAGGAGCTTACCCTGCTGGGATATTTCCCTGCCAAAATTTGACCAATCATTCCCCCCATAGAGATACCAATTATGTGTGCGCTTGGCAGAGATAAGTGGTCGAGAAGATTTATAACATCCCACGCCATGACTTCTAGAGAGTAGGGAATATCCACCGGCACACCAAACCATCTGAAAAGTGTCAAGCGAGAAAAACTTGGACATTTTAGCTCATCATAACTTCGGGAGAACCCAGAGTCCCTATTGTCCAGACGAATTACCCGATATCCGAGATTCAGCAAGCCGTCAACAAAATATTCTGGCCATGTTATTAGCTGCTGATTAAGACCACCCACCAACACGAGAGGTGGAGCACTTTTACTCCCTTGATCTAAAAAAGCTGTTCTGGCGTCATTGGTGCAGTATTGTATTTTCAAACCTTAATTAAACTACGCTGCAATAGTGTTTAATCTGCTTAAACCACCTCAAAGAGCCCAGCGGCCCCCATGCCCCCACCGACACACATTGTGATAACAACATATTTCTCTCCACGGCGTCTTCCTTCTATCAGAGCGTGCATCACCATTCTCGCACCACTCATACCATAAGGATGCCCTATTGAAATTGCACCCCCATTCACATTTAGTTTATCCATTGGAATACCGAGTTTATCTCTGCAATAAAGAACCTGGACAGCAAAAGCTTCATTTAACTCCCACAAACCAATATCGTCCATAGAGAGATTATTTCTTTCGAGTAATTTAGGAATGGCAAAAACTGGGCCAATACCCATCTCGTCTGGCTCACAGCCGGCAACCGCCATGCCTCTGTATATCCCTAAAGGCTCGATATTTCTTTGCTCAGCAAGTTTTCCGTCCATCATAACAACAGCTGCCGCACCGTCGGAAAGTTGAGATGCGTTTCCTGCAGTGATAGTTCCATCATTTCTGACAGGTTTTAAATTTGCCAAGTTTTCGATTGTTGTTCCTGGACGATTTCCCTCATCTTTCGTGAGTGTAACTTCCTCTTTTGTCACCTCGCCAGTTTCCTTATTCATTATCATTTTGATTGCAGTTACAGGCACTATCTCATTATCAAAAGCACCTCGCACCTGTGCATCAGCAGTTCTCTCTTGAGATGCTACTGCATACTCATCTTGTGCTTCACGAGAAATATTGTATCTCTTAGCCACAGTCTCCGCAGTATCTAACATTGGCATATGAATCATTGGGGCGTTTTTTATTGTTAATGGATCCCCTATTCGATGAGAGTTCATATGTTCATTTTGAACAAGACTTATACTTTCGCAACCACCCGCAATAGTAATCGGTGCATTATCATTGATTATATGCTTCGCTCCTGTTGCGATTGTCATCAAACCTGATGAGCATTGTCTATCAATCGTCATCCCAGCCACAGATACAGGTAAACCAGAGGCCATCGCTACTTGTCTCCCAAGATTAAAACCTTGAGTACCTTGCTGAATAGCAGCTCCCATGATGCAGTCGTCCACTTCTTTCGGATCAATACCAGAGCGATCAACGGCTGCCTTGACAGCGACAGATGCCATAGATGGTGATTCCAAATTATTGAAGGCTCCTCTATATGCCTTTCCTATCGGTGTTCTCGCTGCAGATACAATTACTGCTTCTCTCATTTCAATATCCTCGATCTTAATTAATGTTAATTTTGTAGTGCTGACATTGCTTTCATTATAAATTTCTCAGTCTGCTTTCCGCCTGCTTCCAAAGCTTTATGATTTGTAGGATCGGTCAATGCTTCCCAATTTTCAATCACATTTTCAGGAGTTTGTTCCTTTTTAGAAATAAAAATACCATCAGTTTCATAAATGCTAGCTTTCGCGTAACCACCAGCACCACAACAGAGAATTGTCCTGTTTGGAGCATTATCATGACAAAGAGTAAGTGCTCCCGCTGTCACTGATTCAGCAGTCATAAGATCAAGCATTGGTGCAGGAAGAAGATCTTCAGTCATACGAGTATTGGCAGTTGGAGATAGTGCATTCACATGGATATTATATTTTCCACCCTCGAGCACCAATGTATTCATGAAACCTATCAGGCCCATTTTTGCAGCACCATAGTTGGTTTGTCCAAAATTACCATACAGTCCACTGGACGAAGTTGTCATCACAATTCTTCCATAGTTTTGCTCTTTCATAATATCCCAAACAGCTTTTGTACAATTAACACTCCCCATCAGATGAACATCAAGTACTAGTTTAAAATCACTCAACTCCATTTTACTGAACGATTTGTCGCGCAAAATTCCGGCGTTATTGATTAATACATCGATACGTCCCCATCGCTTCATTGTCTGCTTAATCATGTCTACAACTTCTTCATAATTTGTGACATTCGCACCATGAGAAAATGCCTCACCCCCATTTTTTATAATTTCATCGACCACAGTGTCAGCTGCCTCAGAGGAAGCTCCAGTCCCATCTCGCGCGCCTCCAAGGTCATTTACAACAACTTTTGCTCCTCTCTCTGCAAGAGCTAAAGCATGACATCTACCTAAGCCATTTCCAGCCCCAGTGACAACGCAAACCTTCCCATCAAAACTAATTGTCATAAATGACCTCGTGATATCAATAAAATTAACTTGCAAACTGAACGGTTAACCATTCAGCAACCAGAGCTGGCTTTTCTTGACCTTCAATTTCAACGGACAGGTCCATTATAAAATCAAATTGTCCAGGTCTTTTTTCAATAATGCTTTTTATTTTTGCATGACATCTGATTTTACTACCAACTCTAACTGGTGCCACGAATCTGACTTTATCGAAACCTTTATTAACGCCAAATGTAATACCATTAATTACGAGGTTATACTGGCTTGAAAAATGGGACAGCATAGAAAGTGTTAAAAAACCATGGGCGACTGTCCCTCCAAAAGGCGTTTGTGCCGCCGCCACTGGATCTATATGAATGAACTGATGATCTAAAGTGCAATCAGCGAATTGATTTACTTGATCTTGCGTTACCTCAAACCATTCTGTTGGCTCACATTCATGACCTATATAGCTTGAAATATCGGCCTTCTCGATTACTTGTGGCATTACTTACTCCTCTTTATAAAAATTACTATTATTTTTTCAAGAGCCCTCTAATCAGCTCCACGCATCATTTTCGTTATCATAGGCGCCATAATCAGCATGAGCACACTGATCCCAAGTGCTATGTATCCAACTTGTGTATAGACTGCAATGTATCCTGCTTTGGCCGCAGCTACATCTGTCATCTGACCGCCGATCGTTTCTGCTCCCGTAGTACTTGCTATTAGGCCTGCGAGTAAATTTGATAGACCGGAATACAAAAACCAAGCACCCATAGTCATGCCGACAATTCTAGTCGGAGCAAGTTTGGTAACAGCCGAAAGACCTACAGGTGAAACCATCAGCTCGCCCATCGTATGGATCCAGTAGATTAAAAATATGAAAATAACTGGCGTCATTCCAATCACGCCGGAGCCTTTCATACCCGCCACGAGCGATAAAAATCCCAAGCCAGCCATGGCAACCCCAACAGCGAACTTTACTGGTGTAGAGGGATTTAGATTTCGTTTAGATAACCAAACCCAAAGCCATGCGACCATTGGTGCAAAAATGAAAATATAGCCAGCATTCAACGATTGAAAGACCGGACCTGGCACTGACCATCCAAAAATCTCTCTATCTACAAGTCGTGCCGTAAATAAATTCAGGGAAGAGCCTGCCTGCTCGAAAAGCGCCCAAAAAGGTATCTGGGCCAATATAAAATACATCGCTGCCAGCATTCTCGACCGCTCATCGCCCTGCAACTGTGCGAAGCTATAATATAAAAGTGTCAAAAACATAATGATACCCAATGGGCCCAATATACCCCCGACAAGCTCTTCATTCATAACTAAAAGCATTGAAACAGCAATAATAACCAATCCAACTAAATAACATGCCCACTCAATGTTAATGAACCAGAATAGTTTAGTTTTCAAACGTTCGATCGACGGAGGCTCTGCTTTTCCATCCAACCAATGCTGAAAAGACAAAAATATTGCGAGTCCAATGAACATGCCTATCCCAGCCAATCCAAAACCATATTTCCAGCCATGAACAATTCCTAAATAACCGCAGAATATTGAAGCCAAAAATGCGCCTAAGTTGATACCCATATAAAATATGGTAAAACCCGAGTCTCTTCTTTTATCTCCAAAACCATACAATGAGCCAACGATTGTAGAGATGTTGGCCTTCAAAAAACCGACCCCAGCAATTATGAAAGCCAAGGAAAGATAAAGGATATTAAGGTATACCTCTTCAGTAACCACACTCATGGTGTAAGAATCACGCGAGATCGACTCGGGCAGACCCACAGATTCAGGGTTTTCAATCAACATGTCCGAGGCATTAAAATTGATATACGACACTCCATTATCAGATACTATTTGTTGACGTGCATCACCTCCCCGCGCATCTAAGACTATCTCATATTGCACTCCATCCAAAGTTAATATTTGCTTTGAACCGTTGCCCTCAAAAGACATTCCAAAATGCCCAATGACCAGAAGAATGGCGCCAAACGTCACAGCTTTCCTCGCACCCAAATAGCGGTCTGCAAGCGCTCCACCAATGATTGTCATTACGTAAACTAAAGAGGTATACGCTCCATATAAAACTGTTGATTTTTCATCAGAAAACAGGAAATGTTGCGTTAAATAAATTACAAGAAGCCCTCTCATACCGTAATAGGAGAAACGTTCCCACATTTCGGTTAAAAAAAGAATTACCAATCCTCTGGGATGACCCATTATTGTTGTTTCGCTTACCACCTTTAAACCTCCATAATTCGGCCTCTCATGTTAACAATAGAACAGGAAAAATTAAACTCATGCGTGTATCATCTGTAGTTCAAAAAAAATAATGTGGATCATAACAAGAGATATCAATCATGGATTCTTTCAATCAAACCAAAGAGGCCTTCCTCTCAAAAAAACCTCCTTTCTTGGATATTTTGGGTTTTGAGGATTGTTCATTTGACAAGAGCAATGAGGAATTTTCTTGTATCTTTGTTCCGTCGATTAAAATGACTCACTCGAATGGGACGATCGTTCAAGGCGGTTTTATCAGTGGCATGCTCGACTCTGCTATGGCACAAATTGTTTTATATCGACATAACTTTACTGTAAATCCACTCACCTTAAAAATGGACGTAACATTCATCCTTCCCTGCAAACCAGAAAAAGTTATATGTAAATCAAAAATCCTAAAGATGGGGAAATCAATAGTATTTACTACTGCTGAGATGTTTCAAAATAATGAGATTATTGCAACATCAAGCGCCTCGTCTAAACTTATTCGTTTATAAACAATGATTTATGTGCCATTTTAAAAATAAAATTTAGAATTAAAGTAATTTAAACGCATTTGCGGGGATCATAAATACAATATATGCTCCATTCCTGTTTTCATTGAGTGATCGGTAATGCACAACAATAAACATTCAAAAACTGAGCTATCACTGTTTAGAAAAAAAGTAAGCGAGTGGCTTAGGATTAATAAACCAAAAGACCCTGGGTTTCTGCTCCCTCAAACATTTATGGAAATAGGTTCAGAGCAGGTTCTTAATTTTCTTCGTGAGTGGCAGTTTAAATTATGGTCATCTGGATTCCTTGGAATGTCATGGCCCTCTGAGTTTGGAGGCCAAGGCCTACCTCCTATTTTCCAAAAAATTGCTGATGAAGAGATGAAAAAGCAAAAAGTTCCAATTTGCTTCAATGTAATTGGTCTCGGCTGGGCTGGACCATTAATTATCGATATTGGCACAGAGGAAGAAAAAAGGAAGTATCTAAAGGGCATTCTATCAGGTGATGATATCTGGTGTCAGGGTTTTTCAGAACCAAACCATGGCTCTGATCTGGGTAGTATCCAAACAAAAGCGGAAAGGAGTCAAGATTCATACATAGTGAATGGAAGCAAAATCTGGACAACAATGGGTAACTTCGCGAAATATATGATCTTACTCGCACGAACGAATAATGATTCTGATAGAAGATATGATGGCCTCTCATTTTTTTTAGCACCAATGAAAATCCCGGGAGTCAGTACCTCTCCAATTAGAAAAATTACCGGTGATTATGGATTTACCGAAACATTCTTTACAGACGCAAAAATTCCTGCATCTACTTTGATGGGTGAAGAAGGCCATGGTTGGAGTCTAGCAATGAAACTTTTGCAATATGAGCGAGGTGCTGAGGCTGGTGCAGCAGGCGGTATCTCGATTATTCCAACTACGGTTGAAGATGTTGTAGAAGTTGCAAAGACAACAAAAAAAGATGGTATATCCTCGCTTAAAGATCCAATAACAAGAGATGAATTAATCAAACTTTTAATTGATCAAAAAGCTATATATCTAGGGGAGAGACGTGCAACTTTTAATGAGTTATGTATGGACTTTCCAAATTCGTTACCCCTTTCAAGTAAGTTAAGGATGACCGAGTTCTCAAGGAGATTGCGACAATATGCTCTTACAGTCCAGGGTGCAGCTGCGGCAGTCTATGTAGGTGATAAGAAAGCTATTCAAAGCGGGTTCTGGCAACGGGCTTACCTAAATAACTTTTCGACAACAATTGGTGGTGGAACAAGTCAAATCCAGGCAAATATTGTCGGTGAGCATGTGTTAGGCCTACCAAAGGATTGAAAATGGAATTCAATAATTTAAAAATTGATTTTACGGAAGAACAATCGATGGTGAACGCATCAGCAAAAGAATTTTGTGCTGATAATTCTGATACCAAAAGAGCTCGGCAATTGATCGACTCAGAACTAGGCTTTGATACTGATACCTGGGATGAAATTATCCAACTAGGCTGGACCGGCATAAATATAGATGATCAATATGGAGGCATGAGTTTTGGTATAAGCGCAGCAATTCCAATCGTAGAGCACATGGGTAACACAATGATGTCAATTCCCTATCCATCTCATCTATTGGCCTCGGAGCTTATTGGACGTTTGGGAGATCAGTCTCAAAAATCACAGTGGCTCCCTCCATTATGTGACGGCAAAAGAGGCACGGTAGCATTTCTAGATAATGAGGACTGGGGTTCAGAACCTCAACTTAAATTAATTAAAAAGAACGATCATTATCTCATGACTGGAGAGAAGCTTTTAGTGAGCGATGCGCTTTCTGCCGATATTATAATTGTGTTGGCAACTATAGACACTCACCCGGTGTTTGTTATCGTTGAAAGTCATATGCTAAAACCGCAAGATTTACATCCAAGAACTCTAATTGACGAAACAAAAAGAGCGGCAGATATATCGCTTCAAAATATAATAATCGAAGAAACGCAAATTATGCATGCTTCTCATGAAATTGTGAGAGACATAAAACTGCTGGGCTCCCTGCTTATGGCAGCAGAGTCCGTTGGAGTAATATCGATTACTCTAAAAACTATTGTTGATTACTTAACAACGAGGAAGCAATTCGGAAAGCTTATTGGATCGTATCAATCTTTAAAACATCCAACGGTTGAAATTTTGCTTGAGATGGACTCGGCAAAAAGTCTTGTATATCACGCAGCATCAATCATTGAATCTGGAACACTCAGCATTGACTCTCAAATAGCTTGTCATATGTCTAAAGCAAAAGCTTCAGATGCTCTCTCTTTTGCTGGAGATCGTGCCGTTCAGTTCCATGGAGGGATGGGATTTACATACGATTGTGACGCTATGCTTTTTATTAGACGAGCGCAATGGGCTAATCAACAGTTCGGAGATCCTCAGTATCATAGAAATCAATTGGCTAAGTTAATATTCGATTAAACGCTTCTAAAATTTATTTTTTTGTTTGCTGGAAGATGAATCGAGCTATCTCAGTGAAAGCATCATTTGCTTGAGGTATATCAGGATAAAATATGTGCCACACATGTGGCATATTTTCCCAAACCTGCAACGATGCTCTTGAGCCAAAATCATTCGCTTTGTTGACATAACGCCTGGAGTCATCAAAGAGAATTTCTGAATCACTTACATGGACGAGTGTGGGAGGTAAATTCTTTAAATCACCCAACAAGGGTGACACTTTTCTATCGAAAGGATTATGCCTTGCAACTGCCTTTGCAGCAAAACCAAGTCCGAAACTAGTTAACCAAGAAAAATTTCGGGTCAACGGTTGTAGCACAAAATCTTTTTTCATATTCTTTTTAATACTCGGATTAGTCAAGCGTGAATCCGTAATAGGTGATAATGCTACAATTGCATTAGCCTGATGTTCGGAATTATCTCTTAATTCAGCAGCAAGTGCTAAAGCAAGATTACCTCCAGCACTATCCCCCATCACAATTATGTTATTTACTTTTTCTTCACCATCTGGGCCGTTATCTAACAACCAATGAAATGCAGTAAAACAATCCTCAAGAGAATCTAATCGTGCATTTTCTGGAATTAATCGATAGTTAATGGCTAAAACTGAAAAATTTGTAATTTCTGATAATTTATTAGTTATTACCCTATGACTTTTAGCGCTACCAGCAAAAAAAGCACCTCCATGAATATAAAGTATCCTATTTTTACTGTCATAACTATCCGATAACACCCACTCAGAGGAGATACCATTGATCTGAATCTCTTTTATTTTACTGGTTATTTGAGAATCCTCAAAAAAAGAGTCCATGATCTCTCGTAATAACGGAATTTTGCTTCGCCAAGATCCTGTTCTCATTTTTTCTGTCGAAGACAGAATTTTTTTTCTTAAAAGATTGAGGCTTATTTGTGTTTGATCTTGATGTTGACTTGAGACGGCGCTAAAAAACTCACCGTCTGGCTTGTCGTATTTCTTAAGCTTGTCTTTATGGGTAATTACAAAAGCATAAACCGCACCGAACGATGAGATCAGTGCTAAGAGTAGAGGACTAACTTCCACTTTTTAGTTTTGACTGAAACATTGTCGATGGAAATCACCATCACCAAACAGAACATTGATCATCATCAAACGTTTAACAAAGTGACCGATGTTCAACTCATCCGTCATCCCGATTCCTCCATGAATCTGTATTGATTCATCTCCAATTTGCTTAGAGTTCTTTGCAATCAGTGCTTTTACAGCATGTGCCGTTTTTAAAAATTGATTTATATCAATGTCATTTTTATTGAAACTAGTGGATTCACAAATTCCTCGATACACCATAGATTTAGATTGCTCAAACGCCATGAAATTATCAACCATACGGTGCTGAAGCGCTTGAAATGAACCAATTGGCGCTCCAAATTGTTTTCTGGTTTTAGAATACTCTACTGTCAATTTGTTTAACACTTCCATGATTCCAAGTGCTTCAGCAGAGAGACATAAAAGAATTTGCGGGAGACAACTTTCTATGTGACGAAACCCTTCACCCTCATCAACAATCAAATTTGCTTCAGTCACAAAAACATTTTCAAGATTAATTGTAGAGCTTGAGTGAGAATCCATGGTGTTATAACTTGACACCGCCACTCCCTCTGCTGAGGTATCAACCAGAAATAAGCTAATTCCCTCTGCACCGTACTGTGATCCTCCAGTTCGCGCAGTTACAATAAGGCCATCACTCTCTTTAGCGTCAATGACAGCAATTTTGGTACCATTGAGCTTATAACCATCACCACATTTTTGTGCGGAAGTCTTGACATCAGACATCTCAAATCTAGACTGCTCTTCAGCATAGGCAAAACTTCCTTTATATTGACCATTTATAATTCTTGGTATCAATTGTTCTTTCAATGAATCATTGTTTGAGGCATTGAGCAGACTCCCAAAAACCACCACAGTAGACATGTAAGGTTCAATAATTAATCCTTTACCAAGCTCCAACATTACACCAGCTAGATCATCCGCGTGACCACCAAATCCACCATAACTCTCATCAAACGGAATAGATAACCAACCTAATTCGGAAAATTGTCTCCAAACGTCGTCTGAATACGCAGAGTCTGATTCTATAATAGAACGCCTCCTATCAAAATCATATTCCTCACGGATGTATCTCGCAATACCATCCATAATCATGGTTTGCTCTTCATTGAAATCAAAATTCATCTAGCCTGCTCCTATCTCATATCACTTGAATTCACAGTCCAAGCACTGCTTTTGCGATAACATTTCTCTGAACCTCATTAGATCCACCGTAAATCGTTGCTGCTCTGCCATACATATAGCGATTTCGCGCATCAGATCCAATTTTCACTGCACTTAATGCCTCTTCACTGCCTGCGATGGCGCCACCATGATAAGCCGCTACTTTCAAATGTAACTCATGTAAGGTTTGACTTATTTCAGTGCCTTTAATTTTCAATAACGAAGACTCAGGGCCTGGCATCCCCTTTTCTGCAATTGCAGCTAAAGCTCTCAATTCAGTATATTCCAGGGCCATCAGTTCGAGCTCAACATCTGAGATCTGAGCTAGAAATACTTCATCATCTATTAGGCGTTTGCCTCCACCAAGTTGAATAGAGGCTTTTTGTTTCAAATCTGCAAGCATTCTAGTTGAATCAGCAACTTCTGCCATATTTGTTCGCTCATGAGCTAAAAGTGCTTTTGCATAAGTCCATCCTTTATCTTGCTCACCTATCAAATTCTCTGTGGGAACTCTTACATTTTCGAACAAAACTTCGTTTAAGCTATGTCTTCCATCTATAGAAATTATGGGTTTAATTGTTATGCCCGGCGTTGACATATCGATGAGCAAAAAACTAATACCTTCTTGCTTACGTGCTCCCTTTGATGTTCTAACCAAACAAAATATCCAATCCGCATACTGGGCAAGACTAGTCCATATTTTTCTTCCATTTACCAAGTAATCATCGCCCGCATACTCCGCAGATGTAGCTAGTGATGCTAGATCAGATCCCGCTCCAGGTTCGGAGTATCCCTGGCACCACCAATCATCAGATTTAAGTATTCTAGGTAGAAATTTATCTTTTTGTGCTTGGGTTCCAAACGTATATATAACGGGGCCGACCATCTTTAGTCCAAATGGAACTACATCTGGCACACCGGCTAAGCCTCTCTCAGATTCAAAAATAAATTTTTGGGTGTCCGTCCAACCCGTACCGCCATACTCCTTAGGCCAGCCTGGCGCTATCCAACCCTTGTTATATAATTTTTTTTGCCACTTAATGATCGAACTTTTGTAATCATCTCCATGATTATCAGCAAGTCTTTTTGCCATATCATGATCAAATTCTTCCTTAAAAAAACTTCTCACTTCGTCCCTAAAAGCAAGATCATCCTTAGAAAAGTTGGTATCCATGTGTGTACTCCTAAAAAAGTGGTGAACAAAATCATTTAATGATGGTTACGTTCTTCCAATACTCACGGTTTTTAACTATATCAGCACCTAGCTGATCCATGAAGCATTCAGATCATTCAAAACCAATATCATTATAAGGCGAGAGCTCGTTGCAATGCAGAACGTTTTTTTAACCTACTATAGTAAGATTCAACATTTTTTCTAAACTGCCCGCTTAAATTCAACGAGTCCGCTAATATAAGTGAGTAACCCACGGCGATATCAGCTATTGTGAATCTGTTATCTACTAAAAACTCCTTACCAACGAGTGCTGTCTCTAAGGATCTTAATCTTGAAAAAAACCATTGAGTATAATCCTTGACTACTTGAGGATTTCTATTCTCTTCACTCTCCAGGACAGAATAACGTAGCACTAGCGTTTGAGGGAACGTATAAGTTGCATCACTGCGATACAACCAGTTTAAGTATTCGCCATACTCAGGATGACTTGCTCTAACAGTTAAATCATCAGCGCCATACGTTTCAACTAAATACTGACAGATTCCAGACGATTCTGTCATCTCTGTCAAACGATCTTCCCTGTCGTCAGTGAAAAAAGGAACGGTGCCAATTGGATTTAGCTCGGTATAACCAGGATGTAAAAAACGAGGAGGAAACTGCATTTTTACAAGCTCATAGTTAAGCCCCATCTCTTCAAGAGTCCATAGCGGTCTCAGAGATCTCGCACCATCGCAATGCCAAAGTTTTACAGTCATCTTACATTACTTATCTGTCTTTAATCTCTAATAACACATCATCTGCAGAGATTTGGTCACCTTTTTGGGAGAAGACAGACTCTACTTGTCCACTTATCTCCGCTCTAATTTCATAATGCATCTTCATTGCCTCTAGTACTGCTAGCAGTTGACCCTCAACAACGTTTTCACCGATATTCACATTTACTTCCAATAATGATCCATGCATGGGTGAGACGACCGTTCCACTGGATGCGCTTCTCTTCCCACCTTGATGATTATTAATCATATCCTCATATAAACGGGATACACCATTAATTTCACAGTATATTTGTTTAACATTCAGCTCAAAGAATGCCACTTCGATAATATTGCGCTCGAAAAGACATCGAGCTCTACTATCATCCAATATCTCCACGGTTAATGATAACTTCTCACTCGTGCTCAAATTAAGGACGTTAAATGTATTCGTCTTGTTTGCATCAGGTGATAGAGTTAAATCAAAGTGATCATCCCCTACCATATACAACTTTCTGTACTTCAAGCAACCAGCATTAGTCCAGTTACATAAAAGTTCGCTCACACATAATGTTTGTGCATATAAGTTCTGAGTATCTCGTATTGCCTGAATACAGGAAACAATTGCAATATCCAAAAGTTTCTTTGGTTCAACTGTTTTATCCTGATCTTGAAATTCTTTTGAAATAAAATCTGTTCTAAAATCACCACTAATAAAACACGGCTTTCTCAGACACTCGATTAAAAATTGTTTATTGTTTTTGATACCAAAAAGAGCTGTTTTGGTGAGTCCATGGATTAATTTCTGTCTGGCAGATTCTCTGTTCTCACCAAATCCGACAATTTTCGCTATCATTGGATCATAAAAAGTAGATAAAGTCTGACCCGTAACAACACCATCATCGATTCTCACACCATCAAACCGGGGTGGATCCCAAAAATCTATCTTGCCCGCATTTGGAAGAAAATCATTGTTAGGATCCTCAGCATATATCCTGGCTTCAATAGCATGCCCTGTGATTGCAATATCAGATTGCTTCATGGGTAATTTGGCTCCCTGCGCAACCAGAAATTGTAATGCAATCAAATCATAACCAGTTACCATCTCCGTCACTGGATGTTCTACCTGAATCCTCGTATTCATCTCCAAAAAGTAATAGTTTAATTGGTCATCTACCAAAAATTCGATTGTTCCAGCATTGGTATAATCTACAGCTTTTGCAGCACACACTGCAGCTTTGCCCATTTTTTCTCTTAACATTTTAGTCATAACTGGTGAGGGTGATTCCTCGATAACCTTCTGATGCCGACGTTGAATAGAGCAGTCGCGTTCACCAAAATACAAATGTGATCCATAAGCATCAGAAATAATTTGTATTTCAATATGCCGAGCATTTACAAAGGCTTTTTCGAGTATAAGCTCGCTAGATCCGAAGGCATTTAGAGCTTCAGCCCTAGCAATTTTGAGAGCATCCTTTAAGTCATCCACCTGATTTACCAGACGCATTCCTCTGCCTCCACCGCCAGCAGACGCTTTGATCATTAGGGGGAATCCAATTTTCTTTGCAGACTTTAACAAGGTATTATCAGATTGATCGTCGCCTTGATAACCTGGAATACAAGGTACTTTTGCTTCAATCATCTTTTTCTTCGAAACGCTTTTGCTGCCCATTAAGGCTATTGCTTCAGATTTTGGACCAATGAATGTAAGACCTGCTAATTCAACCGCTTTGGCAAAATTAGAATTTTCACTGAGAAATCCATATCCTGGATGAATCGCTTGGGCATTTGTCTGCTTCGCTACATCAATAATTTTATTGATATCTAAATATGATGCGTTTACCGGACCCAGTCCAATATTGATCGCCTCATCTGCCAGCGCCACATGAGGTGATTTTTTATCGGCATCAGTGTAAATCGAAATTGTTCTATAACCAAGTTTATTGGCAGTCTTGATTATGCGACAAGCTATCTCTCCCCTGTTCGCTATCAATACGCTATCGAATTTATGAAAATCTGAAATACAAGTCCTCAAGCTATTAATGTCAACCATCATTTTCAACCCAGAATGGTTTCCTTTTCTCTAAGAAAGCACTAACACCCTCTCGACCCTCATCGCCAAGCATACAGTTCGCAAATTCAAAAGATGCAAAATCCAGTGTTTCAGTCATGGGTGAGCAAAGTGCCTTTAATAATATCTTTTTTGTTGCAGCGTTTGCATTTTTAGCGCATTCATTTATTTCGGATAATATATCAGCAAGCCTCTGTTCCATTTGACAGCTATCCTGAAATACTGCGTGTGCTAAACCAATTTCAAAGGCTTTTTTTCCGTCAAACTTTGCACCAGTCAACATTAAATATCGAGCATTTGTTATGCCAATTCTTTGAACAACAAACGGTGCAATTTGAGCGGGAGGAATTCCCAGACTTGTCTCACTTAGACGAAATTTTGTCTCCTGATGTACTAAAGTAATATCACTAACGCACGCCAGCCCTAAACCTCCGCCAATCGCAGCACCTTCCACTAAAATTATGACTACTTGAGGTTGTTCGTTAAGTTTTGTCATAACATTTCCAAATGATCGATTATTTAAAGAAACACTATTTATATCAGTATTTTGCATTGTATTTTTAAAGTCTTTTATATCTCCACCTGCACAAAATATATTCCCTTTCCCACGAAGAACAATGGTGCGTAAACTTGAATCATCTTTTGCATAATCCAGAACTTCAACAAGCTCATTTGTCATCTCAGCATTGAGTGCATTTCTGGACTCTACGCGATTAAACCAGATCTTAAGAACAGAGTGCTCTCTTTCCAAAATTAAATTTTTAGTTTCAGGTAAGTTATTTTGTGAATTATCTTTCATATGCTTATTCTTCTACAATCGTGCAACACCAAAACTATTAGGCCTCAACGCTCTTTTTCTGCCCTCTTCTATCGTTTCGAGAATCATTCCGATAGTTTTTCGCATATCTCTAGGGTCAATCATTCCATCATCCATCATATGACCACTGGTGTAAAACGCATCTGATTGAGAGTCGAACATATGCGTTAGCATTGATTCTTGTTGTTTCAGGATCTCCTCATCTACCTCTATACCCTGCGTCTTGGCCTTACCACGGGCAACAACTGACATTGTTTTAGCAGCTTGCTCACCTCCCATTACTCCGGTTCTAGCGTTTGGAAAGGTGTACAGGAAATCAGGATCATAACCTCTCCCGCACATACCGTAATTACCTGCGCCAAAACTAGCTCCAGTCATGAAGGTTATTCTAGGGATATTTACATTTCTCACCGCTTGAATCATCTTTGATCCATGTTTAATCATGCCTTGTTGCTCAGATTTTTTGCCAACGATATAGCCAGTAGTATTCTGAAAAAACAAAACAGGCGTATTCGCTTGATCAAGCAGTTGCAAAAACTGTGTCGCTTTATTAGCCCCAGCTGGGTCTATTGGACCATTGTTACCGATTATTCCCACCTGTGTCCCGAAAACTTCAGCCTGTAAACATACTGTTGAGACTCCAATTCTTGGTTTAAAATCTAAAAAGTCTGATCCATCAACAACTCTTGCAACGAGTTCTCGCATATCATAGGGAGTTCTGTAATCAACTGGAATCACCCCAGCTAGATCGTCAATATTATAGATAGGCTCATCGAATGATTTGTCTTTACGAACATTTGAGCTTTTATTCCAATCTAATCTTTTTATTACCTCCCTAGCGATTTGTATGCTGTGACCGTCATCATCCGCTAGATAATCTACTAAACCCGATACATTTGAGTGCATCTCTGCACCTCCGAGCTCTTCTTCTGTCGCTATCTCGCCTGTTGCAGCTAAAAGCAATGGAGGTCCAGCTAAAAATGCTCTGCCTCTTCCTTTTACCCCTATCACATAATCACTAAGTCCCGGCATGTATGCACCACCTGCAGTTGAAGAGCCATGGAGTATAGAGATTACTGGAATACCTGCTTTGCTTAATTTTGCGAGTGAACCAAACAAGCGTCCACCCTCGCTAAATCCCTCGACCGTATAATTCATTAAATCTCCGCCAGCACTCTCAACTAGGTGAACAAAAGGAAGCTTTTGTTGGAGAGCAATTTCTTGAGACCTGGATATTCGATAACCTCCACCGGTCATTAAGGCACCCGCATTGATTCCACTATCATCAACTACCACCATGCATCTGACACCGGATATAAATCCTATGCCTGATATGACTGTTGAGCCTGGGATTGATTTTTTTTCGTTTTTTGTATCCAGCATGTATCCAGCCAAGTTTCCTATTTGAAGAAAAGGCAATCCCGGATCTAGTAGACGGGCTAGGCGCTCTCGAGGTGTTAACTGTCCTCTCGCTTCAAATCTCTCTTTTCTTCGCTCTGAAGCAATACTGGCACGACCATTCAACTCTTCTAATCTAGCAATTAACTCCAACATCTCATTTCGGTGCTTTTTAAAATTTTCCGAATCGACATTGATTTTTGATTTAAAAATAGTCATCCAATATCCTCATTTCCATCAATTTCGTCTGCGATCCATTGCGATACCATAATTGGTGAATCCAGCAAAAGCTGAGCAAATCCTTTTCCTTGTGCATCGTTTCGAATACTCGCAATACCACCACCACCAAGAACATCAGTGATCAAAAAGTTAATTGCAGATATTCCCGGTAATAAAAATCGAGACACATGTTTCAACTTCTCCTCCAGCGAATCTCCCGATATGAAGTGCGATAATCTCTCCATAACAGCGCGCTCCGTTAAGGAGTAATAAACATAGCTCAAATATTCTGGTTGCCTGCAGATAATGCCGATATTCGCGCTATTACCCTTATCACCACTACGAGCGTAAGCAAGTTTTTTCAATTTTACAGGCACAAGAAGTTTATCTTTTATTTTTGGGGGAGCATCTGTCAGAGCTTTTTGTTTATTTGATTGTTGTGACTGCTCTACTTGAGAATCTTCAAAAATTTGACCGTCAATATAAGTATTCACAAAACTTTTTGGTATTTCGAACGAAAAAAGTCTTATGACTGGTGATGGTCTCGCTCTACCTCCCTGAAAACCAGACAAACCGGGAGGCGTCGCAAGCCCTAACCCAACACATTCTTTTAAGAATATTCCAATTCCTGCTGCATCCCTATGCTTAGCCGCAATTTTAATGGCAACCTCTCTAACGGATTGATTGCGTGCGAATTCGCCATACTGACTCTCAGCCCCAATTAATTCTATACTCGTTTCAGTAAAGTCCTCTAGACCCACCTTCTGAAGGGTGTTTCTAGATGCTTTGAAGATCGATTCACTCAGATAATCTGCTTTTTTTACAGAATCATCGCCATACATTGTCATAATTGTTCCGCCACGATAACCATCTGCGTAGGTGGCGCATACCTTATAAGTATTGGAGGGATGCAAGCCTTTCGCACCTGACACCCTGACTTTATTTTGCGAAATCTCAGTTATGCTCACTTCCGAAAAATCACATATCACGTCAGGTAACATATATTTTTTTGGGTCACCAATCTCATACAGCATCTGTTCTGAAACTGTACCTACGTTTACTAATCCACCTGTGTTATGAAGCTTTGAAATTTCGAATATGCCATCATTTGAAATCTCAGCAATGGGGTAACCAATATTATGGATATCTTTAGACAACTCCCAATCAGTAAAATTACCGCCAGTAGCCTGAGCTCCGCACTCCAGTATATGTCCCGCTAAAGAGCCACCAGCGAGTTGATCTAAGTCTGATTTAGTCCAATTAAATGCGTGAATACACGCACCCAGAGTTACAGCACTATCAACACAGCGCCCCGTAATAACGATGTCCGCACCCTTATCTAAAGCTTTGGATATAGCAAAAGCTCCTAGATATGCATTCATACTCGCTACTTTGTCAAGTTCAGGAAATTTAATGTCTGAGAACATCTCCTTGCAATTCATATTTTTTATTTCTTGCGCTGAGCTCATCAAATCATCACCCGTAATACAGGAAACTTTTAAATTAAGCTGCAGGTCTTTCACAAGCTCACTGATCACCTCAGCACACTTTTCAGGATTAACACCGCCCGCATTAGATATCAATCGAGTATTATGCGTTGATATTCTTTTAATATAAGGTTTGATGACTGCATCAATAAAATCAGTCGCATACCCTGCGGATGGAGATTTAGCTCTTGCTCTTGCCATGATTGACATTGTGATTTCAGCAAGGTAATCGTAAACAATAAAATCAAGCGTTGTATCTTGTATTAATTGCTCTGTGGCTCGGTAAGAATCTCCCCAGAATCCGCTCGCACCACCAATTCGAATACTTTTATTCAAAACACCCTCTAAAAATACTGGTCTTTACGTTTTTAAATAATTGATTTCAGTATTATTTATATCTTTCATTATAACTCGCAAAGCCTTTCGATAAAGACTCACTTTAAAAACCTTTTATAATCTCGTATTCATAATAACAACCTAAATTTCAAAATCGAATAATTAAATTAATCAAAGCTAATGTGACCAAATATCCATGATTTAAGTTGATTTTAAATGTCTAGATTCATACAGTACCTGTGTACATCAATATTAAAAGGGAGAAACTCCATGTCTTTAGAAATGGCAACAAACGGTTTAAAAGAAAAAATAGGCGAAGATTGCGGATTAGGAGCAACTGTTAAATTCGATTTTGGCGAGGATGGTGTTTTATTTTTAGATGCAACTCAAACACCCAATGTAGTTTCGAATGACGACAATGATGCTGAATGCACCATGGTAATTAGCATGGAAAATTTCATGGAAATGGCAGCAGGCAATCTTGATGGCACCTCTGCTTTCATGACTGGAAAGTTGAAGATTCAGGGTGACATGGGTATCGCGATGAAACTTGGTCCAATGCTATCCTAGAACGAATTCTGCAGACACTTTTGCCGATGGCAAAAGTGTCTGATTACAAATAATTCTAGTGTATTTATACCCCATACTGACGCGCAGCCAAATCTTTCATAATTTCCTCTGATCCTCCTCCAATAGCATTTACTCTGACTTCCCTGTAAATACGCTCTACTCTGTTCCCTCTCATATAAGCTGCTCCACCAAGAATTTGCATCGCCTCACGAGCACAAAATTCTAGAGTCTGACTTGATTGGACTTTTAATAATGCTATGTCGGCCGCATTTTCAATGCCCAACTGAATACCTCTAGATACACTATTCAAATAGCTTTGAGTAGCATTTATTTTTTGCTTCATATCAGCAAATTTATGGCGAATTACTTGATGATCAGCCAGTCTTCTACCAAAGGTTTTTCTCTCTCCAGCCCATTTTGCAGCATCCTCCAAACACACCCTTGATGCTGCCTCCATCGCAGCTGACATTCCCATTCTCTCACTATTAAAGTTCACCATGACAACCTTAAATCCCTGATTCTCTTCACCGATTAAATAGTTTTTTGGAACGCGTACATTATCAAAATAAATCGTGGCAGTATCGGAACACCACCATCCTTGCTTGCGATCAAGAGGAGTACGAGTAACTCCCTCCAAATTTGATGGTATCAGTATTGTTGAAATTCCAGCCGCACCCTCTCCTCCAGTTCGAACTGCAGTTGTGAACCAATCAGCATTCATTCCTCCGGTAATATAAGTCTTACTTCCATTGATAATATAATGATCATCAACTAAGGAAGCCTTCGTAGAGAGGCTTGCTACATCCGAACCACCGGAAGGTTCGGTTATAGCTAATGAAATACGTTTTTCTCCTCTTAATACAGGCGGGATAACCATCTCACATAATTTTCGATCAGCAAATTTCAAAATTGGTGGTAATGCAATATCATGAACCATTAAGGTTGCTCCGACACCGCCTACAGCAATTCTCGCTAACTCCTCATTTAAAATGTTCTTATGCCAAATATCGATTCCCTCAGAAGAGCCTCCAAACTCCTCGGGATAATTGAGACCTAGAATTCCTATTTTCGCTGATTTAGGCCATAGATCAGCAGGAATAGAGCCACATTCGTCCCACTCATCAGCAAATGGGATTATTTCATTTTCAAAAAATCGCCTCAGCTGATTACGCCATTCATCGTGGGATGGTGTCAGATATTCATTATGTAATCGTGAATTATCAAAAGTTAAGGACATTAAAATTCTTCCATATACTTATACTAAATTTATTGTAACTCTATACATTAAAAACTTGTGATTTATTACTCATTATATTGACATGAATAGATACAAACAATAATATACTGTTTATTTATACAGTATATTATGCCTCTCAAATCATCACTTAAAACGCTACTTGAGCGATCAGATACATGGATCGGAAATGACCACTCAAGTTATATTGAAAGAATACCGACTGCAAATAAAGTGTTAGATGAATTTTTGTTAGGAGGATGGCCAACCTCATCATTAACTGAATTAATAGTTAAAAAGGAAGGATTAGGCGAAATAAGTCTTTTTGTAGAGACAGTCAAAAAATATACGAATACAAATCATCTATCCATATGGCTTAATCCACCTTATGAGCCTTACCCTCCAGCTCTATCTAACGCAGGAATTTCTTTGAATGATTTATTAGTAGTGAGAACAAATAAGCCTGACGAATGGTTATGGATTGCAGAACAAACAATTAGAAATAACGCGTTACTACTACTTTGGAATAGAGATAAAAATATCAACTATCGAATGCTAAGAAAACTTCAACTAGCAGCTAGTGAGACTTGCCTTCCTGTATTCTTATTCAATACTCCTGAAGCAGCCAATGATTCATCACCTGCATTTTTAAGAATCATAATTGATTCTTCAAAAGAAAATGCATTATTACTAACACTCAAAAAATTAAGAGGTAAAAACCCTGGCAAACAATTAATAATTCCTTCAAATATAAAGATGGAGCATCGAATAAAAATAAACAAAATGTCAATTAACAATCATCAATCACACTACAGCAACTTTAACCTCAATTTGAATAAATCAAAGCCAATTCAAGAAATATATAACTAAAATTTAATTTTAATCACTATGCAAAATAAATCTGAAGAAATTTGGATGTACATAAAGTTCCCTAAATTATCTCTTGAGGCAATAACCATGAATTACTCAAAGGATTTTACGAATAAACCTTTAGTAGTAATTGATACACATAAAAATAAAAGAAAAATAATTGCATATAATAATTTATCAAAAGACTATGGAATTGATAAAACTATCTCTTTATCAACTGCGCTAGCAATGTGTCCCGACTTGATAATTAAGGAAAGAAATTCATCACAAGAAAAAAAATTATTAAATAACTTAGCTATTATTGGGTATCAATTTACCGCTGATGTAACGATTGAAAATCACGCATTATGTCTCGAAATATCTAAATCTAAAAGACTCTTCAGGGGCTATAATAATTTACTTTGTCTAATCCATGAAAAAATATCCTTACACAAGATATTTGCAATTAATGGATTTGGTATAAACCCTTTGATTGCAAAAATACTATGCAAGAATAAATTTCAAAAAAATTTACCAAATTTAAATAATGTATATAAAGAACTAAACAAAATACCTGCAATAAAAATAACTGATAATTTAAATACTAGAAAAATATTTTCTCAATTAGGAATTCAAAGTATTAAAGATTTAATAGATATACCAATATCATTACTTAGTGAAAGATTTAATAGTGATTTAATTTCTAATCTGGAAATACTTCTAAATAAAAAACAGCAAATATTATGCAAATTCAAGCCATCAAAAACATTTCATGATGAGATTCAATATATTAACGGGCTAACAAATAAAGAAAGCTTAATCTTCCCGATGAAATCATTATTAAAAAGTTTAAATGAATATTTGATTGCAATACATTGCAGATGCTCTCAAATCATTTGGGAATTTACTACGCCATTAAATGTAAATATAACTATGAAAATAAAACTATCAAGAAGCAAAAATGATTGGAGTGAACTTCTAAATTTAAGCCGAATAAAGTTAGATAATATTAATTTACCCAAGGTAGTAGAGAAAGTCTCTCTTTACTGCACTGATTTAATCGAAGACAAAAAAATTAATAATGCGATATTTAATGACAATAAAAATAAATCTCAATATAAAGGGAATTTGGTGGATAGTATTGTTGCAAAAGTTGGAGAAAAAGCTTTGTTTACACTTTTAACAAAAAATGAGCACATACCTGAAAAGGCTGGAAGTATTACAGAATTCGATATGAAGCAATTTTTTGAGCAACAAACAACAGAAAACACAAGGCCTCTTTGGTTACTCAAAACACCTAATCCAATTAAATTCCTCAATGGAAAATTGTATTTCAAAAGCCCTATAACTATTTTAAGCGGCCCCGAGAGGATAAATGATAATTGGTGGGAAAATAATCAACAACTCGATTATTACATCGCAAGGGATGAAGAAGGAACAAATTATTGGATCTATAAATCTGGTGTTAAATGGTTTATTCATGGAATATTTTCTTAAATTTAACAAGCTTAGTATTCATTTCTATTGATTTAACAACTGATAACTCTAAAATTCTTTATCAATAGTTGGCATGCAATCTGCAATCTCCCCTTTTCAAATTACTTTAATTTTTAGTCGTTTAATAAAAAATTGACGTAATACAACAACTTATATTGAAAAGTAGTATTAGTTAGCTGTTAAACATTAATAAACCGCACCATAAAAGGGCAAAATATTTGTAGGTTTTAGGATTTTGAGTAGAAAAAGAACAAAAAGAATTATTCTGACCGATCTTGATGGAAGCTTACTTGATCACGATAACTATTCCTTTGGGCCAGCGAAAAGTCTTCTGTTAATGCTAGAAAAAATTGGTATTCCTGTCATACCCGTCACAAGCAAGACCTTTAGCGAAGTCTTAAAACTCAAGAATGAGTTGAATAATAATCATCCATTCATAACTGAAAATGGATCCGCTATTTATATCCCCAAGTCATACTTTAAAACTACAAAACTTAATTGGAAAATAAGAAATGATCATTTCTTAATACAGAATGGTTATAACCGAGACTACCTAATTGATTCTATTCAAAATCATGCAAATGAATTTCTCGCTGAATTTAAAACTTTTAATGCCATGCAAAAAATAGAAGGAATACAGTCAATTGCGAAACTAGCAGGATTAAGTGAAGAAGATGCTTGGAATGCCAATAATCGTGAATTCAGTGAAGTTGTCGTGTGGCTAAGCACTGATAAACGTAAACAGATGTTTGCAGATTGCTTAACGAAAAATGGACTTTTAGTGCAGCAAGGTGGCAGGTTTTTGAACATCACCGGTCTACATACCAAAGGAGAAGCAGTTAAAAAACTAATATCAATATATTGCGATCAACCTGGTATTGACAAATGTGACTCTTTAGCGATCGGCGACAGCAACAATGACATATCAATGCTAGAGGGAGCTGATACTGCTTTGGTAATCAAACCCCGGAAAAGAAAACCAATAAAAGTTAGTAGAAAAACCAAAGTGCATATTAGCCAAGAATTTGGGCCCAAGGGATGGGTATCAGGTGTTACAGAATGGCTTCAAAACTTCAGTTAAATTGAGGACTATATTATGGGAGATTTTTATCAAAACGGCATTATTACAACCCTTCATAATTTGGGGCACAGACCAGTATCTGAAATGCATCAGGACTTGATTAGGTTCTCCAGACGGCGCCCAATGGGTTTGATATTACCTGCCCTTTTTAGTGAGCTCGAAGGCAAAGCGCTCCCTCTTATCATAAATGAACTAAAAGGTGTGCCATATCTGAATCAGATTGTTATTGGTCTGGACAAAGCGAATGAAGATCAGTACGTGCATTCTCTTCAATTTTTTTCAGAATTACCTCAACACTTCAGAGTATTATGGAATGACGGACCCCGTCTAAAGGCGATCGATAGACAACTTGAAAAGCTTGATCTGGCTCCAAAAGAATATGGAAAAGGACGAAATGTGTGGTATTGCATGGGATATGTATTAGCAACTGGAAGAGCTGAGTCAGTGGCGTTGCATGACTGCGATATAACAACATATAACAAAGAACTACTCGCGCGTTTAATTTATCCTGTGGCGAACCCTCAGTTCAACTATGAATTTTGTAAAGGATTTTACGCTCGAGTAGCAAATGGAAAAATCAATGGTAGAGTTTCTCGACTTCTGGTATCCCCTTTAATACAAGCATTGAAAGCAAATCTAGGACAAATGGATTACCTAGATTATATGGATAGTTTTAGATATCCACTCGCGGGTGAATTTTCATTCAGACGTGACGTTTTGAACGACATCCGTATACCAAGCGATTGGAGCCTAGAGGTTGGTGTTCTGTCAGAGATGTATAGAAATTATGCGAATAATAGATTGTGTCAGGTGGATATCGCAGACAACTATGATCACAAGCATCAATCATTGTCAGTTAATGATGAGTCCAAAGGTCTCTCAAAAATGTCCATTGATATTGCTAAAGGATTATTCAGGAAACTTGCAACACAGGGTGTCATATTTAGCCAGGAAACATTTAGGTCAATAAAGGCAACGTACTATCGAAAGGCACTGGATGTTATTGAAAACTGTCATAATGATGCAGTTATGAATGGACTTTCACTCGATGTTCATGAGGAAGAAAAAGCCGTTGAAATGTTTGCTCAGAATATTATCAAAGCTGGAGAAATATTTACCGCAATTCCTATGGAGCGTCCGTTCTTGCCAAGTTGGAACAGAGTTGTCAGTGCAATCCCAGATATCTATGACCAACTCATTGAAGCAGTGGATAAGGATTTAAAAGAATTCCAATTGGCAAAAACTACGGTTAGACCGCTTAAAAGAGCCTCTCGGTGAGTAAACATGCAATTTATGACAAAGTCTCGTCTCATTTGCGACGCATATACGATCAACTTAATGACAATGACCTAAAACTTCTTACAGAGAACATCCTAAATATAATAGGTGATGTTTTACCTCAACCTACCAAAAATCCTGAGCAAAAATGGTCAGAAAAAGATGTTATTTCAATAACCTATGCTGACTCAATTAAATGTGAATCAGAGAAACCCTTCAAAACGCTCAAGAAGTTTTTTGATAATTATCTGAAGGACACTATAAATTGTATTCATGTTCTTCCGTTCTTCCCCTACACGTCAGATGATGGATTTTCTGTACTAGATTATTCTTCCGTTAATGAAGCACTGGGAGCGTGGGATGATGTAGAGGCTCTCTCTAAAAATTATAAAGTTATGGCTGATGTTGTCATCAACCATTGTTCAGCAAGAAGCCAATGGTTTCAAAATTTCCAAAATCAAATACATCCAGGAAAAGACTATTTTGCAACTGCTCTTCCAACTGACAACCTCAGTAAAGTTGTGCGTCCTAGAGAAAGCGAGCTATTAAAAGCAGTCGACACTCCCAATGGCAAGAAATATGTGTGGTGTACTTTTAGTCATGATCAAGTAGATTTTGATTTTAAGAATCCGGCTGTATTGATGGAGTTCATTAAAATCATGATTTTGTATTCCAACTTTGGAGTAAAAATCTTTAGACTTGATGCAGTTGCTTTCTTATGGAAAAAATCAGGAACCTCCTCCATTAATCTTCCACAAACACACGAAATAATAAGACTTTTTAGAACTATATTTGAGTCGATATCGCCTGAAACCTTATTGATTACTGAAACTAACATTCCAAATCGAGAAAATCTTTCTTACTTTGGAAATGGTAATGAAGCACATTGTATTTACAATTTTTCGCTACCTCCTCTTCTAATAAATACTTTAATAACTGGTAATTCTAGAATTTTAAAAACTTGGATGATAAGCATGCCCCCAGCCAGATTTGGGACTGCTTATTTTAATTTTATAGCATCTCATGATGGAATAGGTTTAAGACCAGCAGAGGGCCTTCTGTCTGAGGATGAAATTGAAAATCTGGTACAAACAATGGTTAATTTTGGTGGTTTGACGTCTGCGAGAAATGATAAAAACGGTAGAAAGAGATACTACGAAATAAATATCTCCTTATTTGACGCTCTTAAGGGAACAGAAGTTGGCACCGATGAATATCAGATTGATAGGTTCGTTTGTGCTCATGAGATAATGATTGGACTCGAAGGTATTCCAGGCTTATATATTCACAGTCTTCTTGGCACAAAAAATAACTTAAAAAAAGTGGATAATACTGGTCAAAATCGTTCAATAAACCGACATCAATGGAACTACAAAAAACTAACTCAAAAACTAGATAATCATGAGAGCGAAGAGCACGTTGTTTATAAAAAGATAACATCTAGAATTAAATTACGGAAAAAGCAGTGCGCATTTCATCCAAATGCCACTCAGTTTACACTTCATTTATCCGACTCCTTATTCGGGTTTTGGCGGCAAAGCATATGCAAATCACAAAATATTTTTTGTATTAGTAACATTAGTACACAAAAACAGGATCTTTTTTTTGATGATCTGAATCTCATCGAAAACCAGGAATATTTTGATCTAATTGAAAACAAAACTATTTGCAGAAAACAAGGATTCACAAAGTTAGATCCATATCAAACATTATGGATTTCCAATACTCAAAATTAACACGATAACCCCCTAGATAATAACTTTTTCTTTTTAGGTAAGAATAAAAAGTTATATGCTTTATAATGTAGAGTTATATGAATTCCCGTACACTAACGCTTTTGAACATATGGTGGTGATTATGAAATTTGAAACAAAAGCAATTCATGCAGGGTTTAGTGACGATCCTACAACGAATGCTGTTGCAGTTCCCTTATATCAAACTACATCCTTTAGTTTTCGAGATACGCAACATGGTGCTGACTTATTCAATCTAGCTGAACCTGGAAATATTTACAGTCGGATTATGAATCCAACTTGTGATGTCCTCGAGCAAAGGCTTGCCTCGGCTGAAAATGGCGCTGGAGCTCTATGTGTTGCCTCAGGTATGGCAGCGATCACTGCAGCAATCCACACGCTTTGTAACGCTGGCGATAATATGGTTAGTGTGAGTCAGTTGTATGGAGGAACTTATAATTTATTTGCTCATACCCTTCCTCAGCAAAACATTGATGTCCGTATGGCAACCGGAGAGGATATAAGTGCACTGGAGAAATTAATTGATGAGAATACAAAGGCTATATATTGCGAATCAATTGGAAATCCATCAGGTAATATCGTTGATATCGAAGAGTTATCAAAAATGGCTCATAACTACGGAATACCTTTAATTGTCGATAACACTGTGGCAACGCCGTACTTATGCAAACCAATTGATCATGGAGCAGATATTGTCGTTCACTCATTGACAAAATACATCGGTGGTCATGGAACAACTATTGGTGGAATAATCATAGACTCAGGTGCATTCCCTTTTAAGGATAACCCAAGATTTCCTCAGTTTAATACACCCGATCCTTCATACCATGGGGTCGTGTATGCAGAGGCACTTGAGGCACCCTTTATTGGGAGAGCGAGAGTAGTCCCATTAAGGAATATGGGTGCCGCGCTTTCACCATTCAATGCTTTCCTTATTTTACAAGGACTAGAAACATTGGCACTTAGAATGGAAAGGCATGTTGAAAATGCCCTAGAGATTGCAAATTATTTAAACAATCACGATCAAGTTTCTTGGGTTAATTATGCAGGTCTTCCCACAGACAGGTACCACGAACTCTCAAAACGAATTGTCTCAGGCAAACCGTCATCAATAATTAGTTTTGGAATAAAGGGTGGTGAAAAAGCAGGCGCTAAGTTCATAGACGCACTAGGTATGATCAAGCGGCTAGTAAATATAGGTGATGCAAAATCTCTTGCATGCCATCCAGCTAGTACAACTCACAGACAGTTGAATGAAGATGAATTAAAATCTGCAGGTGTTTCTGCTGACTTAGTTAGATTATCAATTGGTATTGAGCATGTGTCAGACATCAAAGCCGACATTGAACAAGCTCTCGAGGCAGCAAAATAATATCATCTCTCTTGAATTCAATAACAGATGAGGATGGCTGAAGGAATACTATCAGTCATCCTCTTTTTCCTTGTTGTCGTCCTCATCGCCAGTTGCTGCATCAACAACAGCTGATCCTACTTTTATCGGAGCAGTTGCAACCGCGGCAACTACGTCAGTTGCCCCTTCGATAATCGCAACAGCAAGACATCCGTACTGGAGAAGACATAACATCAGTATTATTACTATCTTTTTCACTAGCAAGCTCCTACTGCAATTATAAAAATAATATTTTAATTTATAGTTGACTCTCAAACCAATATTAAAGTACTGTTTATATATACAGTATTTTATTATTCACATGCAATATTCAGAACTTCACTGCATCACTAACTTTACTTTTCTTCGTGGAGCTTCCCATCCACATGAATTAGTTACTATGGCATCTAACCTTGGCTACAGAGCACTAGCAATTACTGATGAATGTTCATTAGCAGGAGTTGTAAAAGCACACGTAGCAACATTTAACAGGAATATAAAATTAATTATTGGTAGTGAATTTAAAATAGATTCACATAAAGTTATTGTTTTGGTGACTAATCGTAATTCTTACAGCAAATTATCATCATTAATTACACTTGCTAGAAGACGAAGTAAGAAAGGTAGTTATCAAATAAAATGGTCGGACTTAAAATTTAATAATGACGGTTTATTAATTATTTGGTTGCCTTGTGGAGACTTTAAAAAAGATCAACTCATTATTTCACAATTACATGATTGGTTCGAAAGACGTTTATGGATTGGTTTTCATAACTTACTAAATGGCACAGAAACTTCTCACTTATCTTATCTTCAAAAATTATCATTACTATGGAAAGTTAATGTAGTTGCTTGTGGAGACGTGCATATGCATAAAAAAGATCGTCAACCACTACAAGACGTGTTAACAGCTATAAAACAAAAATGCTCAATTATGGAATTAGGTAAATCTCGTTATCCTAATTCTGAAAGATATTTGAGAAAAATTGAATATTTAAAAAATATCTATCCTGAAGAACTAATGAGAGAAACTATAAACATATCTAATTTATGTAACTTTTCATTAAATGAATTGCGTTATGAATATCCAATAGAAGTTGTACCAAAAAACTTAACTTCCAAAGAATATTTATCTTTTTTAGTACATCAAGGCGCTAAAAAGAGATGGCCCTCAAGAATTCCAAAAAAAATTCTTTCTCAAATAAATCGTGAGTTAAATATCATTCACGAACTCAACTATGAAACTTATTTTTTAACTGTATATGACATCGTATCTTTTGCTCATCAAAATAATATTTTTTGTCAAGGTCGTGGGTCCGCTGCTAATTCAGTAGTTTGTTATTGTCTATTCATCACAGAAGTCTCGCCAGAACAAATTTCTCTTCTATTTGAAAGATTTATTTCAAAAGAGCGTAATGAACCACCAGACATCGATATAGATTTTGAGCATGAACGGCGGGAAGAGGTAATACAATATATATACAAACGATATACTCGAGAAAGAGCAGCTTTAGCTGCAACTGTAATTACTTACAAACCAAGAAGTGCCATCAAGGACGTTGGAAAAGCACTTGGTTTAGATATAAATTTTATAGAAAGCATAAGTCAATCTCTGGCCTGGTGGGATAGAAAAAAAGACTTAGAAAGGAAATTTACTGAATTTAATTCGAATGAAAATTTATCTTTCAAAAATTCAAATTTAATACAGCACTTTTACTATTTAATGCAACAAATATTAGGTTTCCCACGTCATCTTTCTCAGCATGTGGGTGGATTTATAATAACTCGTGGACCAACGAGTGAAATTGTTCCCATTGAAAATGCAACTATGACAAATAGAACAGTAATTCAATGGGATAAGGAAGATATTGAATCATTAGGATTATTGAAAATAGATATTCTTGCTTTGGGTATGCTAACAGCAATTCATCGCTGCATTGATCTGGTAAAAAATAACTATTCTAAAGATATATCTATACAAAAAATTCCTAAAAATGACGATGCAACGTACAGCATGCTTTGTAACGCAGACAGCATAGGAGTCTTTCAAGTTGAATCAAGAGCACAGATGACCATGCTGCCAAGACTTAAACCTCGATCATTTTATGACTTAGTGATTGAAATAGCGATTGTTCGACCCGGACCAATTCAAGGTGGCATGGTTCATCCTTACTTAAGGAGAAGGCAAGGTTTAGAAGAAGTCTCATATCCTGATAAAAAAATAAAAGAGGTTTTAGAATGCACTTTAGGTATACCAGTATTTCAAGAGCAAGTCATCCGATTAGCTATGGTTGCAGCCGGCTTTTCAGGTGGAGAAGCTGACCAATTAAGGAGAGCAATGGCAAGTTGGAGCAACAAATATAATAGCAAAAACCAACTTGCATTATTTGAAGAAAAATTGACTGAGGGAATGTTAAAAAACGGATATAACTTAAATTTCGCAAAAAATCTTTTTAAGCAAATACAAGGTTTTGGAGTATATGGTTTTCCTGAATCACACTCTGCAAGTTTTGCATTACTCGCTTATGCGTCAGCATGGTTGAAATGCCATTATCCTGCTGCTTTTTATTGTTCTCTTATGAATAGTCAGCCAATGGGGTTCTACTCAATATCTCAACTTACTCAAGATGCAAAACGACATGACATAGAAATTAGACCTGTCGATGTGAATTATAGTTCTTGGGAACACACCTTAGAAAAGTCATCCGAATATAGCTTAAGTAGAAAATACAATTTTTCGATAAGACTCGGATTTAGAATAATAAAAGGTTTATCAAAAATGGATTCATTAAAGATAAAAAACTGTAATCAAAAATTTGAAAATATCAATGATTTCCATAATAAAACAAATCTATCAAAGGCTAAATTAAGTCTATTAAGCTCGGCAGGAGCACTAGATTCAATAAATAAAGATCGCAGAATTACTCAGTGGCATTCCCTTAGCTTAAAAAAAGATCAACTATCTTTATGCAATAAAACTTATGAGGTAAATCTACCTAGCCTCAATTTAATTGATAAAATGTTGGGTGATTATGATCTGACAGGGCTAACTCTGGGAGAACATCCTATGAGCTTATTCCGAAAAAATATAGGCCTATTTAAGAACTGCAAAAGAAATTGCGATCTTTCACATTTAAATCACAAACAAGAAATACTGATTGCAGGCATCGTAACCGGGAGACAAAGACCAGGAACTGCTTCTGGAGTAATTTTTATTACTTTAGAGGATGAAACGGGTAATAGTAATATCGTTGTTTGGAAAAACATTCAAGAACGATTTCGAGAAGCTCTTTTAAAATCTCAATTTCTATTGGTGCAGGGAGTTCTTGAAAAAGAAGGCGATGTTGTTCATATAATCGCAAACCGACTAAAAAATCTTAATAACGAAGTTAGGAAACTGAATGTCAGAGCTCGAAATTTCAAATAATCACCTTTTATTAACTATGTAACTCCTTATAAATGACTTATCATTATTATGAGTTAAAAATACTAAAAAATATGAAAAGTTTTGAAGATAAAGTAGCAGTCATTACGGGTGCTGGCTCAGGTATAGGAAGACATCTATCGATCTTACTCAAAGAGGCCGGTGCTTCGGTTGCCATTTGTGATGTCAATGAGACTACATTGCGCGAGACTGAAAAAATATTGAACAAATATAATACAAAAACTTCTGTGCATTTAGCAGATGTCTCATCTAAAACTACAGTAAAAGTTCTTACGGAGAACATATTACGAGAACATAAAAATGTGGATATGCTATTCAATAATGCTGGTGTGACAGTCAATGATAGCTTTGAAGATACTACTGAACAGAATTGGGACTGGGTAATCGAAACAAATTTACATGCCGTGATTAATCTCACCAGATGTTTCTTACCAATACTAAAGAAACAAGATGAGGCAGCAATTGTTAATTTATCCTCAATTTTTGGAATGATAACGGTGCCGAATCAATCGGCTTATCATGTTACTAAGTTTGGTGTTAGAGGTTTCAGCGAGGCACTATCTAAAGAGTTAAGCAACACAAATGTTTCTGTGCATTGCGTGCATCCAGGACATATAGGGACTAATATAGTATCCAATGCTAGGATGACTTCGGGGCCAAAACAAAATGATGCCTTGCAAAGAATTATGAGCAAATTATTACCTATCGGAACCTCACAAAGGGAGATGTCAGAATTCTTCCAAAAATATGGTATGCATCCAAGTCGTGCAGCTAACATCATACTTAATGGTATAAAAAGAAATAAAAAACGAATTTTTGTTGGTTTAGATGCGAAGCTAATGGACATATCACAAAGAATTTCTCCGATGCATTATGAAAAGCTTTTCCCAATCTTTACTTTACCGATAACCATATTGCGAAATAAAAAACCGCTAAAATAAAAATGTCTGAAAACGAAGAATATAAAGATATCGTAATTGTTGGAGCAGGATTATCGGGAATAGGCGCAGCGTGTCATTTAAAGAGAGAGTGTCCTAATAAAAATTTTATAATACTTGAGGCTCGAGCAAATATTGGTGGCACATGGGACCTCTTCAAATATCCAGGGATACGCTCTGATAGCGATATGTTCACCCTAGGATATAAATTCAAACCATGGCGCAGTGGGAAGGCTATCGCAGATGGTCCCTCTATTCTTAACTACATTAAAGAAACCGCTGAAGAAAATAAAATCGTTGAAAGCATTCGCTTTAACAAAACTCTAGTAGAAGCCAACTGGGACTCGTTAAATAAAACTTGGAAATTAAAGCTTAGAGACACTCTTTCAAAAACGTACTCATACATACAATGTAATTTTTTATACATGTGTTCTGGATACTACAACTATAAAAAACCATACTGTCCAGATTTTCTGGGTGCGAAAAATTTTAAAGGCACCATAATACATCCGCAATTATGGAAGGAGAGTACCAACTACACCGACAAAATTGTAACAGTAATTGGTTCTGGAGCCACAGCAGTCACCCTTGTACCCGAGCTTGCAAAAAAAGCGCGCAAAGTTGTGATGCTTCAAAGGTCACCAACCTATTTAATTGCAAGACCATCAGAGGATTGGTTCGCTAATTTAATGAGAGTAGTATTTTCATCACGACTCGCCTATGCAATTACACGTTTCCGCAACATTCTTTTTCAAGAGTATATATATAAAAAATCTAGGCGACATCCAACAAAATTAAAAAACAAATTATTACGGGAGGTCCGAAAAGAAGTTGGTGACTCAGTTAACGTAGATCAACATTTGACTCCCAAGTATAATCCTTGGGATCAAAGACTATGCCTGTTACCAGACGGAAATCTTTATGATGTTCTCAAAAATAAGAAAGCTGAAATTGTCACTGATGAGATAATAGAATTTAATGAGTTCGGTATTCGTTTAAAATCCGGACGACAACTCGATTCTGACATTATCATCACAGCGACGGGATTAAATCTTCAAATAATGGGTGGCGCAACAATAAAAATTGATAATGAAGAAGTTGATCTGAGCAAATGTTGGACCTACAAAGGGATTATGATTTCAGATATTCCGAATATGGTCTCTACCTTTGGGTATATAAATGCTTCATGGACATTACGAGCTGACCTAATATCCGAATGGGTTTGTAAACTGATAAACTTCATGGATCAAGAGAGATCCAAATCTGTAACACCAATCGCGAGTGACACGGTCAACTGGCCCGAACCAAAAGATTGGATAGATGATTTTTCGTCTGGGTACATGAAAAGAGCAATGAAAAATTTCCCAAAACAATCCAAAAGTCAACCTTGGATAAACTCGCAGGATTACAGATTGGAGAAAAAATTATTCAATCAAGCGCTGAGGGATGACAAGGCGCTGATATTTCATTAATAACGAAATTTACCAACCTGTAATTTCTTTTAGTCCTTCTCCAATCTCAGCTAGGCTTCTGACTGTTTTCACGCCCGCATCTTCGAGAGCAGCAAACTTCTCATCTGCAGTTCCCTTTCCACCAGATACTATGGCACCCGCGTGCCCCATTCTCTTTCCTGAGGGCGCCGTAACTCCTGCGATGTAGGCAACAACTGGTTTGGTCACGTTTGATTTAATATATGCTGCTGCTTCCTCCTCAGCTGTACCACCGATTTCTCCGATCATCACAATCGCTTCTGTTTCAGCATCTTGTTCAAATAATCTCAAAATATCAATAAAACTTGATCCCGGAATTGGGTCCCCACCGATTCCAACACAAGTAGATTGACCATATCCATAGTCAGTAGTCTGTTTGACAGCCTCATAAGTAAGTGTCCCAGACCTAGACACTATTCCTACTTTACCCGATAGATGAATGTGTCCAGGCATAATACCAATTTTACATTCATCAGGTGTAATTACCCCCGGGCAATTTGGTCCAATCAGAGTTGTACCCAGATTGTCACATATGACTTTGCAATCAAGCATATCTTGAGTTGGAATACCCTCAGTAATACAGACTATTAACTTCAAATTTGCGTTAGCAGCCTCGAGAATTGAATCTTTACAGAATGCGGCTGGTACGTATATGACAGAGGCTGTTGCATTTGTCCTATTTACAGCCTCCGCAACCGTGTTAAAAACAGGTAATCCAAGATGCAGGGTTCCGCCTTTTCCCGGAGTTACACCCCCCATTAGTTTTGTTCCATATTCTAATGCTTGCTCTGAATGAAAAGTCCCTTGACCACCTGTAAATCCTTGGCATATTACACGAGTATCTCTATTAATTAGGATTGACATTATTCTTTTACTCCCGCTGCATTCACAACCTTTTGTGCCGCGTCTGATAAACTGTTCGCAGATAGGATATCTAATCCAGAGTCCGATAACTTCTTGAGGCCTAAATCTGCGTTATTCCCCTCAAGTCGCACAACAACCGGGACGTCTACTCCAACCTCTTCAACAGCGCCGATTACGCCATCTGCGATTAAATCACAACGCACAATACCTCCAAATATATTTATAAGTACGGCTTTCACGTTCTTATCTGAGAGAATTATCTTAAATGCCTCTACTACCCTATCTTTAGTTGCACCACCACCAACATCTAGAAAATTAGCTGGTGCACCACCATATAGATTAACAATATCCATGGTGCCCATCGCCAAGCCTGCACCATTGACCATACAGCCAATGTTGCCATCAAGTGCCACATAATTTAGATCCCAAGATGCCGCATGAGCTTCTCTAGGATCCTCTTGCGATTCATCACGCATTTCGGCAAGGATAGGCTGTCTGTATACTGCATTACTATCTACAACTACTTTCGCATCGAGACAGTGCAGATTATCATCACTTTTTATAACTAACGGATTTATTTCGATTAATTCCAAATCCTTTTCTTTAAACAAACGCGCTAATCCAACAAAAATCTTTACAAACTGCTTGACCTGATCCCCCTTTAGCCCGAGTGAAAAAGCTAATTCTCTTCCTTGATATGGCTGCGCACCAGTTAGAGGATTGATTTCAACTTTTATGATTTTATCGGGCGTTTCCTCAGCAACTTTTTCAATTTCGACGCCACCCTCTGTAGATGCCATAAAAACTATTCGTTTTGCAGTCCTATCAATAACGGCTCCCAAATACAGCTCATCTTTTATATCCGTGCAATCTTCAACAAGAATACTACTGACAAGTTGTCCATGTTCGTCAGTTTGATATGTGACAAGATTTTTTCCTAACCAAAGGTTAGAGAAATTCTCGATTTCATCAAGTGTGTCAACCAATTTGACTCCGCCGGCTTTTCCTCTTCCTCCAGCATGGACTTGAGCTTTGACAACCCATTTAGTCCCACCAATTTTTTTTGCAGCCTTGACTGCATCACTAGCGCTTATAACTGCAAAACCCGTAGAAACAGGCAGTCCATATTCTCTGAAAAGCTGCTTACCCTGAAATTCATGTAAATTCATTGAATATCCCTAGTTGAATGAAAATGTATACCCATATCGACCATCTCAAATAATCAAATTATCTTTTCTTTTTATTTGGCATATGGATCGCTGAACCACTAACTGAGAGTGCGGCCTCATGGACAGCTTCTGATAGTGTGGGATGACCAAATACAGTCATTCCAAGATCCTCTGCACTCGATCCAAACTCCATTGCAATTGCGACCTGTTGAGTTAAATCAGCTGCACTTGGACCCACAATATGACAACCAAGAATTCTATCTGTCTCCGCATGAGCAATTATTTTCACGAAACCATCACTATCATTTGAAGCTAAAGCCCTACCACTCGCTGCAAACGGAAAAGTTCCAATATTATAGGGATCTCCCGAGGCCTTTATCTGCTCCTCAGTTCTTCCTACCGAGGCAACCTCTGGATGAGTGTATATAACATTTGGAACAATATCATAATTTAACTGTGCTTTATGCCCAGCTATTCGCTCAGCAACCATTATGCCCTCCTCTGAACCCTTGTGTGCCAGCATAGGACCTCGAACAAGATCTCCAATTGCGTACACACCAGGCACATTTGTTGCACAGTACTCGTTTACAAAAACTGAACCCCGCTCATCTACTTCTATCCCACTATCTTGAGCGAGTAAATTCTCAGTGTGTGGCCTACGACCAACGCACACTATTAACTTATCAAATACTTCCTTTTGGATTACCTCACCATTACGGTAGGTTACAACTACCTGTTTGTCTTTAATTTCTGTACCTATTACTCTAGCTCCAAGGCGAATATCTAGACCTTGTTTCATAAATATTCTTTTTGCCTCCTCAGCAATTTGTTTATCCATAATTGCTAAAAAGTCCTCAAGCGCCTCAAGCAAAACTACCTCTGATCCAAGACGCCCCCAAACCGAACCAAGTTCAAGGCCTATTACACCTGCTCCAATAATACCCAAACGTTTTGGAACTGAATCTATCTCAAGTGCACCCGTGGAATCCAAAATTAAGTCATTATCCACTTCAGCAACGGGTATTTCTATGGGCTTGGATCCCGCAGCCAAGATCACATTATTTGCAGTAACTTCAGTTTCAGCACCGTTTTCATCAGTTATAGTAACTCTCCGACTGGAATGAAGTTTGCCATGACCAAACGCACATTCAACACCATTTGCTTTCAAAAGACTGGATACTCCGCCTGTGAGTTGGTTGACTATTTTCTTTTTCCTCTCATGCATCTTTGATACATCAAAGTTAACATTCTTAACTGATATTCCGTGGATTCCAATATCTTTAGTAACCTCCCAGTATTTTTGAGAGCTATCAAGTAAAGACTTTGAAGGTATGCAGCCAACATTAAGACATGTACCACCATTCACATGCTTCCCATCCTGATTGACCCATTTCTCTATACACAATGTCTTTAAACCTAACTGAGAGGCTCTAATCGCTGCCACATATCCTGCCGGCCCACTACCAATAACTACAACATCATAATTTTTCATATTTACCTTAAAAAACAGTTATTTAAGAATTATATTTCAAGCAATATCTTGGAAGGATTTTCAATTAATTGCTTAATACAAACCAAGAATTGAACAGCATCTTTACCATCGATTAATCTATGATCATACGACAATGCTAAATTCATCATAGGCCTTACAGAGACTTCTCCATCTATTACTATTGGTCTTTTTTGAATGGCGTGCATTCCCAAAATGGCGGACTGTGGTGGATTTAAAATTGGCGTTGATAATAAAGATCCGTAAATACCTCCATTTGTAATAGTGAAGGTTCCGCCAGACATTTCTTCAATGGAAAGTTTACTATCTCTAGCTTTTAAGGCGAGATTCGCAATTCCCATCTCCATCTCGGCAATACTGAGATTCTCTGCTTCTCTTAGTATTGGGACAACCAAGCCTCTCTCGGTAGAAACAGCGACACCTATATCTTGATAACCGTGATAAACAATATCGGTTCCATCGATTGATGCATTCACTATAGGAAACCGTTTAAGCGCCTCAACAGAAGCTTTTACAAACATTCCCATGAATCCAAGCTTAGTTCCATTATGAGTCTTCATAAATTCATCTTGAAACTCTTTGCGAAGATTCATAAGTGCAGACATATCCACTTCATTAAATGTCGTAAGCATTGCAGTTGATTGAGTGACACTAAGCAATCGTTCTGCGATTCTTGCTCGCATACGAGTCATTGGGACTCTTCTGTCTTGTCTTTCAGCTGGGGCTTGAGAGATATTTTCTAACTTTATTGAACTTTCAGTCTCCAAAACTTCACTTTTATCGGAATTATTTGACAATGAAAACTTAACAACATCCTCTTTTGTTATTCTGCCATCTTTCCCTGAGCCAGAAATCTGCGTAATGTCCAAGCCTTTCTCTATCGCCAATTTCCGCGCCGCAGGATTAACAGGAACCTCTTTACTATTTTGTGTAGACTCTATTTTATTTTCTATTTGCTCAACATCAGAGTCCTTTTTCGCGATTGTCTCATCTAACTTCGCAATTAATTCTGCACTCCGGATAATGTCGCCTTCAGATTTTAATGTCTCAACTAAAACACCTGAGGCGGGCGATGGAACTTCAAGAACCACTTTATCAGTTTCTATATCGGCGATTAATTCATCTCTCTCAACACTGTCACCAGTTTTTTTATGCCAAGTAACTAAAGTTCCCTCCTGCACAGACTCTGGATAGCTAGGCGCCTTAATTTCGATAGTCATATCACTTTATCCATTTACTTTGTTTCAAGTGCCGCATTAATAAACCTTCTCTGCTCTTCAAGATGAACAGACATATAGCCACTAGCTGGTGCCGCAGAACTCGCTCTCCCACAATAATCTAATGACAAGTCCTCTGAAAGTCTTCCCACCGCAGCTCGCAAGAAATGTTGGCTATTATACCAGGCTCCTTGATTCCGTGGCTCTTCTTGACACCAGATTATACTCTCCACATGTGAGTATTTTTTCAAAATATTATCCATCTCTATATCTGGAAAAGGATATAACTGCTCAATTCTAATTATTGCTATATTCTTGATTTTCTTTTCGTCTCTTGCCTCTAACAAGTGATAATACACCTTACCAGAGCATAAAATAATTTTGACAACTTTCTTTTTATTCTTAATTGGGTCGTCTATAACAGACTCGAATCCGCCTTCAGCTAACTCCTCTAGCGACGAAGTCGCCAATTTATGACGTAGTATCCATTTTGGGCTCATTATTATCAATGGTCTTCTCATTGGACGTATCGCTTGCCGGCGTAACAAATGAAAAATTTGAGAAGGCGTAGTCGGTATGCATATTTGCATATTGTTTTCAGCGCAGAGTTGCAAAAACCTTTCTAAACGTGCGGAAGAGTGCTCGGGACCTTGTCCCTCAAAGCCGTGAGGCAGCATCATTATTAAACCAGATAGACGCGCCCATTTATGCTCACCACTCGCTATAAACTGATCGATGACAACTTGCGCACCATTAGCAAAATCTCCAAATTGTGCTTCCCATATGATTAGCCCTTTAGGTGCAGTTGTTGCATATCCGTACTCAAATGCCAAGACTGCTTCCTCAGACAAAATTGAATCATAAATATCAAATCTCGGCTGATTTTCATAAAGGTTTGCCAAGGGAAGATATGCATCTCCACCCTTTTGATCAAAAATTACTGCATGTCGATGCGAAAATGTTCCTCGCCTGGAATCCTGTCCCGTAAATCTAATGGGGTAACCTTCATGCAAAAGAGTTCCATAGGCTAGTAACTCCGACATACCCCAATTCAACGGTAGTGCTCCACCGGCCATTTTTCTACGATCATCATATATTTTGGCAACTTGCCTCTGCACCGAGATTCCGTCGGGTACCTGAGTTATCTTAGTTGCAACTTTCTGGAGCGATTTTAATTCCACCCCAGTATCAGCTGCTTTTCTCCAGTCATGACCGAGATATGGGTTCCAGTCAACAAACAAACTCGTGTCTGGCTCTCGAACCAAATTGTGCACAACGAACTCACCACTATCCAACGAGGATCTATAATCTTGAGACATATTTTGAGCACTATCTTGAGTAATAACACCCTCCTTAATAAGTTTTTCTGCATAAATTGCTCGTGTAGTTTTTTGCTTCTTAATTGCCTCATACATTTCAGGTTGAGTAGCCGAAGGTTCATCGGTCTCATTGTGCCCTCTTCTTCGATAACAGACTAAATCTATCACTACATCTTTACCAAACTCATACCGATAATCAGTGGCAAGCATCGCAGCGAACATAACTGCATCTGGATCGTCTCCATTAACATGCAAAATTGGCGCACCGACTAATTTTGCTACATCAGTGCAATATTCAGTGGAGCGGGCATCATCTTGCCTACTCGTCGTAAAACCAATTTGATTATTAATCACTATGTGTATAGTGCCACCAGTCTGATATGCGCGCGTTTGTGATAATTGAAAGGTCTCCATAACGACACCCTGGCCGGAAAAGGCCGCATCACCATGTATCATAATAGGGAGCACCTTTTGTCCAGAAGGGTCATTTCTTCTGTCTTGCCTCGCCCTGCCAGATCCAATCATTACTGGACAAGAAATCTCCAAGTGTGAAGGATTAAATCCGAGCGCAAGGTGAATCTCTCCACCCGGAGTCATTACATTAGAGGAGAAGCCTTGATGATATTTCACATCTCCAGAGGTATTTACTAGTCTCTTCCCCTCGAACTCTTCAAACATTTCAGCAGGGTTTTTACCAAGGATGTTAACTAAAACATTTAACCTTCCGCGGTGCGCCATAGCCATCACAATCTCTTTTACACCATATTCTCCAGATCTCCTGATGACACAATCTAAGAGTGGTATTAAGCTTTCACCTCCCTCTAATCCAAAGCGCTTAGTACCTGGATACTTAGAATCTAAGTGCTTTTCCAAACCCTCAGCAGCCGTTAGTCGCTTGAGCACATCAAGCCTTGCATCATCTCCATAAGTTGGAGTTGATCTTACACTTTCGAATCGTTGTGCAAGCCATTGTTTTTCAGCAAAAGACGTAATATGCATAAATTCTGGACCAAGAGTACCGCAATATGTCTCCTCTAAGGTTTCAACAATCTCTTTCAAAGTCGCTTCTTGTTTACCCATATAAAGCGGCCCTGTTTGAAAAGTTGTCTCTGTATCGGCCTGCGTTAAACCATGAAACTGAATATTTAGATCGGGTACATTCTCTCTTATCATCAAACCTAGTGGATCAAGTTTTGCTCTTTGATGTCCCCGAAACCTGTATGAACTGATAAGCTGGACGACTTTAACTTGTTTTCTTTCATGTTCTAGGTGAATACCACCTGAACCAGGCGCTGGTGTTGGTCTTGATTTTTTTTTGCCTAAAAGCTCAAAGTGCTGAATTACTGTGTCATGAGAGACGTCTGGTTTTATTGAGCCATTCACCCTGGGTAGAGAATCAAAAAATTTACGCCATTCTTCAGGGACAGAGTTTGGGCTATGAAGGTACGACTCATATAAGCCTTCAATATAGACCGCATTACCTCCTGAAAAATGAGATGAGCGGATGAACTGTTCCATAAGGCCCTCGGGCATTTTGGCGACATCCTCATTGCTTTTTTAAAGTAGTATTTTAAAGCTACGCCTCTTTCAACGCTAGCTATATTTTACTTTTAATGCTACTAAATGCAGTAATTTCTGACTGGGCTTTCTATAGGGAATCTTTAACCAGCATACTTCTTATATGACCAATCGCTTTAGTGGGATTCAACCCTTTTGGGCACACCTGAACACAGTTCATTATACCATGACATCTAAATACGCTAAACGGGTCCTGAAGATCAGTAAGTCTCTCTTTCGTTCCGGTATCTCTGCTATCTGCCAAGAATCTATATGCTTGAAGAAGTCCAGATGGTCCAATGAACTTGTCAGGATTCCACCAGAAAGATGGACATGCGGTGGAGCAACAAGCACACAGTATGCACTCGTATAAACCATCTAGTTTTGCTCTGTCTTCTTGTGACTGCAGTCTCTCCTTTTCTGGAGGAACCGAGTCATTCATCATGTAAGGCTTTATTTTTTCGTATTGCGCATAAAACTGAGTCATATCTATTACTAGGTCACGTACTACTGGCAATCCAGGCAACGGCCTAATAACAAGCTTATTGTCTCTAACTGCTTCAGATAAAGGTGTAATGCATGCAAGCCCATTTTTTCCAGATATATTCACGCCGTCTGAACCACAGACACCCTCTCTACATGATCGCCTAAATACCAGAGTTGGATCTATTACTTTTAGCTTTTCTAATACATCAAGAACCATCATGTCTTTACCCTCATCATCGAATGAGAAGTCTTGCATGTATGGCTCATAATCAATATCAGGATTGTATCGATAAACACTCACAGTCAACATATTTCAATCTCTTATCAATAGGTTCTTACTTTAGGCTCGAATGGTTTCATGGTTTTCAAGGTCATGTTAACCGCCCTCTTACCAATTTCTCTCTTTCCGGGCATGTAAATGGAATGACAAAGCCAATTATCGTCATCTCTTTCTTGAAAATCCTCTCTAGCATGAGCTCCCCTTGATTCTGTTCTACCCTCAGCTGCAACGGCAGTTGCATAAGCTGTTTCAAACAAATTTTGAAGCTCAAGGGCTTCTATCCTAGCAGTATTAAATGCTGATGACTTATCCTCTAAATGAACATTTTCTACACGTGCTTTAAGATCATTGAGTTTGTGAATGCCTTTTTTCATGTAGTCACCCCGCCTAAATACACCAAAATAATTCTGCATTATTGTCTGCAACTCAGATCTTAAAACTGGTGCTTTCTCACCCGATTTAGAATTATTTATTTTATTCAATCTGTTCATGCCTTGCTCAATATCGTCATTAGAAACCGACTTATGAGAGATACCTTCTTTGAGTTGATTTTCAATAAAAAGACCAGAGGCTCGCCCAAATACAATGAGATCTAAAAGAGAATTTCCACCCAAACGATTGGCACCATGCACCGAGACGCAGGCTGCCTCGCCACAAGCAAAAAAGCCATCTATGACTTTATCATTGCCCTCGGAATCTAAAGTGAGTGCTTGACCATCAACATTGGTGGGTATGCCTCCCATCATATAGTGACAAGTGGGGACAACAGGAATTGGCTCTCTTACTGGATCGGCATGAGCAAAAGTTCGTGATAACTCTAATATCCCAGGAAGCTTGGCATTGAGTGTCTCCTCACCCAGATGATCGAGTTTCAAATAGACATGATCACCATCCTTTCCGCAGCCTCTTCCCTCAAGAATTTCTAAAACCATAGATCTTGCAACAACATCTCTGCCCGCTAAATCTTTGGCATTTGGAGCATATCTCTCCATAAATCTTTCACCATCTTTATTGATGAGATAACCCCCTTCTCCTCTACAGCCTTCCGTAACGAGTGTACCAGCGCCATGTATGCCGGTCGGATGAAATTGCCACATCTCAATATCTTGAACTGGATAACCCGCTCGCAGTGCCATCCCAATTCCATCTCCTGTACATATGTGCGCATTGGTCGTAGATGCATAAATTCTCCCTGCACCACCAGTAGCAAAAACAGTTGCTTTAGATGCAACAAAAACTGTCTCACCCGACTCTATGTTTATAGCGATTACACCCGCAACAGAAGCATCATCACTTTTCACTATATCAACTGCAAACCACTCAGTTAAAAATACGGTTTTGTTTTTCAAATTGCCTTGATAAAGGGTATGCAAAAGAGCGTGCCCCGTTCTATCGGCAGCGGCACAAGTTCTTGCTGCTTGCCCACCATTACCAAAATCTTTTGACTGTCCACCGAAGGGTCTTTGATAAATCCGGCCGGATTCATTTCTTGAAAATGGCAATCCCATGTGTTCAACTTCAAAAACAGCCTGAGGGCCCGTTTGACACATATATTCGATCGCCTCTTGATCTCCTATGTAATCAGAGCCTTTAACGGTGTCATACATGTGCCACTCCCACTGATCATTCGGATCTTCACTAGCAATCGCACACGTAATGCCTCCCTGTGCAGATACAGTGTGCGAACGAGTTGGAAAGACTTTGGTAATCACAGCAGTTTTATATCCAGACTGAGCGAGTTGAAGTGCTGCTCTCATTCCCGATCCACCTCCACCTACTATGACCGCATCAAATTCAATCTTTCTAACTTTACTCATCTATAAACCCCATAAAATCAAGGCACTCCAAAGGAAATAAACAACCAAGATAACCGTCAAAAAACTCATAAATATCTTACGAATTACCAAAGCCTTTGGGCCAATCAATCTGACAGTAATATAGTCTGAAATAACACAATGTATGCCGATCCACGCATGACTGATTAAAGAAAAAACTGTAACCCATGAAAAGAATTTCACTATTTTAGACTCAAAAAGCTGTCTCCATTCAAAATAGCTCATACTTTCATTTACAAATAGATTCCAAAGAATGAACAGCGCATAGAGGAAAATTACTATTCCACCAATTCTTTGAACCATCCAGCGTGCAGAACCAGAATTTATTAACAGGTTAAAACTGGATTTCACAAGAATAACCAGAAGAAAGAAAGAGTGAGTAAAATCATTGCAACAGCTATCATGACAAACGCACTTATTTTCCCACTTTTAAAACTATCTTCGCCTACACCCATGTCCATAATGAGATGTCTTATGCCTGCGCATGAGTGATAGATGAGATTTGCCAAGATAAGAAATAGCAAAACTTTTACAAACGTTAGATTTGTCAATTCAATTACATATTCATACGAATCTTCAGACGCCAATGACTGGCTTAGTAACCAAATTAACGCTAGGGATATGAAGACGTTTGCAACACCTGAAACTCTATGCAGAATGGAGACGTACGCCGTGATGGGCAACCTAAACGTTGCAATATCAAGATTTACAGGCCGATTTTTATTTACCAACAGCAGATTCCTCAGTCTTGTCTAGTCAGCTTTTTCTAAAAACCCTTATCTTAATCCCTGCTATGGAGCTATTTAAATCAGACCTTTAATGCTCTCTTTATAATTGACGTCGAGTATAAAGAGAGGGCTCAATAATTTCAATCGGATTCACTCAATTAAAAAATCTACAAAGAATTAAGCCAGCGACATGCATTTATTTGACAATTTTTACACAACATCTATAGTTGGGTTTAGTTTGTTTATCCACACAAACAAATTTTACTTAGGGTTTCGAGGAAACATATGACTGATCGAAAAGCCACCATATTAATTGATGGTGAGAATCCAATAGACCTTCCAATTCATAAAGGAACTTTGGGGCAAGATGTAATTGATGTGGGTACCCTAGGAAACCATGGTTACTTCACCTATGACCCAAGCTTTACGGCGACCGCATCTTGTGAATCGCAGATTACTTACATTGATGGAGATCAAGGAGTTCTGCTACACCGAGGATATCCTATTGAAGAATTAGCTGAACAATCAGATTACATTGAATTGTGCTACTTGCTTCTTGAAGGTGCCTTACCTGATGAAAAGCAGAAGAAAAAGTTTGAGCACGACATAAAATATCACACGATGGTGAATAGATCAGTCGAACAATTTATTAGTGGATTTAGATGGGACGCACATCCGATGGCCATGGTTTGTGGAGTTGTTGGAGCGATGTCTTCAATCTACCATGATTCCCTGGATATCACCGATCAAGAACATAGAAAAATATCAGCGCATCGTTTAATCGCAAAAATGCCAACGATAGCTGCCATGTGTTATAAGCATTTTATCGGCCAACCTTACATATATCCCGATAACACGCTGTCTTATTCAGAAAATTTCTTACATATGATGTTTGGAACGCCCTGCGAGAAATATGAATGTCACCCCGCACTTGCCAAAGCAATGGATAGAATATTTTTATTACATGCAGATCATGAGCAAAATGCCTCTACCTCAACTGTAAGATTGGCGGGCTCATCCGGCGCAAATCCTTTTGCATGTATCGCAGCGGGAATTGCTGCTCTGTGGGGACCTGCTCATGGAGGTGCGAATGAAGCAGTTCTAAGTATGCTCGATCAAATTGGTGATGAAAAGAATATTAACGAGTACATAAAGAAAGCCAAAGACAAAAGCGATCCCTTCAGATTAATGGGTTTTGGGCATCGGGTTTATAAGAACTATGATCCTCGCGCAACAGTTATGAGGAAAACATGTGATGAGGTGCTTGAGGTACTTCACCTAGAAAATGATCCTCTTTTCAAACTTGCAAAAAAACTTGAAAAGATCGCATTAGAAGATGATTACTTCGTAGAAAAAAAGCTTTATCCAAATGTGGATTTCTACTCAGGAATTATATTAAAGGCGCTTGGTATACCTACAGAAATGTTTACTGTTATTTTTGCTACGGGAAGAACTGTCGGCTGGATATCTCATTGGAACGAGATGATCACAAATCCCTACAGAATTGGTCGGCCAAGACAATTATACACCGGTAAAGATAAGAGAAAGTTTGTACCACTTAACAAAAGATGAGCACTAAAAAGGCAATCCTGAGTGAAAGCGAAATTCGCTGTCTGGACTTTCTATCAATTTTCTCTCTGCCTCAGCAATAAGTAATACCCTATCTTCAACGTCTTTTGTTTCGCCAGCTTCGTAAGCTAACTTCAAGTAATCTTGATAGTGTCGCCCCTCAGACCTTAAAAGTTTTTGATAGAAGTTCCCAAGCGCCTCATCGAGCCATGGGGCGATCTTGGAGAATCTTTCACATGAACGTGCCTCTATGAAAGCGCCAATAATCAACAGATCAACTAATTGAGTCGTTTCACCTTTTCTAACTAACTTTCTCAATTCAGAGGCATACCTCGAAGCTGATACATAGATATAATTAATCTTTCTCTTCTTCATAATCGCCGTTACTTGTTCAAAATGTCTCATCTCCTCTCTGACTAACCGTGACATTTTTTGAAGCAGGTTATAATTCTCTGAATATCGATGAATCAGTTGCATCGCCGAGCTAGCTGCCTTTTTTTCACAATTAGCGTGATCTATGAGCAATATATCTTGATGTTCAGTAGCGGCCTTTACCCACTCCTCTGGTGTCTCACACAATAGAAATTCTTTAATTTCGTCTAATGCTGTTTTTGAACTTTGCATAAAATTTCCCTATTTTCTTTGAATTATGCAAACTGAGTGACCTACATGATAATGAGTATAACCGTCACATATATCAGTATCACGCGCGAAAACGCCGCAGGTGTGGTGAATTTGCAGCCTAATATTCAAAATAATTAAATTTTTCTCTCTGAGGTCCTGATGTTACTACAACTACAAAGGTTCAAAGAGTATACTACGCGCAATAAATTTCAATGTCATTTTAAGAGGAAAAGATGCTTGTTGAATATAGAGAACATGTTAATAAAAGAAAAAGCCAGAATATTCCACCGAAGCCTCTAAATGCTGATCAAACATCTGATTTAGTAAAATTATTAAAAAATCCTCCCAAAGGTGAAGAAAACTATTTACTAGATCTGATATCCAACAGAGTGCCTCCTGGAGTTGATGAAGCTGCTTACGTCAAAGCGAGCTTTCTGAGTGCAATAGCAACAGTAAAAGACCATTCCCCAATTATTTCAAGAGAACTTTCGGTTAAGTTGTTAGGCCAAATGCTAGGCGGATATAACGTAGCAACATTAGTAGAGCTGCTTGATGATGAGGATATGCAGGAGTGTGCAGCTGAACAACTCAAATCAACAATTCTTGTTTTTGATGCTTTTCATGACGTTGCCGAAAAAGCAACCGATGGCAATAATCTCGCAAAATCAGTTATAGAATCATGGGCAAATGCGGAGTGGTTTCTAAAGAATAAAGAAGTACCCAAAAGTATCAAAACAATTGTTTTCAAAGCCAACGGGGAAACCAACACTGATGATCTTTCCCCCGCACAAGACGCATGGTCAAGACCTGACATACCTCTACATGCGTTGGCAATGTTCAAAATGGAAAGAGATGGATTAACTCCGGATATTCCCGGGGAGATCGGTCCAATGACCCAAATCGAAGAGATTAAATCGAATAATTTGCCGGTAACATTTATTGGCGATGTCTTAGGTACTGGATCATCTCGAAAATCGGCGACCAACTCAGTGCTTTGGTTTTTTGGAGACGATATTCCAGGAGTACCTAATAAACGATCTGGCGGGATTTGTTTTGGGACGAAGGTCGCACCCATTTTTTTCAATACGATGGAGGATGCTGGGGCACTAGTTTTTGAGGCCTCAGTTGATGACATAAGTCATGGAGATATTGTCGAGATCTTCCCATATGACGGCAAGATTGTTGATGAAGTAGGCAATATTATTACCACATTTTCTCACAAGTCAGATGTAATTTTAGACGAAGTGCGTGCAGGAGGAAGGATAAACCTTATCGTGGGAAGAGGTTTAACTCAAAGAGCACGAGACTTTCTCAACTTACCTGCAACAGAAGCCTTCAGAGAACCAACCGTGCAGGGCGAATCCCAAAAAGGATACACGCTAGCACAAAAGATGGTGGGCAAAGCCTGTGGTAAAAATGGTGTAAGGCCAGGCACATATTGTGAACCAATAATGACAACCGTTGGCTCTCAAGATACCACCGGTCCAATGACTCGCGATGAACTTAAAGACCTTGCATGTCTTGGTTTCTCTGCTGATCTTGTGATGCAATCATTTTGTCACACTGCAGCTTATCCAAAACCGGTGGACATAGAAACTCAACATAGCCTTCCAGACTTCATAATGAATCGTGGAGGAGTATCTTTAAGACCGGGAGATGGAATAATACATAGCTGGTTAAATAGAATGCTTTTGCCCGACACCGTTGGTACTGGTGGTGACTCGCATACTCGCTTTCCAATGGGTATATCTTTTCCTGGTGGCTCGGGATTAGTAGCATTTGCTGCAGCAACAGGTGTAATGCCGTTAGATATGCCTGAGTCAGTGCTTGTAAAATTTACAGGAAAAATGAAACAAGGTATTACGTTAAGGGATCTAGTGCATGCTATTCCCTATTATGCTATCAAAGAAGGTTTACTTACCGTTGAAAAGAAGGGTAAGAAAAATATCTTTTCAGGTCGAATTCTGGAGATACAGGGCCTTGATGACTTGACGGTGGAACAAGCTTTCGAATTATCCGATGCTTCTGCTGAACGATCCGCCGCCGGTTGCACCATAGCACTGAGTGAACAGTCCGTCAGTGAGTACTTAAAGTCAAATATTACCTTATTACAATGGATGATAACCGAGGGTTACGGAGACCTGAGGACCATTCAACGAAGAATCCAAAAAATGAAAGATTGGCTCAAAGCTCCCTCATTAATGAAGGCAGACACGGATGCTGAATATGCCGCAGTGATTGAAATTGATCTTAATCAAATATGTGAGCCAATAGTCTGTTGTCCAAATGATCCCGACGATGCAAAACTATTATCAGAAGTCTCTGGTGATACAGTGGATGATGTGTTTATTGGATCATGCATGACGAATATTGGTCACTTCAGAGCGGCGGGAAAACTTCTTGACGAGGCTGATGAGATAAATACTCGATTCTGGATCTGCCCACCAACCAGAATGGATGCACATACCCTCATGGAAGAAGGTTACTATAATATTTACGGTAAAGCTGGAGCCAGAACTGAAATGCCTGGATGCTCTTTATGCATGGGAAATCAAGCTCGTGTATTAGCGAGTGCAACTGTTTTATCGACCTCTACAAGAAATTTCCCTAATCGTTTGGGAGATGGTGCAAATGTCTATCTAACGTCCGCAGAACTAGCATCCGTTGGAGGTATTCTCGGAAGGTTGCCAACGAGAGATGAATATTTTTCTTATGCTAAAAAAATAGACTCTATGGCCTCTGAAATATATAGATACATGAACTTTGATCAAATTGCATCTTTCCAAGATGCGGCAAAAAAGGCAGACACGATTGTTAGTCAAGAGATCGTTGAATTAGTTTAGATCCACTAACTCTTTTGTAGTGAAGCATCTTGTGCGAGCAAAACAGCACCTTTAACTCCGCTATCTTCGGGTAATCCGGCGGAGGTGATGTAATCTTGCAAAAGTCCACACTGTCCAACATAAGAAGCCATCATGAGTGAATATTGTTCCCTAATCTTTTCAAATAAACACTTTCTATTCATCACACCACCACCCAGTATTATTCGGCGAGGCCTGTAGACTAGGGATAAATTCATGCATAAAATTCCTAGATAATATGATTCTATGTCCCAGGCAATATGATCGTCAGGTAAGTTTTTAGGGTTTTGGTTCCAACGTTTCTCAATACTCGGGCCAGATGCCAAGCCCTCCAGACATCCTGAATGAAACTGACATACCCCATCAAAATTTGTATCTGCATCATGCTTGGGAACTAACATATGACCGCTCTCGAAATGACTATCACCTTGAGCAACACTGCCATTCATATAGACAGACACACCAATTCCCGTTCCAACCGTCACATATGCAAAATTATTTAATCCCGATGCATTTCCAAACTCATACTCAGCTCTCGCAGCCACATTAACATCTGTATCAAAAAGTACTGGAGCAGCGAAAACTTTTTCTAAAGACTTTACCACATTGAAATATGACCAACCTAATTTTGGCGTAGAAGTTATTTGACCGTAATTACTGGAGTTAATATCTATGTTTGCAGGCCCAAAACTACCAACTCCGATACCACTTATCTCTCCAAACTCTTTTTGGCATGATTCATAAAATTGTACGACTCTTTGAAGGGTTTTCTCGGGTGTATCAGTAGGTATTGAATGAGAATTTATAATCTCGCAATCTTGATCGGCAAAGACACACTTCCAGGTGGTTCCACCACCTTCAATTCCTGCATAAAATTTTGATTTCTTGGATTCTGGGCCAAGTAACATGAGTTACATGTATGCGTTAGAAGTATCAGAATGATCTGTTACATCTTTGACACCGGAGAGTTCTGGGATTTTCTCCATAAGTGTTTTTTCTACGCCCTGTTTTAGCGTCAAATCTACAGCTGAACAGCCTTGACAACCGCCTCCAAATTCAAGAATAGCAAAGCCATCATCAATTTCAGACAGTGATACAACACCACCATGTGCTGCTAGACTTGGATTAATGTCATTGTAAAGTACGTAGTTGACTCGATCTTCAACAGGACTATCGTCAGTGACATTTGGGAGTCTTGAATTTGGCGCTCTTATTGTCAACTGACCACCAAACTTATCAGCCGCATAGTCAACCACCGCATCCTCAAGAAAAGGAATGCTTCTCTGTTCGTAATACGCATTAAATTTCGCATATTCGACGATCACGTCTTCTTCAATCCTCTCACCCGGACGACTATACGCGATACAAGTTTCAGCCTTAGGTGTACCGGGGTCTGAAACAAACATTCGTATCCCAATGTCGTCACAGTTCTGCTTCTCCAATAATCCATGAAGATAGTCTTGTGCAGAATCCGTGATTTTTACGTTTAGCATAATCTATGACACCTTTAATTCTGTAAATTTACGAGTTTACCAGAAAAAAGATTATCGAAAACTGAATAGATAGGCAAATTAAACACTCACGTTAAAGACTTTATTTATCCTCTAGCAAAATCTTCAAAAGAAAATTCATCAAAAGAATCAGTTTTGCTCAAAATCGCATCCAAATAGGCACTATTTCTTGTTAAAACTTGAGATGCAAAAAATTTAGTGGTGGATATTTTTTGTGATAAACATTTATTGTCTGAGCCTTCTTCCAATTTGATTCTAGCATTACCAATGGCCCTTACTAAAAGCCAATATGCGAATGAATTACCAAAAAGCATCATTTGATTGAAAGCAATATATGGCGCTTTTTCGGAGTTATTCAAAAGATGATCCAACGCATTTTCGCATTGATCAGATGCGGTATTCAGAGACTTCAGTAAATAATCAATATCCTCGCTTAATCCAGAGAACTTTTCACAGTCCACCTTAATTTCTTTGAGAAGGCCAAATAGAGTATTACCACCATCTTTTATCGATTTTCTTCCAACAAAATCTAAGGCTTGTATCCCGTTAGTGCCCTCGTAAATCGGCAAGATACGGGCATCTCTCATATACTGTGCCGCACCTGTTTCTTCTACAAACCCCATACCACCATGAACTTGAACCCCCAAGGAAGCAATTTCCATGGCTGCCTCGGTGCTCCATCCTTTCACAAGTGGCGTCATAACCTCCACAATCTGCGAATCATACAAATACCTGTCATCAATATTTGCATGTTTTGATCGATCTTCCGCGGCAATAGTGTAAAAAGATAGTGCACGGCCACCCTCGGTAAGGGCTCGCATGAGATGAAGCATTCTTTTCACATCAGGGTGATGTATTATGGGCGATCTTCCTTTTACAAATATTGATTGGCCCTGCAATCTTTGCTCCGCGAATGCCACCGCTTGTTGGTAAGCTCGTTCACCCAGAGCTATACCCTGATGGCCCACGGATAATCGTGCGTTATTCATCATACTAAACATACACATCAAACCTTTATTTTCAGGTCCAACCAAATAACCGATGGCACCACTATTATCACCATATATCATTGTGCACGTTGGACTTCCATGAATGCCAAGTTTCTTCTCTATTCCTCCCACTTTGACATCATTCTTATCCCCTATAGAGCCATCTGAATTCACAAGGTACTTAGGTACAAGAAACATTGATATACCTTGAGTTCCCTCTGGTGCGTCCGGAAGACGAGCCAAAACTAAATGTATAATATTTTCGGTCTCTGAATGCTCGCCCCATGTAATGTATATTTTTTGCCCTGAAATTAGATAGTGATCTCCATGCGGAGTCGCCTTAGTTTTAATAGTTGATAAATCAGAGCCAGCCTGTGGCTCAGTAAGATTCATAGTACCTGACCACTTTCCTGTAGTTAACTTTGTTAGAAATTGAGCTTTCTGCTCATCACTACCATAAAGTGACAGAGCATGAATTACTCCTTTTGTAAGCAAGGGCAGAAGACTCAAACTCATATTTGCAGATTGCAGCATTTCTTGAACCGCAAGATCAATCACACCTGGAAAACCTGAACCCTCATATTGCCGAGATCCACCGAGCCCAGTCCACCCAGAGTCAGCCATCTGTGCACCTAAACCCCTGATTGCAGGTGCAACATTCACCTCACCATTGTTTAGTTCTGTGCCTTGTTGATCAGTTTCCAAATTTGTTGGAGCGACAATGTTTTCAAAAAATTTCGCGGCCTCGGGTAATATGGCCTCTACCATCTCCATCCCCACATCTTCATAACCAGGGAGATTAGCGTGTTTATCGTAATCTACGAGGTGCTCCAATAGAAAATAAAATTCATTTAAAGGCGCTTTGTACGCTGACATTAAAATCATCCATAAAAAACTAGAGAAAGTCTGCTATTTTGCAATCTAACTGTAAATACAAACTTATGACTCAATGGTCCGAAATACAAAATTTTTAGCGTTTTCATTTAATAAGCGATACAGTTACCTGTATCAGGTCGAATGAACTTTACTAATGAGAGATATCTTATTTTGAATAACACACAGACTAATCAAACTACCTTCATTGTTTTCATAAGTATTGTAGCAACAATAGGAGGATTTTTATTTGGTTTCGATAGTGGCGTTATAAATGGAACCGTTGATGGACTGAAAATTGCTTTTCAATCAGACTCCGTAGGAACAGGATTCAATGTTGCCAGCATGCTGTTGGGTTGCGCCATAGGAGCATTTTTTGCTGGGCGCCTGGCAGATATCTATGGCCGAAGATCTTTGTTAATAGTATCCTCGATATTTTTCTTAGTAAGTGCTTGGGGTTCAGGTATCGCTGACAGCTCAATTGAATTTATATGTTACCGAATGCTCGGTGGACTAGCAGTGGGAGCTGCCTCTGTTATGGCACCCGCATACATAAGCGAAATAGCACCTGCCTCATACCGAGGCACACTTACCACAATCCAACAAGTAGCCATTATTACTGGACTGTTTATGGCGTTTGTAAGTAATTACACATTAGCCAATTTTGCGGGTGCTTCAACAGAAAAATTTTGGCTTGATTTTGAAGCCTGGCGTTGGATGTTCTGGATCGAAATCGGTCCTGCGACATTATTTTTTGTAATGCTAATGTTCATTCCAGAAAGCCCAAGATATTTAGTCGTCAGAGGGCAATATGATCACGCAAAAAGTGTTTTAACAAGATTGTATGGTGAGCAAGAATCCGAAAACAAATTATCCGAAATAAAACAATCATTAGATGAGAATACAGATGGGCCAAAACTCTCTGATCTTCTTGCAGATAATGGGCAAGTAAGATCAATCGTATGGATCGGCATAGGTCTGGCAACATTTCAACAATTAGTTGGAATTAATGTGGTTTTTTACTACGGTGCAGTTCTCTGGCAAGCTGTGGGTTTTTCTGAGTCTGATGCGCTGCTAATAAATATTATCAGTGGAGCAGTGAGTATTGGGGCATGCATTTTGACGATCTTAGTTATCGATAAGATAGGGAGAAAACCTCTATTAAAGTGGGGATCCATCGGAATGGCCATTACCCTCTCTTTGATGGTTATATCGTTTTCTAACTCAACAACAGATATTGATGGAAATTTAACCATGGGTGACTGGGGAACACTGGCCCTTATATCTGCGAACACCTATGTTTTTTTCTTTAACATGAGTTGGGGGCCCGTCATGTGGGTTATGTTAGGAGAGATGTTTCCAAACCAGATCAGAGGATCAGGACTTGCTGTGAGTGGCTTATTTCAATGGAGCTCTAATTTTGCGATTACAATGACTTTCCCGATTCTCCTTACGAGTATTGGCCTCGCAGGAGCTTATGGATTCTATGCGTTTAGCGCCGCATTATCAGCAGTATTCGTTGCAAAGTTTGTATACGAAACAAAAGGTGTAGAACTGGAGGACATGAAAGGATAAAAACGAAACGATCAACCTTGATAACACACCTCAAATAAATAAAAATAAAATAAAACAAAAAAGAAAAGTTAGGGGTACAAATAATGATTTCATTAGAGCACTTTAGTTGTGTAGCAGACATTTTTCGATATCAGTCCAAAACAAATGGCTCCTGTATTGCACAAGTTTTCGAGGGTAGAGAGACAACGTACGAAGAGTTAGACACGTTTGCAAATAAAGTTGCAAATGGTCTTTTAAACAATAATTGCGGCTCTGGCACAAGAGTTGGTTTTCTGGGTAAAAATAGTGATTATTATTTTGAAATTCTTGCAGGTTCATCAAAAGCAAATGTTGTAATCGCTGGTGTTAACTGGCGTCTCGCAGGTCCTGAGATTGAATATGTGCTCAATAATGCTGAAGCTGAAATTCTATTCGTGGGTGCAGAATTCTATGAGATCATTGAAGAACTGCGCCCGAAACTCGCTGCTGTAAGAAAAGTTATCGCAGTTGATGGCAAGCATAAAGATTGGGAAGACTATTCATCATGGAGAGATTCTCAGCAAAACCATGACCCAAAAATTAGTATTTCAGCAGATGATGATGTTGTTCAATTATATACAAGTGGAACCACTGGCCATCCTAAAGGCGTTCAACTGACTAATGGAAACTACCTTGATGTGCTTGATCAAGCTGCAAACGGCGGCTGGGGAGACTGGGATGAAGGTGAGGCCAGTATTGTTGCTATGCCCATCTTCCATGTTGCCGGTGTCAATGTTGGAATCATTGGCCTTGCACAAGGGTTAAAAAATATTATTCTCAAAGATGTTGATCCCGTAGTGATCTTGGATTTAATGGAAAAATATAGAATAAGATATGCATTCTATGTTCCCGCGGTTATTCTTTTTCTTAACTCAATACCGGGAGTTAGAGAGCGAGATTTTTCAAATTTAGAGGTACTTCTCTATGGTGCAAGTCCCATTTCTGAAGATGTATTACTGACTGCCAAAGATATTTTTAAATGCAAGTTTATTCAAGTTTATGGACTAACAGAAACTTGCGGTGCGGGGACAATTCTAGAACCTGAGGACCATGATCCAAGCCTTGGCAGATTGCGCTCATGTGGAAAAGTTGCTCCTACAGCCGAGTTAAAAATTGTAGATAGCAAGGGAAATTCACTAGGTCCAAATGAAGTTGGCGAAATTACCTATCGATCGAAAAGTGTGATGAAGGGTTATTGGAAAAATGAGGAGGCAACTAAAAAGAGTATATCCTCTGGATGGTTTTCAACTGGTGATGCGGGCTACCTTGATGCAGATGGATATCTTTATATTCATGACAGAATAAAAGATATGATCGTTTCAGGTGGAGAGAATGTTTATCCCGCAGAGGTTGAAAATGCATTGTTTGACCATCCCGCCATAGGCGATGTTGCGGTCATTGGGGTACCTGATGATAAATGGGGAGAAGCTGTCAAGGCAGTTGTTGTCCTAAAACCTGGTGCTGAGGCAACTGAAGATGAAATCATCTCGTATTCGAGAACTAAAATTGCAGGCTATAAAATTCCTAAGAGCATCGACTTTACCGACGTTTTGCCGCGTAATCCTACAGGAAAGCTACTTAAGCGAGAATTGAGAAAGCCTTATTGGCAAGATAAAGATCGACAAATTAATTAGCACTCTTCCAGTTAAATCATTAGAGATCGTCCAGGGCGGTCTCTAACCAATCCATTCTTTCGATGTACCAATTTTTGAGATGGATAACCTCCTCCTCGTATGTTTCAAGCACCACTGCATTTGGCCAAACATACTGCCCCATCGTCTGCCACTTGTTATTGTTTTCCACCTGAGCCCAAACTAAATGTGCGGCAAAGTCATCCACCTTATCCAGAATAAACTGCTGATTTTGCTTATAATAAGAGAATCTATCTTTAACTAGCTGAACAAATTCAGGATCTTCAAATAACCTTTCATACCATGGATTATACTTGACCCACCAACCGTCAGAGTATTGACTATCCGCATAATCCGTATTACCGAAAGATAAATCAAAATCCCACAATGGGCCTTTTTTAATTTTCTCACCGGGAATAACGCTGAAAAATATGCTTGCAAAATTTCGAGAATCAACATTTTTCACAATTTCGTTGATAATAAACCAATCTATCCAACTTGGCACATCGATGTAGTTTTTGTATCCAAAGTTATCGCTTGTAAATAACTCGCCGAATAAAGCATCCTCAAATTGATTTATGTATTCTCGTATATAGTCGTATTCGGGCGTATCGTAAGCAATCGCTGGCTCTTTCACATTCACCAAAAACTGATCTGTGTAAAAGAAAACATCATCATCATCAAGACGCCAATCTTGATCGATTTCCAGAAGATAACCCTCATCACCCACTGCAACGCGATTATTACTCTCTTCAACTTTTTGAGTTATATTGTATGTTCCGTTGTACAGCCCATTAAGGTAGACCTCTGCATAAACGCCTTGAGTTGTGTAATCAAAGTTTGAGATATAACCCATCTCAAAAACGGTCTTGTTTCTCAAAAGAGTTTTATCGGAATATTCAGCAAGAAACAACCACCGTTTATCCTCAATCATCCCTAAAAATTCAGTTTTTTCTTCAAACCTTATTTGGTAGGGTTTTTTTGGATGCAAAAACCATGTGGAGTTACCTCGACCCCTAATTCTGATCTCAGAAACTGGCATATCATCAAAAAAACGACCACCATCAATTTCAACAGTACCATTGATATAGTCCTCTTTTGATTCAACTTCAACATTGTTTTCGGTCGTCAAATAAACTATGGGTAATCCCGTAAATTTAGTTAAATCAAGTTGATAAGAACGAGTATCACCATCAGCATTTTCAACCAAAAGTGTAGTTACTTGAGTAAAATCATTCTCAGAAATTCCACTTTGCTGAGTCACACCATCAATTTTTACACTAACTCCCTCATAATCATATGTCGCAATAAGGTTATCTACTCTTGCATTAGAAGTTATTCTTCCTGTAATGAGATCTTCCTCTATCACTAAAGAAACATCATTATCTAAACTATTGTTATTAGAACTAAGAAAAGACACACTATTCATACTTGGAGGTGGTGCAGGTTGGGGTGCCGTTGTGGGCTCTGGAGCAGGAGTTGGCGAGTCAGCGCCACCACCTCCCCCACCGCAATTTATCAAGAGCAGTGAAAACAAAATTATTGACAATTTTTTAAACAATCTACGCTCCATCAAAAAAAGGGTGATTAATAATACGGGTCAATGATCTTTAGTATACTTTTCATTACTATGACATTCTATAAACAGGCATGAAGAATTGCCGATAATATAAAATTGGAGAACATAAACATGAGTTTTTTTTATGCTGGTAGAACTCTAGAGAGACAATTCATTACTGCTGAAATAAATCAAAGAAAAGAAGAAGGATGTGACGTTGCAGAAATCTCTCCTCGGATTAGCGCCGCCTTAGAGTGTCGTGACAATGACGCTGATCTCATCAGCCTTTACAATGAGCTCATGGAACTTCCGGTTTCAAGAAGTTTCCCGTATGAAGAACCCTCCTCTTTAGATGAAATTAAACATACTAGACCTATTTCTAAAAGAAAATATACATTGAATTATAATGATGTTGAGCTCTTTGACCGTATCTATGGAGCATGGCTTGGACGGACAGCAGGCTGTGCACTTGGCAAACCAGTGGAGGGTTGGAGCAAAGATCAAATTGACAAGTATTTGGTAGAGACTAACTTAGATTCATTGAAAGATTATTTTCCTTTTAATGAAAAATGGATCATGAAAAGTCAAAAGTTCTCAACCCAAGGTAACATCCAGTTCATGGACAGAGACGACGACATGGATTACACCATCCTTGGTTTACTGGCCTTAGAGCGACATGGTGACAAATTAAATTCAAAACTTATGGCCCTGAATTGGATGGAAAATTTTCCTTTTGGTATGGCCTGCACAGCGGAGTATTCAGCCTATCGGAATTTCGCTCTCGATATTTTACCTCCCGAATCAGGAATCTATAGAAACCCATTTAGAGAGTGGATTGGAGCTCAAATTAGAGCTGATGCTTTTGGATATGCGGCTCCTGGTTGGCCAGAAAAAGCAGCTGAACTCGCCTTTTATGATGGTGCAATCTCTCATGATAAAAATGGGATCTATGGCGAGATGTTTGTGGCTGCAATGATTTCTTCAGCATTTGTTCTGGATGATGCTGAACAAATTATTAATGCGGGTCTTGGAGAAATACCTAAAAATTGCCGTCTTGCGAGAGCTGTGAAAGACACATTGGAATGGTGCAAAACACATAATGGTTGGATAGAGGTGTGGGAAAAAATAAACAAAAATTATGGTCATTATCATGGTGTTCACACAATAAATAATGCGGCACTCGTTGTTATGGGTATTTGGTTTGGCGTTAATGATTTTGAGGCGGGAATAGTCAATACTGTCAGAGGTGGCTGGGATACTGATTGCACAGGTGCATCTGTAGGCTCGGTTTTAGGCGCCATTTTTGGCGCCTCAAAGTTACCAAAAAAATGGACTGGTGTTTTTAATGATACTCTTAAATCTGCCGTAGCTCGTCATAGTGAGAATAAGATATCAAACTTAGCGAAACGCACGCTTCAAGTTGCCAATAAGATTTTGCATCCCACAAATCAAGTTGAAACCTATGTTTTGGATAGTAGTGTAGGTGGAATTTGGAGTATTGATGGGAAATGGGGAAAGCAAGTTCTTAATTTTGAGAATGGAACAATTGACTTTATAAACGAATTAAGAGGTGTTCAGGATAAAGCAACGCCTCTCAGATCAAGTGAGTATAGCCATCCTCATGTGAAATTTTCCTATGCCATTGATAAAGGTGGATGGGATTTTGTTGTTGAATTTACGGGTGCTATTGACGGAAACACACTTGAGGGATTCTATAGTCCAGGAATGATTCCCGTAAAGGCAGTAAAAGTAGAGAGCAAGTGATAAATTTAATTAACAAAAACACAATTTTTAAATTCTTGTTTTTTGTTTTTATACTTTTACTCGCCTGGTTCATCTATGTCATAAATGTCGACATTTATCAAAATTCTGATTACAAAACAGGCAGTTTTGTCCATTATGAAAATTTCGTATCAAAAAATATTTCATCACGGCCGGTCGATGTATGGCTTCCCGAAGGCTACTACGAAAATCCTGACAAAAAATATCCAGTAATTTATTTGCATGATGGACAGATGATGTTTAACAAGAAGACCTCACCACATGCAAAAATATCATACAAACCATTAGACTGGTTATGGGGAGGTATCTTCTGGGATGTAGATGCCAGCATATCCAAACTAGTCTCGGAGGATAAAATTCGGCCAGCCATTCTCGTGTCCATATGGGTTACCTATGGTAAGAGAGCAATTGAACTTATGCCCAAAAAACCAATAACAGGTTCAAATAAATACATTTCAGAAATTGGGGATTCAGGCTTTAGCCCTGAACAAAGTATCTCTGATAATTATTTAAAATTTATTATCGACGAATTAAAACCCTATATTGACGAGAACTACCAAACATTACCTGATCAAGAAAATACGTTTATTATGGGTTCGAGTATGGGGGGACTCATTTCGTCATACGCAATCTCTGAGTATCCCGAGATATTCGGTGGCGCCGCATGCCTCTCAACAGATTGGACTATTGGTAAAGGCGCTGAAATTGATTGGTATAAAGAAAATTGGCCAAAAGCTGGGTCGCACAAAATCTATTTTGATTTTGGAACGGGATGGATGGATGAAAATTATGAGCCTTATCAAAATGATATGGATGAGGTAATGAGACTGCATGGATACTCTTATGGAGAGGATTGGATCACTAAAAAGATTGAGGGTGCTGGTCATTATCCTAAAGAGTGGAGAAAACGATTAGATATGCCGTTGACCCTGCTCCTGAGTAAAGATTAATCGTCTGTAAATAGGATTTCAGCAGCGCGCCTGGAGGCAGCAACGTAATCATGCGCTGTATTCTCAAGAATCTCAAAACTCCAATTAAACTCTGACTGAAGCTCCTCGGCTATGTCTTGTGCCTGTTCAAAGAAATACACTGCCCTGTCAAATCGATTTCGACCTTGCTGATCAACAATATTATTTCGTCGTAAACTTGCTGCATTAGGATCATTATCTTGATCACCGATTAAAATTGTCATCTTTTGTCCTAAATGAGATTCAAAGTTGGAATTTTCTAGTGGACTATTTTTAAATCCATATGGAAAAGATAAATCACTGTTCATTGTCGTATACCAACCCGATCCAGAGGAAATATAATGGCCCACGCGAGCATTGGGTTTAAAAAATAACATTCTATGGGTTACTTGACCGCCAGCAGAAAAACCAAAAATTGAATAACTCGACGTTGTATTTTCCAATCTTACTTTTACAAAATCATAAAGAGGCTCAATAACAGAAAAAAGCCATTCTGATTCATCATTTAAAGATGATGAGGTTGGATTATCTCCATCGACAAAAACATTGCCTAAATTATATCCATCACCTCCTGGAAACAATGATGAAGAAAATTCAGGAGCGATTACGATGAATCCTTTCTCATCAGCATCCTCGACAAAAGCATTTCGATAATCTGATGCATTTCGACCACCTCCATGAAACACGAATAATATTGGCGTTGATGAATTTAGACTGTCTGGAATGTGACAAAATACATTAATTGTTTGGCCATTTATCACTTGAGAATTCCTGAAAGAGAATACGCCAGAGCCTTGATTTCCCTCAATCAAAGTAATGCTAGGCATTATGCTTTTTACATAATCTTCAATACTCTCTGAAGAATTTCTTGCGGCACCTGTGCCTATAACTTGTGTCACTAAAGAATCGCCGCGCAAACCAAATAAATATCGGAGAATCAAAAGACCATCAGTCAATGCATCCACTGATCCGTTTTCATCAACATCAAGATGGGATCGCATTGAATCAAGTTTAGATTTTATCTCTATAGATTCAACCACTAATGAGTTTGATCCTAGAATACCTGAAACTAAATCATCACCCGTGAGACCAAATAAATATCTGATAATCAGTAGACCATCGGAAAGTGCGTCATACTCGCCATTTTCATCAATATCTAAATTGATTTCATTATCTGCGCTTGAGGTTGAGATGGAAAAAAATAGAGACCACCAAAAAAGAAATAACGTGATATTTCTCATAAACATGTAACACTTTAAGATTTAATTATTGTTAAAATGAAAATCGCACTTTATAGGTTAGAACTACTCTGACCTTGATGCCGTATTAAAACACATTGCAAATTTCTTCGGGTAAATATCATGAAAAAGAATCTCTCTATACTTATCTCATTGGTTTTACTTAGCCCCTTTTGTATTTCTTTTACTCAAGCTAAGCCAATAACGTACGAAATTGATTCAAGCCACACCTTTCCAGCTTTCGAAGCAGATCACATGGGTGGATTATCACTTTGGCGCGGAAAAATTAACTCGACTTCTGGTGAAATTGTTCTAGATAAAGACAAAGAGACTGGTTCTGTAAATGTAATTATGGATATGTCTACAATAGATTTTGGGCATGAAGGTATGAACAAGCATGCCAAAAACTCTGATATGTTTGACGTAGAGAAATATCCAGAAGCAGTATATAAAGGAAATCTCACTGACTTTATTGATGGTGCGCCAACCAAGGTGAAAGGAAACTTAACACTTCACGGAGTGACTAAACCTGTTGATCTCGATATAAAGTCATTCAAATGTAGACTTCACCCATTCAAACTCAAGCAAGTTTGTGGCGCAGACGCGTACGGAAACATCATGAGAGACGATTTTGGAGTTGACTATGCAAAAAGGTTAGGCTTCAAAATGGAGGTTGCTCTCAGGATTGGTGTCGAAGCGATTAAAAAATAGAATTGCTCTAGCTACTGATTAATTAAGGTTTGTAAATATCCTTCCAACTCACTAGTCGCTGTCCTCTCGGCATTGGAGGATAATGCATTCGAACTCAAGCTTTCTCCTCGAATACCAAATAAATATCGAAGGATCATTAAGCCATCAGTAAGCGCATCGATTGACTTATCATCATCGATATCAAGAAGTAAACCAGTTGAATCAAATCTCTGGATTAGATCACCTGAATAGACAAAGTTTGCGTCAGGTGCTGTAACACCGTTAGTCAACGATTGACCAGTTAAACCAAACATTAACCTGAGAAGAATCAGTCCATCCGATAATGCATCGAAGCGACTATTTCCATCTATATCTAGATTAGTTAACGGTTCAGCTGGGTTTGGAATTGCCTCAATTGAGGCTAGGCAATCGATTCTAGGAAATTCACGTCCCAGAGGATCTGAGCGATACACTTCTGTGCTATTTTTAAGTAAGGACTCAATCTGATTCGCCGTTAAATTATTAGATCGCTCCATTAACAAAGCTGCGCAGCCAACACCCATGGGAGTTGCCATTGATGTTCCTGAGTAATTTACTGATCCACCGTTCATTCGAGCTGCTCGAATGGGGCTTCCCGGAGCAAGAATGTCAAGAGCAACACTCGAATTGCTGAAACACGCCATTTCATCAGCCACAGGATTAGATTCAAAACATGAGCCACTGAATGATGAAGGGTTACTGTCCCATACCGCACCAACGCTGATGGCATTGGATATGCATGCCGGCGCTGAGATTGAATTGGATGACGCATTATTCATCGATGCGACAAAACTTAAAGTTCCCCTGTCACGCAAAGTGTTTATGGCAGTTGCAAATGCTCGCGTGTATATATTTTGTTGATCACAAAACGATTCGAATCTGTCAAAAGTACCTAAACTCATATTTACGAGATTAACTTGAGGTAAATTATTAATGATATGATCAAGTGCCTCGATAATTATGGATGAAGAACTAAAACCATTTGAGCTATCAAGGACTTTAATAGCGTGGATTCGGGTATTACGCGCTACACCTGCCGAAGATGAAATTCCTGCTGAACTAATTATCCCCGAGACATGAGTTCCATGACCGTTGTCATCCTCAGCATTATCCGCACCATTTGGACAAAAATCAGCAAAGCAGACTTGTGACTCAACAGAATCAGATAAGTCAGCATGATCCGTATCAATTCCAGTGTCCAAGACAGCAATATGAATATCCTTACCCGTAAGACCATACTCCGAGTAAACTTGATCAACATTAATCTGAGGTAATGCCTCATTCAAACCACCCTCTCCACCAACGTCTTGACCAATGTATGCAGTGGATTCTAACTTGGAAAGTTCACTGATACCTTTCAAATTCGAAACTGCCGCAATCATATTAATCGATTTGAATGTTCTCACAACCTGGACATTTTCAGATTTTTCAATCACTGCGAGTATCTGTGATTTTAATTTCTGCTCATCACTCTGGCCTAACGACTTTCTTTTAGTTGAGTCATCAAAATATTTCTTGGGCTCAATTAAAATATTAAAACTTAATTCATCAACGGAAGATCTGCTGTCGTCTCTCAGATCAGAGATCTCTGCGAATAATGGTTCTTCAATCTTTTTTGACTGAGCGATGATGTCAAAGACCTCGCTGAGAGACAAGCTCTGGTCTGAACCATATGTACTTATCATTACACACACAGAGAGAGATAAAACTAAATAGTGTACTTGTTTCATTTTCTTTGATGGTGCCCGGGGCCGGACTTGAACCGGCACGGTGTTGCCACCGAGGGATTTTAAGTCCCTTGCGTCTACCAATTTCGCCACCCGGGCATATTATTGGATCTGTCTAGCCATTAATATTGACCCGGAAGTATACCCTTCAAAGTAAAAAAAGTAACCACTTTAACGGATGAGTTTCAATGATGATTGATTTACTTTTTGAGCCATCAAATTTGATGTTAATAACTTATCATTGAAGATATTTGGAGGCGCGGGTCGGAATCGAACCGACGATGGCGGAGTTGCAGTCCGCAGCATTACCACTTTGCTACCGCGCCTTAAATGAGCCATTGTGCAAGGCTCTGTATTGTATGCGGTAAACTTAAATAATCAACTCTTAGTCACCGTTACCCATTAATTGAGGCCAAGCCTGTTTTAAATAATGGATCATTGACCATACTGACATAAAAGCTGCAGCATAAATTAGAATGAAACCTAAAGATGTGAAGAATAAATATTGATTTGACGCAATTAATAACACAGCAATAGCAATCATCTGCACCCATGTCTTAACTTTTCCAATCATGGATACTTTCACCTTACTCGATAATTCTATTTTCGCCATCCATTCCCTTAAACCGGAGATCACCAATTCTCTTCCAATAATTAAGATCGCAGGAATTGCAAACCATGGAGTCGCGTAAACCTCAAGTAGAAGTGCAAGTGCTGCAACAACAATTAATTTATCTGCAAGCGGATCTAAAAATTCACCAAATTTTGTCACCATGTCATATTTTCTTGCAATAAAACCATCTACCCAGTCAGTCAATGCAGCAACTGCGAAAATTATTGCTGAGATAATATGATTCCACTCTAATGGGAGGTAATACACTATTATAAAAATGGGAATCATCAGTATTCTTATTAGAGTTATTTTGTTTGGCAAATTCCACATATCAGGGTTATTTCTATTGAATTTAATAATCTAATATACGTTCATTCTTCACAGAGTTCAGCATATATTGACTCAGCAACTTGTTTATTTATATTCGAAACCTTCATAAGATCAGCCACACTCGCCTTTTTAACCTCAACGATACCACCGAAATGCTTTAATAGATCACGTCTTCTCTTCGGCCCGACACCCGGAATACCCTCAAGTGCAGAGATTCGCCTTTTTTTATCCCTTTGTTGCTTATGGCCGCTAATTGCGAATCGATGCGCTTCATCTCTGATTTGTTGAATTAAATGCAAAGCTGCTTGATCTGGATCTGTTATAACATGATTTGTTTCCGCAAATATGAGCGTTTCAAAACCAGCTTTTCGCGTCGTACCCTTAGCAACACCAATTATAGTGACACCCACAACACCCAATTCGGCGAGTGCAGTCTTTGCAACGCTCAACTGCCCCTTTCCACCATCTATTAACAAAATATCGGGCATTTGTCCTTCACCATTTACCAGTCGTTTGTACCGTCTTTCTAATGCTTGTTTCATAGCGGCATAATCATCATTTGCTTTTACGCCTTTTATGTTAAATTTTCTATAATCATTTTTTACTGGACCGTTAGAGTCAAAAACAACACAGGAGGCAACAGTGGATTCCCCGCTGCTGTGACTCACATCAAAGCATTCAATTCTCTCCGGCGTGCTCTCAAATCCAAGTGTATCTTTAAGAGATTCAAACCTTTGATTAACCGTTTGAGTGCTTAATAGTCTTGCTTGGAGATTAAGGTTAGCCGTTCTTGCTGCAAGCTCCATCCATTTCGCTCGTGCTCCTCGAACTGAATGTTTTATTTTAACGCTACGATTGATTAAGTGCTCTAGTGCTTTTGTTAGCGCATCTGCTCCCTCAAAACTATTAGAGGTGATGATCTCTTTTGGAATATCAGATCGCCCATGTCCATTTAAATAAATCTGGGGTAAAAACTCAGATAGAAGATCCTCGACTGTCTCACTCAATTGTATTTTTGGATAAAAGCTCCTGCTCCCTAGTATTCTGCCTTGCCTTATATAGAGAATATGAATGCATGCCTGACCACGCTCTAGCGAGGCTGCAATTACATCAATAATCCCTCTGCCTTTTTCTATAACTTGCTGTGCTTGAACCTGACGCAGTGCCTTAATTTGATCGCGCACTTCAGCAGCGCGCTCATACTGCATTTCATCTGAAGCTCGGTCCATCTGTTGCTCAAGTTGCTTAGTGATCTCATCAGATTTACCCTCTAAGTACTTTCGCGTTAACTCCACACTCGTTTTGTAATCCTCCTCTGTCGCTAAATCCACGCAAGGACCCGAACATCGATTTATTTGATATTGGAGACAAGGTCTTGATCGATTTTTAAAAAAAGAATCCTCACATTGACGCACTTTAAAGACTCTTTGAAGCAACGACATGCTATCTCGAACTGAATTTACACTTGGATATGGGCCAAAATAAGTACCCTTGTGTTTTTTAGGGCCCCTATGAAATGATAATCTCGGCCATTGATCTTTATCGGTCAATAAAATGTATGGATAACTCTTATCATCTCGCATCAAAATATTAAAAGCAGGCCGATGCTTCTTTATTAAGTTTTGCTCCAGAATAAGTGCTTCAGTCTCAGTTTCAGTGACGGTTATGTCAATATCCTCAATTCTTTTAACTAGTGCACGAGTTTTTGCAGAAATTCCACTTTTTCGGAAATAACTACTGACTCGCTTCTTCAGGTTTTTGGCTTTTCCGACATACAACACAGCCCCGTCAGAATCCATCATTTGATAGGTTCCTGCGCGCTGGGTAAGCGAATCAATAAAGCTCTTAGACGCAAATGCCATAGATTTTGTAGCGTTTATATTGTTAATTTAGATTACTTTTTAACTATTCTAATATAAGCGTACTTTTTTGAAATAAGAAATAATGCCGACAATATAACCATTAATAGCAATAAAATAGATTGATTCGAGGAGTTTGTTGATATTACACATCCACCGCCCCCTGAAGACTCCGTCACATTATCAACAATAACGGTGACAGTAGTCTGATCTGAGTACAGTTCACCGGTTGGGAGACTAGCTGTCAGCGTGAACTGCAAACTGCCAGGGGAAGAAGGCGCTATAAATTCAGCAGATCCATCACCATCTTGTGCGAGCTGAACCGCTTTTCCTGAATTCTGCACCCACTCAAAATCAACCTGTGTATTACTCGCTCCAGTAATGGCTCCCTGTAGCCGAACAATCTCACCTGCACTAACTATTTGATCACTGCCCGCATCAATCTCAATTTGAGTGTTTACCTCATCGGTGACTGAAATCATCGCCATATTATGCTTACCAAGTGCAGCACCATTCTTTGGGTCATACAAACGAACCATGAAGCTCTCATTTATCTCCTCAACAGTATCACTCAAGATTTGTAATTCTATTGATTTACTAACTGCGTCACCATCATCCCAAGAGAGTGTTCCTTCCAATAAAACAATGTCGCTAGAATCAAGTGCTCCCATGATTACCTCCCATGAGACACTAACCTGCTCCAGAGCTCCGCCCTCACGATTTACTGTTAAAGATAGAGTCGAGCCTTCCTCCACTGAATGAGTCAGAGAATCAAACGAAAAGTTACCTTGTGATGGAGTTTTCGTATTATCTCTAACTATGTATAGACCACTACTTATGTCGCTGATGAGAATATTTCCACTTGGCAAATAGGGATAAACACCCCAGGCACCATTGAATGAGCCATTGTCAGAGACTGGAAATGTATCAAAGAAGCCTACATCTCTTGGATCTTGTCGATCGGATATATCTATAACCGTCATCCCTCGGGTGTAATTTGACATGTAATAACGATTTCCTCGAACAAAACCATTATGATCGATTGCACGGGTTGGCCCCGTCCAAATGGATAATAATGAGGGTGCCCTAAAATCAGAAAGCTCAAAGAGCCTCACTGTAGTATTCAAACCATAGTTACTCTCATCAAGCTCATCATGAACAAGAACAACTTGTTTATCCTCGGTATACCATCCTGAATGAACATAAGAAACATTTTGATAGGAGGTAGTGCTCAAACGAGCAGGCAATACATTGTTGGTCTTGTCCCAGATTTGAAAATTATTCTCATTGAAATCGAAAAAAATCTCACAGAAAGCTTGCGATAAAATACACTGAGTGTCTTTCCGATCATCAGTAACAATCATTGAACTCACATCATGACTATAATTCGATCTAGAACTTGATGCATTTAAATAGACAGGATCAGGCTGCTGAGGATTATCTAATCCGTAGGAATTAAAAGAACCCCCTTGCTGATTTGATCCTGCTATATGCAAATAAGGTGTCATTCCTGTCAATGCAACACCAGTGGCATAATCAACATTGCTTAAGTAAACATTATGCGCAGAAATATCATTCGAACTTGTTATTCCCGCTGAAATGCTATCCGGCAACTCTCTTAAATCAACAACCATGGTGCCCACAGAAGCACTATCTGCTGTCACATAAGCGTAGCTTTTCCAACGATGATCCTCATGATCAAAATATTGATAGACCTTTAAGTCACGCCATGCTGTTGACTGACTAGCAACTGAACCTACAACTCGAGGGTTGGTTGGATCAGTCACTTCGACGACACCTACACCATTACGCAGTCCAATAATGGCGTACTCTCGATTGTCATTTAAGTCATAAAATCCCCATATATCGTTTGCTGCACTCGGATTGACAGAAAACGCTGATAACGGAACATGTGCCAATAAATCCACGTTTTCGCACGGATGATCACCTGCAAAGCCAAACTCACAATTAGCAGCTTCCTTCTTTTCCGAGAGTCGCTCATACAAACCTATTTTCTCTTGAATTTGTCTCGTTTTATCCGGGTCAATTGCCTTTGAATCAACAACTACTGTAAATCCCCTCTCAGCAAGTTTGTCGGCATACTCTAAAGGCACTCCAATCAATCGGGTAATATAAGCTTTATCTGATTTTTTAAATTTAGTCTCTAAACTAAAGGATCCTTCTACGGGGACCAGATCGCTCAACAAATAAAAAAGCGTATCAACATCATCAATGACATAATTACCCTCAGATAACAATATCTTATCGCCTTTATTCGATTTTAAACCCGCATAACTAACTGTTTTACAGGGCTTTTCTGCGTCATCACATTTTCCGATGTCACTACCATCTGGCGAGACGAAACGCGCTTTGTCATGATCTGCATGTCCAAATACATTGCCAGAGATAAAAATAACTCCAAGAGCGATGACAAAAAATGACGTTAAACCTTTCAAGACAAAAACACCTTCAAGTGTAAACTTTCTATTAACATTAAATTACATAATTATAACTTGATGCTTTTGTTTTTAATAATTATCCAAAAACATTCAGGTTGCAGAAGTATTTATCAGTGTCGATATTCTTATCAACAATTGGGATAACCGATTTGTTGATATTTTATTTACAACAAATTCGTAGTTCAAATAAACTAATCCTTTTGTAAATGATACCTCTGGTCCCTTGGAATGCGTGTGATGTCAAGAAAATTTTGTGTAGCGCCCATGATGAATTGGACAGATCGGCATTGTAGATCTTTCATGCGTCTAATTAGCGACACCGCTATTCTCTACACTGAGATGATAACCTCAGGTGCTCTACTCTATGGCGATGCTGATTATCATCTACAAATGGATGAGGATGAAAGTCCAGTTGCACTCCAATTAGGCGGCAGTGATCCTAAAGAATTAGCAAAATGCTCAAACCTCGTTGATAAATATGACTACAGTGAGATTAACCTCAACTGCGGCTGTCCAAGTGATCGCGTCCAAAATGGCATGTTTGGAGCGGTAATGATGAAAAATGCAAAACTCACTGCTGAGTGTGTATCATCTTTACTTAATTCATCTCAACTGCCGATCACCGTGAAGCATCGGATTGGCGTCGATGATTTTGACTCCTATGAATTTTTATGCGATTTTATCGGAACCGTCAGTGATGTTGGATGCAAAACCTTTATTATCCATGCGAGAAAAGCATGGCTGCAAGGTTTAAGTCCAAAGCAGAATAGAGAAATTCCTGAGCTTAATTATGACCGGGTTTATCAATTAAAGAATGATTTCCCTGATCTAGAAATCGTTATTAATGGAGGGATCAGCTCGATTGAAGATTCAATTAATCACCTAAAAGTACTTGATGGAGTAATGGTAGGCCGGGAGGCCTATACTAATCCGTATTTTTTGGCAGAAGTGGATCAGAGAATATATGGCCTAGACAAGCCCGTTATTAAAAGAGAAGAAATTGCTGAAAAATTCTGTATATACATTGATAATGAGATGCGTAAAGGTACAAAATTGCATGCAATGACTCGGCACATGCTAGGTTTATTCAGAGGAGTCAAAGGTGCTAAACGGTTTAGACGTTATTTAAGCGAGAACGCATACAGTGCAAACGCATCGATAGACGTTTTATACAAAGCACTGTCAAAAACTGAAGGAGCCACATAAATGGGTGCAGTCAATCAGCTTGATCAATTAAAAAAAGTAACAACTGTGGTTGCAGATACCGGCGATTTTGAGGCAATTTCTCAATTTGCCCCAGAAGATGCGACGACCAATCCCTCTCTTATTCTAAAAGCAGCTCAAATGCCTGAGTATCGATATCTGGTTGATGAGGTTATCAGCTCAGTAGATGCTAATTTATCTAGTTCAGAGCAAATGTCACTTTGCATGGATAAACTCGCAGTAAAATTTGGTGAAAAAATACTGCAAGTCATCCCAGGTCGAGTATCAACTGAAGTTGATGCCCGATTATCATTTGATACACACGGCTCAGTTAATAAAGCACGATCTCTTATCTCTCAGTATGAGAAAGCTGGGATAAATAAAAATAGGATACTCATTAAGATGGCATCAACCTATGAGGGTATAAGGGCAGCAGAGATCTTAGAAAAAGAGAACATCAACTGTAACTTAACGCTTCTTTTTAACTTCACACAAGCTGCCGCGGCCGCCGATGCAGGTGCTTTCTTAATTTCACCTTTTGTCGGCAGGATACTCGATTGGTATAAAGCAAAAGATCCTGATAATGATTTTTCAGGTGCTAATGATCCCGGTGTTCGATCAGTTACAAAAATCTATAATTACTATAAACAATCGGGATATGGAACGATTGTTATGGGTGCTAGCTTCAGAAATACAGGCGAAATAAGAGAACTTGCTGGCTGTGATCGGCTAACGATTAGCCCTCAATTGCTCGATGAACTCAGTAATAGTTATGAATCCATATCAACTAAATTAAAACCAGACAATACTGGAGCTGAAATCAATTATAATCTCGGTCGAGAGAGTGACTTTAGATATGAAGTTAACAGCGATGAAATGGCAACAGAGAAGCTTGCTCAAGGAATTCGAGGTTTTGCCGCTGATCAAGAAAAACTAAAAAACTGGTTAAAAGAAACTTATAAATGATTAATAAAATTAAGGATTTTTTTAATAAAAAAACCGAAGAGTCCTTTGAGAGCTCTCATTCAGTTGTAAATATTGCAACGGCAGCACTTCTTATAGAGGTGATGACGATTGATGGCGACATGGATAAAAATGAAATAGCATCTATTAAGAATAATCTGAGCGAGATATTGGATATCAGCGATTCAGAAATTCAAGAGTTGATTGAACTATCGCAAGAAGAGGTTGAAGAGGCAACATCTCTTTATCAGTTCACAAAGGAAATTAATTCACATTTTGACCTGGATCAGAAATTAGAACTCATGACAGCACTATGGCAGGTAGCTCTTGCAGATGACTATTTAGATAAGTATGAGGAGAGTATCATTAGAAAGATAAGTGATCTAATCCACTTAAGGCATAGTGAATACATTCAGTGTAAAGCTAATGCGAAGAATTAAATCAATAGTAGTCATCGTATTCTTCAAAATCCTCGTAATCTCCAAAATCATCAAACGCATCATCTAGATTTCCATCTTTAATTTCGTACTCTCTGGTTTGAAGGTAGATATCTCTCACAAACAAATATCCATCGCCGCTCATCATCTCATCAACTCCTAGCAAATCAGCACGAACTGCAACGATGTCAATCATTTTTAAGCCCACTCTCGCACCATAATTATTGTTATAGGTAAACGGATCTAAAAGACTATCAAAAAAATTTGAAGGTGCATCACGTAAAGTTGAAGGTCCGTAAAGGGGTAACATTAAATAAGGACCGCTATCGACACCCCATACCGCTAACGTTTGGCCAAAATCCTCGGATTCATACCCTTTTACATTTAACTTAGTGGCAACATCAAATAATCCCGCCATACCAAGGGAACTATTAATCAGAAATCTGAACATAAGATCGACTGATCGCGATATTTTGCCTTGAAGCAAATGATTTGCAGCACTTGGAATATCATCCAAATTACTAAAAAAATTGTTGACTAATTTTTTGGTAAAATCAGGTGTCAATTTTTCATAGCTTCTCGCAAGAGGTTCGAGCATTAATGGATCAACGACTTCAAAGTTGAATATATAAAATTTTCTGTTCAAATCCTCGAGTGGATCCACTGATTCTGAATCTTCAGAGAATCCAGCGCATGAGAAAATTAATGTAAAGATTAAAATGTAAAATTTCAAAGAAAATCCCTTCTCGGTTCTCATCATTATAGTCTTTTAATTAAAACAGGGCATAACAGTTAGAATCCTTCCAATCCTAATTACTCAAACTGTATTTAATTTCTCTTGAAGGTTATCCCACAGTTTAATGAGCCTCTTGTAAGAAACTGGTTGTCTCGTTTTAAGCTGCTGAGCAAATAATGAAACTCTTAATTCCTCGATAAGCCATCTTATTCTCTGAAGTTCATCTAAAACTGGTTCATTTACATCCTCTGTAACAGAGCTTATACAACCGATTAAATGATTTATTTGATCCATAAATTTGACATCATCATTTTGTTTGCGAGGCATTTTTTCGATTCTAATCATTATCGCTTTAAGATATTTTGGATACTGTTGAAGATCCACCTCTTGTGCATGCATTAGGGTATGTTTGTTGAACATTGCGTTAAGTTGATTACAAATATCTAATTTACTGAGCTGAAACTGATCAGGTAGCTTTTGTAATTCAATCCTGCACTGATGGATAAGTGAAAATAGTGATTTCAACCAAATTTCCATATCTAAGATATTTCGGATAACTTCAGACGAATGCTTGTCTAAAAGCTCCTCAAACTGAAGTTTGTATCTGACAATTCCATTGCTTTTAAAAATAACAGAGTAAAAACTTGCGAAAACTATTGATTCAATAAGTTCTTTTTTTGAATTCAACCCTGCCGCGTTTATTTTAAGATCATCCTCTCTAAATAATTTCTCTAACACTTTTTTGAATCGACCTCTGCTTTGCAACCAGGCAAGACGAATTTGTCCAAGCTTACCCTTATTATCTGCTTCAATTGGATGATCGAATAGTTCAATTGCAACGTGAGTTCCTTTGTCTACTAATGCGGGCCAGGCTTTTAACAAGAGAGTATTTTTCTTGAATAAAAAAACCTCAGGCAAGTCATCGAAATCCCAGGAATACAAACTGTCTCTCTCAATACGTTGTACCTTTTCACTCGCAAGATTGTTTTTAAAGGTTTCTCTATATTTATCCTTTAGTTCAATCAAGTCTTTAGATACCTCGATAATCTGATTATTTTCATCCATCAATTTAAAACTGGCCCGATACCATGGATTGATCTTTTTAATGTCCCATAAATCTTCATGTACTTTTTCTCCTGATAAGGCAAACAGATACTTTCCAAGTTGCTGTCCAAGCGGCTTATTTTCCGCTTTCAGCAGGTGTGCGATTGATTTTACAGATTCAGGTATTGGAACAAATTGTTTTCGTGTGCTTTTAGGTAATGACTTAATCATTTCAATACATTTATCCACGAGCATTCCAGGGACTAGCCAATCAAAGAGATACTTTGGAGTCTGATGAAGTGCAGCAAGCGGTATTTTTATTGATAATCCGTCATCGCTGTGACCTGGCTCAAACTTATATTCCAAAAAATATCTAATATTTTCATAGTCAATATATTTTGGGAATTGCGCTTCTGTCTCAATCGACGGAAGCACATTAGCAATTAATTTAGAAGTTGCAAATAAGAATTTCGGATCACTAATTTCAATTTTTTTTCGCCAACGCTCAAAACTTTTTAAGTTGATAACAGTTTCAGGCACTCTTTTATCATAAAAATCATACAATGCCTTTTCGCCAAGAAATATATCTCTAGAACGCAATCTATTCTCTTTTTCCTCTAGATCCCTGACAAGCTCTGTATTTTTTTGCAAGAATTCACCACCACCAGAATAAAGCGCATTAACCAATGCATCCCGAATAAAAATCTCTCTACAAAGACTCGTGTTCATACCCTCATATGAGATGAGTTTGTCTTTTATTATGGGTAATCCGAAAAGTAATTGGGTTTCCTTTACTAAAATAGTTCCTGATTTCTTGTGATAAAAAGGCTCTCCATATTGTTTTTTTGTTAAATGCTCAGCATATTGCTCTATCCATCGATTATCGATTTTGGCTACGTTAAGAGCATACTGTTTACTAGTTTCGAAAAATGAACCTGCCATTATCCATTTCGGTGGTTTTTTGCTCAGACCTGAGCCAGGAAATATCGAAAATACTCTATTTCTAGTGCCTTTATACTCTGATTGACTATCCAAAAATCCAATTTGCGTTACCAAACCAGATAATATCGCTCGGTGTATCTTCTCTTCGTTATTTTGATATTTTTCTAAACTATAACCCATGGAAACAAGTGCGTCTTTTAATTGTGATATAAGATCGCGCCATTCAATAAAACGAACATAAGAAATATTATTTCGTTTGCAGAGTTTTACAAATTTTGATCTCGAATTTACCTCAATTTGACGAGTAAGTGCGTTCCACAAATTTAAAACAGATATAAAATCAGATCTCCAATGTCTGCATTGATTAATAAAGCTCAAATCGCTTTCTTGATTTTTTTGGAAAATAATAGGATTTTGAATACTCAGGCCCGCAACGATTATCAAGACCTCATTAAGCACCTTCAACCTTGATGCTTCAAGAAGCATGATCGCCAGACGAGGTTCGATTGGAAATCTCACAATAGAGCGACCTACCCTGGTGAGTTTTTTACTCGAATTAATCGCTCTTAACTCGTGTAGCAATTGATATCCATCACTGATTAATCTTGAGTCAGGTCGATCAACAAAAGAAAATTCCTCAATTTTACCAAGTCGTAAATCCAGCATTTTTAAAATAACTGAAGCGAGACTTGTTCTTAAAATTTCCGGATCAGTAAAATCTGAAAAAGACTCATAATCTGCCTTGGTATACAACCTAAAACAAGTTCCAGCTGCAATTCGACCACATCTGCCTGCTCGCTGATTTGCGCTTGCTTGCGAAATTGATTCTATGGGTAAACGTTGAACTTTATTTCTAAAACTATACCTTGAAAGCCTTACTTTGCCAGTATCAATTACAAAACCAATATTTGGCACCGTAATTGATGTCTCTGCGATATTAGTTGACAAAATGATCCGTCTTTTATTGCTTTTCTTAAAAATCTGATTTTGCTCATTAATACTTAATCGAGAAAATAAAGGCAAAATCTCACATTGGTTCAACTTCAATTTTTTTAACGCCACTTGAGCTTCTTTTATCTCACGTTCAGTACTAAAAAAAATCAGGATATCTTTGTTCCCATAACATTTGATGATTTTTAAAACTGATTTAACAACCAATGCCTCCATATCTTCATCAAGTTCGTTATCATTCAAGTATTCAATTTCTACGGGAAAAGTTCTTCCTGATACTTTAAAAACAGGTGCCCCTCTTAAAAAATTAGAAAACTTCGTTGCATCAACCGTGGCAGATGAGAGAATTACCTTCAAATCAGGTCTCTTTTCTTTTAACTTCCACAGATAACCCAACAAAAAATCAATGTTTAAACTTCGCTCGTGAGCCTCATCTATTATTAAAACTTTGTAATCACTTAAAAGTCGATCTCTGTTAATCTCTGATAGCAATAACCCGTCGGTCATCACTTTTAAAGCAGTTTTTTGAGAGATTTTTTTATCAAAACGAATCTGCCAACCTACAAAATCACCTACCTTTGAATTCATTTCTGAGGCAATTCGCTCGGCAACAGAGCGCGCAGCGATTCTTCGGGGCTGAGTGACTCCAACAAGACCTTGTGAGGTAAGTCCCATCTGAACACAAATCTTAGGAAGTTGCGTTGTTTTCCCCGACCCAGTTTCACCTTCAATAATAAGAAATTGATTGTTTCTTATTAACAGTTTAATTTCCTCAACCGAATCACAGATTGGGAGGTTTGGGTAAGAAATTCGTGGGAGATTGTTGTTTTGATTTTTTTTAACAAAATCACATGATTTTTGATACTCTGAGTACCATTCCATCCATTTTTTATTTTTTTCAGATATCGAGGATGCTTTTGATATTTTATTAGCAAATTTAAAGAGATGATTAACATCTCTCGATCTTGCAAATTTATTTAGAAAAGCCGGGATCAGTTTTACTTGATCGTCATTAGGGTAGCTTTTTGAGGAGAGATCAAATTGATTAATGTTACGCATTCACTTAAATGATTCGTTCCAAATACATATGCCCGCAGTATCATTAATTTCCCGAAGATATTTTTCATGTGCAATCATCTCTTTTTCTGTGGCATATACAATCTTCGTAGGTTGTCGCTCTTTTTTTGTATCTTTACTCATGGAAGACTCTAAATGTTGATCATCGAAATCCGAAATATCCTGATCAATATTCATTTTTACTTGTCCACCTGTCATCATTAAATAGACATCTGCAAGAATTTCTGAATCTAATAAGGCTCCGTGCAATGTTCTGGATGAATTATCTACTTCATATCTTTTGCAAAGAGCATCAAGATTATTTTTTTGTCCAGGATGCTTTTCTCGTGCAAGACTTAAGGTATCCACAATCTCATGTGTTTTTTCGAGATTTTCTATATCAATCCCTGCCAATAAAAACTCGTTGTTAAGAAAAGCTAAATCGAATGGTGCGTTATGTATCACTATAGCGTCATTGTTAAGGAACTTTAGTAGTTCTTCGCTTATTGACTTAAAAAGCGGTTTATCTTTTAAGAAATCCGTTGCTATGCCATGCACATCAAAAGCACCTTGATCAACTTCGCGTTCAGGATTCAAGTAATAATGAAAATGCTGACCTGTTAATTTTCGATTAACAATCTCTACTGCACCAATTTCAATTACTCTATGATTATCTGAAACCTCAAGTCCTGTCGTTTCTGTATCTAAAACTACTTGCCTCATTATTTAATAACCCGTTAATTAAAGTTCATCAATCCCACGATTCGCTAATTGATCGACTAACTCATTCTCGATATGACCGCTATGACCCTTTACCCAGTGCCACTCTATTTCGTGCATTTCTGCCAAATCATCAAGAGTTTTCCATAAATCTCCATTTTTTACAGGTTTTTTCCCTGCTGTTCGCCAACCCCTCTTTTTCCAATTTGGTAACCACTCACTAATACCCTTCAATACGTATGTTGAATCGGAGGTCAAAGTAACTTTACATGGTTTACTAAGCGCCGATAATGCCTCGATCACAGCTTTCAATTCCATACGATTATTTGTTGTAAGATGCTCTCCGCCATATAGCTGTTTATCAACGTCTCCATATCTCAAAAGAGCACCCCAACCGCCAGGTCCAGGATTTCCTCTACAAGCACCATCAGTGTATATTTCTACAGCATGTTTCATATCAGTCCACTAAGTTCATCCCAAGTCTTAATTTTAGGCTTTAACTTCAGTGTTTCAGTCAGGTTCACTTTATTTTGGGTTGATAACTTCCATTCAGTTTTCGGAACTCGAATACCTGCATTTCGCCTTTTAACACCATGAATTAGGTATGTATTGTAAAACAAACGTTCACTATATTTCTTGAAAGTCTTCATTGGCAAAGATTTATAATCAATACCTTTTCCGTACGTATCTGACGAATTCGTCGAATCACAATTACTGTTTTCTTTTATTACGACATCTACATCGAAATTTAGAAGCGTTAACCAATCCATGATTCGCTTCACTCGTAGCGGGGAATAAGAAATATCATTACGTTTGGAGTATTTGTTTACCAAATATTTATTTAAACCCAATGGGCTCAGAGGATTTATGATAAAAATTAGTAAATTTCCTCCGGAGACTATAATTCGTGAAATTTCGGAGATAATAGACTGAGGATTACAAGAAAACTCCAGCACATGCTGCAGAAGGATGCAGTCAACTGACTCTGATGGAAGAGGCAAATGTGAAAAAGACGCCACTGAATTAAATTTTTTATTAGAGATAGAGGAGTTAAAACAAAACTTATGACTGTGATCAAAACACTTTATGAGCCTTTCATCTGCATTGGTTCCGAGGCTCATAAATCGATAACCGGTAAATTTAGATATAATATTTTTTGCGAGCAAATACTCTTGCTCCAGGATATTTTTAGATACCGAAGCGTGATTATTTAGCCAATTTCTATTATTATTCATCACCGTATAACAAGTAGTATCCAAATAAATCCGACCATCGATAAGAAAAAATCCAACCCCTGGCTATCTCTTAAAATAGTGACATAAATGAAAGTAGAGCATATCTTGATGAAGCAATCAAAATTTACCTGTAAAACTTTCCATATAAAAGCATCGAGAAGTTTTCTTGGTTTATTTTTGCTTTGTGTTTTAATTTTTAGTAACGGATGCACCATAACATCGATGGACCAAAACGAGAGCGATTCAGAATTTAAAAATTCAGAATTTCCCGACCAATTAGAGTTACAAGAAAAGACCCAAATAATTGATGTGGAACCTGACAAGCTAAATGATCACTCGCAAAACCAACAAAGTGATAAAACACCCCTTAATGAAGATATCTTGGATTTAATCTCATACGAATTAAATCTCAATCACCACGAGAAAGAGCCAGCGGTCAAATATCAGATAGATTGGCTATTAAGCAATCCTGTGTATCTAAAAAACGTACTGCAAAAGTCTGAGCCATATATCCATTACATTCATAAAAAAATTAAACAAAATGACTTTCCATCGGAGCTTACATTACTTCCAGTGATTGAAAGTGCTTATGATCCACTTGCCTATAGTCAAAGTCATGCTTCAGGTCTTTGGCAATTTATTCCTTCAACTGCGAAGTATTTGGGTTTGGAAAGGAGTCTTTGGTTTGATGCGAGGCGAGACGTCGTCGAATCTACGAACGTGGCAATAGATTATCTAAAATACCTCAACCAAAGATTTTCAAATGACTGGCTTTTAACTCTTGCTGCATATAATGGAGGAGAGGGTACCCTATCAAAAGCTATTCAAAAGAATAAACAAAATTCAAAAAACACACAGTTTTGGGGATTAGAACTTCCAACTGAGACCGAAAATTATGTGCCTAAGCTTTTAGCGCTAGCATATGTAATTAAAAATAAAGATAAACTAGGACTCAATTTACCATCAATACCAAATAAGCCTGTTTTTAAAATAATTGAACTTAATCAACAAATTGAAATTTCGACTATTATTGAAACTGCGGGCATACAATATAACACTTTCACAAAATTTAACCCCGGTTATCGTAGATCTGTTACCCCACCTAATCGAACCTCAAATATTCTTCTCCCCGCACATGCTGCAAAACTTTTTCAAGAGTTTATTAGTCTTGAAGATACAAATAATTGGCTACCCTTCTCAGAATATCAAATAGAGCGCGGAGACACTTTATCGAGGATTGCTGCTGATCATGACTCCTCCATTGCGTTAATAAAAGCCAGAAATAATCTGCAAAGCGAAATTCTCAAAATAGGCAAAATATTGCAAATTCCTCACAATCGAGGCACGCCAATTACGAGCAAACGTCTAATGTCAACTCAAATCGTGTCTCATGAAATTCTCCCCGGAGACACTCTTTCGGAGATTGCAGAAATTTATAAAACGTCGGTTAAGAATATTATGCTCCAAAATGGTCTTGTTTCAGCAAATATTAAGGCAGGTGAACTTCTTCAAATCCAGATTCAAACAAGTAAAGTCGAACAACGTCATGAGAGAAGAATCTTTTATAAAGTCAAGCCTGGCGATTCCTTGTATCTAATCGCTGAAAGATTCTCAATATCTGTGAAACAAATTAAACAAATGAATTCAGTTGCAAATGCTAAATATATTCATCCAGGACAAACGCTTGTTCTCGTTGTTGACGCAATGCGTATCTAATTACTCTCATTGAACGATTGTTAGTTTTTCTCTCGATGCTTCTTCAAAACCTTGTAACTCGGTACTTTGATTGATAGATAAATTTGCCGTAATTATTCCATTTTGCACTGATTCTTCAGCGGAAGAGTAGTCCCCGCTGGATACGGACTCAAGAGAGGCCACCACAAAATCACCGTTTTTCATGATAAAATAATCATAAGTCGGACTGCCATTTGGCGTATTTAATTTAAATACCTCCGCATTTATTTCAGGATTTTGCTCTGTAACTCGCCTGCTTGCTGATAAAACAACTTGCCAATCAAGATTATTTTCTTTAGCTAACGCCTCAATCGTTTCTCCATCACGTAATTCAACCAAAAGCTTTTCTGACTCTTCTTTCATCAAAATCTCTAATTTTTCATCAGCTAGTTTCTCATTAATACTATCTTTAACTTCAGTAAGAGGTCTAAGCTCCTCATCTTTGAACTCATTTAACTTTATTACTGTAAAATAGTCATCTCCCAATTCTAAAACCTCGCTAGCATAACCTTCTACTAACACCTCATCAGAAAAAGCTGCATTGATAACCACGTTGTTTGACGCGACTCCCTTTCCTCCAGAGCGTGGAAAATAGTCAGTCGTCTTTACTAACAAGCCTGCGTCCTCTGCGACTTCCGAAAGTGACTCAGCATTAAAGCTGAGCTCCCTTAAAATTTCCAACTTCTCCACAAAAATTTCAGAAACTGCTTCATTGGCAAGATCCTCCATGATACGTGCTTTCTCATCCTCATAAACATACTCGTCTTTTTGAATTTCAGTTAACTTTATAAAGTGTATTCCTGATTCAGTCTGAACAGGGCCTGAGACCTCTCCTATGTTTAACTCCATAACTGCCTCTTCAAACGAATCTGGAAATGTTTCACCAGAGGTAAAACCTAAATCACCACCCACAGATGCTGAACCAAAATCCTCTGAATATTCAGACACCAAGGATTCAAATGAAGCATTCGCTGCAATCTTGGCATTTATCTCATCAATCAAGGTATCGTTGTTTTCAGTAATTAAAATGTGCGACACTCTTCTGGACTCAGTAAAATCAAGATCTGCAAGCTCGGCTTCAAAACGCGTTTGTACCATTTCTTCGGATATCGCATTTTTGTCGGCCAACATTTCTGGTTTTAATTCTATGTAATCTATCTTTAATTGTTCCTCTGTCATGAAGTCATTTGGATTATTTTGATAAAAATCAGAGATTTCATTGTCTGAGACTGAGACCTCTGAGCTGTACTTATTCACTGGGATCGTTAAATAATAATATGTTCTTGACTGTTCAGATATAGATGCAAGCGATTGATTTTCAAATTCAGTGACAAAAGCCGTCTCCGAAACACCACTGATAAGTTGCTGGACAACGAGATCATTATTAAGCATTTGCTTAAATGAAGCATGCGTGTAACCTTGATTTTGAAGTACAAATTTGTACCTATCTTGATCAAACTTTCCGTCTGTCTTGAATCCTTCGACATTTAATATTTCAGAGTTAATAGAACTTTCAGACATACTGAGTCCGTTTTTTTGTGCTGTTTGCACAAGCACCTCGCGTCTTATTAATCTTTCAAGTGCGGCAGGCCTAAGAATATCATCGCTTATCAATGATGTATCAAGATCAGGGTTCTGTTCCAAAATCTGCTGTTTCTGGTTACTTATTGATCGCAATAAATCAAACTCACTTATCTCTGCTTCTCCAACCGAAGCAACAGCACCGTCAGAAGAATTGGCAAGAAAAACTGTCCCTGTGCCAGAAAAAATAAATACCACCGCTATAAGAATAGTAATTCCTAATGCGACTCCCTTCATATTTGATCTAAAACTTTCTAACATGACTCAACCATTAAAAAAGGCGCATTAAAATGCGCCTTTGAAACATAATTACAAATTTGATTCTATCAGTTCACCGCATCTTTCAGTGCTTTTCCAGCTTTGAAGCTTGGAACGTTTGCCGCGGCTATTTGAATTTCTGCTCCAGTCTGAGGATTCCTTCCTGCTCTCGCAGCTCGGTGCTTCACAGAAAAAGTACCGAAGCCAACTAATGAAACAGAGTCTCCGCTTTTTAAAGCACCTGTAATTGCACCGATAGCAGAATCAAGAGCTCTTCCAGCAGAAGCTTTAGATACGTCTGCACCAGATGCAATTGCATCAATTAATTCAGATTTATTCACAATATTCCCCTTTTTTTAGTTAAATTTTCTTGGGTAGCCCCAATTGTTAATAAGGGGGCTCACTTTTGAGCGCATTTATCGCCGCTGACATACTTTATACCAATATGAACCCAGGTGGGTCAAGCGGTCTTAAGAAAAAACTTCATTTTGTAGGCGTTCTAGTGAGTGCTTGGCCTATTATCCTCCCGACTATGGGATTTTTTTGCGTTTTCACCCATAAAATCGGCCTCACTCAAGGGTTTTGTTTTTGATTCCAGTGCGATTTGCAAGACCTCATCAATCCAACTGACTGGCTTAATATTCAAGTCTTGGGTAATATTTTTCGGTACCTCTTTCAGATCACCTGCATTTTCTTGAGGAATGATTACATTTTTAATGCCACCTCGATGAGCTGCAAGAAGCTTTTCCTTAAGCCCCCCGATTTTCAAAACCTGTCCATGCAGCGTTATCTCTCCGGTCATTGCAGTGTCGGATCGAACAGGGATTCCAGTCAATACAGAAACAATGGATGTACACATACCTATCCCTGCTGAAGGCCCATCTTTTGGTGTTGCCCCTTCTGGGACATGAATGTGTAAGTCTTTTTCATTATAAAAATTTCTATAAATACCCAAGGACTGAGCACGATTTCTTACAACTGTGAGCGCTGCCTGAATTGATTCTTGCATCACATCGCCCAGCGATCCTGTTTTTATTACCTTCCCACTACCTGGTATAGCTGAGGTTTCAATATTTAAAAGTTCTCCACCTACTTGTGTCCAGGCGAGTCCCGTTACTTGACCAATCTGGTTTTTGCTATCAGCTCTCCCAAAATCAAATTTTCTGACACCTAACAGCTCCTCCAAATATTTACTCTGGACCATATCTTTAATAACCAGCCCCGATTTAACATGCTTTGTAGCGATTTTTCTGCAGATTTTCGCAATTGCTTTTTCTAACCCTCTAACACCCGCTTCTTTCGTGTAGAATCGGATGGTATCTTTCAAGGCTTCTCGCTCTATCTCAATTTCGGATTCTTTGAGACCGTTTGCCTTTATTTGCTTTGGAATCAGATACTTATCGGCTATTTCAACTTTCTCATCCTCTGTATATCCAGGTATTCTTATGATCTCCATTCTGTCTAGCAAAGGGCCTGGTATATTCAATGAGTTTGCAGTACAGATGAACATTATCTCTGACAAGTCGTAATCAATTTCTAAATAATGATCATTGAATGAATGATTTTGCTCAGGATCAAGAACCTCTAACAAAGCAGAGGCAGGATCACCTCTGTAATCCATACCCATTTTATCAATCTCATCAAGTAAAAATAGGGGATTTTTGGTACCAATCTTAGATAGTTTTTGAATTAATTTGCCCGGCAATGACCCAATATATGTGCGTCTATGTCCTCTTATCTCAGCCTCATCTCTGACACCTCCGAGACTCATTCGACCAAATTTTCTCCCGGTTGCCTTCGCTATCGATTCACCCAGCGAGGTTTTCCCAACACCCGGAGGACCAACCAAACATAAAATAGGGCCCTTTAGCTTTTTAACTCTTTTTTGGACCGCCAAGAACTCTAAAATCCTTTCTTTGACTTCTTCTAAACCATGGTGATCAGCATTCAAAACTTTATCAGCAACGTTGAGATCATTCTTTATTTTAGTGCGCTTTTTCCATGGTATTTTCACCATCCAATCTAGATAGTTTCTTATAACTGATGCTTCCGCCGACATTGGTGACATCATTTTTAGTTTATTCAATTCAGAAAAAGCCTTTTCATTAGCACTTTTAGGCATACCTGAGTTTTCAATCTTCTCTCTTAAAATATCAGCCTCTGTGGCATTTCCCTCTTGATCTCCAAGCTCTTTTTGAATAGCCTTCATCTGCTCATTTAGGTAGTATTCCTTCTGACTTTTCTCCATTTGTTTTTTTACTCGACCTCTGATTTTCTCTTCAACTTTTAGAAGATCAAGTTCCGAGTCAATGAAACTGATTAATTTTTTTAAACGCTCAGAGATAACATCCAATTCTAAAATCATTTGTTTTTGGTCGAGGGGCAGAGTCATATGTGACACAACGGTGTCGGCTAAACGATCTGCATCATCGATATCCGATAAAGTGGAAACAACCTCTACAGGGATCTTTTTATTTAAGTTAACATATTGCTCAAAGAGTGCCTTTGTTGACCTCACCAAAACGCCAGTTTCCTCACTAACATCCTTAGGACACGCTAGTGCTTCAACTGACGACTCAATGAAGTTTCCGTCATCTTTTACCTCTAGTAACTTGCAGCGATTTTGACCTTCAACCAAAACCTTAAGGGTTCCATCAGGCAATTTGAGCATCTGCAGAACGGTCGCTACAGTCCCAACCTTGTAGATATCATTTTCTTTTGGATTGTCAACCGAAGGGTCTTTTTGTGCCACTAGAACGATTCTTTTATCACTTTCCATTGCTCTTTCTAGGGCTACTATGGAGGCTTTTCTCCCCACAAAGAGGGGTATAACCATGTGGGGGTAAACGATTACATCTCTCAAGCTCAAAACCGGCAACGCAAAGATCTCTCGTTTTAAATCTTCAGTCATAATGATTCCTTTTATAAAAATATACCCATACTAAATAAGTAGGGGCAAAAAATAAGAAAACAAGGAGTTTTTGAATATTTTAGGTATTACCCGCTTTGCAGTTCGCTTTCGCTTAAAGACGCATCTGATTCTGTCTTTTCATACACAAGTTTTGGAGAGCTTTCTCCATCAATCACTGTCTTATCGACGACGACCTTTATGACTCCTGATTCAGATGGCACCTTGTACATCGTATCTAACAAAGTCGCTTCAATGATGGATCTCAAACCTCGAGCACCCGTCTTACGCTCTATCGCCTTTTTCGCTATTGCCTTTAGTGCGTCTTCTCTCAAATCTAGATCTACATTTTCCATTTCGAACATTGCCTGGTATTGCTTAGTGAGAGCATTCTTTGGTTTGACCAAGATACTAACGAGCGCATCTTCGTCTAATTCCTGAAGGGTAGCTACCACAGGCAATCTTCCAATAAATTCTGGTATTAATCCATATCCAATCAGATCTTCCGGTTCGACTTCAAGGAGCGTTTCACCAATCGACTTCTGCGAGTCTTTACTCATTACCTCCGCACTAAATCCAATGCCGCCCTTAGCTGATCGGTCTCTAATTACTTTTTCAAGACCCGCAAAAGCCCCACCGCATACAAATAATATATTTGATGTATCCACCTGAAGAAACTCTTGCTGGGGATGTTTTCTCCCTCCTTGGGGTGGAACCGAGGCTATGGTACCCTCTATCAGCTTTAATAAAGCTTGTTGGACACCCTCGCCTGAGACATCTCTGGTAATCGAGGGATTATCTGACTTACGAGATATCTTATCAATTTCGTCAATGTAGACAATGCCACGTTGAGCTTTATCAACATCATAGTCACATTTTTGGAGTAACTTTTGAATTATGTTTTCTACATCTTCACCCACATAACCAGCTTCAGTGAGTGTGGTCGCATCTGCAATTGTAAAGGGAACATCAAGCAGCCTAGCAAGCGTTTCTGCAAGTAACGTTTTCCCACAACCCGTTGGCCCAATAAGTAAAATATTACTCTTTCCGAGCTCAATCTGCTCTTTGACAGGATTTGCAGAGGCAGAGCTTTGAAGTCTCTTATAATGGTTATACACGGCAACACTCAGGATTCTTTTGGCTTTTTCTTGGCCAATCACGTAATCATCCAGAATACTCTTTATTTCCAAAGGCACCGGAAGTTTATCACTGCTCGACTCTGATTCATTAGTTTGAGCTTCCTCAGAGATTATGTCATTACAGAGGTCGACGCACTCGTCACAAATATAGACTGATGGTCCCGCTATAAGGCGTCTGACCTCATTTTGATTCTTCCCACAGAATGAGCAAAACAATAGTTTTCCGGAATCGCTAAGTCCACCTTTATCTGTCATGAATACTCCTTATCTTTGGACGCCCACATCGTCAAGACAATCAGGTTAATATTTCTATTTCCTTTTGTCTAGAACCTCATCGATTAATCCGTAGACCTTTGATTCCTCTGCGTCCATGAAGTTATCGCGCTCAGTGTCTTCAGTTATCTTATCGACACTTTGCCCAGTATGATGAGCTAGCAGCTCATTAAGTTTACGTTTCATTTTTAGAATCTCTTGCGATTGTATGTGTATGTCTGTTGCTTGCCCTTGAGCACCACCACTTGGCTGATGGATCATTGTTCTTGCGTTGGGTAAACAAAATCTCTTACTTTTTGCGCCTGCCGCGAGAAGGAAAGCCCCCATCGACGAAGCTTGACCTATACACATTGTGCTGACATCAGGCTTTATGAATTGCATTGTATCGTAAACCGATAATCCAGCAGTTACCGACCCTCCAGGAGAGTTAATATACAGATGAATGTCTTTCTCTGGATTCTCCGATTCTAAAAACAACATCTGCGCTACAATTAGATTGGCCATATGGTCTTCAACTTGACCCACTAGGAAAATAACACGCTCCTTCAAGAGCCTAGAGTATATGTCGAACGCACGCTCTCCTCGGGAAGTTTGCTCAACCACCATTGGCACTAAACCACTCGCTAGAACATCATGCTTCTCATTTTTTATTACAGGCATACATTACACCACTTCAAATCAATTTAAATTACGAGTATCTCATTACAGCGGATTGAAACTAATCGCCACTCTTTTTTACAGTCTTCGTTTTTGCCTTTGCTTTTGCTTTAACTTTTGGCTTTTTACTCGTCTTTGCTTTTGCTTTTGTTTGCGCCTTTGTTTTTGGCTTCTTTTTTTCCTTTGGTGAGGGCTCAGGATCAGGCTGCACCGCCTTTTCGTACGAGATATTTTCTTCTTTTACAACTGCCTTGGACAGAACCAGCTCTGTTACTTGATCTTCCAGAACCATAGCTTCAACTGAATTTAGGACCTCAGGCTTGCTATAATAATACTCAACCACCTCGGAGGGTTTTTCATAAGTTGATGCGATTTCTTCAACACGTGCTTTTACTCGATCAGCATCAGCACTAATATTTTCTTGCTTTACCAACTCTGAGACAATTATACCTAGAGCTGCCCTTCTGTGCGCACGATCCTGAAACATATCATCAGGCAGCATGTCCATATCTATTTTCTGACCACCCCCGAATTGTTGGATTGTTTGTTGTTTTAGCTGATTTATCTCACTCGTTAGTAAGGTTTTAGGAACATCGACAGGATTTAAATCATAAAGCTGATTCATAACCCTGTTTTTGAGTTTCGTTCTGACTGCATTGTTCAGCTCTCTTTCCATATTAGATTCAACTTCTTCTTTGAATTTTTTCTCACCACCCTCAGTGACTCCAAATAGTTTGAAGAATTCATCGTCTAACTTGGGACGTGTCTTGGAAGAAACAGAGTTAACTTCAACCTTAAATTTTACTTTCGCACCTTTTAAATCTTCGGCGTGATAATCTTTAGGGAACTTCAAATCTAATACTTTGCTTTCTCCAGCGGTCATTCCAATGATCCCGTCTTCGAATCCAGGGATCATAGTGTTTGATCCCAGCACCAAGTCTTGATCTAGGCCCTGACCACCCTCAAACTCTTTACCACCTTTGGTGCCAGAGTAATTTAAGTTCACTTTGTCGCCATCAATCGCTTTCTTTTTAGAGATGATGAATTTAGATTGCTGATCGCGAAGTTGTTCTATCATATTTTTGATGTCTTTCGCCTTGATATCAGCAACCGGACGAGCAACTTTGATTTTCTTCAAATCACACAACTTCAGGTCTGGCAACACTTCAAATGTCGCAGTAAATTCTAGATCACTGCCTTTTTTATCTTCAAGAATATCTACTTTTGGTTGTCCCACTGGATTTAGTTTTTCTTTTGATATCGCATCGGTAAAGCCGGTGTTAATAGCCTCACCAACTATTTCTTGGCGTATACCACGTCCAAAGTGCTGTTGGACTACCCTAACAGGTACTTTCCCTTTTCTAAAACCCTTAAGCGCAACTGTCTTCGCCGCCTTTTGTAATCTCTCGGAGACTTTTGCTTCAATATTGGAGGACGGAATCACTATTTTTAGTGTCGTTTCCAACCCTTGGGTAGATTCGATTGATACCTTCATAAAAATCCTTTTGATTAAAAATGGTACGAGAGGAGAGACTTGAACTCTCACGGGTCACCCCACTGGAACCTAAATCCAGCGCGTCTACCAATTCCGCCACTCTCGCACGATGCTAGTCATCACAATTTTTGCTATGAATCTGAGCTAATTACGCACAAAGAAAGTGCGGAATTTTGCCATAGCACCTTAAAATCAGCAACTATTTATATTTAATGTCATGGCTTCATTGCAATGCAAGAAATAAGATCAAACTCAGTACGCCAAAAATCTCACATGAAAGATTTGCTTAATCAAAGCTCCTGAGTTGTTACCAACCAAATTAAACTTGCATATATCAACAACAACCGCGATGATTCGCTTGCCGATAAGATTCTAGAGGACAAATGATAGGTAATATGAACGACAAGAATCTCAATTCTAAATTCGACTCAAGACAATTCAGAGAGAGTCTTAGTGCATTTGTTACGGGAGTGACGATTGTGACAACATCATCCGCTAACAATGAAAAAGTCGGTATGACCGTGAACAGTTTTAACTCTGTATCTCTAGATCCTCCACTTATTCTCTGGAGCATTGGGAGAGATTCTAACTGCTTTGACACATTTATGGATGCACAATCATTTGCCGTTCATGTCCTAACGAAAAATCAAGCCGCCTTATCCGATAAGTTTGCACAAACGGGTGTTGATAAATTCGAGGACATTGTTTGTAATACTGGTCTGAACGGAATTCCAATTCTTTCAGATTTTAGCGTATGTTTTCAGTGTACCACCAGAAATTTATATGATGGCGGAGACCATGTGATAATTGTGGGACAGGTTGAGACTATTGAGAACAAGGATCAAGAGCCATTAATTTTTTATAAAGGCAATTATTTGGCTTTATAATCAATATTTTATTAGATTATTTAAATGTAAATTATACTTTATTTATGACTATTAAATATCCTCAAAAAGTTATCATAAATGAAGTTGGACCCAGAGATGGGTTACAGAATGAAGATCAAACTATCACGCTGGAAGATAAGATAAACCTTGTTAATCTTCTAGTGAAATCAGGATTAAAAAGCATTGAGGCTGGCAGCTTCGTGAGTCCGAAATGGGTTCCCCAAATGGCAGATAGTCTTGAATTGATCCATGCTCTTAAATTACATAACGATAATGACGTAACGTTTAGTGCCTTAGTTCCCAATCTCAAAGGACTCGCTTCTGCAGTAAAATCAAGAGTTCCCAGAATCGCCATATTTGCATCTGCGTCGGAAACCTTCAGTAAAAAAAATATTAATTGCTCAATTGAGGAAAGTTTAGATCGATTTACTGAAGTTGTTTTGGAGGCACAACAGCATAATTTGCAGATAAGAGGATATGTATCCTGCGCATTCGGTTGTCCATATGAGGGAGAAATTAATATTAAGAATGTTGTGTTTGTATGTGAAAAGCTATTGCAGCTGGGATGCTATGAAGTTGCTATTTCGGATACTAATGGTGTCGGAACACCTGAGCAAACAAAGTTAATAATCGAAGAACTTAGTGAATCTCTTCCCATCGATAAAATAGCAATGCACATGCACGACACTCGCGGGAGAGCTATTGAAAATATTCAGATAGCACTCTCATACGGCATCTCCTCTATTGATGCTTCCGTAGCTGGATTAGGTGGATGCCCATATGCGCCCGGATCCTCCGGTAATGTCGCGACTGAAGACGTAGTAAACCTTCTAAATGACTTGGGTATAGAGCATGGGATTAATTTACAGAAATTAATATCTACAGGTAATCTCATTTCCAAAATTCTAAAACGCAAGAACTCTGCAAATATCCTTCAGCAAGCAAAAGCCCCTTTTCAGGGGCTATTACCTATTGATTCTGATAATACCGACGCCTGATTAACAATAAGGCTGCAGCCAATAACATCATTATCAGAGTGTTATCACTAGAGGTGTCGGTGCTTACCGAACAGCCACCACCGCCGCCAGTAGCAGGCTCCTCGGGAGTTACAGGAGTAACGTCGTTCAATGTAAGCTGATCTGAGCTAATTGTTACACTTGTCTGACCATTACTTATATCTATTGACACCGATTCAGAGCCCGCAACAGTCCCAGCTGTTACAGTTGCCGAATACACACCCTCACCCTCTTCATAGAATGCACTCACAGTTGCTCCAGATATACCAATACTGCCGGAAACGCTCATATGTTCCAGCGGATTGCCTGAGCCATCCAAAACCGTAACAGTCAAAGAGGTGCTGTCTGTTCCATTTGCATCGAGAGTATTCGTTCCAAGCACAGCGGATGAGTTACTGCTTGGCGTTCCAATGAATTTCTCTGCAACGCCACTTGGATCAATCACGACACCATTTGCCACTCCATCAGCATCGTTAGGCCCACCGTCTTCAATCATTAACTGGAGACAATCATCACCGATGTACCAACCAGGCCCATACTCATCGCTACCTGCAGCTGGACAAACTCCATTTGAAGAATCAGCCGACATAATCATGTTGCTCGCATCCTCGGCAAACATTTGCCAACCTATATTTTCATTTACATACTTACGGTATGTCGCGGTTGAGCTTGAGGGTACCGATAACGGTATGGTCACCATATAAGAGTGTCCAGGCTGCGCTCCCGAGATAACAAAATCACTCAATTCGATGTAATCAAAGCCAACATCGGCGGTATCAATCGCAGCCACATCAGCCTCAGATACTGACACATCATGATCACCATTACCGAGCGCAATTGTGCCCAGAGATATCGACGTTCCGGCTTCAGATTGAGCTACTGATGATGCAGTCGGTATGACATTTGAGGATGTTATGCTGTCCAAATAATTTGGCACTCCATCCATATCGTCATCGCCAACACCCTCTGTTAAATCATCAACACCATCACCATCTGAATCATTGTCAGCTGATAACGTAGGCATACTTGTGACAATATTAAGCAATATTGAGGCCATAGTGGTGTTTACTCCATCGCTGACCTCCACGGATACGCTTATCACACCAGAATCCATAGTCGAAGGATCGAAAGACAAGGTATTACCATTGTCGATAACACCGGGTAACGTGTTGTAAGCACCACCCCATGTATAAGTGAAGCTAGAGCCTGAGTTTGGATCAGACGCGCTTGCAACAACATCAACCATTCCGGAATCCTTTGCAACAGTAGTTATTGGCATTACTGAAGCTTGACTCGCATGCATAGATACTTTTGGTGGCAAATCTTGCTCGCTAATTGTAATCGTTTGCTCCATTGTTGAGCCTGGTCCGGCACCGGTGAGTGATTCAGGTATTAACGTGATCGTCAATGTTTCATCTGATTCGGCAACAGTATCTGCGACAATATCAATATTTATCATCGCTGCCATATCAGATCCTTCAATCATCACTGCTGTACCAGCGCTCACATAATCCTCTGTCTCAACTGCTGTGCCAGTAATTGAGTAATTTACTGACATCGAGGCATCGGCCAAATGTCCACTTAATGAGACAGGTATCTGGATACTATTACCCTCAGTAACTGTCATTGCTGGTCCAAGGTTAACCATGGGTATTACTTTCACCTTCTGTAATGCCACGGCTGTCGTTCCAACACTATCCTCTGCGGTCCAGGTTATCTCGTACATTCCTGATTCAAACGGACCCATTTGACTCGGAGAAACTGTAACCTCACCCTCTCCCGCTGATACTGAAGCACTTCCTATATCCACATATGTCAGATGACCAGTTGCGTTGACAGTGATATCTGAAGGCGCCGATAAGGAAATTGCAATTGGGATAATTGTAACCGTTCTAGAAACCTCAGCTGCCGGATTTCCGTAGCCATCACTCACGTTATAAGTAATAACATATGTCCCAACTTTGGTTGTGTCGACTGTATTGATCGTCACAATACTCGACGTAATGTCTCCGTCAATGTTATCGGTTGCAGTCGCTCCAGCATCCACATATGGAGTGTAACGCTCCAGTGTTATCGGGCTCTCTCCGACCAGTGTAATGACAGGTATCGTCACATCAGGTGTAATTTCAACGATTCTAATTACAGACACTGCTGCATTGCCTGTCGCATCCTCAACTGAATACGTTAGGGTATATGTATCTGGTGTAAGAATATCAACTGATGAAAGTGTTGCTCCAGATGAATTACTTATAGTGAGCACTATCTGGGAGGTAATATCCCCGTCTATATTGTCAGCTGCAGTTGCGCCAGCATCTACATAAGCCGTGCCCATCTCATAGCTCTGTGCCGAATCACCCAGTAATGTTATCGTTGGAACAGTAACATCTGGCGTAACCGTAATGGTTCGTGTGACGCTAGTTGCCTCGTTACCAGCGGCGTCAGTTAGCGAATAGGTTAAAGTATAAGTACCGACTGTTGTGAGATCGACACTACCTGTGACTGTGATATTCGCTGAAATATCCCCATCAGCACCATCAGTTGCAGTCGCTCCGGCATCTTCATACACCGTTCCACTTGGGGCGACTTCAAAGCTTAACGCTGCATCACCGATTAGAGTTATTACCGGACTAACGGTATCTGCCACGGTGACAGTTCTGTCTCTGGTTGCACTATTACCCGCATTATCCGTGGCAGTGTATGTAAGGACGTACGTTCCTGCAGTTCCATCATCCACGGATCCGGTTGTTTCTACTTCAACGACACCATCGACTGAGTCTAGTGCTGTTGCACCAGCATCTGTATAGGTTGTGCCTTGCTCATGAGTTATTGAAGCACTTCCCTCTGATGCCGTTTCTGTTTCTATGACGCAGAGCGGCCAAAGCTTAGTCGTATTGGCTCGCCCTTGAACCTGATGCACTGAGTTGCCGTTATTCGTATTGTAAGTAATGAAGGCCTTATGACGCGACTCTGATCCATCATCATCGCCTGCAATGCTGCCGGTCCAATAATGCGAAGCCTGTTGCGGCCAATTAAGCTCAGACTCCCACGTACCATCGGAGCTTGGGCCTACCACAGGAATAATATGTGATGTAATCTCTGCACCAGTTGCCAATCGAGCATTAATGCTGACACACCAATCACGTGCTTTTTCCCATGTAAACTTTCTAAAGTAGCGGTTAGTACCCACACGGTTTAAATCACGACCTGCAGCTGTGCCCCAGGTGCCTGCCGCTGCTTCTCCACCAAGAGGGGGTCTTACAAAAGTTAATCCCTCCACTGCGAAAAGATCTTTAATGACAACATCATCAGCAGTATTTAACTCACCATCAGGCCCATTACCTACCGGATCATTAGTGGAATATGGAGTTTCAGCAGTTGTGCCCTCCGAGCCTCCAGATAGCGTTATAACAGGAGCTGTCGTATCAACAACATTAACGGTTCTAACTACTTCTGTCGCAGCGTTCCCAGCTGAGTCACTCACGTTGTAGGTCACAGCGTAAGTGCCTGGAACATTGATATCAACATTATTAACGGTGGTTATACTCGCCGAAACATCGCCATCAATATTATCTGTAGCCGAGGCTCCATCGTCTGTGTAGCTTGTTGCAGCCTCGACAGTTACCGAAGAATCGCCAGAGAGCGAAATCACGGGCAACGTGGCATCTGGCGTGACTGTAACAGTTCGAACAACTTGTGTTGCCACATTTCCAGCTGCATCTGTAACATCATAGGTGACGGTATAGGTACCCTCATTGTCTACATCTACTGAGTTGACCGTGGTTATCTCAGAGGTAATTGTGCCATCTTTGTTATCAACCGCTGTTGCACCTTCATCAGTGTAAGTATAGCCAAGTTCACTTTCGACCGAAGCGGAACCCACAAGTGTTATCACCGGCGCAGTCGTATCATTGACAAAGACAGTGAATAAGAAGCCTTCTCTAAAGATTCCCTCTTCATCAGTTGCTGTTACACGATAAGAGTGAGTGCTAGCCTCGGCATAACTAGCTGGCGAATCTAATGTCACCACACCATCACTACTTATGGATACCCCAGCCCCCTCAATTGACCAAGTTACGGTCTCTGAGGAGGTGACATAACCTAAGGCAGTCTCACCTTCGTCTATTGTGTGAACTAAGTTACTGTAGTCTATGGTCGGCGCGGTCACATCGCCAACCTCCACCGTCATGGTTACATGACGATTATTGCCTACACTGTCGGAAGCAGAAATCGTAAATGTATGAGATTCGGCAACCAGATGATCAGCAGGAGAGTCAAGTGTGACAGTCCCTGAGCTACTAATAGAGACGCCTGTTCCAGATATTGACCAAGTAACGTCTTCGTCGGCAGTTGCCGTTCCCAGATCAGTCATTCCATCGATAATCTTGGAATACATATTCGATACATCTATCGTTGGGAACGTCCCATCATAGGTGAAACTGAACTCGCCAGTTGCCCAGCTCACATTGCCCGCAGCGTCCGTATAGGCAGCTCTAACAATCTGAATCGTCTTAGTGCCATCACCGTCTGAGGTAAATGTTGCTGAGTAATCTTTTCCACTTCCGGAGAAGTTACTTAGCGTGCCTCCAGAGACTGAAATATCTGACGCACTAAATTCTGTCGTTGAATCGCTCAATCCAAATGCAAAGGCAATGGATGCGACGTTAATAGCTCCACCGTTTCCTACCTGAGTATTAGAGATAGAGGATACGGGTCGTGTTTTATCGAAGGTTACACTTCCAGAACCACTTGTTACTGCAGCTCCCTCATTTCCACTACTGTCAGAGTAAGCAATGCTGTAAGTCACTGCACCCTCTGTATCGCTTGACGCAAGCGTAAACGACGCAGACCAATTATTTCCCGCGGTATTAGATACCGAAACTCTATTAGCCCCAATTGAGACACCACCAGACGCAAATGAGATGGTTGGCGTGTTGATAGTTTCATTGGCAGAGAACGCTAAGGTAACAACATCATCGACTTTAGCCAACGTGCTAGTCGCATTATTTGACGATATTATTACGTTGCTCAGCTCTGCTGATGAATTATCATATGTCCAAGTGAACTGACTTGCGGCGGTATTTCCGTTTCCTGCCGCATCTGTGAATACACCTGCTCCAACATCAATAGAGGTCCCTCCAGCAGAGCTTGGTGTGAAAGTTGCTGTGTATACAGATGTGCTAGATGCAGCAAAATTACTTAATGAACCGCCTGATACCGTTACATCACCTACTACAAAATTTGCAGTCGCCTCACTGGATGTAAATGTCAGTGAGATTGAATCATCATTACTTGTGTCTCCGCTGGTCACAGTAGCACTTGAAATTGTCATCGTGGGCGCGACTGTCTCTATTACAAAATCAGGAATTGTTAATGAATTTGCATTGCCGGCCGCATCGGTCACGGTAATAGTTTTCCCTGAGTAAGTGCCATCATCTAAAGTATTGAATGTGATGGTGTTATACCCATAAGAAGCGGAAGTTGAGGTTGAAAAACCTTCATTTACATTAGAGGTAATTGTCCCTGCTTCATCACTGCTAAACACAAAACTTGGTGTTGTATCATTGCCAGGCGTCGCAACAGCAGTCACAACAGCGAGCGTTGGAGCGCTCGAATCATAAGTCCAATTAAATTGTGAAGCGGCGGAGCTATTGTTGCCATAGGCATCCGTAACCCTACCTGGTTCCACATAAATTGTAGTTGCCCCATCACTAGTTGGAGCAAAAGTTGCGGTATAAACAGTTGAACTTGTTGCAGAAAAATTACTCACAGACCCACCACTGACGGTTATGTCCTCCTCAGTAAATCTTATTGTTGCTTCACTAAAAGTAAAGGTTAATGAAATCGATGTATCATTAGATGTATCTCCACTACTCACTGTTGGGCTAGTAATTACCACCGTTGGTCCCGTTCCGTCATAGGTCC
>CABZOI010000006.1 GCA_902527245.1 uncultured SAR92 cluster bacterium | reverse complement strand
CTGTTTAGTCAATTTACTTGTTTTTTTATTATGGCTATATAATTAGATAGTGATTCTAAATGAACATTAGTGCATTAAACAAAAAATAGTTTTGGAGATATCTATGATTGCAATAACAGCACAAATGATGGTAAAGCCAGGGTGTGAGGAAAGATTTGAGGAAGCAATGTTAAGTCTGGTTTCTAAAGTCAACGCAAATGAGCCAGGGAATATTCTTTATGAACTTTGCAGAGATGATGACGGAAAGTATTTAGTTATGGAGCTCTACGAAGACGAGGCAGCGGTTGATGCACACAGATCAGCGAATCATATAAAAGAGTCTGGTCCAAGTTTTAAAGGTTTGATGTCAAGTCCACCGATAATTAAGAAGATGAGCGTTATACCACGTGCTGTCTAAGTCTATATTCACTAGAAGAACGTGACCGATTGATTTGAAAACGTACTTGTATCGAATTAGAATAGCCACGCTTTCGAAGTACGACCGTAGCTCAGCTGGTTAGAGCACCACCTTGACATGGTGGGGGTCGGTGGTTCGAGTCCACTCGGTCGTACCAACTTTATTGGCTAGTCCAAGGATGAGCTCTAAACTACTTCTTAGTCGTACATTGTCGCGATTGGGAGACGCTTATGCTGTGTCCGCAGATATATCTGGGTGAGCCTTTGCTCGACTTCGGCTGATACTGGCTTCCCCTCAAGAAAATCATCGATGCTGTCATAGGATAACCCTAAAACATCTTCATCTTTTTTCTGTGGACTAAGACATTCAAGATCAGCCGTGGCAGTTTTATCGTAAATTTCTTTGGGCGCACCCAGTTCTTTGGCTACCCGACGAACCTGTCGTTTGCTCAAACCAAACAAAGGCACAAGGTCACACGCTCCATCACCAAACTTGGTGTAGAACCCTGTTATGTTTTCTGCGGAGTGGTCGGTTCCTAGAACCAATCCTCCGAGCAAGCCAGCAATTTCATATTGCGATGACATGCGTAATCTTGCTTTTACATTACCTTTAGCGAAATCAATTGCTTCTTCATTTGGTAGTAATTTATTAGTCAATAGGGTGTCGCAGACACTTGAGTTTATAGAATCAACCCCATTCTTTATATTAACGGTCAGCGTAACAGATGGCTTAATATAGTCCAAAGAGCGTTGTGCGGCGTCTTCATCCTTTTGACTGCCGTAGGGCAGTCTGACAGCAATGAATTTATACTCTTCGCTGTTGTATTTATTATTTAAACCATCTATTGCTAGCTGAGCTAGACGTCCGCACGTAAAGGAATCTACGCCACCACTTATTCCTAAAACGAGCGTTTTGGATTCCGCTTGCTCGAGCTGATTTTGTATAAACGACACACGTGAATTGATCTCAATTTTTGGATCAATTTCCGGTGCAACTTTCATTTCTTCAATGATACTGAGCTTGTCCATATCTGAATTCCTGACTGATGTATCCTAGTTAACAACTCCAAAAGTAATACGATTTAGTATTGAGGATGTCTCATTTTTCTCATTTCTTTTTTGTTTTTTCCCCTCAATCGTGGGTTTATCAAAAATTTCTCGACTGTCAAACTTAGGTGGGTTCTCTCTCTGAATTAATCCAAGTGAGAGTCTGTCAAGAATCCCTCCATTTGAATTAGCAACAGCATGATCGAAATTGAAGGTGCCATCATCGTTTAGTGATGGATGCTCAGGATAATTTTTATTTAGAATTTGCAATGGATTCTCTATTAGATCATCCAAACTTAGTAGTTTGTATGCCTGAATCATTACAGCTAGACCATCTGGGACGGCAGGAGTTTGTTGGAAATTCTCAACAACATATTTACCTCTGTTTGCAGCAGCCATGTAGGCGCCTCTGGTAAAGTAATAATTGGCTACGTGAATTTCTGCTCTTGCCATTCGATTCCGAATACTTATTAACCTCTGGCGTGCGTCGAAGGCATAGGGACTATCTGGATAATTCTCAATTAATTCTGACAACGTGGTGAAAGCTAACCTCGCATCACCAATATCCCTCATGCTGGCATCGGTTGGCATATAATTATCCAGAAAACCTTCGCTTTGGGCGATTTGCGATAGTCCTTTGACATAAAATGCATAATCAACATTCTTATGCTGAGGATGAAGTCGAATAAAACGGTCTGCAGCAGCTATACTTGATTCATAATCATTTGTCTTGTAGTGGGCATATATAAGTTCGAGTTGTCCCTGCTCTGCATAATTTCCAAATGGAAATTGTGATTCGAGTAACTGCAAATTACTTATCGCCAGAGACCAATTATTTGCACTCAAACTTTCTTGAATCTTCTCATAGAAGTCTCGCTCGGTCACCATGCCTTGATCGTCTTCTACGTCCTCACTCAACCAAGCGCAAGATGATAAGACGATTAGTAAAAAAATATAATTAAGAGTTCTAATCAGCCACATAAAACCTACTTACATTGTTTTTTTGAGTTTTACTTTACGAGTAATGAACCCGCAAAACCATTATAATTAAATTCAACACATTGTTAAATTAACAAAAAACTTTGTTGTTTAGAAACTTCGCCTGAATTCCCAGAAAGATTTGAGGTCTCAATTAGGTTGATTAGTAAAGAACAAAAAATTGCGGAAGTTCCAGCCAGTGAAAAAGGCAGTCGATTTGATCAAGTGACTGCTATATTGTTTCCTGAGTTTTCCAGATCTTGCTTGACTCAATGGATCAGAGATGGATTTATAACTTTGGACGGTCACGTAAATCCTCCAAAATATAAGGTCAAAGGTGGTGAACAAGTAAAGCTTGAAGTAGAAATTAATGAGAGAGTTGAGTTTGCTCCAGAAAAGATACCGCTTAATGTTGTTTACGATGACCAAAGTATTGTTGTAATTGATAAACCCCGTGATTTGGTTGTTCATCCTGGTGCTGGAAATTGGTCCGGAACTCTCCTCAACGGACTTATTTTTCATTATCCAGAGCTCGTAACGCTCCCTAGAGCTGGAATAGTGCATCGTCTTGATAAGGATACAACTGGACTGATGGTTGTCGCGAAAACACTACAAGCGCATAGTAATTTAGTAGCACAGCTTCAGAGCAGGGATATAAAAAGAAAGTATGAGGCAATTGTCGTGGGAAATTTGATCAGTGGTGGATCGGTCGATAAGCCTATTGGCAGACATCAAAAAAATAGAAAGTTAATGGCTGTTTCAGAGAAAGGAAAAGAGGCTAGAACCTTTTATAAAGTAATTCGGCGTTTTCAGGATTTCTCCCATATTGGAATCGAATTAGATACCGGCAGAACACACCAAATAAGAGTCCATATGGCTCACATTGGCCACTCAATTGTCGGAGATCCAATTTATTCGGGACGATCTAGATTTCCAAAAGGGATATCAGATGCTCTTAAAATAGCTATCTCTCAGCTAAAACGACAAGCATTACATGCCAATTCCCTTGAGTTGTCTCATCCTATTTCAGGGAAGGCTATTCATTGCACATCAAAGCTCCCTAATGATGTCCAACTGCTTTTAGATTGCTTGTCACATGAGGAGTAATCATCCAAACTTTTTTAGTCCTGACTGGCCTTGTCCCCCGTTTGTTAGGTCAGTAGTAACTTATAGATTTGGAGGTAACAGCAAAAGACCTTACGCAAGTAATAATATGGCAATCCATGTCGGAGATGATATTGAAATAGTTCAAAATAACCGTGAAAAATTGTGCCAAAATCTATCATTACCTCGTCAACCAATATGGCTGAATCAAGTTCATGGGAATAAGATAATAAACGTAACTCATGATTATTCTTTATCTGACGGAGATGGTTTTTATTGTAAGGAGTTAGACAAACCTTGTGGTATTTTGACTGCTGACTGTCTTCCTATTTTGATCTGCAGTACAAAAAAGAAAGAAATTGCTGCGATTCATGCTGGATGGAGAGGTTTAGGGAGTGGCATTATAAAAAGAGCGCTAGACATGTTTGAATCTTCGAGCGAGGATGTTATCGCGTACTTAGGTCCCGCGATAAGTTCAGAGGTATTTGAAGTGGGATATGAAGTAAGGGAATATTTTTGTGATCATGCAGAGAATTTAGTGGAAAAAAATCGAATTAAAGCAGCCTTTGAAAAGTGGGGGGAGAATAAATTGCTTGCAGATCTATACGAGCTTGCGAGAATGGATTTCGAGCTGTATGGCATTTCAAAAATATATGGTGGTAACTTCTGTAGTTACCGAAATTCAGAGTTGTTTTACTCGTATCGACGTGATGGAATTACGGGCAGAAATGCTAGTATTATATGGCTTAAATAAAGCGGCATTTACATTACTTTTGCGAGAGCTACAGAATCTTCCCAAGTACTTGCTATGAATTCACTCTTGAATTAGAATTGCGCGCCTTGGGAGTAATATAAATTCAAAAGACCAGTCGGTGATTAAAATGTTTGCAGTAATTAAAAGTGGTGGTAAACAACATAGAGTACAAAAAGGTGAGACTTTAAAGTTGGAAAAGCTTGAGATTGCCACAGGCGCAAAGGTCGATTTTGGTGAAGCGTTGATGGTGGGTGAAGGCAAAGATGTTAAGATTGGCAACCCAAGAGTAAAAGGAAGTAAGGTAACGGGCGAAGTTGTTTCACATGGGAAAGGTGATAAGGTAACCATCGTGAAGTTTAGACGACGAAAACATTCGCGCTCTACTCAAGGTCACAGGCAATGGTATACTGAAATTAAAATTACAGGTATTAGAGCTTCGGCTCCAAAGAGGAAAGATTAATGGCTCATAAAAAAGCAGGTGGAAGTACGCGTAACGGAAGAGATTCTGAAAGTAAGCGTCTTGGGGTAAAAGTATATGGTGGTCAGACGATTAACTCGGGAGGTATTATTGTTAGACAGAGGGGTACAAAGTTTCACGCTGGCGATAATGTTGGAGTGGGGAAAGATCATACTCTTTTTGCTACGGCCGATGGTACCGTTAACTTTGTGCAAAAGGGCCCAAAAAATAGGAAATATGCGCAGGTTATTCCTCTGTAGTTTTGAAAACGAACCAGTTGAAAGCCCCACAAGGGGCTTTTTTTTTATTTAAAATTAAGATTTACTGTTTTGACTCGAGTTAGTCAGCTTTTAGGGATCATGTTGAATGAAATTTGTTGATGAAGCCACAATAAAAGTTGTCGCAGGTAATGGTGGGAATGGATGCTTAAGTTTTAGACGCGAAAAATTTATTCCGAAAGGAGGACCCGACGGAGGTGATGGTGGTGATGGTGGCAGTGTCTTTCTTCAAGCAAAGTTAGAATTGAATACGCTAATAGACTTCCGTTACACAAGATTATTCAAGGCTGAAAATGGGCAGGCGGGTGCCGGTTCAGACTGCACAGGAAAAAAAGGTGAGGATCTGATTATTCCTGTCCCCTTAGGAACTATTGTCAGTTTATTGGAAACTGGTGAGTTAATCGGTGATTTAAATAAGCCAGATCAAAAATTACTGATTGCTAAAGGTGGTTTTCATGGTCTAGGCAATACTCGCTTCAAATCGAGCAAAAATAGGACTCCACGACAAACAACTCCTGGTAAAGAGGGCGAATCTAGAGAGATTAAACTCGAGCTATCGTTATTAGCGGACGTGGGTTTACTCGGATTGCCAAACGCTGGTAAATCTACCCTTGTGAACAAAGTTTCTGCAGCAAAACCTAAAATAGCGGATTACCCCTTTACAACAATGATCCCTAGCTTGGGTGTTGTTAATATTGGCAATGATCGTTCGTTCGTGATCGCTGATATTCCGGGAGTCATTAAGGGGGCTGCGGAGGGAGCAGGTTTAGGTATAAGATTTTTGAAGCATTTGACGAGAACCAAACTTGTGCTGCATATAGTTGATGTATCTCCAATGGATAAAACATCTCCAAAAGAAGCTTTTAGAGAAATTGAGTTAGAACTCGAGAAATTCAGTCCAACATTGGCATGCCAAAGTAGATGGTTGATTTTAAATAAGGCTGATTTATTTGATGTTAATGAGCATAAAAAATTATTAAAAAATTTTGTTAAAGATGTGGGTTGGATAGGTCCTTCGTTTTTAATCTCTGCCGCAACAGGACAAGGAGTAGATTTATTGTGCAACTCCATTGGAGATTACTTAAATGATGAGCGATCGAGAGAGATTAATGACTCCGAAGCGAAAAAAAATGCTGAAAAGGTTCGAAACGCGATTTTTATGGAAGCTAAAATGCAAATAAGTAAGTTAGCTGAAAGCAAACGCAAGACTCGAAAAATTAAAGATTCGAAAATAGAAGAAGACGTAACAACTTTTTATGTGGAATAGTTTTTGATGGATCGCGAAGCAATAAAAAAAGTATCTAGAATTGTTATTAAGTTAGGTAGCTCGATCTTAACCAATGATGGAACCGGATTGGATCAAAACTTCATAAATAGCATTTGTCATCAAGTTTCTCAAATGCAAGATCTTGGGAAAGAAATTGTAATCGTCTCCTCTGGAGCAATCGCCGAGGGAATGCTTAGATTAGGATTAAATTTGAACTCTAGGAAGATTGATCAGTTGCAGACCGCTGCTGCTGTGGGGCAGACAGGCCTGATGAATTGCTATGATAGGTGTTTTCGAAACTATGACAGAATAACGGCTCAAATCTTAATTGATCATGATGATTTTGCTAATCGCAAACGATATTTAAATGCTAGAAATCTTTTAAAGAATCTGATTAGTTTAGGCGTGATTCCAATAATTAATGAGAACGATAGTGTGTCCACTGAGGAAATAAGATTTGGTGATAACGACTCGCTAGCAGCGCTTATTGCAAATCTAATCGATGCAGATGTTTTGCTTTTATTAACGGATAAAGATGGATTATATAGTGCCGACCCAACTCATGATAGTGATGCCCGACTGATTAGCAGTATTTCAATTGAGGATAAAAACTTAATGAAGTATGCAGGGGGCGCGGGGCTGTTTGGAAGGGGAGGTATGATTTCCAAGATAAAAGCTGCAAAAATTGCAGCAAATTCTGGTTGTGAAACCTTAATTGCAGGTGGGCGTGTAGATAATGTGATCCAGAGATTAATGGATTGTGAGGAACTTGGAACATTTTTATATTCTAATCAGAAACCGTTAAATGCGAGAAAGCAATGGCTTCTTGGGCAACTAAAACATTCAGGGTGTTTGGTGATAGATTCAGGGGCAGTCGAGGCTGTCAAAGAAAAGAATTTTAGTTTGCTTCCTATTGGGATTACAAAGGTTATCGGGTCTTTTAAAAGAGGTGAGCTCGTTAAATGTGTGGATAAAAACGACTGCGAAGTAGCGCGCGGACTTGTAAACTATGACTCATCAGAGACTCGTTTGATTGCAGGGGCTGCAAGCTCCGAGATAGTAAATATTCTGGGCTATCAAGAGAACGATACCATAATAGACAAAGACAATTTAATTGCCATAGACTGAAAAAATAAGAAAGGGTGAGTACGTTTTCTAGAGCGCTTTTATCTTTGCATTAAGGCGGCTTTTGTACCTAGCTGCCTTGTTTTTATGAATAAGTCCCTTGTCCGCCATTCTATCTACAATCGGCATGGAGGTCACATACGCGTCTTGGGCAGCTTTTTTATCCTTTACGTTGATCGCAGCATTAACTTTTTTTAAATAAGTGCGCATCATGGAGCGCAAGCTTGAATTATGTTGACGCCGTTTTTCGCCCTGACTAGCACGCTTTTTCGCTTGTGGTGAATTTGCCAAATCGTTTTCCCTTTTAAAGCGCGGCAGAATACTAGTTTTATAAAACAGATTCAAGCCTCGATGCGAAAAAGATTACACTATCATTGCTAAGTTTTGGATTGCTCTTTTATTTTATAATATTCTTATTAAGCTTAGCCAAAACTCCAGTGGTTAGTTAAACTGATGTTTAAAATGATTGCTTTACGTTCTTTGAAGAATGGATAAATTAGATAAAAACGTTAAAGAGAAACACAATTCTGGATTATTGAAATCAAGCCTTCTCGTTAGTTTCTATACAGGATTAAGTCGAATAGCTGGTCTATTAAGAGATATAGTTTTCGCAAGGTTTATAGGTGCAGAAGCTTTGGCAGACGTCTTTTTTGTGGCTTTTAAAATTCCCAATTTTTTCAGGAGAATTTTTGCTGAAGGCGCTTTCTCTCAAGCCTTTGTGCCAGTTTTGGGAGAGTATCGAGAAAATAGATCTAAAAATGAGATCAAATCATTCATAGGAAAAGTATCCGGGACACTTGCAATGACACTCGGTCTCTTTACTTTGATTTTTATTTTAGCAATTCCTATTTTCTCGGCGATATTTGCTCCATCTTGGTATTTAAACAATCCCGATAAGTTCGATGCTCTCACAAGTATGCTGAGAATTACCTTTCCTTATTTATTTTTTATTTCATTGACTGGACTAGCAGGCGCTGTTCTGCAAAGTTATGACAAATTTTCTGTTCCCGCAGCAACACCAATAATATTAAATATTTCACTTATAACAGCTGCGATTTGTTTATCTCCATTCTTTGATTTTCCAGTTTTTGCTCTAGCTTGGGGAGTTCTAATTGCGGGTGCAATACAGTTATGTTTTCAGCTTCCATTTTTGTATCGAGCGGAGCTACTAGTTTACCCAAGTGTCGATTGGAAAGATTCAGGAGTAAAGAAAATTTTGAAACTAATGGCGCCTGCTATTTTTGGTGTCTCAGTAAGTCAAATTAATTTATTGCTTGATACAATACTAGCTACATTTTTGCCTACTGGTAGCGTCTCATGGCTTTATTACTCTGATCGGATCACAGAATTGCCACTTGGGATTTTTGCTATTGCAATCGCTGTCGTTATTCTTCCGAATTTGAGCAGAATGCATGCATCCAGCTCTACAAAAAGTTTTTCACAGACGCTTGATTGGGCAATCAGGATGGTTTTTTTGATCGCTTTGCCTGCAACAAGTGCATTATTGATTTTATCCGAGCCCATCTTAATGACCTTGTTTTATTATGGAGAGGTAATGACTCCAATGGATATGAGAATGGCAAGCTATAGTTTGCTAGCATATGCATTAGGTTTATTAGGATTCATGCTAATTAAAATTTTAGCCCCAGGATTTTTTGCGAGACAAGACATGGTTACGCCTGTTAAGGTCGGGATAATTGCTATGACTTCTAATATGTTCCTTAATTTAATATTAGTTTTCCCCTTATTTTATATGTTTGGGATGGGACATGTCGGCTTAGCTTTGGCAACGTCACTATCAGCTTTTTTAAATGCGGGTCTGCTGTTTTATTTTTTGATTAAGAAAAAATATTACACACCGTCCCATGGCTGGTTTCGATTTTTTATGCAAGTTACACTTGCGTTAGTTTCCATGATAGCGATGGTGATTATTGCGTCTGAACATGTGGGTATATTTCATAGAGATTTTTGGTTAAGCACAACTGCTTGGAATCGAGGCTCAAGGATACTGTTGATTAGTGTTTTGGGATTTTTTGCATATTCAGTGTCTTTATATTGCTTTGGATTACGTAAAATTGATTTGAGTGCCCCTCACAAAAGAGTTTCATCCTAATGATACTCCACAATGACACTAATAAATCTCTACAATTACTGGGTTGTTATTTTTTCAATGAGTATCTTACAAAAAGAAAATAAATTCAGGGTTATAAGAGGTTTAAAAAATCTCCATCTAAATGGTGTCAGAACAGTTGCGACTATTGGATCATTTGACGGTATCCATCTTGGTCACCAAACGGTTTTGAGTGATTTGAAAGATCAATCTCAAAATCTCAGAGTGCCCTCAGCAGTGGTCATATTTGAACCTCAGCCTCAAGAGTACTTTTCAGGTGAGCAAGCACCTGCAAGGTTGATGAGGTTTAGAGATAAGATTGAGTCTTTCAGGGAACATGGTATAAATATTGTTGTTTGCCTCAAATTTAATGAGTCTATGAGACGCCTCACTGCAATGGAATTCGTGAAAAGAGTCTTGATAGACGGTCTTGCAGTTAAAAATCTTATTATCGGTGATGACTTCAGGTTTGGATGTGACAGGTCTGGTGATTATGAAATGCTTCATCACATAGGAAAGGCGAATGACTTTAAAGTTCAACAAATGACCACGTACAATTTCGAGGGTGAAAGAGTTAGTAGTACAAATATCAGGAAAGCTTTGATTAACTCTAAATTTGACAGAGCCAAAAAGCTTTTGGGTAAACCTTTCAAAGTGTTTGGGAGAGTGTCGTATGGTGCGAAAGTGGGAAGAGAGTTAGGATTTCCAACCGCAAATATAAACTTAAAAAGATACAGTGTGCCAGTGCGTGGAGTTTTTGCAGTGTTACTTAGAGTTCGAGGGAATGTATACAGAGGTGCAGCAAATGTTGGTATTAGGCCTACGGTTGGAGATTTAGTAAAGCCAATATTAGAAGTACATCTGTTGAATTTTAATAAGAATATTTATGGTGAAAAAGTATCGGTTGAGTTTATGCATAAAGTAAGAGATGAAAAGAAATTCTCTAATATTGAAAGCTTAGTAAGAAATATCGAAAAAGATGTAAAAACAGTTGAAAAATGGTTTGAGAAGCAAATCAATGATGCAAACTGATAATCGTGATTTAAAAAGTTCTATTCTTTCGATGATCCTGATCGCCGGAACCATTTTTATATTGGATCAACTGACAAAGTCACTGATTGTAAGAGAGTTTTATCTGGGCCAACGTAGCGAGATTATGTCTTTTTTTAACCTTGTACATGTCCGGAATTATGGAGCAGCTTTTAGTTTTTTGAGTGATGCAGGAGGATGGCAACGTTGGTTTCTAACTGGAGTATCTGGAGTTGCGAGTATTGTGATGATTTATTGGATAAATTTCGCAAAGGATGAGAAGGTCATTGCGAGATTATCATTGATGATTATTCTAGGCGGTGCTTTGGGAAATTTTTACGACAGACTTGTTTTGGGTTATGTGATCGATTTTCTAGATTTTCACTGGTCTGGGATTCATTTTCCTGCTTTTAATATTGCTGATATGGCAATTACAATCGGAGCAGTTTTATTTATCATGGATAATTTATTCTTGAGTTCCAAGAAAGGATCTTAGAAATGCGAGAAAAAATTCAAGATGGTTCCCAAGTAAAAATGCATTTTTCGCTGATGTTGGAGGATCAAACCGTTATTGATACCAACTTTGATAGAGAACCCGTATGTTTTTTTATTGGAGACGGAAACTTGCTCCCAGGATTTGAAAAAGCACTAATTGGCATGCAAACAAATCAAGAAGGGACTTTTGAAATTGAGCCTCAAGAGGCGTTCGGCCAACATAATAATCAGAATGTTCAAACACTCGATTTATCTAGTTTTGACGATAATATTGAGGTTGGATCGGTGTATTCGTTTCAAAACGGTGATGGCGAATTACCTGGTGTTATAATTGAGATAAATGAAAGTACAGTGCAAGTAGATTTCAATCACCCGCTCGCAGGAAAAATTATCTTGTTTAAAGTAAAAATATTAGCAATAGAAAACGAGGATAAAAACTAGTGCAAATCAAGTTGGCTAATCCCAGAGGTTTTTGTGCAGGCGTTGATAGGGCGATAGAGATCGTAGAGCGAGCTCTGGATCTTTTTGGTGCTCCTCTTTATGTAAAGCATGAGGTCGTACATAATAAATTTGTGATAGAGGACATGATAGCGCGAGGTGTAATTTTTATCGAAGAACTCGATGAGGTTCCCAATGGTGTCACTTGTATATTTAGTGCTCATGGAGTGTCCCTAGAAGTCAGAAGGCAAGCAGAGGAAAAACAGCTTAAGATCTTTGATGCGACATGTCCTCTAGTGACAAAAGTTCATTTTGAGGTAAAAAAGTATAGTAAAGACGGTTGTGACTGCATATTGATAGGACATTTGGGTCATCCGGAGGTGGAGGGAACAATGGGTCAATTTGATAGCTCAAATGGTGGAAAGATTCATTTAGTTCAAGATGTAAATGATGTGGATATCTTAAAAATTTCTCAACCTGAGAACGTAGCCTACGTTACCCAAACAACTTTATCCATGGACGACACATCAGCAATAATCGATGCACTGAGAGAGAAATATCCTAAAATTATTGGCCCTAAGAAGAATGACATATGTTATGCGACACAAAATCGACAAGATGCTGTCAAACAGTTAGCAATAGAGGCAGATGTTGTCCTCGTAGTGGGTTCCTCGAATAGCTCGAATTCAAATAGACTTAGGGAATTAGCAGAAAATTGCGGCTGTCTATCATATCTCATCGATGGGCCTGAGGATATTAAACCGGACTGGTTTTCTGAGAATTGTGTAGTTGGTATCACTGCTGGGGCTTCTGCTCCGGAGATTCTCGTTGATGGGGTGGTGGACAAATTGGTATCCATGGGTGCCTCTAAGCCCGACTCTATGGAGGGTATTAAGGAAGACATTTATTTCTCAATTCCAAGAGAACTGAGGGCTTAAAGCGATCTAATCTCGGCGATTATTGATTTAAGTTGCGCGGTTGACTCATCAACCTCTAAATCAAGGTCTTCACCCAGTGCAACACTCAATTCTTTTCCTAACTCCACGCCCCATTGATCAAACGAGTTGATGCCCCAAATAATCCCCTGTACTAACGTTTTGTGTTCATAGATTGCTATTAAGGCTCCTAAATTTTTTGGTGATAACTCATCTATGAGAATTGTTGATGATGGTTTATTTCCAGAGTAATTTTTATAGCTTTGAGTTTTTGGTTCCTTCCGTCCAATCATTAAAGCCATGGATTGAGCAAGCATGTTATTAAGCAGTACCTCTTGATTGTCTTTATAGCTGTTGCTTTGTTTGACAGGTGCAATAAAATCAATGGGAATTAATTTTGTTCCCTGATGCAGAAGTTGGAAGAAGGCATGCTGTCCATTGGTGCCTGTTTGACCCCATATTACTGGACCTGTTTGATAACTTATTTTCTCTCCAGATTGAGACACTGACTTCCCATTACTTTCCATATCTAGTTGTTGAATGTAGGAGGGCAGCAGAGAAAGTCTCTCACAGTATGGTATGACTGCATGAGATTGCGCATTCAAAAAATTGTTGTACCAGAATCCAATTAACGCCATCACAATTGGTATATTTTTACTAAATGATGTTTCTCTAAAATGATGGTCTATCAGTCTGGCGCCCTTTAGCATTTGATCAAAATTATCAAATCCTATGTAAATTGCAATCGAAAGCCCTATGCTCGACCAAATTGAGTAACGACCTCCGACCCAATTTGAAAAATTTAGTATATTGGATGCCTTAATTCCAAAACGAATCGCATTTTCAGTATTTGCAGTTATTCCTATTATATGATTCGTGCTCTCAACACCAGTTGTATCGAGACTAGTTTCAAGCCAATTAATTGCAATCTTTGCATTCATAAGAGTTTCTGTAGTTGTGAAAGTCTTACTTGAGATAATTATCAGAGTAGTTTCCGGATCTAACTCAGAGATTGTATCTCTGATATCTGTACCATCCACATTGGAGACAAAGTGTGCTCTCACGCCTCCATTCGCAAATGCTTTGAGCGCCTTACACGCCATGCGAGGTCCAAGATCTGACCCACCGATGCCAATATTTACTATATCAGTGATCGCCCTGTTGGTTAGTCCTAGCCATTTGCCTGAACGGATTTCTTCACTAAACATTTTTATTTTTTGGGATTGATGATTTATGTCTTGAAATTTATTAGCTACCTCGGGAGTATGTTCTTTGTTTTGATCAGCTCTCAATGCTGTATGAAGTACTGCTCTATTTTCAGACTTATTTATTGGTTTGCCATCAAACATATCATCTATTTTGTGCTTTAAATCAATAGAATCCGCAAACGCTAAAAGAGTGTTCAGTATTTCTGGAGTAATCAGATGTTTTGAGAAATCAAAAAATATTCCCTCAGACTTTGCTGACATAGTTTGGGCTCGGTTTTTTTGACTTTTAAATAAATCAAGAATATTGATCTTGTGAGCGTCACTAGATAATTTTTGGAGATCAGACCATATTTTGTTTTTTGTTTGATCGCGGTTATCAAATTTCATGATGCTTTTAGGCTGCTAATGTTCCGTGGAATAGTAACATTATTCTTAAACATCCATATATTAAAATATGTAATTAAATTACAAATATGATATATTATTTTTAATATTAGTTTAATTTTAGGTAATTTTATTACATTTTATTTATGTAAATGGTCTAGACTGGAAAATGAAAGCTAACGTTAAAAAAATTACAGACCGAATAAAAGAGCGAAGTTCTAAAAGCCGTAAACTCTACCTGTCACGAATCGAGCGTGATGGAGAGAAGAAGGCGAGACGAGGCAACCTGAGTTGTGGCAATTTAGCTCATGGATTTGCTGCATGTAGTGATTCGGATAAAAATAAATTAAAACTTCTTGATTCGGGTAATTTAGGGATCGTTACCGCGTATAATGATATGCTTTCAGCTCATCAGCCATACGAAAACTACCCAACAATTATTAAACGCGCTGCAAGGGAGATGGGTTTTACTGCTCAAGTTGCGGGTGGAGTTCCTGCTATGTGTGATGGAGTGACGCAAGGGCAGGTTGGAATGGAGTTAAGCTTATTCAGCAGGGATACCATTGCGCAAAGCACAGCAATAGCATTATCCCATCAAATGTTCGATGGAGTCGTAGCATTAGGTATTTGTGACAAAATTGTACCTGGAATTTTGATGGGAGTGCTGAGATTTGGATACTTACCAACAATCTTTGTGCCAGCTGGACCAATGCGATCTGGACTAGAAAATAAAGAGAAACAGAGAATACGTCAATTATATGCCGAAGATAAAGTGACTCGTGAAGAGCTCTTAAATGCAGAGGCTAAATCTTATCATAGTGCCGGAACCTGTACATTTTACGGCACAGCTAATAGTAATCAAGTGGTCCTAGAGGCGCTCGGCCTTCAATTACCGGGTAGTTCATTCGTTAATCCTGATGACCCTATGCGAGAGCTGCTTACTGAATATGCATGCCACCAGATTTGTCGTATCACTTCCATGGGTTCTGACTATCGTCCTGCAGGGAAAATTATTGATGAGAGATCTTTTGTGAATGCTTTGGTAGCTATCCTTGCGTCAGGTGGATCAACCAACCATACAATGCATATAATTGCGATTGCACTCTCAGCAGGAATAATAATTAATTGGGACGATATATCAGATTTATCGGCTGAGGTACCTCTCTTAGCCAAGATATATCCGAATGGAAATGCTGATATTAATCACTTTCATGCTGCAGGAGGAACTGGATTTTTGTTCAGTCAGTTACTTGATAAAGGCTTGATGCATGGCGAGGCAGGGACAGTTTGGGGTAATAATTTTTCTGATTATACGAAAGAAAGTTACATGAGAGGCAACCAGATTAACTGGCGACAGGCTCCAAATACCTCATTAGATGAGAGTGTTTTGGCGCCAATTAACAAATCATTCTCAAAAGAGGGTGGAATCAAATTACTTAAAGGTAATTTGGGTAGGAGCATCATAAAAGTTTCTGCTGTCACGAAAGATAATATGATAATTGAGGCACCTGCCGTGGTTATTGATGATCAAAAAAAATTATTACCAATGTTTAAATCTGGAGAATTAGATCGGGATTGCATTGTCGTGGTCAGATATCAAGGTCCAAAAGCAAATGGAATGCCTGAGTTACACAAACTTACGCCCTATTTAGGCGTTCTTCAGGATAGAGGTTACTCCGTTGCGCTTGTCACGGATGGACGGATGTCTGGCGCGTCTGGTAAAGTGCCAGCGGCAATACATGTTACACCTGAAGCAGTAGAGGGAGGGCTCTTATCTAAATTGAAGGATGGCGATTTGATCAGACTCGACGCGATTCGAGGAGTTTTAGAGTGTTGCGAAAAAGAGGAGATACTTAAAAGACGAGAAATTACTCCTCCTGATTCACATAGTGATGAAGGCTGTGGTAGGGAGTTTTTTGCTGTTTGTAGAGATAATGTTTCAGGAGCGGAGCAGGGAGCAAGCTTCTTATTTGCAGGCTATCAAAAATGAGCACATGGTATTTAGTCGCTGACATTGGAGGCACAAATGCGAGATTCTCTGCACTGAAACCTGGACAACTAGAGAGTGAGCTTCAATTCTTTCATTCTGTGGATGAGTATCCCAATTTTGAGAATTTACTGGAGATTATTATAAACGAAATTGGACAAGTTACAGGATGGGAAAACCCTCCATATAAAGCTTGCTTTGCAGTAGCTTGTCCTGCAGATGCAGATAGAATATCTTTCACCAACAGTCATTGGTCGTTTAGTCAGTCTAAAATTAAGAAATTTTTAAAATGTGAATCATTAATCGTAATAAATGACTTTGAGGCAGTCGCCCACGGCATCATGGAGTTAAAAGATGATGAGGTGATTCAGATTGGTGGTGGTTTGCCAGTAAAGAATAGAGCTATTGGCATTTTGGGTGCTGGCACAGGTTTAGGAGTTGCTGGGCTACTTCCTTATGATGGTGGGTATCATATAATTGAATCAGAAGGCGGGCACTCGGATTACTCGCCAATTAGTGAGGCTCAAGGCGAGGTAGTCAGACGTTTGAGGGCAAAATTTGGTAGGGTCTCTCTTGAAAGACTGCTTTCAGGCAAGGGAATATTTAATATCTATTTGGCACTTTGTGAAATTCGAGCCTCAAAACCAACATACTCCGCTCCCGCTCAAATTGTTGATGCGGCGCTGTCAAAAGCGGATTCAAATTCAGTTGCAACGCTAGACATGTTTTGTGAAGGTATGGGAAGTGCAGCAGGTAATTTGGCTCTAACTTTCGGAGCAAAAGGAGGTATTTATTTAGCCGGAGGAGTTATCCCAAAATTTTTGGATTTTTTTCTAAATAGTAATTTTCGTAATAAATTTGAGGATAAAGGTCGCTTTGTTAGTTATCTGAAGAGTATACCGGTGTACATAATTAGACGTGAAAATTTAGGATTGCTTGGTGCATCAAAAAAACTAATAAAGGTGGACAATAATGATTAGTATTATCGATACACACCCCATCATTCCCGTCGTTGCACTGGAGAAAGTTGAGCATGCCGTCCCTCTCGCAGAGTCACTTTTATCAAGTGGTATTTCTGTGCTCGAGGTCACTTTAAGAACCGATGCTGCCATTGAAAGTATTACTAAGATAATTAATTCTGTGCCTGAGTTGACTGTTGGCTCTGGGACGGTTTGTAATGAGAGGCAATTTAAAATTTCACAAGATATAGGTTGTAAATTCATTGTGTCACCCGGTTTAACGCCCTCTTTATTGAATTTGGCTCGAGAATCCCAGCAAGATTATTTACCGGGTATTTCATCAGCGAGTGACATAATGTTGGGCTTAGAATATGGATTTACAAGGTTTAAATTTTTCCCTGCGGAATCACTGGGAGGCGTTAATACCCTCAAATCACTCAAAGGTCCTTTTTCTAATGTAAAGTTCTGTGCCACAGGAGGTATAGGTGCCAATAATTTTCTTAACTATTTATCCTTGGACAATGTCAGTGCTGTTGGTGGGTCGTGGATCACACCCCCAGAATTAATGGACGCGAATGAGTGGCTTCAGATAGAGCAGTTAGTACGACAAGCTATGTCTTTAAAATCAGCGTCGGTATCATAAAAATAAATTCAAAGGTAATGTAATGAGAGACAATATAGATTTAGTTATTTTCGGATCTCAAGGAGATCTGGCAAAAAGAAAATTACTTCCTGCTTTATACCGGTTGGATAAAGCGGATCTTTTGCCAGACAATGCGCGTATTGCCTCCGTGGCAAGGCATCAAATAAGCACAAATATTTACCTGAGTCAGGTGCAAGAAAATCTTCAACAAGTGATACCAAAAAAAGAGTGGGATAATAAAGTTTGGACAAGATTTAAGAGAAGAATCTATTACATAAAAGTTGATTTCTCGCAAAAAAAACAATTCAACCATGTATCAGATTGGATGGAGGAAAATCGAAAGGTAATATTTTATCTGGCCACGCCTCCAAGTCTTTATGAGTCTATTTGTAAACATATGGCCTCAACGGGATGTGTTTCTGAAAATACTAGGATTGTTTTGGAAAAACCTATAGGCCATGATTTACGTTCATCTAAACAAGTAAATGATGCAGTAGGGCAATATTTCTCTGAGAAAAATATATTTAGGATTGATCATTACTTGGGTAAAGAGACTGTTCAGAATCTGCTCGCTTTGAGGTTTGCAAACCGAATAATAAATTCCCAGTGGGATAATAAGTGCATTGATCATATTCAGATTACAGCAGCTGAGACAGTTGGTATTGAAGGTCGATGGTCATACTATGACACGGTTGGTCAATTAAGAGATATGTTTCAGAATCATCTTTTACAGTTGCTTTGCATGGTTGCAATGGAGCCACCTAATTCACTTAAAGCAGAAGAAATTAGGGCTGAAAAAATTAAATTATTAAGGGCATTGCGTCCTATTGGTTCTGACAAGGTTGATGATTATGTTGTGCGAGGTCAATACACCAATGGCTGGATCGATGGGAAGCCTGTCGTCGGTTACTTAGAGGAAGAAGGTGCTGAGAACAGCAATAGTAATAATGAGACTTTTGTTGCAATTAAGGTAGAGATCGATAATTGGCGTTGGGCGGGTGTTCCTTTTTACATGAGAACGGGAAAAAGACTTAACGCAAAGCACACTGAAATAATAATCGCATACAAAGAGAGCTCTCATTCGATTATTGCGGATAAACCTCTCGATAGCTCAAATAAATTGGTTATCCGTTTGCAACCCAATGAAGGCATTGAGCTGGAAATGATTTCAAAAAAACAAAGCCTAAAGCAAAGACTCTCAACTGAGAAAAGAGTTTTAAATCTTGATTTTCACGATAGTGATTCTGATAAACGTGTAGTGGATGCTTACGAGCGGTTATTTTTAGAATTAATTAAGGGAGATCAGTGGTTGTTCGTAAGTAGAGAAGAAATTGAAACTTCATGGGACTGGTGTGACCAAATTATTGATGCATGGAATAAAAATAAGTCGCCAACCAGACTTTACAGCGCAGGATCAGGTGGTCCTGCTAAAGCCGAGGTTTTAATTGAGAGCGATGGTAGAAGTTGGCATGGCCAATAATTTCAAACTAAGGGAATTTAACTCAACAGACGAGTTGGATAAAAATCTCTCAAAATACATAGAGAGAATATTGAAGCAATCATTGCAAGACGATTTTCAAACTAGCTTAGTCATGTCTGGCGGAAGCACTCCGAAGGGTTTGTTTCAGCTGCTTTCCAACACAAAACTTGATTGGAGCAATATCCTAGTTACTCTTGCAGATGATAGGTGGGTTGACGTGTCTCACAAGGATAGTAATGAGAGACTTATAAAGGACCTGATGCTTAGAAACCATGCTGAGAATGCGAAATTCGTGTCTCTTAAAACTGCATGTACTTCGGCATCCGATGGTGCGATGGAACTAGAGTGTTCTTTTCCAAAAATAAGTTCTTTTTCTTTAGTAACACTTGGTATGGGTGCTGATGGCCACACCGCCTCTTTATTTCCAAATACGAATTCTTTGCAACAAGGAATTGATTTGAACTGTTCTCAACAGTTTATTGCGTCAATGCCGAATGATGCACCTCATATGCGCATAAGTATGACAGCATCTAGATTGCTAGCTGCAGATGAAATAATTATTCATATCGTTGGCGATAAAAAAAGAGAAGTTCTAGACAAAGCGTTAGCAGCAACTGACACTAGTGAATTGCCTGTAAGGGTCATACTGAATCAAACGAGAGTGCCGGTGACAGTATTCTGGAGTCCGTAATCTTGTAAAAAATTAATTATGCTTTGAATATTGCGTTTATGTTATCAAGCATACGGTTACAAAATCCCCATTCGTTGTCATACCAAGACATCACTTTAACAAGTGATCCTTTAACTTTGGTTTGAAGGGAGTCGAAATTACTAGAGTGAGGATTATGATTGTAATCGATCGAGACAAGGGGCTTGTCAGAATAATTTAAAATCCCTTGGAGACTATTTTCTGCGGCATCTTTGATTATCGTATTTACCTCCTCTTTAGAGGTTTCTCTGGTTGCATTAAATGAAAAATCAACAAGTGATACATTTATGGTAGGCACCCTCACAGCCATCCCATCAAGTTTCCCAATTAATTCTGGGATGACTTCACTTATGGCTGACGCAGCACCAGTTTTAGTTGGTATCATTGACATAGTTGCTGAGCGCGCTCGGTATACGTCAGAGTGGTAGGAGTCAGAGAGTTGTTGATCATTTGTATAAGCATGAATCGTTGTCATTAATCCAGTTTCTATTCCGAGACTATCATTTAGTGGTTTTGCAATAGGCGCTAGACAATTCGTAGTACAAGATGCATTTGATATGATTTTATCTGTAGACTTAAGGGATTGATCATTAATGCCATAAACAACAGTCGCATCTACATTTTTACCGGGGGCTGAGATTAGTACTTTTTTTGCACCAGCGGTTATGTGTTTCGCGGCACTCTGCTTATCTGTGAACAAGCCCGTGCATTCGCACACTAGATCAATTTTGTGCTCTTTCCATGGAAGTTTTGAGGGATCTCTCTCGCTAAAACACAGAATTTTGTTGTTTTCAACTGCCAGGGAATGCTCATCATGTGTCACTATTTTATGAAAATACCCGTGAACAGAATCAAATTGTAAAAGATGTGCATTGATTGATGAATCTCCTAAGTCGTTTATCGCAACAATCTTAATTTTTTGATGCAACTCAGGCCGCTCATAATATGCCCTAACTATATTTCTTCCTATCCGACCAAAACCATTAATGGCAATATTTAACATATGAGTAATTCTGTAATAAAATTACATAAAGTATATAAATTTCTAGGTTTTTATTCAATTAAAATGTTATTTTATTACAGAATATGATGGTCTTAAGAATGTACTTACAATTAATATACGTAAACATTATTTTTTGGGCAGAGAGAAGTTTTTGAAATGAATTACCAAAATTTATTGAGCTCAATTAATGTGACCTTTGAAACACTCAATAAATCTGAAAAAAAGGTTGCAAGTGCAATTCTTGCAGATCCCGAAGCAGCAACTGGCTCAAGTATCGCTAATTTAGCTAAAAAAGCGGGTGTAAGTGAGCCCAGTGTAAATCGCTTTTGTAAACGCTTTGGCACTGCTGGATTCCCTGATTTTAAGCTGAAACTGGCACAATGTTTAGTAAGTGGCGTTAAATTTGTAAACAGTAATGTGCAACTAAATGATAATGTCTCAAAATATACGCCTAAAATCTTTGATAACGCGATTCATGATCTAGTAGCCATAAAAAATCAAATAGACTTGAGTCTTGTCGAGAAGGTAGTGGATCAGTTGCTATCGGCAAGGCGTATCTTTTTCTTTGGATTAGGCACATCAGGTGCCGTGGCAAGAGATGCAGAAAATAAGTTTTTTAGATTTGATCTCCCAGTGTCTTTTCATGTAGATGTTTTAACAATGCGCATGCTCTCTGCAGCGGCAAAACCAGGCGATTTGTTTTTTATGATCTCTCATACCGGACGTACAAAGGCTATTATTGACGCGGCTGATGATGCACAAGCAAATGGAGCTAGAGTTGTTGGTCTGACAACACCAGGCTCAATGTTGGCAAAAAAAAGCAATTTTGCTCTTGAAGTTTCAGTATCAGAAAATACTGAGGAATATATGGCAATGACCTCCAGAATAGTGCATCTAGTGATTCTTGATGTATTGGCTACAGGTTTTATTCTGCGGAAAGGGCCTGATTTTTTGAATCATATGGAAAAAATAAATCGTAGTTTAAAGCCGACACGATATAAAAATAATTGAGTGAAATAAAAGGATTAATAGGATCTCCATTTATGAGTGCACACAAAATTTATCCAGTGAGGGATAATATTTCTAATACTGCCTTGATTAATAAGGATAGTTATCTTGAAATGTATGAAGCTTCGATTAGTGAGCCAGATAAATTTTGGGCAGAACAAGCAGAAAAATTTTTAACTTGGGACGCTAGTTGGAGTGAAATTTGTTCTGAGAACTTTCTTACGGGCGATGCCAAGTGGTTTCTTGATGGTAAGTTGAATGTTTCCACAAACTGTATTGATAGACACCTGACTGATAATAGAGAAAAGATTGCAATAATATGGGAGGGAGACTCACCCGAGGACAGTAAACACATTTCTTATGAAGAACTCTACTCAGAGGTTTGTAAGCTTGGAAATTTATTAAGAGCAAGGGGTGTCAAGAAAGGAGATCGAGTCTGCATATACATGCCAATGGTCCCCGAGGCGGCATATGCGATGTTGGCTTGTACGCGGATTGGAGCAATTCACTCAGTTGTTTTTGGTGGATTCTCGCCAGAAGCTTTAAAAGATCGAATACTAGATAGCAATTGTAAAGTTGTTATTTCTGCAAATGAGGGGATTCGTGGGGGCAAAAGTATTCCATTGAAGAGAAATGTGGATCTTGCCTTAACAGATTGTCCATCTGTGCACACCTGTCTGTTTGTGAAGAGAACCTCCAAAAATGTTGATTGGCTAGAGGGACGAGATATTTGGTACGAGCAGGTTAACAATTATGATGCTTCTTGTGAACCTGAAATAATGGACTCTGAGGATCCACTATTTATTTTGTATACATCAGGTTCCACGGGTAAACCAAAAGGAGTGATGCATACGACAGGTGGATACCTTCTGATGGCTGCAATGACTCATAAGTATACTTTTGACTATAAAGATGGTGATATTTACTGGTGCACTGCGGACGTTGGTTGGGTTACAGGACATTCATACATAGTTTATGGCCCGCTGTGTAACGGTGGAACAACTTTAATGTTTGAGGGCGTGCCGACTTATCCAGATGCGTCTCGGTTTTGGCAGGTTATTGATAAACACAGAGTTAATCAATTTTACACTGCGCCAACAGCCATAAGAGCATTGATGGGATTGGGCAATGACTTTGTAGAAAAGACCTCTAGAAAGTCATTAAGGATTTTGGGTACCGTTGGTGAACCTATTAATCCCGAGGCATGGGAATGGTATTACTCCGTAGTTGGTGAGACCAATTGCCCGATCGTTGATACATGGTGGCAAACAGAGACGGGCGCGCATATGTTAACGCCACTCCCAGGAGCTACACCATTAAAACCCGGGTCCGCTACATTACCTTTTTTTGGTATTCAGCCTGCGTTGCTAGATAAAGATGGCCAAGAAATTGAAGGTCCGGGCGAGGGACTTTTGATGATAAAGCGTTCATGGCCGAGTCAGTTACGGTCAGTATATGGAGATCATAATCGGTTTTACGAAACTTATTTTAAACCTTTTCCCGGATATTACTTTACTGGTGATGGTGCCAAAAGAGACAAGGATGGATACTTCTGGATAACAGGAAGGGTGGATGATGTTTTGAATGTATCCGGCCACAGAATGGGTACGGCTGAAATTGAGTCAGCTTTGGTATTACACAAACTTGTTGCCGAGGCAGCTGTAGTAGGTTTTCCTCACCCGATAAAGGGACAAGGTATCTATTGTTATGTAACACTTATGGAGGGCACATCGCCTTGCGATGAAATCCACTCTGAGTTGATCGATTTGTGCAAAAAGGAAATCGGCCCAATCGCAAAACCAGATATCATTCAATGGGCACCTGGCCTACCTAAAACTAGATCCGGAAAAATAATGCGACGTATTTTGAGGAAAATAGCTGCAAATGATGTAGATGAGCTCGGTGATACATCAACTTTAGCCGATCCAAATGTCATTTTAGATCTTATTGAAAATAGATATCGAGAGACTTAGCACTCAATTACTGTTTAAGTATTGCCCATGAAAATTGTTTCTGCACTGTTATCGATAGTTTTACTTGTGTATGGCTGTCTGATGCTCATCCCACCAAAACCTGTCAAAAATGTTTCTTTCTATGGTGATGCAGATGGCTTGGTGATTGCTCATCGAGCTGGTAGAGGCTTGATGCCCGGGAATACGTTAGCAGCAGCGAAAAATGCGATTTCTCTGGGGTCCTCAATAGTTGAATTAGATATTCAAATGACAAAAGATGAAATGATAGTGGTAAGGCATGATGCAACTATTGAATCCACCTCGAATGGTGCGGGATTTATAAGAGAGATGAGTTTTAAGGAGTTGAGTGAATATAAGTTTGGATTTAACAAACTGGATTTCCCCAATGCCGATAAAAATCTCTCTTTTCCAATTTCATTACTTGCGTCATTTTTTGAGTTATTTCCTTCACAAAGATTTATGATTGAAATAAAACCAACTGAACCCAAGGTAACCAAAGCTGTGTGTGACATTATTACTAAAAGTGACGCACATAAACGTGTTCTTATTGGATCATTTAACACTCACACCTTAAAAATCTTCAGGGATGAGTGTCCACATGTGGCGACGTCATTGGGACGAAGTGAGATTACGTGGGCATATATTCTTAAAAGTATTGGATTAGGAAATTTATTCAGATCTTCAGGTTACTCGGTTCAGCTTCCCTATCAGATTTTTGATTCTCCGATGGTAAGATTTAATATTATCGAGTTTTTTCATGAGATGAATATGAAGGTGGACGTTTGGACGGTCAATAACACTGAGAAGATGGAAAAACTTATAAACTTAGGTGTTGATGGAATTATCACAGATTATCCAGATCTATTATTGTCTTTAAGTGAAGTTAACAAGTAGGTGTGATTATAGATATCAACTTTTGGTTTTTGGCTGTAGTAACTTGTCTTTTAGGAGCGATGTCACCAGGTCCAAGTCTTGTTGTAGTCTCTCATAATACTATGTCGTTAGGTTTTAGATATGGAGTCATAACTTCGATCAGTCACGGAGTTGGTGTCGGTATTTATGCTTTGCTTACGGTTTTTGGAATCACGCTGATTATACAAAGCAGCGATATCATTCTTCCCTTAATTAGAACTTTCGGATGTATTTTTTTGTTGTATTTGGCGTGGAATATGTATCATTTTAGCTGGGATACTGACGGAGAAAAAGTATACAAGACTCCCAGTAGGTCGACATTTAGTGTTGTTAAAGACGGATTTTTAATTGCGGCTATAAATCCCAAAATAATTTTATTTTTTTCTGCATTTTTTGCTCAATTCATTGATGTCCACTCGCAGGTGTCAATGAAGCTCTCTCTCGCATTGATTGCAACTTTAGTTGATATATCCTGGTATGTGTTTGTTTCGTATTTGATATTGCAGAGTCAATATACAAACATCTTCAAAGGTAGAGAGGAATATGTAAGCAAAGGATTTTCCTATGTCTTAATAGGTTCTTCATTGTATTTTCTTGTGGCTTTGCTGACTTGAGATAATTTACTGGAAAAGATTTATGGATTTTAGTGAAATTTACAATGAGGCAGTAATAAGAACTGGTTCACATAAAAAACTCATGGAACTTTTGCCAAAACCTTGCAGTTCAAATCTTCTATCAAAGATAAGTGATGATCGATATTTGTCTACAATGGCTCGATGTATTTTTAGAGCGGGATTTGTCTGGAGAGTCGTTGACAATAAGTGGCCTAATTTTGAGGAAGTATTTCTTAACTTTAATCCATTGGCAGTAGCCTATTTGAGCGATGAAAGATTAGAGGAAATAGCAACTTATAAATCTATTATTCGACATCCTACAAAAATCTTAGCAACAAGGACGAATGCAGCATACATCCTAGACAAGGAACATGAATATGGAAGTTATGCTAATTATATTGCATCGTGGCCCAGTGATAGAGTCGTTGAACTATGGCGACAGATGAAAAAAGAGGGATCAAGACTGGGAGGCATGACAGGACCTCTTGTCTTGAGGATTATAGGCAAAGATACCTTTTTAGCCACGAATGATGTTTTAGTAGCACTTAAAAAGTACGGGTACATTAAGACTCATAGTAATGGCAGTATGAAGGATCTATTCAGACTTCAGGAAATATTCAATGAGATTAGCAAAGAAATAAAGATGCCACTTTGTCAGATAAGTAAAATTTTTGCATTGTCTACATTACGCTAGTGTTTTTTTTATCCAACCAATTATTCATTTGTTCATCTAAAATATCCAATGGTAGGGCTCCTTTTTTGTGTAGCTCATCATGGAACTCTCTTATATCAAATTTGTCACCGAGTGTTTCGGTTGCTCTCTGACGTAGGTCTTTAAACTTTAATTCTCCGATCTTATATGCAAGAGCTTGCCCCGGCCACGAGATATATCTATCAATCTCCACTTCAATATCATGCAGGCTCTTCGGCGTGTTAGCTGCAAAGTAGCTGATTGCTTCATCTCTGCTCCAACCAAAATAATGCATGCCCGTATCAACAACTAACCGGACCGCCCTCCACATCTCATAAGTTAGTTGTCCAAATTTACTATATGGATCTTTGTAGAATCCCATCTCTGTTCCTAAACTTTCAGCATACAGCCCCCAACCCTCTACAAACCCAGTGTAGCTCAGATTTTGAATCAAAGGATGTGTCTCGGGTAGCTCCTTTGCCAGCGATATCTGTAAGTGATGTCCTGGCATTGCCTCGTGAAGTGTAAGTGCTTCCATTTCCCACTTGGGTCGAGTGTTTAAAGCATAAGTATTCGCATAAAAATATCCAGCGCGTCCATCTTTTTGTGACCCTCCTCGGTAATATGCAGTAGTTTGCGATTTTGCCGCATAGCTTGGAATTTCAATTATTCCATATGGCATTCTAGGCAGCTTGCCAAAAAGTTTTGGTAACTCCGGATCGGCTTTTTTTGCAATATCTCGATAGCCAGATAACAATTCTTCTTCCGTTTTGGCATAAAACTGAGGATCAGTTCTCAAGAAATTTGTGAACTCATCAAATGATCCCTCGAAACCAGATTTTGTTATAACGTCATCCATCTCAGCTTTGATCCTCGCGACCTCATTTAATCCCAGGTCATGAATTTCTTTTGGTTGCAGCTGAGTTGTCGTAAATTGTCGGGCACGATGTTTGTACCATTCTTTACCATCAGGGTTGTCAGACAGTGCGATGGACTCGTTTGAATTAGGTATATACTCTTCAACAAGAAAGTCATAGAGTTTTTCGAATGCAGGGTATACTTCAGTTTCAACAATCGATTCTGCTTGTGTTACGATTCTATTTTTATCTTCTTCAGTCATGCTGACTGGGAAATTATTGAAACTATTGAGCAGAGGACTGTTTGAAATCTCAGTGGGAATAGTATTTTTGATTTGCTGGGGAACATCTCTTAATGTAATTTTTGGAGGTGTTATGTTCTTTTCAAGGCCTATTCTGAGCACATCAATTGTTTTGCCAATGTACTCAGGCGCTTTCCTCAAGCGCTCTAGGCGATCCTCAAAGTCTTTTAGTGAATTTTTTGGCATGATAGAAAGTACGTCTGAAATATCTTGCTGAACGCCAGATCTTTGATGAATCAGAATAAACTCCTCAGGAAATTTGAAGCCCTCTGTTTGAATTTGTAGATTTTGCGTAATGAGTTTTAGACCCAATACTTCTCTATCAGTAAGTTGTGATTGATCAATATCTTGAAGACGCCTCAGGAAATTTATTCTCGAGACTTCATATTTTTCCAAAAATTGTAAGCTTGGGTCAGACCACCGGCCATTTTGCCCTGGGTATCCGACATAAGTTGCATACGTGGGAAATGATATCATTTGGTGATCCCATATTTCGTCATACAACAAGTTTAATGTTACTGATTCTGTCGGTTGCTCAGTTGAACAACCATTGAAGAGTATGGTTATTGCTATCAAAATACTTTTTACAATCTTCATTGGTTTTTAATCCATTTTTTTACATTACTTTCTAAGATAGGCATCGTTACGGATCCATTTTTTAATACGACATCATGGAACCCTCTGATGTCAAATCGATCGCCGAGTGAATTTTCAGCTAACTCCCTTAATTCTTGTATTTTAATCATTCCAATTTTATATGCAGTTGCTTGTGATGGCATGACAATGTAACGTTCTATTTGCCTTACATTATAATTTTTTGAATGAGGAACATTATTGTTCATATACTCGATTGCTCTCTCTCGACTCCATTTTTTGGCGTGGATACCAGTATCAACCACTAGTCTGCAAGCCCTATATAGCTCGCCCGCGAGTCGTCCAAAATCGGAGAATGGATCAGTATAAAATCCTAGCTCTTTTGGGATTGCCTCAGAATACAATGCCCAGCCCTCGTTAAAAACGGTGAAGCCACCATATAATCGAAATTTTGGAATATTCTCTAATTCTTGAGCTATCGAAATTTGCATATGATGACCAGGAATTCCCTCATGATATGCCAATGCTTGCATATTAAATTTAGACATATTCTTCATATCATATAAGTTAGCAAAATACACACCAGGTCGACTTCCATCAGGAGCTGGGCGTTGATAGAAAGCTTGACCTGCCGAAGCTTCACGAAAGGGCTCTACGGCTTTAACGATCATTTCAGCTTTTGGAGTAACATAAAAAAGTTTATCAAGATGCTCCTCCATGTGATTAATATATTGTGTTGCCTTATCTATATAAGCTTGCTTTCCTTGAGGTGTATTCTCATAGTAGAACTTTTCGTCATTTTGAAGGTACACAAAAAAATCTTTTAAAGACCCATCGAAATTGACTTTTCTCATTATCTCAATCATTTCATTCTGTATTCGTGAGACCTCACTTATACCTAGCTCATGGATTTGATCTGAATTTAATTTCGTAGTGGTGGTTCGCTCTAATAAGAAATCATAGAATTGTCGTCCATCGGGAAATTTCCAAACCCCATGTTGATCGTCAGAGATTTTTTCTAGTTGAATGAGGTAATCCCTCAGGTTTTCGTAGCTCGGACCAAAGTTAGAAGTGAGTGCTGTGTTGATGTCTATAATTAGATCTTGTTTTTCTTGGCTGCTTATTTTTAATGTTGAAATCTTGTTTTTGAAGTCGTTTAGTATGGTACTGTCCGTACCCTCATTAAATGGCTGTCCTGCAAGAACATTGTCAATGGAGGCCACAACTAATGGGAACACAAATTTTGGTATTATAATTCCCTGTTCCGCTCTAATCTTTAACTGATTAATAAGTTCCTCGATAACAAATGTGACATTTCTTACTCGTGCAACATAATCATTCGCATCAGCAATGTCTGTAATCGAGTGTTGGTTGATTAAAAAAGAAACTATCTGACTGTGTTTGCCCCTCATTTGATTCACTGGATAATTATGGTACCTCCATTTGTCTGCCGCAATTTGCTGTTCAAGCTGACTTTGAAACATCGCAACACTGAGTTTCTCAGACTCTGATGCTGTGGTGAGATCAATGCTAGAAATCTGTTTAAGTTGTTTTTTACGAAGCTCCAGCATCTGATCTTTTGCTTCATCTGAGATATCATCCCATTCATCATATCGATCTTTTATCCCAAGATATGTCATTGATTCAGGAGATAGTCGCAATGATTCCATAAAAAAGTTATTGAGCACTTCATTTATTGATGTATGCGAGTTATCTGTTATTTTCTCGCACGCAGATAAAAGTCCGCACAATATGATTATAGTCAAGATTTTTTTCGAGCTTATCATTTGTCACAACCTATTTAATATGTCTCAAATGCTTTAGGGTTTTTTCTCATTGTGTTACCCTGTTTATACCTAGGGGGCGGCATTAAATACTTGTCTGAGAAGCACCCTTTGTACCTGATCCGGGTAATACCGGCGTAGGAATAGGTTTCTGGAAATTTTTATTCTTACTATCAGGTCTCTTTTCAATCACGGAGACTTATCATGCACTTAAAATATCAATTCTTCAAACATTACATAATGAAATTTTTGTTCGTTTATGCCGTCTGTTTTGCACTAGTTGCAGTGCCAGAATCTAAATCTTATGAAGATGGCTTTGATGAAATAATAGTAATCTCAGATTTACGTGAAAAAAATATATCAACTGCTGCCACCAGTATGGAAATTATCAATTCTGAAGTAATAGAGCGCAGAAAAGCACAGCATATTGATACATTGCTGAATACTGTGGCAAACGTTAACTTTGCTAGTGGTGCATCTCGTGGGAGGTTTGTGCAAATTCGGGGGATTGGCGAGCGGAGCCAATTTGTTGAGCCAATCAATCCTTCAGTTGGTGTTTTGCTTGATGGAATTGATATTTCAGGAACAAACGGAGCTGCTCTGACTCTAGATCTAGATAGGATTGAAATACTTCGGGGACCTCAAGGAACGATTAATGGTGCAAATGCGTTGGCAGGTCTAATTAACTTAAAATCTAATCGGCCTGAAGCGATTAAATCTGGAAAGCTAAAGATTGGATTTGGAAATTATGAAGCGCGCACGATTGATGGGAGTTATTCTATTCCAATATCTGAGACATCAAAATTTCGTATTGCAGTGGGAAGGACACTAAATAATGGGTTTATGTCAAATGACTTCTTAGACCGAGATAACACTAATAACATTGACGAATCGGCAATAAAGTCAATGTTTGATTGGCAACCCACAGATAACTTAACTATGGAGTCAACATTGTTACGCCTCGATATTGATAATGGTTATGATGCTTTTTCTTTGGATAATACCCGACGAACACTATCAAACAACCCTGGCCATGACCGATTAAAGATGAATGGATTATCTTTTAAAACTAAATATAGTGAGGTTAACTATGACTTAATTAGTATGGTAAGCGGATATAATAGCGATTCCGAATATGGTTATGATGAGGACTGGGCGTTTCCTGATATATGCCTGGGACAAGCATGTGAGGGTTGGGAATACAGTTCAACAGACAACTACATTAGATCTAAGACTAATTTGGTAATCGATACGAGATTACTCTCTAAAAAAACTTTCTCTATACTGAATAGCTCATTCAAATGGGTGCTGGGAATCTATTTCCGCGATCAAGAAGAGGTACTAAGTCGGGAATATACTTATTTACAGAATGCTTTTACAAGTGATTTTAATACCAAGAATCTTGCTGTTTACGGACAACTAGACTCTAATTTGAATGATCACATAAGTGTTATTGGCGGAGTTAGACTGGAGCGTCGGAAGGCGAATTACAGTGATAGTGATGTGTTTGCCCATGATATAGCCGAAAACCTCTGGGGTGGTAAATTAGCAGTCAACTACATAATTTCTGATTCAATCACGTCCTATATGGTTTTATCCAGGGGATACAAAGCAGGTGGAATAAATAATAATTTGTCTCTTGCATTAGAGAATCGAGATTTTGATACCGAATATATGTGGAATTTAGAGACAGGTTTGTCTGGCACTTGGTATGAGAGTCGACTAAGAGGGCGAGTGAGTGCCTTCTATCAATGGAGACGAGATGTTCAGTTGAAACAGTCTCTTGTCTTACCGAGAGACGATTCTAATTCGGTTGAATTCATCGATTATATCGGCAATTCAGCAGAGGGCGTAAATTATGGTTTAGAAGTTAATTTATCTCTGGATCTGAATGACCGATTCGAGCTTTTTGGATCAGTAGGGCTACTAGAGACTGAATTCAGAGTACCTACGTCTGATTTACTTAATTTTCGTGAGCAAGCACACGCGCCATCATATCAATTTATGATCGGAGGTAATTTTATTGTTTCATCCGATATTTATTTGTCATTTGACGTTGAAGGCAAGGATAAGTTTTATCTGTCGTCCAATCATAACGAAGAATCTGAAAGCTATACATTGATAAACTTAAGTTTTAATTATCAGCCGAATGAGATCAGATACTCACTATGGGGGAAAAATTTAGCAAATGATAAGACCATAATTCGTGGATTTGGTGGTTTTGGTAACGATCCGAGAAAATACTATGAAACAGAACCTTATTACCAATATGGCGCCCCTCGGACTTTCGGAGTAACGGCTCAGTTTGATTTTTAATATATCCACAAGGAGTGAAAAATTATGATAACTACAATAGATATAAGCATGTATCCATTTAACAAGGAGTTTAAAGCTCCAATTTTGGGTTTCATAGAAAACATTCAAAAGCATAAAAATATTAAGGTGGTACCGTCATCGACAAGCACGATTGTGCAAGGACAATTTGTTGATGTTATGCAATCAATACAAGAGACAATTTCGCAGTGTCACGATGAGTTTGACATGGCTGCATATGTTTTAAAAATTATCCCAGGCTACGAGGCATTAAAGTAGTTCATGGATCATTTCAATCTTGAAACTTTAGCGGTGAGTTTTTCGATAGCTTATGTGATTTTTGCCGCGTTTGAAAAAAAAGTATGTTGGTGGTTTGGATTAGCGGGATCACTTATTTACATATTTATTTTTTACGATGTAAATTTATATATGGAGTCTTTATTAAGCGTTTATTATGCGTTCATGGCAGTTTGCGGTTTGTTTGTTTGGGGGAAAAATGAAAATAAAAATCACAAGCGTCCTATTATCAAACTTGATACGAGAACACATTTTTTAATTTTATTGCTCATCATAACTTTGACCGCTATCAGCGGTTACATCTTAACTGAGGCAAGTGACGCTTATATGCCATATTTAGATTCATTTACTACTTGGTCGAGTGTGATTGCAACGATTTTAGTGGTCAGAAAAGTCCTCGAGAATTGGATCTACTGGATTTCGATAGATACTATTTCAATTTATATATACTTGGAGAGAGATTTGAACCAAACAGTTTTTCTCTATTTCATATATTTATTGATTGCGATTACTGGTTTTTTAATTTGGAATAAGAACTTTGGATATCAGAGTAGAAAATCTACTTGCTGAAACACTAGCTAATTGGCGCGCTTGGATACCACAAAACTATCAAAGTTTAAATCAGGTACCTCAAGTCGCGAAGAAGCTCCAAGAGGGTATGACTAACGATTCTTTTCTTGTTACATGCGCTGACTTCAAGGCAGTTGTCAGGATTAACTGTGGTTATTCTTCTAATCTTGGAATAAATCGTGGCAGAGAAATGAAAATACAAAATCTTTTGAAAGACAAACCTTTTATCCCTCGGGTTTTGCATGCTAATAACGAAGTGCAAGTTAGAGAGTTTATCTCAGGAAGGTCATTGGAGTTGAATGACCTTGCTAATGCTAAAATAAAAAAGCTAATAGAAATTTGTTTAAAAGATATTAGCACGATTGATGTGACCAAATATGACAAAAAAAATTACCAAGCCTATATGGAAAATTATGTAAATCAGCTAGAGAAGCCAGAGTCTCTGTATATTGAGGAAACCATTCGGTTTGCAAAACTCATAGATCAGGCTTACTGGCGACCAATTATTACTCATAATGATCTTGTTCCCGAAAATATTATCTACAGTGGAAAACAAATATATTTAATTGACTGGGAATATGCAGATTTTGCTCATCCTTTTTCCGATAAATTGCGTTTATTTGGTAGAAATCATTTCTGCGATCAGAAAAAGGGAGATATTTTGACTGCACTCCAAGTAATTCAGGATAATACAGATAAACTTTGGCTAGAATTGAGGAAAAAAAGTTATGAGCATTAAGCTAAATGAGCTGAATGAAAGCGAACGACATATTATTATCAATAAAGGGACCGAACCCCCGTTCTCCGGTGAGTATAATAATTTTTTTTCACCAGGCTTGTATATCTGTCGCCAGTGCAATGCGCCTTTATATAAATCCGATGACAAATTTCAGTCCAGTTGTGGTTGGCCAAGTTTTGATGACGAAATAGAAAATGCGGTGAAAAGACTACCGGATCCTGATGGAAGACGGACTGAAATTGTATGCGCAAAGTGTAACGGTCATTTAGGTCACGTATTCTATGGAGAAGGGTATACCGATAAAAATATTAGGCATTGCGTTAACAGTATCTCCATGAAATTCATATCAAATATTGAGTAAATTAATAACGAGGTGTTAATTTGAATCTTGATTTGGTAGATAGTGAATTAATTCCATACATTGAAAGTATTCCATCTAGTGCTCATATTGACTGGTCGAACATAGATCTTGTGAGACAACAGTCTAGAGAGAAAAGAGAGCAGTTGGCTGAATCATTGCCAAAAATTGATAATGTGATTTCAACAGACTACTTTGTAGACATTGAAAATGAAAGAATACAGTTGAGAGTATACCGACCAAAGAATAATTCGCAAAAATTGCCAGCAGTATTTTGGATTCATGGTGGTGGTTTTTGTTTTGGCAGTGTTGATGGAGATGACTATTTAGTTAGATCGATGACAAGGGAAATAGGTTGCGTTTTTGTCTCTGTAGATTATCGTCTTGCTCCTGAATATCCTTATCCTACTCCACTTAATGACTGTTATGCAGGGATAGAGTGGTTATTTTCCAAGGCCGATAAACTTTCTGTAGATTCACAACGAATCGCTGTAGGTGGAATTAGTGCAGGTGGAGGATTAGCGGCTGGTCTGGCTTTGCTGATTCGAGATAAAGGAGAATTTAATATCTGCTTTCAGGCTTTACTCTGTCCAATGATCGATAGTAGAAATATTACTGATTCCAGTTATCTTGTAACTGATCCGAGAATATGGAATCGAGACTCAAATATCATCGCATGGCAACATTATATGGGTACGACAGAATGTTTGACTTCGAAAGCCGTCTCAAAATACGCTGCCCCAATTTTTGCAAATGATTTGCACGGCCTGCCGTCTACCTATATTGCGGTTGGTGATGTTGATTTATTTTTGGATGAAGATATCAATTATTCTGAGCGGCTTGAAGCTGCTGGCATTGGAATACAACTTGAGATTTTTAAAGGCGGATTTCACGCTTTTGAGTTTCTAGTCCCATCAGCAAAAATTTCTAAATTAGCTCGAGCCACTCACTCTTCAGCCATTTCCGCAGCATTATTTGACTGATTTTTCTTTGAAATAAGTTTTCCCAGAAGGAGGCCTAATTCAAATAAAAGCCAGGTTGGTACTGCTAGTAATATTTGTGAGATGACATCAGGTGGTGTTAGGAACATCCCTAAAATGAAGCATAGGATTACGACATAAGGTCTTTTCGAAGACAATTTGTATGGATCCAAGGCATTCATCCAGGAGAGGATTACGATTGCTATGGGAATTTGAAAGCTAATACCAAAGGCAAAAAAGAGTTTTAACACAAAATCCAGATAGCTTTTGATGTCCGGCATAACGCTTATCTCACTTGGTGCTATATTTGAAAAAAAGCTAAAAACTAGCGGGAATACAACAAAAAAAGCAAAAGCGATGCCTGCGTAAAAAAGTATTACACTGGTAATAAACAGAGGTATTACTATTTTCTTCTCTCTTTTATAGAGCCCTGGCGCGAGAAATGCCCATGTTTGATACAGGGAGTGAGGCATGGTTAAAAAAATCGAAGCGATTAATGCCAGCTTAAATGGAGTTAAAAAAGGTGACGCAACCTCTGTTGCAATCATCGTTATATCATCAGCCAAAAGTACTCTAATGGGTTCGGAGATGTAAAGATATAGGGTGCCACTGAATGGAATTATTACCAAAAATACTGCGAATATGACGATTAAAGTTAATAGAATTCGATTTCTTAGCTCGATGAGATGGCTTATCAAAGGTTGTTTCTCAAACTCCACATCAACCTTTTTCATTTTCTTGGCTCATTGATAAATCTTTCGATATTGAGTTCAGTTCTCGCTTTGATTTTTCGATTTCGTTCATAATCTTTTCATTGTGAAGTTGCTTTTTAATTTCATCTATACCAACTTCGTTTTCAATCTCAACTTTGGCAGAGTTTATGAAATTCCGAATCCTACCGAGCCATAAAGTAATTGTCTTTACAGTTTCAGGAAGCCTTTTCGGTCCCATTATTATTAACGTGAGTGTCGCCACTATCAGAATCTCTGAAAAACCAATGTCAAACATTCGATTTAACCTACTGATTTACGACAAATTTAGCTATTTGATTTTTCTGAATCTTCGGAGTTATCAGTTTTTTGCTCTGATACAGCCTTTTTAAAGTTTTTGACTGCTCCTCCGAGATCTGAGCCAATGTTGGTGAGTTTTTTAGTCCCAAAGATGAGTGCGACTATTACAAGTATAATAATTAATTCTTGCCAACCAAATCCCATGTTTTAGCTCCTGTTTTAATTCTTTTGTGACAGTATCTCTATCGTTAATTATGGCAGTAGTTTTACAATTTACAAATAATTCATCGAGATTAATGCGTAACATACTATGATCCCTATACCAAAACCAAAAATAAGGTAGAACCATCTTACTCCTGACCGAGCGGAATCAAAGGACACCTGTGATTTGGTGCGGATGTTTTTTGAAGGCTGATTTTTTTCAATGCTCTCGAGAATATCATCAATCTTCGCTGGCATTGTTGCAATTTTTTCTAACATATCAGGTGCATTTCTTGTCACTTTTTTGAGAATATTCTTGGGAGAATAGCGTTCCTTGAGCCACTTCTCTAGGAAAGGTTTAGCGGTCTGCCAAAGATCTAATTCAGGATAGAGTTGTCTCCCTAATCCTTCGATATTCAATAAAGTCTTTTGAAGTAATACTAGTGCTGGTTGTACCTCCATTTTAAAGTCTCTAGCGGTCGCAAATAGGTCAATCAGTATGTGACCGAGTGAAATTTCATTCAGTGGTCGTTGGAATATAGGTTCACAAACAGTTCTCACTGCACTGGTGAGTGCAAGAATTGAGGTGTCTTTGGGTACCCAACCTGATTGGACATGAAGCTCGGCAACCAATTGATAATCTCTCTGGAAAATAGCAAGAAGATTTCGCGCAATGTAGTATTGATCTTCATCAGATAATGAGCCAATTATTGCACAATCGATGCCTATATAGGTTGGCGATTTTGGGTCAGATGCATCAACAAATATGTTGCCTGGATGCATGTCTGCATGAAAAAAATTATGACGTAAAACTTGTGTAAAGAAAATCTCTACTCCGCGCTCAGCAAGTAATTTAAAGTTAGTATTGACTGCTGCTAATTTTTTGACATCAGTCACTGGGATGCCAACAATTTTGTCCATCACCAGGACATTTTTTGAGGAATATTCCCAGTAAATTTTTGGAATGTATAAAAGATCAGAGTTTTCAAAATTAGACTTTAAAACGGACGCATTTGCTCCTTCCGCTCTGAGGTCAAGTTCTCCCATAATTGTATTTTCATATTCCTTCACCACCTCGACTGGATGAAGACGCTTGGTATCCTCTCCGAATTTCTCTATAAATTTTGCAATTGAATACAGCACTTGAAGATCTTTCCTAATAACCTTCTCTATCCCCGGCCTAACCACTTTTATCACAATATCTTTTCCATTTTTTAATTTTGCTGCATGTACTTGAGCAATTGATGCTGATGCCATTGGCTCAGTTTCATAAGACTGAAAAGTTTGTTCTACTGTAGATTCGAGGGACGTTTCTAAAATTTTTTTAAATTCTTTTGCACAAAAAGGAGGAACAGAGTCCTGGAGCAGAACAAGCTCTTTCGCAATATCATTTGGTATTAGATCAGGTCGAGTAGATAGAAGTTGGCCAAATTTAATAAAAATAGGGCCCAACTCTTCTAGGCATTCTCTGATTCTGATTGCTCTATTTTTACTGGGATTTTTAAAGAGTTTGGTGAAAAGAAAGACGAATTTAAAACGTTTTGGCATTCTTTCTCGATCGAGCAGTAGATCCAGTCGATGTTTAAAGAACATCGAGATAATGGTTTTTAGTCTAACTGGCACTATCATTTCTCACCTTGATTGAGTGGTTTATCAAGATTGGCCTCTAGCTTCTTTAGCTTGGCTTCGAGTCGATCCACAGTTGTCGATACATTTCTTACTTTTGATGAGAATTCCAAAAATTCCTCATGAGTAGGAGTGATGTCGAATTCATCTCGAAGGCTATTTACGATATTTTTTGTAAGCCTCTGTTGAGTTTCATTATTTATTCTTATTATTTCACTGAGTGTTTTATACAGAATTCGAGCGGGAATTTTCCCTATCAGATTGCCTAATATGCCCTCCCAGTCAATTTCTAGTGATTGAGCAATATCGCTGATCTTCTTGAGTGTATCAAAATCACCATTTATTTTAATATCTGTCTCTCTAATTGCCGATTTTGCATTTTTTTTTGTCACGGTTTTTATAATCGAAGTAAGTGAGCCAGAAATACGAACCGAGGGATCATCAAAAGTCTCTCTTGTCAGTTGAATGCCGTTGTTAGTGACTAAAATATTCACTTTCAATGATGGACTCATACTCTCTATTACAACTGACTTCCCTCTAAGTTTTATCAACTTTTCGAATGTTGTTGGGTCGGTTCTTAATGCGGAATTGATTACTTTCTCAATTCTATTGAGACCTTTAGTTTTATCTAGAAAAATCATTTATGGTTTTACACCTGAATGAATTGCAACAATCCCCGAGGTAAGATTTAGAAAGGAGTTGTCGACAAACCCAGCATCTCTCATCATAAGTTTTAAACTGTCTTGAGAGGGATGCATCCTGATCGATTCTGCCAGATATTTGTAACTTGACGCATCCTTGGCAAATACCTGACCAAGTTTTGGTATTAGTTTAAAAGAATAATGATCATATAATTCTCTAATGAGTTTACTTGTTGGCTTTGAAAACTCGAGAATAACTAGTTTTCCACCAGGTTTCAAAACGCGCAACATTGATTCTAGAGCTTGTCTTTGATCTGTTACATTTCTTAATCCAAAGGCGATAGAGACGATGTCAAAAGTATTATCATAGAATGGAAGAGCCTGCGCATCTGCAAGTGAAAATTTTGTATTACCAATAAAACCACCGTCAATAAGCCGGTCTCTACCAATTTTTAGCATTTCATTGTTGATATCTGAAACGACCACTGTTCCAGTTTGCCCAACTATTGTAGAAAACTTTTTTGCTAAATCAGCCGTGCCGCTCGCTATATCAAGTACCTTGCTTCCTACTTTAGCACCTGCCATAAGAACGGCAATTTGCTTCCATGCTCTATGAATTCCAAATGACATTAAATCATTCATCAAATCATATTTTTTTGCCACAGAGTCAAAGACTCCTCGGACTTTTTCAGTTTTCTCTGATTCAGTTACCGTCTCGAAACCAAAATGTGTTGTCTTTTCTCTCATTGAATAATGGTCTTGGGTTAGAGTTGATTTTTAGATATATTTCTTAATTGAGCATTGCATATAACTACTCAGTATATAATGCTTTGGATGATCTTAAAGAACTTTATGGCCGGGAATTCTCTTTATTTTATTTTCAATATTTGAATATCCGGTAAACGGGATTTGTTTTCGTTCTTCAGTTGGCGAAGATAGCTATTCCAGTTTTTATCATAGTTTTCTCTCAGTGACACTAAGTAGTCCCAAGAATATATACCCGAATCATGACCATCATCAAAGACGATCTGTATGGCATAAAGGCCCACTGTTTTTACGTCCAAGATGACAACATTCCTCTTACCAACTTGAAGTATGTAATCAGAAGATCGGTGACCGCGGACTTCGGCACTTGGGGAAAATACTCTGAGATATTCTGCTGTTAAAGTTATCTCACGCTTAGACTTGTAGATTAGTTTAAGGACATCTTTCGATTTAGAAACGATTATCTTTTCTGGTTTCAGTTTAGACATTTAACGCTATCTAATTCCAGTTTAAAGAATAAATCGACTTAAATCCTCATCACTTGCCAAATCACTCAGATTCTTCTCAACAAACTCTTTATTTATTGTGATTTTGTTGTCATCTGCTGTGCAATCTGACGCAGTGAATGATATCTCTTCCAATAATCTTTCCAGAATCGTGTGCAGACGTCGCGCACCAATATTCTCAGTCCCCTCATTTACTTCAAAAGCGATTTCTGCGATTTTTTGTGTCCCGTCTTCAGTAAACTCGATTTTCAAGCCTTCCGTTCTGAGCAATTCACTTTGTTGTCTTGTCAGTGACGCATTCGGCTCGGTTAAAATTCGTTTTAGATCATCAATTTTTAAAGCGTTTAATTCTACTCTGATAGGTAAACGTCCTTGCAATTCTGGTATCAAATCTGAAGGTTTCGATAGGTGGAAGGCTCCAGAGGCAATAAATAAAATATGATCTGTTTTGATCATTCCAAATTTTGTAGAAACTGTACAACCTTCAATTAGGGGTAGTAAATCTCTTTGGACGCCCTCACGAGATACGTCTGCTCCTGAGGTTTTACTATTTCTACAAACTTTATCTATCTCATCGAGAAAAACGATACCGTTCTGCTCAGCTGCTTCAATGGCAGAGGCCTTGATCTCCTCATCATTTATTAGTTTGGCAGCTTCTTCTTCTTTAATTTGTTTCATCGCATCTTTTACAGAAATTTTTCTAGTCGTTTTTTTGTTTCGACCCATATTACTGAACATGTTTTGGAGTTGAGATGTCATTTCTTCCATCCCCGGAGGTGCCATAATTTCTACACCCAACGGCATTTGGCTGAGCTCTATTTCAATTTCTTTTTCATCTAGGGCTCCCTCACGTAATTTTTTCCGAAATACTTGTCTGGTTGTCGAGTTTTTCTCTTGGGTTGAATCCGTGCTTCTTGCAGGTGGGAGAAGGGCATCGAGTACACGTTCCTCAGCTGCGTCCAATGCTCTTTGATCGACTTTCAACATTTCCTTCTCACGGCACTCTTTTACTGCAGTTTCGACTAAATCTCTGACTATTGACTCAACATCTTTTCCCACATAGCCTACCTCAGTAAATTTTGTTGCTTCGACCTTTACAAATGGTGCATTGGCTAACTTAGCGAGTCGTCTCGCAATCTCAGTTTTTCCCACACCAGTGGGGCCAATCATCAAAATATTTTTTGGCGTTACTTCGTTCCTTATGTCGTCTTCGAGTTGAGACCTTCTCCATCTGTTTCTCAGAGCAATTGCAACAGCTCTTTTAGCATCATCCTGACCAATAATATGTTGATTTAGTTCATGTACGATTTCTCTAGGAGTCATTTGTGACATTTTTTAGGCCTCAAGATTAAGTTCTTCAATTGTTGTAGTATGGTTTGTGTATACGCAAATATCTCCCGCTATTTTAAGACCACTTTTAACGATTTCTCTCGCTGAAAGATCTGTATTATCCAGAAGTGCGCGAGCTGCCGATTGTGCGTAAGGTCCTCCAGACCCGATAGCGATTAAATCATCCTCAGGCTGAATAACATCTCCGTTTCCGGTGATGATTAGTGAGCTTTCCTTGTTAGCGACTGCGAGAAGTGCCTCGAGTCTACGTAGCATTCTATCTGTCCGCCAGTCTTTAGCTAATTCAACTGCTGCCCTTGTTAGGTTTCCATTATGCTGCTCGAGCTTTTGTTCGAATCTTTCGAACAAGGTGAAGGCGTCGGCTGTTCCACCTGCAAATCCTGCTATTACTTGGTCATTATGTAATCGCCTAACCTTTTTAGCATTTCCTTTCATGATAGTGTTTCCCAGACTTACCTGACCATCGCCACCGATCACAACGGTTGAGCCGCGTCGCACAGATAAAATGGTTGTACCTCTATACTGATCCATAAGACTTCTCCCTTTATTCTTATTTGGGGTCATATTTACTAATATCAATTCATATTTTAATAGTTCGAAATAGAAAATGCTTTGGGTATATATTTAATAAATTAAATCGTAAAATTTGGACTGGCGATTTGTAATGTAAAAACATATATCCTTTAAATCGATATTATTGTAACTTTACTGAAGATTTTGTTTTGATTAAATGATGGGCAAGCCAGATGATACTTAAACTCAACGATAAAACGTTGCTTACGTCTAAAAATTATTCGAATGGTCATTGGATAGATTCTGATGATGGAACATTGCTAGAAGTCATCAATCCAGCAGATGGAAAGCTTTTTGCGCAGGTAGCTCGCTGTGGCAGCTCTGAAACTAACCGAATGATTTCTGCAGCTCATGAAGCTCAAAAAAAATGGTCACAATCTTTAGTTAAAGAAAGAGCTTATATGCTTGGTAACTGGTTTAGACTTGTTATGGAAAACAAAGAGGATCTAGCAAGGATACTCACTCAAGAGCAAGGGAAACCGATCTCAGAAGCTAGAGCTGAAATCGTTTATGGAGCTAGTTACATTGAGTGGTTTGCGGAGGAAAGCAAGCGTGTTTACGGAGATACAATTGCTCCGCCTAGCAATGACAAAAGAATCATGGTGGTTAAGCAGCCTGTTGGAGTGGTTGCGTGCATCACGCCTTGGAATTTCCCTATTGCGATGTTAACAAGAAAAATTGCTCCTGCACTTGCAGCGGGATGCGCTGTCGTCTGTAAACCAGCGAATGCAACACCATTATCTGCATTAGCTTTGGTGGTTTTAGCTGAGAGAGCTGGTTTTCCGAAGGGACTTATTAATATTGTTACTGGAAAAACCAGTGAGATTGGTGCAGAGATGACTTCAAATAAATTGGTCAGGAAATTAACTTTCACCGGTTCGACACCTGTTGGCAAAAAACTGATGAGTGCCTGTTCAAACACTGTAAAACGTACTTCTATGGAATTAGGCGGAAATGCTCCATTTATTGTTTTCGATGATGCTGACTTGGATAAAGCTGTAAGCGGCGCGATGATTTCCAAATATCGAAATGCTGGTCAAACTTGTGTTTGTACCAACCGAATATTAGTTCAACATAAAATCTATGATGAATTTGTTTCCAAGTTCAAATCTGAATGCGAAAAACTAGTGATAGGGGATGGTCAGAAAGAGACGACAACTATTGGTCCTTTGATTGACAGTAACGCGGCGGAAGACGTAAAAAGCCTCATAGAAGATGCAAAAATAAAAGGTGCTAGGGTCGAACTTGGCGGAAATATTTGTGATTTGGGAGATAATTTTATAAATCCCACTATTCTATCCAATATTAATACAAGCATGCGAGTTTTTAACGAGGAAATTTTTGGACCAGTCGCTCCAATAATCAAATTTGAAACAGAAAATGAAGCCATTGAGCTCGCAAATCAAACCGATTTTGGTCTAGCTGCTTACTTTTACTCAAGAGATATAGGTAGAGTATACAGAGTCTCAGAAAAACTTGAATTTGGAATTATAGGAGTTAATGAGGGAATTATTTCAAATGAGATGGCACCGTTTGGAGGGATCAAGGAGTCAGGTAACGGTAGAGAGGGCTCAAAATATGGTCTTGATGATTATTTGGAGATTAAATACGTCTGTGTTGGCGGTATCAACGAGTAAAGGAGTACAAAATGACTCATCTTATTTACCCAACCACAAACTTCAAGGCAATCGAGCAAATCTCAATTGAGCGAGGTGATGGTTGCTATGTCTGGGACACCGAGGGTAATCAATATTTAGAGGGATTATCTGGACTTTGGTGTACAGCTTTAGGTTATGCAAATCAAGAGTTGATCGATGTCACAGCTGAGCAAATGAAAAAATTAACTTTCAGTCACATGTTTGGAGGTAAAACACACAAAGTAGCAATAGAATTATCAGAAAAGTTAGCAGATATGATTCCCATGAGAGATCCAGTTATTTCATTTGGGAACTCTGGAAGTGATGCAAATGACACTCATATTAAGCTGCTCCGTTATTATCACGAGGCAATAAATAAAACAGAGAAGAGAAAAATTATCGCCAGGCACAGATCATATCATGGGGTCACTGTTGCCGCTGCGTCTCTTACGGGACTCCCGGTAACACAAAATCATTTCGATTTACCGGTGGACGCGTTGGGCATTTTAAGGACTGATCATCCTCACTACTACAGAGGTAAAGAGCGGGGAGAGAGTGAAAACCAATTCGTCGATAGGATAGTTTCTAATTTAGAAAATTTAATAATTTCGGAGAATCCCGAGACGATTGCAGCATTTATTGCTGAACCAATTACTGGTGCTAGTGGTGTGATTGTTCCTCCTGAGGGGTATTATGAAAAAGTTCAAAGTGTACTAAGTAAGTACAATATAATGTTTTGGGCAGATGAGGTAATTACCGGTTTTGGCCGCACTGGTAGTGACTTTGGCTGCACTACTATGAATATTCATGATCCAGATATGATGACGTTCGCGAAACAGTTATCTTCAGCTTATATGCCCATCAGTGCGTCTGCTATTCGAAGAGATGTTTACGAAGCGATGATTGACCAGAGTGCGGCCGCAGGAGCATTTGGCCATGGGTATACATATTCAGGTCATCCTGTTGCATGTGCTGTCGCACTTAGAGTGCTTGAAATTTATGACAGGGACAATATTTTCAGTCGAGCCTCAGCCACAGGCGCATATTTACAAGAACAATTGAAAAAATTTGAATCTCATCCATTGGTGGGCGAGGTCAGAGGTAGAGGACTACTTGCCGCCTTGGAATTGGTTCCGAATAAAGAACTTGAACATCAGTTTCAAGATGGAAGAGTTGGTGGAGTTGCTCAAAAAATGGCTCAAGATAATGGTTTATTAATAAGAACTGTAGCAGGATCCAGCATTGGCATCTGTCCACCATTGATAATTAGCAAAAATCAAGTTGATGAGTTGGTTGATAAACTGGGAGATGCCCTTGATAAGACCTTTGAGTATTGTAAAACGTATAAGCTCTTTACATAAATTGCGCAAGGCACTTTGATGATTAGCGTAGGGAGTAAAGTGAGTGAAAAGAAAGGTATCTTCATATAACTGTAAAGAGAGCGAAGTCACTGATGAGACACTATTCATTAACAGACGCTCAATAATAAAGCAGTTAGGTATACTTGGGAGTGCCCCATTTATAACAAATTCTTCAATCGCAAAGTCTCAAGATCAAAAAACTAATAACCAACCAAATGTCAGACAGCTATTGAGCTACAAAAGAGATGTAATTGGCACTGATGAGTTAACGTCAGAAAACAAAGCAATATCTCACAATAATTTCTATGAATTTGGCAGTCAGAAGCATCAGCCCGCTGAGTTATCTCGTGATTTTAAAGTGAAACCATGGACACTATCTGTAAATGAAGGAGATCGATCCATAAACCTTTCTTATGATGATTTATTGGATATGTTTGATTTGGAGGAGAGAATTTATCGGCTACGCTGCGTTGAAGCCTGGTCAATGGTAATTCCATGGATTGGATTTCCACTAAGTAAATTGATCGAAAAACTTAATCCCTCCTCCGAAGCTAAATGGGTTCGCTTTCAAACAATCTATAAGCCCAGTCAAATGCCGGGACAAAGAAATTATTTTCTGGGTGGAGGGATCGATTATCCATACGTTGAGGGTTTGAGACTCGATGAAGCAATGCACCCCTTAACCATATTGGCAGTGGGCTTGTATGGAAAAACTTTGCCTCCTCAAAATGGAGCACCCGTCCGTCTTGTTGTCCCCTGGAAGTATGGTTTCAAGAGTATTAAGTCAATTGTTGATATCAATTTAGTCTCAAAAAAGCCAAGAACTACTTGGAATCTTTTAGCCAGTAATGAGTATGGATTCTATGCAAATGTAAACCCAGAAGTCGATCATCCGAGGTGGAGTCAGGCTTATGAGAGAAGGATCACATCTGGAGGCATTTTCAATCAAAAAAGAATTAAAACACTCCCCTTTAATGGATATGCTGATGAGGTTGCTCATCTCTACAAGGGAATGAACCTAAAAAAGAATTATTAGGTGATGAACTATAAATTAAAACAGTCAGACATCATTTTTGTTAAAACATGTATTCATGTACTGTTACTATATTTTTTAGTTAATCCATTTTATTTGGCAATAATTGATGAATTAGGAGGCGATCCTGTCAAAGCAATCACTCATTACACTGGCATGGGAGCACTTAATCTTTTGCTGATTACCCTCGCAATCTCTCCGTTTGCAGCATGGTCTAGAATTAAAAAAATCAATAAGTTTCGACGGTTATTGGGATTGTACGCTTTCGCATATGCTCTCAGTCATGTGCTTTGTTTTCTCCTTTTCGAAGTACAATTTGATATTCTATTTTTTATTGAAGAAGTCGTTTTAAGACCATACATTTCTATTGGGATGGTCGCTTTTCTAATTATTTTGTCTTTGGCACTCTCCTCTACAAATTATGCCAGGATAAAAATGGGGAATTTGTGGCAAAAGCTTCATAATTTGATATATCTCGCAGCAATACTTGTTGCAATACATTTCTTTTGGTCAGTAAAGTTAAATGTAGTAGAACCTATTATTTACGGTACCGTTCTTATGATTTTATTGATAATCAGAAGGAGAAAACTAGGAGGTATTCGGAGATGAATCAATTTGTATTTGAGTTAATTAAAGAGACTTTTAATTTTTTTGTATGTTGGTTGCAGATCATCGAGTAGATTTTTGAAAATACTTTCATAAATCTGATTATAGAGTAATTTATTGCTCTCGTTGGGTTCAAACTCGGTTCCCACTTTAACCATGCCCTTCACAGCACTTTCAAAGTTAGGATAAATCCTGATACCAACAGCACTTGCTATCGCAGCACCCAAAGAGGATGCCTCATAAACCTTGGATCGATAAATTTTCGTTCCCAGAATATCAGCTGTTATTTGCATTATTTCATCGCTTTGCGAACCACCTCCCGAGATAACAATTTTTTCGAACTTATTACCAACGGTTTTTTCTAGAACCTCTTTTCTTTGTCTCATAGCAAAGAGTATTCCTTCAATCATTGCTCTATAAATGTGAGCACGCGTATGAATTTCAGTAAATCCTATTATTACTCCTCTAGTTTCCTCCTTATCACCATTTGAAGGTGACCAATATGGTTGTAAAATCAACCCATCTGAACCCGCGGGTACAGCGGTTATAAGGGCATTCAGTAGCGATTCAGGACTCACATTTTTCTTCGAGGCAGTCTGTCGTTCGAGATCGCCTAGTTCTTTTATGAACCATCTAATCATCCAAAAACCCCTTTGTAACATCATTTCAATGTTGAAACTCCCTGGAATAACGCCAGGATAAGCAGGATGGAATTTGAGCGCTTCAAGATATTTGGTAGAACTCGTATTTATTGTAGCGAGGCTGCCAAAACTTAAATTTGCCATTGTGTTGTCAATACATCCAGTTCCAAGAACTTCACAGGCTTTATCGGAACCTGATGCGATGACTGGGATACCTTCGGGGATTCCAGTTGCGACACTCGCCTCTGGTATAACATGCCCCAGAGCTTCACCTGCCTCTACCAACTCAGGTAGCATATCGTGAGTGACAGGCATTGTTTTCCACTGAAAACTTTTGTTCTCCGCCCATCTTTGATTTCTAAAGTCAAATGGTAAATAGCCCACTGTGCTTGCTACAGAATCTTTAAAGTTACCAGTTAGTCTATAATTTTGGTAGCACGACAATAGTATGAATCTTTTCACTAACTTCCACGTTTGTGGCTCAAACTGCTCAAGCCAGTTGGCTTCTGAATTTTGATGGAGCAAATCTACAAAGTCTTTCGCGCCCACTATTCTCAAAATAGAGGACTGCAGAAAGTTTAGTTTTGGTTTCGTGTTAACTTTCCTCAAATCTAACCAACTTATCGCAGGTCTTAGGGGTTTACCTTTATCATCCAATGTAACAATAGTAGCTCGCTGGGTAGTCACTGAAACTGCTTTGATATCTGATTTTTGGATTTTAGTTTGGCTCCAAAGTGTATTAGTTGCCTTGCAAACTGATTCCCAAAAGTAAATGGGATTTTGCTCAGCCCATCCAGCTTGTGTTGAAAAATATGGTGTTATTGGTATGGTGCTTTTGGCAAGTTCAAGACCGTTCTTATCAAAGATAATCGCTCGGATACTCTGAGTGCCATTGTCTATACTCAAAAGATACTGTTTACTCATGACGATGCATTTTCCTTCTGTGGAAGAGAGTAATAGTTTTGCCAAATCTGCAGATAATTTTGAACCTCATCATTCCATTTTTTTAAAGTCCATTGTTTTTCCTCTAAAAAAATATTTTTTAAATCTGGCAGTACTTCCTTTCCACCATTTGGTAAGCACATGCCAACACGTGTGCGTCTAAGCATTAGATCATCAAGGTGCTCCACAGCCTCATTTAGAATTGCCCACCGACACTCAGCCATCAAGTATCTAAATTTTTCTAATGGTTTCGTTTTACATTCCTCTGATAGTTTGATTACCTCTGTTGCTTTATGACCAAATCTGCCCAGTAACCTTTTTGATTCGGCGTGATTAGACCAATCTAAATGAGTACCAGTATTTTTAGGTGTATGAAAGACTGTTTCTTCTGCTATTTCTTTAGGCTCTGGTAATAAATTTTTTGCTTGATTAAGTACATCAATTGCAATTAATCGAAATGTTGTTAGTTTTCCACCACTGACAGTTATGAGATTTTTGTCATTCCAAACCACATGGTCTCGTCTTTCTTTTGATGGATCTTTACTTTTATCACTTCCAATAACGGGCCTAACCCCAGCCCATGTTGAGATGATATCTTTTTTCCCCAATTTTGACGTTTTGAATTGAGAATTAAATCCATCGAGTAGATATTGCAACTCTTTACATGAGATGCTTGGTTCAATGTCTAAATTTTGTGCATGATCCAGGTCCGTTGTTCCGATGACTACTTGATTTTCCCAGGGATAGACATAAACACCTCGTTTATCCTTTGGATGAAGAAATGCAAAAACATCAGTGATTGGACAAACTGAGCTGGGAATAACAATATGACTGCCTCTCAATGGTCTGACTTTTCTTTCAACACTAACTGTTTTTCGAACTTCATCGGCCCAGGCGCCAGTTGCATTGATTACAACTGAGGATTTAAGAGAGATATCTGAGTTTGTTTTTTCGTCTCGAATATTTACACCGACTACTTTCGAATCAGTGGTCATAAATTCTTTGATTTCCGTATAATTTATAGCTGAAGCACCAAGACTGATACTATCTTGCAAAAGTCTGAGTACGAGGCGAGAATCGTCCACCATCGCATCTGTATACGCGACTGCTCCGTTTAAATTATCTTGATCGAGATTTGTAAATTTTTTTGATAGTTCACTGTTTTTGTAAAATCGATGATCTTTTTTTCTTGCAAACCAGTCATAAATAAGAAGAATGAGTCTCATTACCCAGGGTCCTGGGAAAAGTCCTTTTCGAAAGCTGAAGAAAAATGATATCGGATAGATGAGTCCTGGGGCTTCTTTTAATAATCTCTGTCTTTCCTGCACAGATTCTTTCGTTAATTTGTAATCTCCCGCAGCAAGATATCGTAAACCACCATGAATCATTTTAGACGATCGACTTGAGGTTCCCCAGGAGAAGTCTTTTTTTTCTATCAAGATTGATTTGTAGCCTCGCCTGACTGCTTCTCGAAGGATTCCGGCACCAGTAATTCCACCGCCGATAATAATGATGTCCCAATCAAGATTATTCCCAGAACGCATTGATGAGATTAATTCACTTTTGTTCGTGAAGGTTGCCATTAAATATTGTCACTTTTTTGTGTTAGTTTACCTGAGTTCATGATCTCTGACGGATCAAGGCAGGCAAAAATTGAATTAATCGTATCGATGCCAATCTCTCCTTTTTCCGACACGAGATAGTTTTTGTGATCTAATCCGACACCATGCTGATGGCTTATCGTGCCACCTGCTTTTAAGATGGCTAGCGAACCCAATTCTTTGATTTTTTTCCATCTATTCATACCTTCTTCATAGCTGTTGCCAATGCGAAAAATATACGTTGTGTATATGCTAGAACCTTGCTTATATACGTGTGAGAGATGTGAGTAAACAAACACATTTTCGTTCTCATCATTAAGTGCATTTCTTATGTTTTCTTCGATTGAAACCATTGTTTTCTCGACATTTTTCCAATCAACTGCTGTTTCAATAGTATCAACTGCATATCCTGATAAGCCCAAGGGTTCACGCAAATATGGTGCTCGAAATCTGCTATGTTTCCAGTTTGACATTAGACCTGAATCGTCGACAAAGCCGTTGAACTCAGTGCAGATGTCTTGCATATTTTTGGATATTCGCTCTGATGAGTCGGTTAAACCAAAAGTTAACATTACTTTTTCTGATTGAATTCCTTTCGACAAAAGATCGGAGTTAAGTTTGTTAATGACTTCGGGACTTTTTCCGCCCATGAACATTAGGCTAGTGGTTTCGAGAGAATTACTTAACCGCATCATGGAAAGGTCAATATTTTCTTGAACAATTTTTCTCACTGCGCACATTCCAGAATTCCAACATGGGAAAAAGACCGCACCAAAATACTCGCTTTTAGGCAGAGGAGAAATTCGTACGCTCGCTTCTGTGATAATTCCCATCCTGCCTTCAGACCCTAAAATAAATTGACGTAAATCGGGCCCTGCCGAGGATGCGGGGCATGTTGGTATAACCAAGGTTCCTTTTGGAGTGACGATTTTCCCACCCGCAAAGAGGTTTTCAATACGTCCGTATTTTAATGATTGTTGACCACTCGATCGAGAGGCAATCCAGCCTCCTAGAGTGGAGTATTCCCATGATTGTGGAAAATGACCTAGTGTAAATCCCTCCTCATTAAGTTGATTCTCAATTTGTGGACCATTTGCTCCAGGCTGAAATCTAGCCAACAGGCTTATTGGATCAAGATCCAGAAGTCTTGTCATGTTAGCCATGCTGATAGTCAGATTTAGGTTGCCATGTCTCTCTGGGTTAATATGACCTACAACCGATGTTCCCCCTCCATACGGTATTACATTGATGTTGTTTTCCGATGCAAACAATAATAATTCTTTTACTTCATCATTTGATCTGGGAAAGGCGACACCATCTGTAAAACAGTCGATCGCGCCACTATGCATGGAAAACCAATCAGATAAGCTTTGTCCTCTCGTATGACGGAGACGGTCCTCTTTACTTGTCGATATTAATTTGTGATGAGGCATTTTGCTCTCAGGTATTTTGGAAATAGTTTTTTCAAGAGTCATTATTGGTAAAGCCTTACCTGATCCCAAGAGTCCTGATAAAAGTGCTTTGAGACTCGAACTTAACTCAACGTTGGAATAGTCTTTTTCGTCTCCCCATCCATTCCATAAGCGCATAAATTTTACTCCGTAATTTTGTTCGATTTTATCAAATAAATTTTAAATTTATTTTATATAAGCTTCTGATTTCTAGCCCATTTTTCTGAAATAGCCATACCCTCATCAAGCTTTACTTTTGGCTCCCATCCCAGGAGATCTCTAGCTTTTTGTATTGAGTACCAGCTTTTGGTTGATAATTGATCAACAGTTGCTGGTGATGCTTCGTTTAGTTTCCCAAAAAAATGGAATATCAAAGTTGTTATTGTTGATAGAAAAAGCGCAACTGGTGTCGGTACGGTCATGGGCTTACCTCGCCCAAGCCACTTGTAGTGGTAAGAAAAATATTGTTGGGTTGTTACATATCCTTCACAAGATAAGTTAAACGTTTCTCCCGAAGCATTATTCGACGCGGTCGCAAGCTTTACACCCTCAACAAGATCACCAATAAAAACGGGTCTAAAGAAACCTTTACCCATAGCGGGTAGCATAAACTGCTTACTTTTAATTGCTTTTATTGGCTCGATAATCCATGGGCGGCTTCCAGGACCATAGACATCGCCAGGTCTAATTATTATTAGCTCTATATCAGCCGTTAAGGTTTCTTGGAGTAAAGCATGCTCAGAGAGTATTTTTGTTTGTACATAGTTTCCTCCTGAGGAGTTCACTGGAGTATCCTCATTAATCTCTCCTATTGCTGAATTGCCATAAACAACAATTGAAGATATATGGACGAAGCGTTTTATCCCACACTCGATAGCTAATTTAATGAGTTTTGATGTATTTAAAACGTTAGTTTTCCACATTTCTTCATCAGACATAGCGTTTGATACCATAGCTGCCGTATGAATGATCACGTCACATTGTTTCATTGGTTCTTTTAGTTTTTCTGGATTGCTTAAATCTGTCTCAAGGATGTCATTAGCGTTACTTTTCAAGTCAACTCCAATAACTGATTGTTCTTCATCTCTGTATGACTTCATTAGATTACCACCTATGAAGCCACTGGCTCCAGTGATCATAATGCTATTTTTTTTGCTCATGTTCATGTTTTATCCCGTTCGATAAAGTGTTTTAAGTCATATTTTTTCTGTAAAAGGCTCCAACATTTCTACTTAAAAATGATTTCGAAAAGAGGTGTGTAAGAGCGCTTGTTAGTTTGTTCATAAATCCAGGCATTATTATTCTTTTACCGTTCAAGCATCCCCTTATTCCAAGTTTTGCAACCTGTTCTGCTGAGAGCATGAGAGATTCTGATATTCTTAGTACGCCTCCTTGTTCAGGATTATTCATCATTTTTGTGTCCGTGAATCCTGGACATAATGTTGAAACTACTAACTTCTGCCCAGAGGCACTTATTTCATTCGCGAGCGCTAGAGAAAAAGCAACTACATATGCTTTGGTTGCAGCATAGACATTTTGATTCGGTATGGGTATCCATCCTGCTAATGATGCAACATTTAAAAGATAGCCTGATCTATGCTCTCTTTTTAAGTAATTAATAAAAAGGTAAGCGAGTTTGGTTAGTGTCGAAATGTTAAGGCTAATCATTTCATACTGTTTATTCCAAGACAGTTCGGAGAAGAATCCATTCTGCAACATCCCCGCATTATTGACTAAAAAGTTTGCTGAAATATTATTTCGATCAATAAAGTCAAATAAGACATCGGCTGAGTCAGTTTTACTGAGATCTAAGGCAATGTATTTGCAGTCAACATTATTTAGTGAGGAGATATTCTCGGCATTTTTTTTGAGCAATGACTCTCTTCGTGCTACAAGTATTAAATTATATTTCTGGCTTGCTAATACTTTAGCAAATTCAAGCCCAATACCCTCTGATGCGCCGGTAATAATTGCATAAGTTTTTGACATACCTACCTCCTAATTCAATCCTCTATCATTGTATCTTTCTCTTTATCGAATCGTGCACAAAAAAAAGGACGGGATATACCCGCCCTTTTTAACACTTATTTTAGATTAGAATTCATAGCCCAATCTAACACCCCAAATTGCTCCTGGAGCAGTATACCGAGCATGCGTTCCACCTGCTAAAGGTACATCAAATGCACCAGTTGCGAAGATCTCATCATTTACATTACTTCCATAAAGCATGATATCCCAGCTATCGCCTGCTACACCGGCTCTTAAACCTAAACGTTCAAATCCGTCCTGCACATCTATGGGATCCAGATCTCCGGTCATAAAGTAATGATCGGTAAAGTAGAGATCTGCACTTAAGAACCAAATTAATCCATTATCAAGAACGGATGAGTAATCTGCAGTAAGGGTACCACTGTACTTCGCTCCTTGCTGACCACCAGATATATCTTGCGCTGAACCAGACTGTTGACCGGCTGCAGTAAATTGTGCATCACATCCACTTGCTGAGGTCAGCCCTTGTGCTAGTGCTCCAAGGAGATCAGAAGCTTGTCGCGCAGTACATCCTGCACCCTCAAAATCAGCATAAACAGCATCTAAGATTGCAAAGTTTGCACCCAATCTAAGATTTTCAGTCGCCTGCATCTTGAGATCAACCTCAAGACCAGTCACATCTGAAGTTGCAGCATTTGCAACGACGAATCCCAATCCGACAAAAGTTGATACTTGCTGATCGAGGTACTCACTGTCGAAATAAGCCCAGTTGAGACTCATGGCGCCATCCATCAAGATATGCTTTCCACCAATTTCAAACGAGCTTGCTGTTTCGTCATCATACTCAAATCCTGGTCCTGGGACTGTTCTAAGAACGGTACCATCTGGCAAGAATTCTGGATTTTGATCATCAACAGCATTAAATCCACCACTCTTGAATCCTTCTGAGTAGCTCATATAAAAGTTACTTGTATCAGAGGCCTCCCACTGGAGATTCATCGCAGGCATAAACTGATTGGTTGATCTATCCTCTTTAAACTCATGCGCCCATGATCCGAAGCTTGCTGCTTGAATCGCTGCAGCATATGGATTTGGATTTGGTGTTGCTAATCCAGTTGCATTTTGAGTCAAATCAGTTTTTGCATGCGCAGCCTTCTCTTCCTTCGTGTATCGGAATCCAGCTGTCAAACTCAAATTATCTGAAATATCGTAAGTTCCCTGGAAGAATACCGCCCACGCTTCGGTGTCTTGCTCCCAACGAGAAACTCTTCCCAATACGTCAAATGCAGTCACATCTGCGATACAACCACCATTTGGGATGGCCAAGAAAGTTCTACAGCCTGTAGCAAGAGTCATAAAGCCTGGTTGACCCAGGGTTCCATCGATAGCAACTAATCTATCGATTTCTTGCTTAGAGCTCTGTAGGTAAGCACCGGCAATATATGAGAACTCCGCATCTAGCGGAGATGCGATTCTAAACTCCTGGCTCAATGACTCAAACTCAGAGATATCACTTCTTCCGATAAATCTGACCGGCAAGAAGTCTGCATCGATTCCATCATCATACTCATATGATGTTAGACCTGTTACTGACGTAAATGTATTACCGTTTGCCATTGTCCGCTCAACTGTCAGCGTAGTATCTTTGGTTTGTGTATCTGTTCCCTCGAGTTGCTCCTCAGTGCTATCCAGATCGCGTCCTAATGATTGTGCGAGTGCAAGCCCTCCAATTGAGATAGCATCTCTGTAGGCATCATTCGGATGTCCGGCTGCTGCAAGTTGAGCAGTTTGAGGAAAGAAGGTTCCCATAACTGCATACATCAGAGAATTCGACGCCGCAATATTTGCCTCTGGTTGGAAAGTCGTAACAACCGAATTTCCGCCAAGTCGTAGATAATCACTCTGTGTATGTTTCGCTTTAATTACGACGTCATCACTCGGCTCAAAAGTCGCACTTAATCGCCACATTTGCTCATCTGTTGTTGCCATTGTGTCTGTTGAGGCGCCTGGCATTGTATTTTTTATGTGACCATCACGTGTTCGATCTCTTATGGCGAATCGAAGAGCGAGGTTATCAGTTACTGAACCGGCGATATGAGCATCAACAATTTGTCCATTATAGCTTTCCTGGCTAACATCAATGCCTCCCGAAAATTCATCACCCACGTTAGCAGATGCAGTGGTTACGTTAATAGCTCCAGCTAGCGTATTTTTTCCAAACAGAATACCCTGGGGTCCTCTTAGAACCTCCACCTGTTCCACATCAAATAATCCGCTTCTAACTTGACGGCTTTTGCCAAAATGCACGCCATCTACGTAAATACCAACTGATTGTTCAAAGGATTGATTTGATCCAATACCAATACCACGCATTGTGATAATTGTATTTACAGCATTCTCAGCGATTTCAAGGTTAGGCACATAACCTGAAAGATCTTGAAAACTGTGTATACCATTATCTTTGATCGTTGATCCGCTCAATGCAGACATCGAAATTGGAACATCTTGAAGACTTTCAGCACGTTTTTGTGCTGTTACTATTATTTCCTCTAGCTCAGCAGAATAGACAGCCGTCGTGGCCGTCGATATTGCGAGCGCGAGGGTACTTGCAGTAAGAAATGATTTCTTATTCATATAAGACCCCTATATATTTTTATTTATTTTGCAAGCTTCTAACGAGCGTTTGCAGCTCAGTAAAACCAAATTTACCGAGACATTAATTGATAATAAGCATTTCGGAGGAAAAGAACAACTTTTATCGATTGTTATCAGGAGGTCAGGAAATGAGTATTTTCACCGGAAAGCTCACATTGATTTTCATTAAATAATCAAGCATTCCGTTTAATTAAGGTAAACTATCCTTTACTCGAGAAGTTCAGTTATCAAGAGAAATAATTTGAAAGAACAAACAAAGAGAGAGATAGGATTTTGGCGCGCGTGGGCAATCGCGGTTGGCTGTGCTATCGGTTCAGGCATTTTTATGATGCCTACTTTACTTGCACCATATGGATTGGCGGGGCAGCTAGGGTGGGTGGCTGCTGGATTGGGAACATTGCTAGTCGTACTTTGTTTAGCAAGATTAGCTAAAAGGGACCCCAAACTTGGAGGTCCATATGCTTATGTCAGATCAGGTATGGGTGATTATGCAGGGTTTATCGTTGCCTGGACTTATTGGATATCGTGTGTGGCCGCATGTGCGGGAATCTCAATTGCGTTCGTTGGATATTTGGGTGTCATCTATCCTGGATTACTTGAATCAGCTCTCTCCAGTTACTTGATTGCGTCAGGTATTGTCTGGAGTTTGATAATTTTAAATATTCGAAGTGTTGGTGACTCAGGAGTATTCCAGTTAGTCACAACTCTCTTAAAGATTGCGCCAATGATATTGTTGATAACGTTTGGTCTGGGTAGCACTGACCCATATATTGCTCCTGCTATTAATCCATCAAACCTTAATTTTTTCTCGTTGTTGTCAACAGTCACAATGTTGGTAATGTGGAGTTTTATTGGTTTGGAAACTGCGACAGTTCCTGCAGATAATATTATTGAACCAGAGAAAACGATCCCGAGAGTGATGATTGCCTCAGTAATGACAATTATGATTTTATATCTCATGGTAAGTATCATAACTATGTATTTGGTACCCGCTGAGGAGCTAATTATTTCTACTGCACCGATTGCCTTGGCAGCATCAAAGGTGTTTGGTTCAGGCGGAACAATGTTAATTACAATTGGTGCCCTCATCTCGACGGCAGGCGCCCTTAACGCGATAATTTTGACTGCTGGTCAAATGCCACTTGCTGTCGCAAAAGACGGACTTATCCCGGAGAACTTTGGAAGACTTGGAAAATATGGAACACCAACATTTTCGCTGTTGATAGCAGGAATTGTTATTTCAGCACTTCTTTTAATGAATTACAGTGAGGGATTGGTTGCTGCATTTACCTTTATGGCAATGCTCTCAACACTTTCTACGCTTCTTGCTTATGCTTTCTCATCGGTATCTGAATTTTATTTTCTTCGAGAAGATGAAGCCAGCCCCGTAAAAACAAGAGCAATTTTTTTGAGCATATTGGCTTTTTGTTATTCTATTTTTGTAATTTGGGGAGCCGGTGTAGAGATTGTCGCTTACTCTTTTTTATTAATCTTACTGGGATCACCAATTTTTGTTATGTCAAAAAAAATGAGAGTTACTCATGAGGCAATTTAATGAATACTCTAAATTAAGTCGGGTCGCAATTCGAAGTCCAATTGATGGATTCGTCAGTCAAGAGAAATTGGATAGAGAATGGAAAGCACTTCGATTTAAGGATGTCCCAAATTTTGAGAAGGCGTGTACGGAGTATGAGCAATTTAAAGACATTATCCAAAGTTGCGGAGCTGAGGTAATCGAATTAGAGGGCGATAGTCGCTTATCAATCGATAGTATTTATCCTAGAGATAGTAACCTCATATGTCCTACCGGGCTTATAAATTGTAATATGGGACGGGCATCAAGAACGTGCGAATCGAAAGTCAATGCGTTGGGTTATAAAAAGTATTTTAAGGATGTCGCAGGAGAAGTTGTCGAACCTGGAACTTTAGAGGGAGGTGACTTTATATGGATAGATGAATCTCATGCTGCTGTTGGCAACGGACCAAGAACAAATAAAGCTGGCATTTATCAATTACAGAAAATTCTTGGATTTGATGTTGAGTTGATGACAGTCGATCTTCCTCAGCCAGATCATCCTGATGATGTCTTGCATTTAATGTCGATAATCTCTCCAATTGATGAGGATTTAGCGGTGATTTATGAAAAATTTACACCTAATTCTTTTATAGAATGGCTTGAAAGTCTGGGGCTCAACTTTATAACAGTATCAGATGATGAATATGAATGTATGTCATGCAATGTACTTGCTCTGGCACCCAGAGAAGTTATTATTTTGGAGAATTGTGTGAGTTTAAAAAACAAATTAATCAAGCAAAATTGTATTGTCCATACTTATAAAGGTGAGGAGATAAGTTTAAAAGGAGAGGGTGGGCCCACCTGTTTAACAAGACCCCTTTTGAGGATATAGCTATGAGGCTTTTAAATATTTTTTTGGTAGTTGTATCACTGAGTTCATGTGATTTCCCTGATTCTAATGTCAAAGCTGAATTTATCGCACCGTCTTTTTTATCAAACTACTCATATTCGCCCTACATGAGTAAAGATTTTAATGGGCGCCCTTTGATGAGTTGGATTGAAAAGGAGGCTGACTTGAGTCTTTTAAAATATTCAGTTTGGGAAAAAGATCATTGGTCGAATCCGGTATTGGTTTCCCAGGGTGAGGATTGGTTAATTAATCGAGCGGATTTCCCATCTGTTGTTCAAATGTCAGAGGACACATGGCTTGCACATTGGTTGGTATTTACCAGTGAAGAGGCATTTGCTTATGATGTTTTGGTGAGTATCTCGAGAGATGGAGGCAAAACTTGGTCTAAAGGCACCAGCCCTCATAATGATGGAACAATTTCTGAGCATGGATTTGTAAGTTTTTTTAAAGATAAGGACGATGTAGGCATAGTTTGGCTTGATGGACGAGAAATGCCATTGGGAGGACATCATCACAAGCCAACGCAATCGGGATACACCGGAGGTATGACTCTGAGATCAGCAAAAATATCTGCTGATAATGAGTATGTTGAAGGCGCAGTTATTGATAATTTGGTTTGTGATTGTTGTCAGACGGATATTGCTCAATTGGCTCATGGTCCAGTTCTCGTCTATAGAAATAGAACGGAAGAAGAATATAGGGATATTTATTTTGCTAAGATGATGGATGGGGTATGGCAGAAAGAAAGTCCCGTTCTTGAAGATAATTGGCAGATCGGTGGATGTCCTGTAAATGGCCCATCGGTTAACGCAGTTGATGATAAGTTTTTCGTAGTTTGGTTCACACAAGCAAATGGTTATGGGGAAGTTAAGTTTAAGGCCTTTGAAGGCAATGGTATGTCTAAATTAGCCATAATCGAAAACGGAAATTTAGTTATGGGAAATGTAAATTCCTCTATGGTTTCAAACGAACAGCTCGCGGTCAGTTGGCTCACGGCATCAGAGGAGGATAGAATTTTACTTAATCTCGGTTTAATAGATCTAAAAAGCTCGTCGATCAAAAAGATAGTTATCGACGAGTTTGATTCAAATCAACGGCTAAGTGTGCCACAAGTTGTTTATTCGGATGAGTCATTATTTCTAAGTTTGTCCAAATTTACTGATAAAAAAAATAATCTATATGCATCTAAAATTGATATCTCTGTATTTGATAAACAGGTTTTATCTGATATTGAATGGGTAAAGGATGAAATTTAAAGGGGTTCATTGCTGCGGTAGATTAATCATTATTTTTCTTTGGTTATATTCCAGTTTGTCAGTCGCTCAATATAAAAATAGCGATACAAGTATCGGCTTGAAGTCACTGCCAGATGTCATTAAATGGCGATTAAATGCACCTGCGAGTCCCGAGAGAGTGGCTATTGAGCTGTCTGATGAGTGGAAAAAGAATGACTTTTCTGAGAATAATTATGCTGTTTGGATTGGTCACGCGACCTTCTTAATAAAAAATAATGATATCACTGTACTGACTGACCCCATTTTTTCGAATCGAGCATCACCCGTGGGATTTTTGGGACCCAAAAGATTAATACCGCCAGCGATTTCTATCAAGGATCTTCCAAAGATTGATGTTATTGTAATTAGTCATAATCATTATGATCATCTTGATATCAAGAGTATTAAAAAAATACAGCGCTTGAATCCATCCGTCATAGTATTCGTTCCTTTGGGAGATAAAAAGCTTCTTGAAAGCAAAGGTATAAGTGAGGTTTCTGAATTTGGTTGGTGGGATTCAGTGGAGATAAAAAATACAGAAATAGTTTTTACGCCAGCTCAACACTGGTCGGGAAGAGGTCTTTTTGATAGGAACAAAAGTTGGTGGGGCGGTTGGTTAATTCGGACTCGGGAGATGTCTATTTTTCATGCAGGAGATACAGGTTATTCAAAAGATTTTATAGAAATCAATGCAAGGTATGGCGATATTGATGTCGCCTTTATCCCGATTGGAGCATATGAACCAAGATGGTTCATGGGTAACCAGCATGTTGATCCAAAAGAGGCATTAAAAATAGCTTCAGATCTAAATGTTAAAAAAGCGTATGGAATGCATTGGGGCACTTTTATCTTGACGGACGAGCCAATTCTGGAGCCTCGGCAAGAGCTCAAAAGGATAAAAGAGTCGAGCAATTTGAATTCAAATTTGATTTTAACAGTAAAACCTGGAGAGTGGCTTACTCTGAATGAGTGACGAAAAATAATGGGCGAAGTACATATATCGGGATATTGTGATCCTAAATTTAAAGAAGTTGAGAAAGTTTTTCGTGATTCAATAATTTCTAATTTTGAGTTAGGAGCATCATTTTCCGTTGAACTTGAGAATCAAACAATCATCGATTTATGGGGTGGATTTTGTGATGTAGATAAAACGCGTAAATGGGAAAGAGATACGATTGTAAATGTTTTTTCAGTATCGAAAGCAATTACCGCTATTTGTCTGGGTAGATTGATTGAGAGGGGTTTAATCAATATAAATCTTGCGGTACGAGATTACTGGCCCGAGTTTGGTTGTAATGGAAAAGAGACAATCACAGTAAAGCAGTTACTTAATCACACCGCAGGTATATTTGCTTTCAGGGAAGGAATACCAATCGATAACTGGCAGGATTGGAATCAATATACTCGTCTTTTAGAGGCTCAAAGTATTTATCACGAGCCAGGTCAATCTCAAGCATATCATGCCCTAACCTTTGGATGGCTAATCGGAGAACTGATTAAAAGAATAGACGGACGAACAGTGGGTGAATACTTTCGAGATGAAGTTTCCCAACCACTTGATATTGATTTTAAAATAGGACTCCAAAGCAATGATTTTGGAAGATGCGCTGACACCATTATGCTATCAACTTTACCGTCTTTGAATCAGTTGCGTCCCCTAAAGTTTGTTCCTGACTTATTCTTGTCACCAATCTTTAAAAATATTAAAAAAGCCCTCAAACAAGATTACATATCGGAGGCTTTTGATCCTTCAATCCTTGCGGACCAAAATTTTGTAAATACTGATGACTGGAGACTAGCTGAGATTCCAGCTGCGAACGGTCATGGAACTGCGAGAGGACTTGCAAAATTATTTGGTATTCTGAGCAGGGGAGGTAGGGAGGCCGAGTATCAAATCTTAGAGCAGCATACTATCGATACAATGCGAGAAATTCACTCATTTGGACCCGATATGGTCTTATTTGGACTACCCTACAAATTTGGTTTAGGTTTTATGATAAATGCTCCAATGACACCTATTGGGAGAAAAAAAAGAGGAAACATGTTTGGGCATACGGGGATTGCTGGGTCGGTAGCTTTTGGTGATGTCGATAAGAAAATGGGATTTTCTTTTCTATGCAACAAACAACATAAGGATTTGAAACTCTACAAAACATCCGTGGAGCTCGCTGATGCGCTCTACAATATAATCGATTAATTACTTTGCAGTAAGAAGTTCATTTATTGCGCCCAAACACCCCAGCATGCTTTGCTCTATAAATGGCTCCAACTCCTTCGGCGATACGATCACGGTCCAGACCAAAGTACAGCTGTCGTTATTGGGATTGCCTCTAATTTCGATTTTTGCGTGATGATTTTCTAAATTCCCAGGAGTTTCTATACATGAATATTCGATTATCTTTTTATCATGATCCAAACAAAGTATTTTTTCTCTTACTTTTCCAACACCTGGAAAATCGAGTGTCCTAATCTCTCCATCAAATATACAATGCTTAACCCCTGGAACCCAGTCAACTCGGTCTGGTTTTTTAAAGATATCCCAAGCCATATTCTCATTCGCTTGAAAATTCCTAATTAATTTTATGATCCTGATAACTCCTATAATTTCGCATTGACTGTCTAGTACATCTAACATACCATTTTTACTTTCAATAGAGAATAAAAGGAGGTGATCCAGTGTCTAGCAGAACAAGTTTCACTGGGAGCCGTATGGCTCCCTTTTATTATCTAAGGGATCTTCTTTTGAGGCTATATGGCGGACCGGACGGGACTCGAACCCGCGACCTCCGGCGTGACAGGCCGGCATTCTAACCAGCTGAACTACCGGTCCAAGAATTAATTGCTTGGTGGGTGGTACAGGGATCGAACCTGTGACCCTCGCCTTGTAAGGGCGATGCTCTACCAGCTGAGCTAACCACCCAACATTCTGATAATCAAAAATAAGCAGCCAATCGTCGGTTACGCTGCCTACACGTTATTTATTTTTAACTTTCGTTGTAAATAATAAATGACGAGTACCACATCAAGCAGATATGCATTATAGATAGTTATAATGTCGAGACAAGACCTTACTTAAGAAATATTTTATTAATACCTTGTCCTGAGTATCATTTTGCGACATTCTAATATACTAAATGGACTATTACTTAAGGGAATCTAGAAATTGAGGATCAATAATTTATATGATTAGAGTCATTCTTACTGCTATATTTATCTTTTCACCGACACAATTGATCGCTCAAAGTATTGATGATAATTTTTGGGTTTCGGTAAAACCAAAAACGCTAGGGATAGACCCTTCAAAGATTAAATCCCTGAATCGTATTGCGTTTGAGGATTCCTCCACTCAAGCGCTAATTGTTGTAAAAAATGGAAAGCTAATCCATGAAAAATATGCGGATGGTTTTGACAAGGCATCCCATGGCACTTCATGGTCCATGGCTAAAAGTTTTTATGCAGCGCTTGTGGGTATTTCGTTGGAGAAAGGAGAGATAGAAAGTTTAGACGATCCTGTTTCTAAATATTTACCTCAATTCGGTGATGATCGTCGCTCGATTACCCTTAGAAATATTTTAAACATGGATGGTGGGCTCGAGTATCCTGAAGATCAACACGAAAAGATGTTTCTCTATAATGATCAACTGAAATATGCCCTTTCGGTGCCATTGGAGAAAAAACCAGGATCGATTTGGGAATATAATAATGTGAATTCGATGCTTCTAGGTGCGATTCTTGAATCGGCGACTGGAATAAGTGCCGATGTATTGCTTGAGGAAAGAATATTAGAGCCTTTGGGCATAAATAATGCGACGCTATGGCAAGACCAATCGGAAAATGTAATGGCATATTGTTGTATCGATCTTACTGCCAGAGACTTTTCTAGGTTTGGATTGTTATTTGCTCAAAATGGAGTTTGGAAAGGCGAGCAGTTGATTCCAGCAGATTTTATTGAGGAGACCTTCTCTCCAGCGTGGAAATTTTCATCTCCAGTAACATGGGGTTATTCGCTTCACTGGTGGCTAGCAGCCGACGATCCTGAGAGCGAAATTTATTATGCTTCTGGAAAATTTGGTCAATATATTTTTGTAGATAGGCGTAATAATTTAGTTGTTACCAAAATAACAAAATATGATCCTACGGGAGGTTCCATACAAAACTTTAGAGAATTTCAGTGGCTAAAAGAAATTGATGATTTAGACACTCTCTTAGCTGTTTGGAATTTTCTGGAAGAGGAAAAAATTATGCGATTAGGAGAGGGATTTGTTACTACACCAATTACTCGAGAAGATGGAGAAGAAACGAGTTTTCGTAAAAACCTTTATAAGTTTATTGATATCCTAAAAAATCTTTAGTGAGGTAATTAAGCTATGGGAAGTAGGTTCAAAGTTTTTGTATCTTTCTTAGGCCTAACGATAATCACTTTGGGAATTTATCCCTTTTACTTCCATATTACTAGGCAGCAGGAGCTGATAGATCTACAGGAAAAGAATTTAGCTTTATTAACTGAAATTCGTGATGACTTGAAAGAGAATTCGTAACTAACAGCTTGTACTAACCACCGCCATCGCCTCCACCATCACCTCCAGCTCCAGCAGTTCCATCACTGGATGGATGAGTACTAAGTATCACCGAGATAAAGCACGAACCATCCCCCAGACTCGCTTTAATATCTTTGGTATCAAGCTTATCGGATAAAGTTTGATCTTTAGTAATTTCTCCATTCTGCATGTCAATTGTTAGCACTTCTTTTTTGGAGAATAAAAATAATGAGTCATTCGCTAGGATCATTTGATAACTACTAAATAATGGCTTCTTAAATGGCTTTCTAAAAATCATTTTTCCAGATTCGCAACATAACTTCGCCACCGTATTATTTTTAGTTAAGTAATACAGATGCTTATCACAAAAGATAGGTTGGAAAGGATCATGCTCATAGACATGCATTTTTTCTTTGTGCCATAAATTTTTACCAGTGTCTTGTCTAAAGCAACTTATTTGTTGCGATAACATTCCCTTGCTAAATACAAAAACGTAATTTTCATATTGAGTTATCGCAAATGGAGAGAATCCAACGGGAAGTTTTGAGCTCCATAATCTTGTTTTCGTTGCAAGATCATATTTTTCAATCTCACTTTTCTTACCAAAAATTACCGGCTTACTGCTTTTCATTTATTTTTATACTCTTTCGGATCTAGAGTTAGAGACTGATTTTCTCTCCCATATTAACATCATAAGCATCGCAAGAATCGGTATTGCACAGAAAATGATCATCATGTCCCATCCTAGAAAATGTAACGCAAATCCAGCTGATAAAGCGGCTAGCGCTTGAAAACTGAGCACAATCGTATCATTCAAAGTTTGAGCCTTAAATTTATGCTTTGGTGCGTATGTTTGAGGAAGAATAGTCGTTGCTGAAAAAAATAAAAAATTCCAGCCAACCCCTAATAATACAAGCTGAAACCAAAAGCTTGATACAGAGCTCCCATAAAACCCAATGAGCGACGCCAAGGTAAATAGCATTAAACCTAGGTTTATTAATTTTCTAAAACCAAATAGTTTTGTTAAAAATGGTGTGATAAATGTGGGCAAAAACATCGCTGCAATGTGACTTTGAATAACCCATTTGGTGCTCTCCAATGAATGGCCATGAATCTCATGCATGCTCAGAGGTGTTCCAACCATTATAAATGACATCACAAGATATGAAGTTGAACCACTCGCGAGGGCGAGCACAAAAATTGGATTTGATAACAATTTGCTAGTCGATGTCTTTGTCTTCTTTATATTTTTAATTTCTTTTTTTAATTCATTGAACAAACATAGTGATATCATTGATATTGCCACTATAATGGCCGCGAGTATGAAGGATCCCTTAAACTCAACTTCAAAAATGTCCTTGCCCATGAAACCAATTTCAGGACCCAAGAAAGCCGCGACGATACCACTACTCATGAATATGGCTGCTGCGGTAGCGTGATTAATTTCTTTTACAGCTTCAAGTGCGACAAAACGCATCTGGTGGATAGTTGCATTCAGCGCACCTAACAAAAAAGCAGCGAGGCTAAATAAATAAAAATTCTCAATATCTAATGCATAAGCTGCAAGCAAACAGGCACAAAGACCAGTGCTCAACAAGAACATTAGGCCTCTCTTTCTGCCAAGATGTTTCATTGAGAATGTTGCAAAAACAACACTTATCGCTGTGCCTATAATCATGAGTGAAATTGGGAATGTAGCGTATGACACTGATTGGATAATATTATTTGCAGCTAAGGAGCTTATCGTGTGCATCAAAGGTAATACCGAAGCGGAAAAGCTTCCGACCACAAAGAGGATCCAAACATTATAAAAAGTTTTAGAAAATATGTGTTTCATTTATAACTGTATGAAAAATTTTGCAAAATAGTGCTAGATAGGACCACATCTTATCGCTTCTTTTGAACAATGCTTAGTTTATCGTAGTTTTAGTACTTTATCGCATTATAATTGTAATAGAGAACGGAGTTGACATGGCAGAGCTCGGCAAGATCAATAAACTAAAAATTATTAGTAAATCGAAAAATCATTTTGTTCTCGATGGAGAACAGTATGGTGACCTTTGGTTGAAAATAAAAGATATTGATTTTTTTGAAAGGACTCAAAAAAATAGTCTTATCCAAGTATTTCTATACAAAGTGACCGACAATGAAGTAGCTGTAACTATTGATAAATCAAAAGCTGAAGCTAATCAATGTGCTCTCTTGGAAGTCGTCAAAATAAGTGAACATGGCGCATTTTTGGATATTGGTTTGCCTAAGGATCTCTTTGTTCCGATAAATCAACAGAGAAAGAGGTTGCGGAAAGATTCCCATTGTCTCGCATACATATATTTGGATAAAAAAACAGGCCGACTTCTTGGATCCACAAAATTAAATAGACACTTGATGGAAGAGTCGGATGAACTTGAATCTGGACAGCAAGTCAGTTTGCAGATCTGGGAAAAAACTGATCTGGGTTACAAAGCAGTAATCGATGATAAATTTATTGGATTAATTTTTAAGCAAGATGCATATCGATCACTTTCTTTTGGTGAAAAACTGACTGGATTTATAAAGAATATCCGAGAAGATAAGAAGATAGATTTGCTTATCTCGAAAAAAGCTAATACTGAATCTCATCATGAATTAGACAAAAATATTCTTAATGCAATCAATGTATCAGGTGGAACTTTAAATATAACTGACAAGACGAGTCCTGAGGAAATTTATAAAAAGTTTAGTGTCTCAAAAAAGCAATATAAGCAAGCCATAGGGAGGCTTTACAAAAAGAGATTAATAAAAATTGAATCGGAGAGGATTTCGTTAATTTGACCAAATCTTGCGATTAGAGGCCTCCATTGAGAAAAAGGGCGACTGGAAACATCGTAATATAATGGTATAGTAGTTGAGTAGAAATAGAAAAATAAAAAAATCCGAATGTTATTTAGGGGGAAACATATGTTTCAGAAAAAGAAAGTAAATCATGCTGTTGCGTCTGTAATTGCAGCGGGTATTGCTGCTTCTGGCGCGAGCATAGCCTCGTCACAAGCGATAGAAGAAGTTATCGTAACCGCTACCAAGTCTGCAGCGAGTACTCAAGATATACCAGTTGCAGTAAGCGCAGTAACGGCTGAAAAAATGGATCAAATGGGTGTATCCAATTTTCAAGATTATTTAGTTCAACTGCCTGGTGTAACTGCAGGAGGGCTAGGGCCTGGACAAAACACAATCTATATTCGTGGTGTGGCATCAACTACACCAGCTACGTCTGTAGCCGGCGTGTCAGGTCTGGCGCCGAATGTTGCCTTTTATCTCGATGAGCAGCCATTGGCCCAACCTGGAAGAAACCTCGACATCTATGCTGCAGACATGCAACGTGTTGAAGTGCTTGCAGGTCCTCAAGGGACATTATTTGGTTCAGGATCTCAGGCGGGCACCGTTCGTCTTATAACCAACAAACCTGATCCCTCCGGTGTTTATGGTCGATTAAAAGTAGGTGCCTCAACAATTAATGAGGGGGAAACTAACAACAATTTTGAGGCAATGTATAACCTCCCAGTCAGTGACAATGTGACATTGCGTGGAGTTTTTTACAATGATAATAAAGGTGGATATATAGACAATGTTCACGGGACGCTAACTGCAGAGCAGAGTGCACGTTTCAGAGTGGAAGGTGCTATGAGAAGTAATGGTGTTCCGGTAAGTGCTCGACGAACAGGCTTCCAAGCTGGGGCGGGATATACTGATTCTGATGGTGATGGATATGTTGAGTTACCTAACGTAACGTTCCTGGCTGCAGACAATAGTGATCTAGTTGAAAATGATATTAATGATCTGACTTACACTGGGGCAAGGTTAAGTGCGTTGATAAATCTTACCGATGACTGGGATGTTTTGTTAAGCCATACGCGTCAAGAAATTGAATCTGATGGAGTATTTTTCGCAGATCCAGATTTAGGGGATTTAGAAATCCAGAGATACACTGATGAAATGATAGAAGACGATATCGAAAACACGAGCTGGACCTTCACAGGTCGAATGGCGGGTCTAGATGTTGTCTACACCGGGGCGTTCACAGAGCGAACTACTGATCAAGTAATTGGTTATACTGATTACTTGTTTGTAGGGCAGTATTTGCCATATTACATCTGTGATTACTCAGTAACCTATGGCGATCAGACTGGCACATGTTATGCGCCAAACTTGTATGCTCCAAGTCATTCGGAAGCAGAGGTTACAACGCATGAGATTCGAGTCTCCTCTGATCCTGATAATTCAATGAGATACACAGCGGGTGTATTTTACAGCGATTCCTATGTCACTGAGAGAGTAAGTTTCACTTATCCAGGAAGTACGATGGCTCAAGGGTGGGGTGGAGAAGGAACAGGTCCAGGATTTGCATATCCTAACTACTCATATAGCGATGGATATCTCTATGCAAATGACCCATATGCGCCAGGAGAAATATTCAGAAATGATATTAAACGCACAGACGAGCAACTTGGTGTATTTGGAGAGTTAACATATGACTTGAGTGATGAGTTAGCGGTAACTCTCGGTGCTAGATATTATGATATCGCAGTAGATTTTGATGGCAGTGCAGGTGGATCCTTCTACAATTTCTGTGGTTCGATGAATCCTGCATGCGTCGATGCGCAGGTTTTTGGTACTAATATCGCTGATTTGTATGATGGCGATGGTGTTTATCAAGGTAATCCTGTCTCAGGTATTCCTGACAAGGCAGAAGATGATGGCGTAATAACGAAGCTGACGCTTTCATATACTCCATCTGCTGATGTGCTTGTGTACGGAACAATATCTGAAGGTTACAGATCTGGATTCTTGAATCGACCTGGTGGTAGAAGCACTGCTGACGGTTCATACACAGTTCCATACGGATTTGAAACAGATGAAATGACAAATGCTGAGATTGGTTGGAAGACTGATCTGATGGATGGGCGTATGCGATTAAATGGTAGCGTTTTCTTCGCTGAAATTGATGGTTTACAAACCACAATTTTTGATCCAAGTATTGCAAATCTTTTCTTCTCAGACAACGCAGCAAATGCAGAGGTTAGTGGCATTGAAGCAGACATGATTTACGTGCCTGCAGCAGTGGATGGTTTGACAATCAGTGCGAGTATGTCAATGTTAGACTCAGAAATCACTGATACATTGACACCCTCTGGTGATGTTGTGAAGGGCGATTCACTAGCGTTTGCACCAGAGCTTCAAGCGAACATTCAAGCGAGATGGGAGTGGGAGACATCAAATGGGATGACGGCTCACTTCATGCCTCATATGGCACATTCAGGAGAATCTTACTCGGACATTATCAGAATAAACCGAGATCGTATCGACAGCTGGACTATGCTAGGTCTAACAGCAGGTGTCACTACTGATACTTGGGGAGCTGAACTCTTCATTGATAATCTGACCGATGAGCGGGCTGAGTTGTCCAGAGGTTATACTTATGATAGATCAAGGGTTTCGTACGCAGCACCGAGAACCATGGGTGTTCGTATGACATATAACTTCTAAATTTATCAAAGTAGTTGTAATATCAATAATGCCCCTTTTTAGGGGCATTATTTTTTTTGGTAGAGATCGTGGATAAAGAAGACATTCAAACAAAATCTGACGATATTTTTCTTAAAGATGTCAAAAAACTGATCACTGCGGGCGATTTTTCTTCTGCGATTTCAAAATTGTTACTCGAATTAACATCTAACTCGAATAATATTGAACTACTTTATCTACTAAGTGTTTCTTATCGATACAATAAAAATTATCCTAAAGCGATCGAGTCACTAAATTCACTCTTTGCATTAAATCCAGAGCACAGTAGGGCCCTCCAAGAGATGGGCCATACTTACAGGGCTATGGGTGACAATAATCGGGCACTAGAGGCTTACCACAGAGCTACTCATTTAAATTCAGCTCTTACAGCATCTTTAAACGCTCAAATAAAAATTCTTGGTCAAGGTGGCCAAGCTCAACAGATAAAACCGTTAAAAGCACAACTTGATTATATTCAAAGTCTTCCAAAACCTCTGATTGCAGTGATCGATTTGCTTGCACAAGGGAAGCTCGTTAAAGCCGAGCAAATATGCAAATTATTTTTGCAAAAAAATCCTAGAAATGTTGAAGGTATGAGATTGCTCTCTCAAATTGCCCTTAAACTAGGAGTATTAGATGATGCCGAATTTTTACTGGAGAGTGCTCTTGAGTTCTCTCCGAACAATTCGAGAATCAGAATTGAGTATATCCAAGTGCTGCGGAAGCGACAAAATTACGCTGGCGCTCTTCATCAAGCAAAAGTACTTTTAGAAATGGATAAAGAAAATCCTCAGTTTCAGTCAGTTTTTGCAATCGAAGCAATGCAGTCAGGAGATTTTGAAAATGCTCTCAGTGTTTTTGACAAGATTTTAGAGAAAATTCCTGAAGATCCAGTGACTTTAACCTCTCGGGGACATCTTCTAAAAACTTGTGGAGAGAGAGAAAAAGCTATTGACTCATACAGAAGAGCAATAAAAAAATATCCAGGTCATGGCGAGGCATATTTCTCTCTGTCGAATTTAAAATTGTTTAAATTTTCTGATGAAGATATTGCCTTAATGGAAGATCAGGAGGAGAGTGATCGAGTTGGACATATGAGTAAAATATATCTCAATTTTGCTTTGGGTAAAGCATACGAGGACAAAAATTTATTTGATAAAGCATTTAGCTATTATGAGCGTGGCAACAAAAATAAACGGATTCAGAGTAGATATGTTTCTGATGATTTAACAAAAGAATTTCAGGCACAAAAAAAAGTTTTTACACACGATTTTGTGGAAAAAAACTCTGATAATGGTTTTCTCGCAGCCGATCCAATATTTATCGTTGGCTTGCCAAGAGCGGGTTCAACTCTACTGGAGCAGATTCTTGCATCTCACAGTCAAGTCGATGGTACTATGGAATTGCCAAATATTCTCTCACTTGCACAGAAACTAAGGAGAGGAGAAAGACTGAGCTCAAAAAATCATTATCCTGAGGTTATAACAAAACTATCGTCAAAAACACTCCGTGAATTTGGGGAAACATACATCAAAGAAACTAGGATACATAGGGGGAAAGCGCCATTTTTTATTGACAAAATGCCGAATAACTTCAGGCATATTGGCCTCATACATATGATTCTTCCAAATGCCAAAATTATAGATGCAAGACGTCATCCCATGGCCTGTTGTTTCAGTGGCTTCAAGCAATTGTTCGCAGAAGGTCAGGAGTTTACTTACGGACTCAGAGAGATTGGAACTTACTATAAAGACTATGTGGAGTTAATGGATCATTGGGAACAAGTATTTCCGGGCAAGGTTCACCGGATTCAATACGAAGAACTGGTAACAAATTTTGAACCTATGGTAAAACGTCTCCTTGATTTTTGTGGATTAGAATTTGAGCAAAGTTGTATTGAATTTTACAAGTCTGATCGTTCTGTCAGAACGCCGAGCTCTGAGCAAGTTCGACAGCCCATTTATAAGAGTGGTATGGATCAGTGGAGAGGATTCGAAGCTCACTTAGGCCCTCTAAAAGAAGCGCTTGGTGATGTATTACTTAGGTATCCAATATAAATAGTTATCTTATTGTTTCAATGAAAATGTTAACTTAAAGTTGGCATTGAAAACTGAACACCCTCCCGGACTCCAGTTGACGGCCATCGCTGAGTAATTGTTTTTCTTTTGGTATAAAATCTAATACTGTCTGGACCGTAGGCGTGCAGATCTCCAAACAAAGATCTTTTCCAACCGCCAAAGCTATGATAGGCAACTGGAACTGGCAGGGGTATGTTTACTCCAACCATGCCAACTTTTATATGATCTGAGAAATATCTCGCTGCTTCTCCATCACGAGTAAATATGCAAGTGCCATTCCCATACTCATGATTATCAATTAAGCTCATTGCATCTTTCATTGTCGCAACTCTCACTATTTGAAGCACTGGACCGAAAATTTCTGCTTTATAGCTATCCATTTGTGGAGTAACTTTGTCAATCAAGGTTCCACCCACATAGAAACCATTTTCATAACCACTGACTATCGCATCTCTGCCATCGACTACAATATTAGCGCCTTGTTTTTCTGCACTTGATATGTGGTTTATGACACTCTGCTGATGCTGTTTTGTTATGACAGGGCCAAAATCATTAGTCGAATCAGTGTATGCGCCGAATTTAAGATTTTTCATTGATTTTGATAATTTCTGAACAAGCAGATCAGCAACCTCATCACCAACAGCTACTGCAACAGAAAGAGCCATACACCTTTCTCCTGAGGAACCAAAGGCAGCACCTAGAAGTTGTGCAACTGCATTTTCAACATCGGCATCAGGCATTACGATCGCGTGATTTTTTGCACCGCCCAACGCTTGGCACCTTTTTCCATTTTTAGTGGATGTCGAATATATATACTCTGCAATAGGGGTTGATCCAACAAAACTTACAGCTTTCACTCGATCATCGAAAAGGAGTGCATCAACGGCTTCTTTATCACCATTAACTACGTTCATGACGCCATCGGGGAGTCCTGCCTCTTTGAGTAGTTGAGCAATAAAAAGGGTTGAGCTTGGATCACGCTCAGATGGTTTAAGTACAAAGCAATTTCCACAAACTATTGCCATTGGATACATCCAAAGGGGTACCATGGCAGGAAAGTTAAAAGGAGTTATTCCAGCAACTACACCTAATGGTTGCATCTCACTCCAAGAATCAATACCTGGAGCAACATTTTTACTGTGCTCTCCTTTCAACAACTCGGGTGCGCAACAAGCATATTCCACATTTTCTATACCTCTCTGAAGTTCGCCTGCCGCATCATGAGCTATCTTCCCATGCTCTTGACCTATCAAGTCACAGATTTTAGTTGAGTGTTGCTCCAATAAATCTTTGAATTTAAACATGACTCTAGCTCGTTTCATCGCAGGAGTGTTTCTCCATGAGATAAACGCTTTTTCGGCGGCGGCAATTGCTTCATTCACAGTAGCCCTATTTGCTAGGGCAACTTGTTTGGAAACCTCACCCGAAGATGGATTAAATACATCTTGTGTTTTGTCTGCATCAGTTACGATTTTCCCATTGATTAGGTGTCCAACTAGAGATGTCATATGATTTCCTGCTTATGAGTTATTTCGTTTATTTTAGTTGAGTCTTGAGAGCTCTGATTATAATTTAAGGACGATTATATGTGAAAGCGTTATCTTAGTCGTTAGGAGCAATTAACACATTTTACGAAAGTAGGATCGATATCTAATCTTGCTGTTGCAATATAGTCACCGCATTTCACGCAGATCCCAAACTCATCAGATTGAATCCTACGAAGTGCAGCCTCAATTTTAAGCATAGTTTCAGTTCTTCGTCGGGACGACTCCACAGCCATTTGTTGCTGCTGAATGGCATCGATTCTTGTCACTCTTCCAACTGAGGATTGATCAAGAGCAACAGGTTTTTTTGATCCGCTTGATGCAGTTTCAATTTCTAAAATCTCGCGTTTCAAATCAAGTAAATTGGTTTTAAATTTTGTTAAGTCACTTTTTTTCACAATACGTGGCACAACATTCATTTTTGTTAGATATTAATATTCTCACCCATAGACTTGATATTCAAATACAATAGTGTGTGAAAATTTTAATAAAAAATTGTCGTCTTAAGAGCATGTTTTATGATGAGTAAAGAATTTATAAAAGTAATGGGTAATAGGCAATCTTTCTCGCGATTATTTGATCCCCCACCTGATACTAAATTAATGAAGGATATACTAGTTGCATCACTCCGATCCCCCGATCATATGGGTTTACGGCCCTATAGATTTATTCTGATATCTGGTGAGCAACGAAATAAGTTAGGTGAGCTCTTTGCTGAACATAAACTGGATATTAGTGTTGATGAGAAGTCTGAAATAAGTCATGTTGCGAAACAAAAAGCATTTCGCGCCCCTTTGATAATTGTTGGAATTGTGTCATTTCAAGAAAATCAGCGTGTACCGAGGTGGGAGCAAAAAATTGCAGCAGCGGGAGTGATTCATAATATTGGATTAGGTGTTTATGCTAGTGGTTTTGGCTCTATTTGGCGCACCGGTGATTTTGCTTCGTCAGATATTGTTAGGAAGGGCTTAAAAGTTAACAGTAATGAGGAGATAATTGGATTTTTGTACGTTGGATCGAGACCAGAAAAACAAAGAAAACTGAAGCCAGCCGCGATAGATGATTTTTTTTCTTATTGGAGCGATTAATAGAAATCCAAGATCCTTGTTTCTTGAGTAAACAGAACATTCAATTATAAAAATATTGCCAAATAGAAAGGAGCTTTCTCAAAAATGGACGATATTTCACCAGAGATCAAAGTACTATTTGGAAGCGAGACTGGTACTGCTGAAGAATATGCATTTGATATTGAAACAGCACTTCAAACCAATGGTTTTAAATGTAGTGTTTCGGATATGGATGACTATGAAAAATCAGAGTTAGAATCGGAACATCTTGTTGTGATAGTTACTAGCACTTATGGAAACGGTGAAGCACCTTATAATGCTGAAGAGCTTCATTCCTGGCTAGAATCTGAAGAAATAGATCTTAGTTCAACATCATTTGCAGTCTGTGCGTTAGGAGATTCTGGGTATCCAAATTTTGCCCAAGCGGGTAAGGATTTTGATAAATTTTTAGAGGAAAAAGGGGCCGAGAGAATTTTGGCACGCACAGAGTTGGATGCGGTTTTTGATGAGCCTGTCGAGCCATTCATCGAAAAACTTTTAGATTGGCTCTCAGAAAATGGCCAGGCATATATCAACTAGATTATAGTTATATCTTATGGTTAGTAGGGTGTAATTAATGACAGAGCATCACTATGACTTGGTAATTATTGGCGCTGGATTATCCGGAGTCGGCGTGGCATGCCACTTTACGACCACCTTTCCTGGTAAAAAATATTTAGTTCTAGAGAGTAGGAAGAATCTAGGAGGTACCTGGGACCTTTTCAAATATCCTGGAATTCGCTCTGATTCAGACATGTACACACTGGGGTATAGCTTTAGACCATGGAAAGAGAGAAAAGCAATAGCTGACGGCACCGATATTTGGAATTATATTGATTCAACTGCGGAAGAGTATGGGGTAAAGCAAAACATTCGATTTGAAAGTTCAGTTTTGGAAGTGAAATGGGATAGCGCTTTGCAAACTTGGGAAATTATATTTATTGATCCGGTGGGCACTAAGAAAGTAGTTAATTCTCAATTTCTATACTCATGCTCTGGTTATTATTCTTATCATGAAGCATACCTTCCCGATTTTAAAAATTTGGATCGTTACAAAGGAGTTTTTGTTCACCCACAATTCTGGCCCGATTCACTGGAATACGAAAATAGAAAAATAATTGTTATTGGAAGCGGTGCAACAGCTGTTACCCTAGTTCCAAAGCTGGCAGAAAAAGCAAAGCATGTCACCATGCTTCAACGATCACCAACATATATTGTAAGCCGTCCTTCAACTGATAAGAATGCTAAGTTTTTAGAGAAGTATTTCTCAGAGAAATTGGCATATAGGCTCGCAAGGTGGAAAAATATTCTTGCTTCTTTAATTTTTTATAGTGTTTCAAGACGATGGCCGGGCTTTGTCAAGCGAAAGCTCTTGGAGCTGACCCAACGATTCGTAGGCAGTGCAATTGATGTAGAGAAGCATCTGACACCAGTATACAATCCTTGGGATCAAAGAGTATGTTTAGTGCCCAACGGAGATTTATTTAAGTGTTTAAAAGCAGGCAGGGCAACCATAGTCACAGAGCATATAAATGAGTTTACCTCGAAAGGAATTTTGTTGCAGTCTGGTGAGGAACTTGAAGCTGATGTTGTAATTTCGGCGACAGGCCTGAAAATGATCCCTTTTGGTGGCATCAAAATGTTTGTTGATGAGCAACAGATTAATTTTTCTCAAACCACTCAATATAAAGGTGTGATGCTCAGTGGTATACCAAACTTTTTCGTAGCCTCAGGTTACACAAATGCATCTTGGACTTTAAAGTGTGACTTAACTAGTCAGTATTTTTGTAGGTTGGTAAATTATTGTTTAAAGAAAGGCCACAAGGTCTGCGTCCCCAAGGATATTAAAAACTCAGAGAAGAAGGTGATGCAAGTTGGCTTGGAGTCAGGTTATATTTTGCGATCAATCGAGGATTTTCCTCGACAGGGACTAAATTCTCCATGGAAACTGCGACAAAACTATTTTTTGGATCTTTTTGAGCTCAAATTAAGCAGGCTTCGAAATAAAAATATATCCTTTTCATAAAACTGGATATGAGGATTTATGAAACTACGTGTCAAATTCGAGAATTAGCAGTTTTTTCTGATGTTATTTTTGAGGATTTGAAGAGAAACACGATTAGAAAAGTAATGGTGAGCATTACTACAATCGTGGGTGCAGGTGCACTATCGATAAAGAAACTCAAGTACACGCCTGAAATTGCACAAAAGATACTTGTTGTGATTGAAATAATTACCATATCCTTAAATTGGTTAGTTAATAAATGTGCAATTGCTCCTGGTGCAATCAGCGCTGCTATCACTAAAATCATTCCAACGGCTTTAAAAGCCCCAACAATTGTTATTGATAACAAAGATAAAAGGCAGTAGTGAAGTGTTTTAATAGGGAGGCCGATAGCTTTTGCATGATGCCTATCAAACACATAGACGATGAGATCTTTACCTTTAATCAAAAAGTACAGGGCGCTACTAATTGTTATAAACCCCGTCAGAAGTAGATCATTATTTGAGACTCCGAGTATGTCACCAAATAATATATGATCTAAATGCACCTCAGACTCGATCTTAGTCATCATCACTATTCCAAGCGCAAACATACTCGAGAATACTACACCCATAATGGTATCCTCCTTGAGTCTGCTATTTTCAGATAAAAAACCTGTCGTAACTGCACAGAGCATGCCTGCTAAAAAGGCACCTATTACGTAGGGAAAGCCAAGAAGATAAGCAATCACGACACCAGGCAGGATGGCGTGTGCAACTGCATCACCCATCAGTGACCATCCCTTGAGAACAAGAAAACATGAGAGTATTGAAGTTGGAATCGCAATTAATATAGCAATAAAGAATGCACGCATCATGAAATCAAAGTAAAAAGGTTGAACAAGTACGTCGAAGCTAGCCATCAAATCCACCTTGTAAGGCGTTCTTTTTTAATTTTAAGGCATTGAAATAACCATGTTTTGGTGCAAACAAAAATACGACAACAAAAATAAATGCCTGTAAAGTGACTATCACTCCGCCAGTAGATCCATCGATAAAAAAGCTCAAATATGCACCTAGCATACAAGTAAAGACTCCGATTGATGAGCTAATTGTTAAAATGACACCAAATTTGTCGCTCAGTAGATAAGCCGTTGCGCCTGGAGTTACGACAAGCGCTATGACTAAAAATGCACCAACAGTTTGTAAAGCCGCGACAGTGCAGGCACTTAATATGGTGAAAAATATAATTTTTGTTTTGTTCGGATTTAATCCAATCGTGACAGCATGATTTTCATCAAAAAATACAATTAAAAAATCCTTCCATTTAATGCCTAGGACGACTATGGAGACGATTGAGATAATCAATAGTTGAATAGCGTCAAATGGTGTGATTGCTAGTATATTGCCCAAAACAATAGTCTTTATATCGACTGAGGTTGGTGACAACGAAACCATAAATAGACCTAAACCAAAGAAAGAGCTAAAAATTAATCCAATAATTACATCTTCCTTTAGTTTTGATCGTTGATTTAGAAAAAGCATGACGCTTGAAGCCAATCCACCAGAAAAAAAAGCTCCAAGTGATAGGGGTAATCCTAGTATGTAGGCTCCTGCGACTCCTGGCACTATTGAATGGGACAATGCATCACCGATTAAAGACCACCCTTTAAGCATTAGATACGCTGAGAGGAAACCGCATACGCCTCCAACGAGGGAGCTTACGGTGATCGCTGTAATCATGTATTCATATGCAAATGGACTGAGGAGATTCATTTCAGTTATAAATTAATCCTTTGATAAATTCTCATCAAAAATTACCACGGGACGAACATCGATGTCTCGATTATCCTCTCCATAGAGAACTACAGGTCTTTCGTCATCAGACAAAACAGTAACTTGTCTTGCGTCATCATCGTCATGCAACTGTGAGCCAGAAAGAACAAATTGCCTAAGTACACCGCCAAATGCAAGTTGAAGATTATCCTGAGTGAATACTTCTTCTGTCAGTCCTGAAGCTAAAACTGTTTTGTCTATCAATATTGTTCGGTCACAGAAACCCGGAACACTTCCAAGGTTGTGGGTAGACACTAAAATAATTTTGCCTTCCTTTTTCATGTCCTTCAACAATGACATGATTTGCTCTTCAGAGCGCACATCAACCCCGGTAAATGGTTCATCAAGTAGGATTATTTGACTCTGCTGAGCGATCGCTCTTGCTAAAAATACTCGCTTCTTCTGACCACCAGATAACTCTCCAATCTGATGAGACTTATAAGATTCCATCCCTACCCGATGAAGCGCAGAGTCGACAACAACATGGTCCCAATGTTTTGGAGATCTCAGAAAACCCATATGTCCGAATCTTCCCATCATTACTACATCTTCCACAAGAACAGGAAAATTCCAATCAATCTCCTCTGACTGAGGCACATAAGCTACTTGATTTTTTTTTAATGCCTTATTAACCGACGCATCAAAAATTTTGATCGATCCTTTTGAAAGGTTTAAGAAGCCCATTATTGCTTTGAATAATGTCGACTTTCCGCTACCGTTCACCCCAACCAACGCTGTGATAGTACTTTTAGGTAGACTAAAACTTGTCTCAGAAAGCGCAGTGTAGCCGTTTTTATAGGTGACAGAGATGTCCTTAACTTCTATCCCATTCATTTATTGGTTAACCCCTTAACTATTGTATCAAGAGTTACTTGCAACAGATCTACATATGTTGGGACATTTCCACTCTTCGACGTTAAAGAATCCACATATAGGACACCTCCATACCTAGCTCCTGTTTCACGCGCGACTTGCTGTGCAGGTTTCGCTGATACTGTGCTTTCGCTGAATATCGCTGGTATCTGGTGTTTTTTTACTAAATCTATTACCTCACGAACTTGTTGGGGAGTGCCTTGACCATCTGCATTTATTGGCCATAAAAAAGCTTCCTTCAGTCCATAATCTGAGGCTAAGTAACTAAAGGCACCCTCGCTCGTCACCAACCATCGATGTTCAGGTGGAAGCAGTTCGATTTTTTCTCTAAGAGGTTTGTCAAGTGCGAGAATTTGTGAAGAGTACCTTGCGGCATTTTCGGTATATGTTTTTGCATTTTTATTATCATATTTTATGAATGCACGCTTTATATTTTCTATGTAAATGATTGCATTTTTTGTTGACATCCATGCATGAGGGTTTGGTTTTCCAGAGTAGGGCCCTTTCGAAATGCTCAATGGTTTTATATTCTCTGTGACGATCACGCTGGGGATTGAATCTAGATTATTGAAAAATTTTTCAAACCATAGTTCTAGGTTCAAGCCATTGTATAGAACAAGATCAGCATCATAAGCTTTTCTGATGTCTCCTGGAGTTACTTGATAATTATGAATTTCTGCATTTGGCTTGGTGATGGATTGGACGATAGCCGCATTCCCCGCAATATTTTGAGCAATATCGGCAATCACTGTAAATGTTGTAATTACTTTAAATTTATCCTCTGTTGCTTCAGAAAACATTGGGATTAGTAAAACTAGCATGCACCATAGCTGTTTTCTTAATTTCATAATTTTTTGTTCGGTTCCTTTTATTTAATAATACTTAGTTCAGTCATATTGGTTAAACAAGCCTTGCTTTGGCAGTGTTGTATTGATTAGTTAGGTTTTCAACTAAGTCGTGTGTCGATCCTATTATTTTTATAGCTCCGATACCCTGACCGCAGCCCCAAATGTCCTTCCAAGCTTTCGATGCTGAGCTGCCGCCTGAGCCAAAACTCATCTTTGAGGGATCACTCTCAGGAAGGTTATTCGGATCTAAACCAGCGGCTTCAATAGATGGTTTTAGATAGTTACCGTGCACCCCTGTGAACAAGTTACTTAGCATAATATCGTCTGCGTTATAATCAACTATAGCTTGCTTATAAGCTTGTGTAGCGTTTGCTTCATGGGTTGCTATAAAAGCAGAGCCAATGTAGGCGAGGTCTGCTCCCATTGCTTCAGAGGCTAGCACTGCATCGCCTTTTGCAATAGATCCAGACAGCAAAAGAGGCCCATCAAACCATTCTCTTATCTCCTGAATGAGTGCAAATGGAGACAGAGATCCTGCGTGTCCTCCAGCACCAGCTGCAACAGCGATTAAGCCGTCTGCTCCTTTTTCTATAGCTTTGTGAGCAAAACGATTATTGATTATGTCATGAAGTACTATTCCTCCATAGGAGTGTATGGCTTCATTTACAAACTCTTTCGCACCCAATGATGTTATAACGATAGGCACTTTCCACTTAACACACATCTCGACATCATGCTGGAGACGATCATTTGAGGAGTGGACAATCTGATTGACTGCGAATGGCGCTGACGGATTCTCTGGATTTTGTCTATCGTATTCTGCTAGTTCAGTAGTAATTTTTTCGAGCCAACGATCGAGTTCCTCAGCAGGCCTCGCATTTAGCGCCGGAAATGAACCTACAACACCTGCTTTACATTGGGCGATCACTAAGTCTGGATTTGAAATTATGAAAAGCGGCGCAGCCACCACTGGGATTTTTAAATTTTTTGATAGTATGGATGGGAGTGCCATTTCTTTTCCTTTTATTGTTTTTTTCTTTGTACGAAAATCTTCGACAACTGGATATCGATTGTATTAAAGAATTATTGCCATTTAAAGCATGCGAGTCCTCTTAAAGATATGAGTGAAACTATTACATCCAGGCCGTGATCAAAGAAAACTTTAAGCTTTCAGTCAAATTTTGCATAATATGCGCCGTTTTTCCTCGTTAGCTTGATATTTATTGTAAAAATCTAAGGAGATGGTCATTAACAAATTGGCAAGGAGATTGTATACCTTTGCTTTAGCACTCGTAACTCTCGTTATTGCGTGGTCAATTTTGTCATTTCATTTTTTTGATGATTTTGCAATCGTTGACGAAAATAATTTGCTAGAGAACACCCAAGTTCTTGTGCTTTTGTTATCCTTAATGTTATCAATACGCACTGCAATAAATCGTGTGAGAAAAGATAAAATAATTTCAATATTTTTTTCGTTCTTGTCGTTTGGTTTTATTTTGAGAGAAATCGATTTAGAAGATTTTGATCTTCCAACATGGATAATTGTATTGGGCTCGGGTTCCGGAAGAACAATTTTATTGGTTACAATATTTTCAGCTATCGTGCTTTATATGATCTCAAAACGTCGTTATTACATTGATCTCACAAAGGTTTTTTTCAGGAGCAAGATTGGTGCAAGTCTTTTTCTTTCGGGATGCTTTTTAATAATTGGTTCGTTTTTTGAGGACATTAATTTGCACAGTAGTGTCCTTATCGAGGAATGTTTCGAGTTGGTTGCCTATGCATTATTTTTTAGGGCTATTTCTGTCATATCTCGCCGAGAAATAAGAACGAGTCGGCATATTTGAAGGTCAATTACTCGAAAAACCTGCCCCCAAAATATTCACGTCGTAGTCGATGGCATTTCCAAAGAAATCTTTTCTGGGATAATCACTTATATGAGAAAAGATTCCTTTTCCTGCTGACGGGAAACTGGGTTGATTCCTCTTCACAGGTTTATTACCAGTTGAGACTTTCTCTTTTTTAAATGCAAATGTTTTTGGATTCGATATTATTTTTTCGTAGTCAACATTAACAAATATCGGCTCCTTATCAAGGGCAATAAATTCAGTAGAGATCATTCCTGAAAAACCATTGTTTTTTACAAAAATATCGCTTGACGAATTTGATCTTTTGTTAAAATTTTGCGCAAGAAATGCATCATCTTGTACAAGGAATAGATTATTCCACACAGACAAGTTTTTTGCTTTTAATTCGATGCCGGGTGATGATTCAGAAGTAACCAGATATGTATTATTGTAAATGAAAACATCTTCTGATTTTGTTCGATATGGTTTTGCAAAATCACTTACATGTATTGTACGGCCTGGATTTATACTCCTACCTCCCTCAGGTCTTGGAACATTTACAACTCTCGTTCCATCCCCTACGCTTATATTGTATCGCCAGATAATATTTTTATTTGCGCCAAGGATCTCGGTTCCATAACCCTCATTATTAAAAGTGAAGTTATATTGAACGAGTATATTTTCATTATTGTAATCTACGTGAATTCCTGCCGAGTCATTATGGCCTCTGGAGAGAGCCGCAGTATTATGCTGTGCTACAACATTCTTACTTCTGAAAAACCAGGCTCCACTCCCTCTGTTAACGGAAACGCTTGGTTCTACCATTGCTCCAGATTTTATGAATGTATTCCCTTCAAGTAGTCCTTCCCATATGCCACTCATTAATACACAGCTGCCACCTAGATTTTCACACTTATTATTAATGACAATAAAATTCTGATCATAGTCCACTGGCTCATTGGAGATTGATTTTATCTTCGAGGATTTATGTCTAGCAGCTATGCCGAAGCGACCAGTCTCACGGATTAGGTTATTGTGAACTAAGATATTTTTTGTATTAACCGCATCTTTTTTTGATTTTGCAGGTAGCGTTTCAAATCTAATTCCTGAGACCATGTTATCTACAAAAGCCTGCTCATTTTGATTATTTCTCATTCGTAGAGGATATATTTTTTCTACCGTTAGGTTATGAAATTCATATCCCTCTAAAAATCTTTTTCCAGAATTTTTCACAAAAATACCGAAAGCTTTAAAGTCTGAATAATCGATCTTGGGATTTGCACCCGAGCTAAATGAGCACCTTCCGGCAACGTCTTCTTTAATATCTCCTAATCCTGGATCCCAGGCTCTATTTGCAAAATCATTACCCGACACTATCGAGCCGGTTGCAATTCTGTATCGACACAAACCTCTCCTGATATCGTTTCTTAAATTTTCAATTTCCCCATCTACTATCCATTTATATCGGGCAGATTTTCTCCATGAGGGTTGTATGGAGACTACCCAAAGATTATCTCCAAGATATTTTGCCTTTCCCTTTGGATGATTCTTATCCCAGCCGAAACGATTTGAATGCATCCTAACTGTCCTCGCTTTTGGGGCTTTTACATAGAAATTAGTGCTTTGCTGAATTGATTTTTCATTTATTGAGGGCTTTGATTGACCGTGTTTCCTATGATTTCTTATGTTTAGGTGGCTAATTTCAATATGATCTTGGTCTTGAATCATAATCGCTGCTACGTGTTCTCCATTGTTTTGTGAAGACGCATCAATTACAGGAAGCAAATCACCACCGTATTTAGTGAAAACAATAGGTTTTCCTGATTGACCTGAGCTGTTGATATCTAAGCTTCCAAAAAAAGTATCACCAGATTTAAACTTTATGACATCCCCTGGTTCGAAAGTTTGGCTACTTATTTTTTTTAAGCTAGACCAGGGAGCTTCCTTTGATAATCCATTATTTTGATCATTTCCAAGGGAGGAACTCACGTAGTAGATCGTCTCAGCGCTTGTTGCACTCGAGACTACTATTGCGAACGCTAAAACACACAGGTTCGCCAAAAGAGCCTTGATGATAAGTAATTTTTTCAACACAGTATTTTCGGTAAAGTGCGATAGAGCCCTAAAATCTTGCTCTTATTCCTATTCCAAAACGCCTGCCTGGATCTAATACTTTAACTGTCGGGCCCCCTGGAAATATCCCGGGCTGTATAACTTGTTCGTCGGTTAAATTATTAGCTGACATTGTTGCGGTAAACATATCATTTATCCTGTATGACATGGACGCATTTAACTGACCTTTGTTATCGGTATAAAGCGGGAAGGTGTTTGCTGCATCAGAAGATTCAGTAACTAGGAAATAATCCCTGTATGTGTAGCGAATTCTGCCACTAAACTTATAGCGAGGTTTCTCAAAGTAGAGAGTTAAATTATACGAATTTTCAGAGAGTCTTTGAAAATTTAGGGGATACTCTGCAAAGCTGATTCCATCTGCCTGAAGAAATCCCGCCATTCCCAGAGGTAAGTCTCTATCACCTTTTTGGTATGCATAATTTGCAATCATTCCAAAACCATTGAATGGTTGAGGAAGATTATTAAAGTTATGTTGCAGAGCCACCTCGCCACCTCTGATTTTCCCTCCGGGAAGGTTGGCAGTTTTTATTGCATCGACAAGCACACCCTGCTCACCATTAAAAGCAGTGCATAAAGTACCTTCGCCTTCATTTTGCTCTACTCGCGTATTACACACTGAATTGCTAAAAAGTTCTTTTCCAATTACACCATCTAAATCCTTCATGAAATATCCAAGGCTTAATACACTGCCTCTTCGGAAGTAAACTTCCAAAGCAAGATCATATTGATCAGCGGTAGTGGGTTGCAGTTCAGGGTTTCCACTTTGTGCCGCGGTATATATATTTAGAGGAAGAGCCATTGTCGGTGATAACTCAGAGAAGTTGGGCCGTCTAAGTATTTTGGCGTACCCAAATCTAATTTGTGTTTTATCTGTTGGAGAGATTACCAAGCTGGCACTGGGAAGTGCTTTTCTGTATTTTTGTGTTACGTTTAGGGTTTCATTGTCTATTGTGCCTGTAACGGTCTGATCGGTGTCTATAAGTCTCACACCAATGTTTCCAGAATATGAGAGCCCATCAAGTAATCCACCATTTGCCATGCCATTAAAATCACCCTTTATGTAGATGGCTGCAGTATCTTCATCAATTTTATAAAAACCAAGAGGATCAATTGTTCCCTGAGTGTCAAGTGAAACAAAGTCTCTAATAGCTTCTCGATTTGACATTACCATTCTGGGATCGGCAGTAAGAAAACTGTCGATGTAGTTTGCACCAGTATTGAAATCAAAAAAATCTCCGGGCGTCTCTATTAAAAATCCTGGGAATGCCTCGAGAAATTGGCTTGCACTAATTCTTGGATGCCTAGACGTAAGTTGTGATTGCCGCTCCCTCTCATTTGATCGTTGACTAAATCTAATTCCGAATGAGACATCAGACCAAAATTTATGATCAAGCATCCAGTTAAAATCAATCTTTTGCTCAGAAAGATCATTTGTATAAGTATTTTCAACTTCTTTAAATAAGAATAATGCATAGTATGAGGGATCTAGAAGGGTGCTTAAATCGTGAGCAGTTACAACCCCATTAGCCACAGAGTTCCCTTGCGCGCCTTCAACTGGACCATATGCGGGAACTCCATTCAATGCGTTGAAGTAGAGTGGAACCCTGATGTGTCCTCCGATTACAAGGAAATTGGGATTAAGTGGATCGTTGTAGGTAAAGTTTGTGGTAACTAGAGGGGATGTTGAATCTGATGCAGAGTTGCTGGCCTCAAATTTTATTTCCAAATCTTCATTAAACCACTCTCCTCCCGCAGCGATAACATGTGATTGCGTATCTCTATTATTTGCAAAAGCTTGCGTTCGAAGAAGCATGCCATCGGGCTGACCGTTTGGTCTCGTGCCTCCTGCCATCTCACCCGAGGTCATTACGGGAACAGGTGTTCCATCGAGATCTGTAACACCAAACGTGGCTTCATCTAGTCCATTAGTTTCGAACCTGGAGAAAAGAGGATGGGTTGATACTTGCTGAAAATTACCCTGTCTATGAAAGTCTGTGTAGGAACCATCAAAGAATAGTTTTAGATTTTCTCGCGCCTGCCACTCTATAGATCCTGCCACAGCAGTATTTTGTCGATCTTCAGATTGATAATTTTGTTCTGTGTAGCCAGGGAAAAAATAAGGGTCAAAATCTCCATCACCATCAAAATCCATTGTACTTCGTATTGAACCGGCATCTGGTCTTCTCACGTTTGGATTTATTCGCAATGAGTCTTGCCGAATTGATTTATCAATATGTGAGATGGTCAGGATAGCGCCAATATCGCCATAACTTTCCTCAAACTTATTTCCAAGAGTTGCCGAAAAATTCTCGTTCCAAGCATCTGCATTTTCTGCATACTCTGATGTGAGTCTCACTACTCTTAAAGGTTCTTGTAACTTCAGCCCTCTGTAAGTTTTTACATCAATGGTACCTCCTAGTGACCCTTCAACCATGTCAGCTGTTGGCACTTTTACAACATGAAGCGACCTAACTAGAGCCGCTGGCAAGTCAGCAAAACTTATACCGCCCCTGCTATCTGCACTTGGTGATGTGCCTCTACCATTAATTTCTATCCGATTTTGATCACTTCCTCTAACAGAAACTTCAGCGCCAATACCTTTATCTCTCGTTATCTGAACGCCTGGAATATTTTCGAGTACTTCAGCGACATTTTCATCGGGTAGTTTTCCGATATCATCTGCGTTTATTATCTCTGTTAAGTTAGTTGTGAATCGCTTTTCCTCAAGAGCGCTCTCCAGACTTCGTCTGATGCCAAAGACTTGAATCTCTTCAATAGAAGGACTCGTAGACGGATTTGAGCTCGTTTCAGTTGATGACTCTTGCGCTTGAGTTATTGGAATCATTGCCACGACAACACTGATTTTAAATATAAGTTGGAGCTTGTTATATATCTTAGTTTGCATAGGAAATTTCACTTTAAGTTTACCTCTTGAGAAAAGTAATCTGACGCCTTCAATGTTACATCATCCCTTAAGATATAACCAATTCAGAATCTAGGCCTAGACTTTGTTTGAGCAATACAGAATCTGCAGATTTATGCACGTTTGAGTCAGAGAATAATTTTTTTAAGCCTTACGCGACCAGCGGAGGACTAAAAAAAATAATACCATCAAAATTGGTAAATCAAGGAAGGTGGTGTAGGTTAGCCAAAAGTCCTCTGAAAAATTTTCCGCAACCAAGTAATTGCCTAGAGCACCGAATGTCCCAGTTAAACTCATTCCTATGGCAAGACGATTATGATGAAGTGCTCCACCCGGTAAATAACGTTCAAATCGAGCTCCGAAGTAAGCTCCCTTCCTCAATACGCCATCTAAGAAAAACATTGATGCTGATAGTAAACCAAGCGCTGTCCCTTTCATTTGAACCCAGTAATCGTCTTGTAAAACAAGGGAGAAGATACCTGAGATAAATAACATAATGGTTCCAAACACGGCGAAGCCACCTAGGAGGTCTACCTTGACAAAACGTTGCAATACGAGCAGCGCCAAACCTCCAGCTACTCCAACCAAGGATGCAAAAATTAAATCCTCTGTGATTTTTCCAGCAATAAAAAATAAAGCTCCCAGACCCAGATCCGCATAAATAGAATACTTATTTTTCTCCCATTTATGTTTTTGGATATTATTGTTCCAGTCGTTCATTGCTCAATACGAAAGATCCACAACAGGATCAGTAAAACATCTGTAAATTTGCCTAAAAATAAAAATATGTGTTCTCTTGGTAGAAGTAAAGTGATTTGCTAGAGTATACGAAATAGGTCGGAGCAACCTCATTTTGATAGACTGAGACTCAGACACCGAATACATCTCTCATTGAAATAATTCCAACAAGATGCTCATCTGAAAAAACAGGTAGGTGACGGATTTGATTATTTATCATCAGCTCCTTTGCTTCAGAATTTGATGTTTCTGGGCATGTGTAAATAAGTTTACTTGTCATCACATTCTTCACAGTCTTTGTCTCAAAAGTCTCAGGTCCCCCGGATAATGCATAAACAAGATCTCTCTCAGTTAAAATACCTAAAATAGACGACTTTGATAGATGATTTTCAGAACCATTCTTACATATCATAAGAGCCCCTATTTTATTTTTATTCATTAACACAGCGGCATCAAATAAATTTGAGTCTTCTGAAATTGCAAAGATATCCCAAAATTTCTGTTCATTTAAATGATCTTTGACTTTTTTCATAAATCTCAGGCTTTTTAAAGCAAGTTAATAAATTTCTAAAAGATATTAACACCCTATCTGATTTCTTGGTATCATACATTTTTTAAATGTACGCTTTAACCTGGGAATCTTTTTTAATTGTTGAAAAATTCATATGAAAGCACTTAAAGTCCTATTAGTTTTTGGTTTTACTTATTTACTTTCTGGTCCTCTATTTTCTGCAGATAAAGGCTATCTAGATGACGGAACGACTGTAGTTGAAGTTTCTAGAGTATCATTTCCTGCGCCTGAATTTCCTAGAAGAGCGTTGAGGCTTGGAGTTGAAGGGACTGTTCGATTAGAGTTTGATATTGCCGCAGATGGTTCAGTTTTAGACCCATATGTGGTTGAAAGTAATCCTCCTGGTGTTTTTGATAGAAATGCGATCAAGGCCGTTAGAAAAGCTTTATATGAACCTCCCACTTATAACGGTGCATCTGTCAAGGTCAATAATGTTCAAATTGATCTCACTTTTAAACTCGATTAACTTTTTTATAAAAATCTTTAGGGGAACCCGTGCCGATTAGACTCCAGCTACTTTTATTTGGGGTCATTGGTAATATCCTTGTTGCTGTTATCTTTATATTTTCATTCAATATTAGAGAGAACATTCAAGAAGAATCTTCGAATGAATCGCTTCTCACGCTATACGAATCTGCATGGTATCAAACTTACAATAAATCCTATGATGTGATGTCAAAGTGGCTACCGGTAACTGGAGAGAACGCCTCTTTTTGGGATCCAGATTCTGAGATATTTTTAGATGAGGTTGATTCTTCTAACAATTATACAAATCCACTTTTAGACACTATCAGTGCGGGTAGAATTGGAGATGCACAATATCTTATTGAGCTTTTTTTCGAAGATGAACTTGATTTTGGCTATTTAAGTTATGTAATGGCTTATTTTCCAAGTGGAGAAAGAATCTATTGTGGCAGTGCATTAGATTTGTTAGGAATAGATCCCTGTGCTCCTTCAGCTCGACCAGACTTCTTGGGCTATTTAGATTCCTTTATTGAGGAAGCGTCGACAAGGCCAAGACAATCAATTGTAAAAATTAAAGATAAAAATGAAGAGCAAGAATCTACATTGAATCAAGCGTTGAGTTTTCCAATAAATATAAAAGGCCAAACCTTAGCAGTAATTACGCTCGGTATTGACATAAGGAAAGGATTAGAGGTTTTTGAAGATGAATTTGAAGTTAGGTCCGCAATAAAAACAGAATCAGGGTTAATTTCACTAAATGATTATTATCAGCAATTTGGTAACTCGGAGGATGACTTATTTGATATTGAAAATTTTAATAAGCTGACTAACAAAGCAATCGTATTTAATGAGCTAAATGGATCTCGGCATTCTGAAAAAGACACAGAGCTTGGAACATCAATTACATTATTACCGCTCAGTACTTTTTTGTCGGCTGATGAGGCACAATTATTTATTTTTAAAGATGAAAGAGAAAATATTTTAGAAGCAGCCAATGTCTTAAAACTAACATATATAGCTGCAATTTCTTTTGTCATATTAATTATTTCACTTATAGCATTTATTACTACAAGAACATTTGGTGGTATTACTAGAGCAATTGAAGTACTAGAAGGTCTCACTAGAGGTGACCATACTCAAGGTATGCCCGTTAGAAAAGGAATACTTGCTTCCGAAACTGATGAGGTTGGACAACTCTCTGCAGCCCTTGGTTCATATAAACATCATCTAATTGAGATGGAATCAATAAGAGAAGAGCAGGCAAAAAGAAGACATGAAAGAGACGAAGTGATCATTGAAAAAATGACAGCCCTTGCAGATCAACTAGATGGTAGTGCAAGAACATTAATCCTAAATGACATTAAAAAAATGAAAGAGCTTGCAGATAGTTCAGATAGAAATTCAAGTGAAGAAGCTTCTGTTGAATTAATGTTGGTAGCTTTTTCAAGGATGTCAGATGAAGTGAATGGCCTAATAGATGCAAGAACTAATGAGATGGAAACTGCAAGAGACGAAGCAAGGGATGCCAGTGATCAAAAAACTAAATTTTTTGCGAATATGAGTCATGAATTAAGAACTCCACTGAATGCGATTCTTGGGTATGGAGAGATGCTTTACGAGGATTGTGAAGATTTGGGTTATGACGATCTTTTACCAGACCTCAAAAAAATCACATCCTCAGGAACACACCTTCTCTCTTTGATTAATAATATTCTTGATCTCTCTAAAATTGAAGCAGGGAAAATGGAGCTTTTTGTAACCAGTTTTGAGATTGAGAATATGGTGCAAACAATTAAAGATGTTTCTGAACCCTTAGCTGCAAAAAATAATAATGCCTTTGTTATTAATCTCGATGGTGCAATGGGCTCTATGTCACAAGATGAAACTAAGTTAAGACAATGTTTAACAAATTTTTTGAGTAATGGTTTTAAATTTACAAAAAATGGAACTGTTACCTTAGATGTTAAATCCAGAATGGATGGAGATATTGAATTTGTTGATTTTGCAGTCATCGACACTGGAGCAGGAATGAGTCCTGAGGGAGTGGCTAAAGTTTTTGAGGAGTATACTCAGGCGGAACGCTCTACATCAGCAAATTATGGTGGAACTGGATTAGGTCTTCCAATTTCAAAAAAGTTTGCAGAGATGATGGGTGGCGATATTGTGGTAACAAGTGAGGAAGGTGTTGGATCCACATTTACAATATCGGTTCCAAGAGAATGTCCTGAATATACTGAGGATGAAGTTGATACCAACGTCATTAACCTTGATGATCAAGATAATCTGGTTGTATTAGTAGATGACGATGTTGCGATGCATGATTTAATTAAACGAACGATTTCAAAACTAAATCTAACTTTATTAGGAGCTACGAATAGCGAAAAAGGTATGGAACTCATTCGTGAAATTAAACCAAAATTAATTTTACTTGATGTTTTGATGCCTGGACGAGATGGGTGGTCTTTACTCAAAGAATGTAAAACAGATCAAGACTTAAAAAATATTCCAGTGATTATGATTAGTCAATTGAATCAGTCAAATCTTGCAGCGTCACTTGGAGCAAATGATTATTTAACAAAACCAATTGATAGAAATCATTTTGTTAATACCGTAAAACGTATCCTTGGTAACGAAACCCAAGATCACAAAGTGTTAGTTATCGACGATGATAAAGATGTGAGAGAAATACTTACAAGGCTCCTTAAGGATGCTGGATATAGACCTATTGATGCTAGAGATGGAAAAGAAGGCCTTGAAAGGACCAAAGACGAACCCTCATTAATAATTCTTGACCTAGAAATGCCCCGAATGGATGGCTTTGAATTTTTGGATAATTACATTAAAAATGTTCCAGAAGAAAAAAGATCGCCAGTTCTGGTATTTTCAGGAAAAGATCTGACCGAAGTTCAAGAGGAGCTTTTAAAAGAAAGGGTTGTAGGATTAGTTAAAAAAGATGATGTCTCAATGGAAAATCTCTCAAAGATGATTCAAGGCATCGTAACAAAATAATAATCAGCCAACCAGAGCCTCAATTTTTTCAAGCAATCTTTTAAAGTCAACTGGTTTTGTGTCGAAATCGTCAGCTCCGCACTCCAGAGCTTTCTGCTTGTCTGACTCTAAAGCATGAGCAGTCAAAGCAATTATTGGAATTGAGCTAATTGAGTCATCTGCTTTGGCTTGAATTGTTGCCTCCCAGCCATCTAGAACAGGAAGTCCCATATCCATCAAAACTAGGTCAGGGGACTCACTTCTCATCATTTCAAGACCAGCTTGACCGTCGAATGCCATGATGATTTCATAACCTCTTCTTGAGAGTCTCCTTGACAACATATCACGGTTCATCTCATTATCTTCAATGTATAGTAATTTCGCCATTGTTACTATTCTCCTAATAGTTCGCTATCGCGTAATGTAAATCTATTCCGACCATTTTTTTTAGCTTCATAAAGCCTTTCATCCGCTTTATTTATCAAATCAGCTGAAGTTTTTGTCTCAGTTGAAAATGCAACCCCACCACTTGAACTAATTTTGATTTTAGTACCTTCAAAATCTACAAAATTGTGGTTAATTTTATAGATTAATTTAACACAAAACTCTTTGGCTTCATCAGGGCTAAGATAAAGAATTGCTAAAAACTCTTCACCGCCTACTCTACCAACAATATTAGGTGATGAAATTTCCTTTTGTAACAATTGAGCAAATGATATTAAGACCGCATCACCCCCAGCATGCCCGTAATTATCATTAACCTGTTTAAAAAAATCTATGTCAAACATAATAGTGGTAAATTCGCGATCCTTAGATTTTTTTGAATTTTCCATTGCGTCATCTAATGCTTCAAAAATGACTCTCCTATTGTAAATCCCTGTAAGCTGATCGGTTGTTGCTTGAATATGTAATTCGTTAACAAGCTCTTTTTCACGCTCTCGTAAAAATTTTCTCTCTAACGCTGCGACAAGTTTAGCTAGTAAAATAGTTCCGTTAATTGGTTTTGGTAAATAATCTTGGGCACCTAATTGAATGCATTTAGAAATACTATCGACATCATTAAAAGCGGAAACCATTATTACTGGTAATGATTCCGAATTGTGCTCCTTTCTGAAGGTTTTTAATAACTCTAAGCCATTAATGTCAGGCAAAATTACATCCAATAAAATCAGATCAGGAGTTTTGTTAAATACTTCAGTAATTGCAGAAGTTCCGTCAAATGCCGTTCTGCATGAAAGTCCTTGCATTGAGAGACGTCTCTGAAGAACTTCACAGTTAGTTACATTGTCATCAACTATTAATATATCAGATCCCTTAATTTCATCGTTGAGTGAAATCGAGTAATCTATCTCACCAAGTGATTTAAAGAGAGATTCAGCGGATTGAAGTTGATTTGAGCTATTGTCATCTTCAATATCAACAGCCTCACCTCTAATAAAATCCACAAATTTTTCTATGGCGGTTTCGGTTTCGCGTGCAAGATTAATGATTTGCTGAAAATCTTCCAAAGTACCTTCATCTAAATCGTCTTCATAATCCTCCATCAATATTTCACTGTACCCAATAATTGCATTTAAAGGGGTTCGTAAGTTATGCCGTAACTCAGAGTATTCCTCTGGAGATTTTTTCGATGAATCTGCGTTTACTCCCGTATTTTGAACAAAGGCTACATCATATTGATCGATTAATTTTGAGCATGAGGACTTGATTTGCTCTATTTCATCAGTTGATTCAAGCTGCGCATCAATAAGTGCTTTTTCAGCCATATCAACATAGTCAAAAATTGCATTAGCAGGTGTTATAAAATCCTGTTTTATCTGAGTTAGAACAATCTCTTCAGCGCCTTTTGATGTCTGCTTTGGTGTAAGCTTGTCCAATTTTATAGTTCCTTTGTTTTAAATGACTCCAAAAAATCTGGTCGATGCATTAAGTATCCCTGACCTGTTTTACAACCCAGATCGATCATCATATTTTTTTCTTCTTCAGTTTCAATACCCTCACCTATCATCTCTAAATTAAGATCTTTACACAATTCTGAAACAAAACTAATCAATCTAGCTGTTGTAGGGTCTGAAACATTAAAAGTGAACTGTTTATCCAATTTAACCACGTCGATAGGTAACTCTCTTACATATTTTAATGACGCATAGCCTGCACCAAAATCATCCAAAGCTATTTTGATACCTTTAGATTTTAATAATTCCAATGATTCACGAGCAACTGCAAGATCTGCTAATTCGGCAGTTTCAGTAACCTCGAGGCCAAACTGATTATCTTTTAAATTATGCTGATCAACAAAATCTGTAAAGATTGAACAAAACTGTGGATGCATAATTGTATGAGCAGAGACATTTAAATATAAGGTTGCATCTTTAAAACCTATTTTGTCTTTGACTGCTAAAAATTTTGCTAACTGAGCTAGAGACTCTAGAACTACGAGTGAAAAAAGACTTTCTCCCTCAATTTGCGGAATAATTTGATCATTGCGCAAGTAGCCACCATCGCCATCCTGAAGCCTTAATAAAGCTTCGACTCCTGTGATCTCATTAGTTATAAGATTGACCTGTTTTTGATAGGCCAATTCAATTCTATTATTTTCTATGCAGTCAATAGTTTTCCTTAATGCATAAAGACCCTCTCTGGATGAACACAAAAGCTCAATAAGCATTATCCCATCTGAGGTATCAACGGGAATCATATGGACTCGAGTTCGCATTAAAAAATTTATTCTTCTTAAAGAGATTTCAACAGGGGTATCATAGTAAAGAGCAATGGATTCTGGATCGCCGAAATTGTCTTTAACTTGATCGTCGATTTTAACAACAGAGATTTCCTCTAAACTCGATAAATTAAAAATATAATTAGCTGCTAAGTTTGCCCATGCAATAGAACCATCGAGTTCATAAATTATGTAAGGACTTGGGTGATGCAATAGTGATTTTGTGAGATATTGTAGCTCTTTATCAGATTTCATACTTTACCCAGAAAGTTTACTTTGCTTAATCTGCTCATCAACTGGCTCAACAAACTCATTAACAAAAATTATTTTAGAAAAAACCCCGTATCTAGACAATATAAGGCTTTTTAATAAGTCGGTAAAGAAACTTGTGGAGTTAGAGGAAATTAAGTAAATCATGTGCTCCTGGGAGTTGATTTAACTCCACATTGAAGCTTTTAGTTTAAAATCGGTTACCTTCGTCAACAGGCTTTTTCAGTAACCAATAGACCAAAGGAAAAATTCCAATTATCGTTAGCATTAATAATTGCCACCAACCACTTTTATTTACATCATGAAGTCTTCTGGCGGCTACTGCGATACTAGGTATGAAAGTGAGTAGGCTGAAAATGCCATTAAATAGTGATGTTTTAATTTCTATATTTCCCTGATACATGAATCCAGCAGTTGTGCCCAAATAACTATCAAGGCCACTGAAAACTAAATTGCTGAGAGTTAAGAAGAGGATGAACCACCAATATTCAGATAGCCCAGCTCTGCCATTAAAAGTTGCGTATTTTTTTATTAAAACGGTCGATACCGCTTGAGGCATGTTCATTTAGCCACCATATGGCGCACTCGGCAGGATTCGAACCTGCGACCGCTCGGTTCGTAGCCGAGTACTCTATCCAGCTGAGCTACGAGTGCGTTTTATTCAAGTAAGGCAGAACTATATGGCACCGGTCAGTGTCTAGTCAATAATGATGCTTACTGATAGGCCTCTTATTTTTGGCTGATTACCGTGTTATTTTGTTTATCTTTTTAGTGAGATTGGTAAATCCATTGTATCTTTCAATTCTTCCATTACTACATAGCTTGTTGACTCTTGAACAGCAGGTAGTTTTAAAATTCTGTGTCCGAGAAGTTCCCTATAGGAAGCCATATCGGCCACTCTCGCTTTCAGTAGGTAATCATAATTGCCCGATACTAAAAAACAGCTTTGTACATTTTCTAAATCCATTACAGAACGTCTGAATTCCTCGAAATTTTTTTGGGATGTATGATTAAGTCGTATTTGTACAAATACGACCAAACTTTGATTTAATTTTTGAGCACATACTCTCGCACCGTAATTTAAAATATAGTTTTCTCTTTCGAGTCTCTTAACTCTCTCAATACAGGGAGTTACTGAGAGTCCGACCTGTTTTGCAAGGTCTGTGTAACTAATTCGACCATCTTTCTGTAATATTCTTAAGATATTAAGATCTATTCTTCCAAGTTTTGGTACTGTCATATATCTTGCCTTAAACCTTATTAGTTTAATTTATTGTAAATAATATAAATTTAATAATATTTTATGCCATTTTTCAGAAATAATAAATAAATTCTACTGAGAATATATAGAATATTAGTTAAATAATTATAACTATAAGGGGATAGAATTATGTTGGTGGGTGTACCCAAAGAGATCAAAAATCATGAATATCGAGTCGGCCTTACTCCCTCCTCAGTCAGAGATCTGATCAAAAATGGTCACGAGGTCATTGTTCAAAAGGACGCTGGGAAAGCGATTGATTTTACGAATGAGCAGTATTTGAAGGTTGGAGCTTCTATCGTAAATTCTGCATCAGACATTTTTTCTAATGCTAAAATGATCGTTAAAGTAAAAGAACCTCAGCCTCTAGAGTGCAAAATGCTTAATGAAGGACAGATTCTTTTCACTTACCTTCATTTAGCCCCAGATCCAAAACAAGCTGAACTATTAATTCGTTCTGGGTCAACATGTATTGCGTACGAGACGGTAACGGATGAAACAGGAGGTTTGCCACTTTTAGCTCCTATGTCAGAGGTTGCAGGAAGAATGTCTGTTCAAGCGGGCGCTTGTCATTTAGAGAAAATAAGAGGAGGTAGAGGGGTTCTACTCGGAGGCATTCCTGGTGTTGCACCTGCCAGAGTGGTAGTTATTGGTGGCGGCGTTGTGGGTGATAACGCTGCACTCATTGCCGTAGGAATGGGCGCAGATGTTACAATCATAGAGCGTTCTGTTCAGCGGCTGCGATACCTCGATGCAAAGTATCAGGGGAAAGCACGCTGTATAATCTCTAATGATGAAACTATTGAAGATTACGTTACTCAAGCTGATTTGGTTATTGGTGCAGTTCTAATACCTGGTGCAAAAGCTCCAAAGCTAATCACACGAGAGCTTGTAGGAAAAATGCACCTTGGTTCTGTTTTGGTTGATGTGGCTATTGATCAAGGAGGATGCTTTGAAACTTCAAAACCAACAACGCATGAAAAACCTACATATTTGATTGATGATGTTATTCACTACTGTGTAGCTAATATGCCTGGCGGTGTCGCTCGAACCTCGACAATTGCACTCAATAATGCAACCCTGCCTTATGTAATTAAACTTGCAAACAATCCTATTGAATCATTGGTTATAAATCAGAATCTACAAAATGGATTGAATGTGCATAAGGGTACAGTGACTCATAAAGCGGTTGCGGATGCATTGAATCATGAATATATACCACCGTTAGAGGCCTTAAAAATTTAGCTAATTATAAATGTCGATTTGAATTAGCAGTAATAATGATTCGAGTTGGAGCAGGATAGCCTTCGATTGTTTTCGTACGATCATTCGGATCTAGGAAGTCCGCAAGCGATTCAAATTTCATCCAATCGGTTGTACGTTGCTCATTTATAGTAGTAGGACTGATATCTATTGTTTTCAGATTTATGAAACCAGAGTCATGTAACCATTCATTTAAGAGGTTTGGTGTAGGTATTTTCCAAACATTGCGCATTTTTGCATACCGCCCATTTGGCTCAAGAGCTTTTGAACCGACATCATTGATAACCAAAGTCTCTAATACCAATTGTCCACTTGGCTTTATCATTTTTTTTAGATTTTTGAGATGTTTTATTGGTGATTTTCTGTGGGATAAGACACCCATAGAAAATACTGTTTCAAAAATATCTGTATTGTTGGGTAGATCATCATCTTTTAAGGGGATAATATCGATTGGTATGTTGCCTTCAATATATTTTTTTATTGCATAGAATTGATAAACGAATTTAACTGATGGATCTATTCCGAGTACTCTTTTTGCTCCACTTTTAAACATATGATGAAGGTAGTATCCATTTCCACATCCAACATCCAAGACAGTTTTATCTTTTAGTGAAGAAATATGCTTTGATAATCGATGCCATTTTAAATTTGATCTCCACTCGCTATCTATTTGAATATTAAATAATGAGAATGGCCCCTTTCTCCAGGGGTGAAGATTCATTAAACAAGATTCTATTTTTTCAATTTCTGAGGTTGTTATATTTTTGTTGCAATTAATTGATACTGTCGAGTCTACGTTATATTTTGTTCCTTTAATTGTTGGTAGCTCATCAAGCGAAGATTGCCAAAAGGGAAGGTCGCCCCATCGAGAGACATTTAAATTTAGAGGTAAACTTTTTGATAAAACACCAGACCAACTTTTTAGATCTTCTTTTTTTAACCAATCAAAAAGCCCTGTGTAGTCGATACCTGAAATATTCAATACTTCATACTCGTTATCAAAATAGCTGCGTATGCATTTGTGGCATTTTAAGGCAAAATTTCAATGTCCCATAATGGTTTGTATCGAAAGTTCGTATTAATTAGTATAGATTTGAACAAAAAAACGTAGATATTTTTTATGAGTGAACAAAGAATTAAAATGCTGGAGGAAAAGATTTGTTATCTGGAGGATGCAAATCAACAACTCAGTGACGAGGTAATCTTTCAAAAAAAGCAGCTTGATACTTTTAAAAAGACACAACAGGATTTACTTGATAGATTGAACAATATAGAGAGCTCAGATAATGGTCATTTAATGACCGGTAATAATGAGATACCTCCTCACTACTAATAAAAAAAATTAAAGAGATATTAAAAATGCAGATGTTAAATAGCGGTTTGCAAAAAGAAATTGATAAAACATTTCAAATTCAAAAAAAATATTCAGAGGAGTTGCGGAGATCGACCTGTCGTCAGCGTCTCCAAATCCTTGAGCGTTTCGAAAAAGCTTTTAAAGAATCAATTACTGAAATCTACCAAGCAGCAGATGATGATTTTTGTAGGCCAAAAACTGAAGTTGATATGTCTGAAATTATGGTAGTGCTGGGCGAATTAGCATTAGTTCGGAAGAATTTAAAAAAATGGATGAAACCCAAAAAGGTTTTGCCAACAGCGATGCTGTTTGGTACTTCATCACAAATTATTAGAGAACCGAAAGGAGTGACTCTGATAATTTCTCCATGGAACTATGCTTTCAATTTAACGTTCAATCCTATGATTTGGGCCATAGCTGCTGGGAATACCGCGATAATTAAGCCTTCCGAGCATTCTCCCAATATGTCAGCTGTTATTGAAAAAATAATTAAAGCGACTTTTGATCCTCAACATGTGTCTATATTTCAAGGAGATTCAAGTGTTGCGGAGTACCTGACAAATATGCCATTTGATCATATCTTTTTCACGGGCAGTCCAGCGGTAGGAAAACATGTGATGGGTGCTGCTGCAAAAAATCTTGCTTCAATTACGTTGGAGCTTGGTGGAAAGAGTCCAGTAATTATTCACGAGAGCGCAAATCTGATAAAAGCAGCAGATTCCATTGTTTTCAGTAAATTTCTTAATAACGGACAGACATGTATAGCCCCTGATTACCTGATGGTGCATGAGTCGATTTATGATAGATTTTTAGACACATTAAGGATCTCGTTATCAAATCAGTTTGGTGATGAGGATGGGTTTATTAACAATAAAGATTATGGAAGATTAGTGACGAAAGCTCATTTTCAAAGGCTAAAAGATTTACTAGATGATTCTATAAATTCTGGTGCGTCAATCGCTGTGGGTGGGAAAACTGACAGCGACAGTAAATTTATATCTCCAACGGTCTTGACGGATGTTAAAGAAGACTCTGCGATTATGAACCATGAGATATTCGGCCCTCTACTTCCCGTAATGAAATATGGAAATATTGTTGAAGCGATTAATTTCATTAATAACAAACCGAAGCCTCTTGCGTTGTATGTCTTTGGTTCTAATTCAAATATTGTTAACAAAGTGATCTCATCAACAAGTTCTGGAGATGCTTGTATAAATCAATGTGCAATGCATTTCTTGCATCATAACCTTCCATTTGGAGGGGCAAATAATAGCGGTATTGGGAAAAGCGGCGGAGTTTGGGGTTTTGAGGCATTTTCTCATGAGCGAAGCGTTTTGAAAGATAAATTTTTCCCTGCAGGATTAATGAGGCCTCCTTATACGCCGAAGGTGAAAAGGTTAGTAAAAGCAGCGATTAAGATGACGTCTTAGCTTGGTTTTAAGGCTGTAAAGGAGCAAAAATTTAAATATTGAAACCACTTGTCAATGGATACAAAGCCAACTGATTCGAGTCTATTTAAGTGTGTTTCCTCACTTTCTGGAATTAAGACGTTTTCAATTGAGTCTCTTTTTTGACTTATTTCCAAATTACTATATCCCATCCATCTTTTAAACTCATGGTGGAGATCGTTATACAGATTATTATTCTTTTGGGAAGGGAACTTTATTTTCTCTGAGAAAAACAAGCAGCCACCTGGATTTAAACCTTCATGGATCTTAGATAATAATTTTTGCCTGTCGCATAAAGGTATAAACTGTAAAGTAAAGTTAAGAATAACCATCGAAGCATTTTCAATGGGATGTTTCATAATATCGTTTAGGGTGCAAATCACTCTCTCCTCGTTGGATTCCGCTACTATTTTTTCTAAACGTCTTATCATCTCTACCGAGTTATCTACCGCATGTAAGCAAAACGGAGTATCTCTATTGCATTCAATTATTGATAGTGTTGATGCGCCTAGAGAACATCCAAGATCATAACAATAAGAGTCCTCTTTGATATATTTGGATGAGATAGAGCCACAATAATTAATTATGGTTCTATAACCTGGTACAGAGCGATAGATCATATCGGGGAATGCATTTGCCACTTTTTGATCGAATTCGAACTTTTTAATGTTCTTTTGTGGATCTTTGTAAACCGTATCTCGAGTAAATTCTTCCATTTTGGTTAAATCGCTTCGACATGGTCAAAATCAAGCTCATTAGTTTTGAGCTCATTTGTAATAATAGCGGTGTGGCAATTTTCAGAGGTCAAATACTTGTTCGCTACTCTATCGATGTCTTTACTGCAGACTTTTAATACTCTGTTTCTAAATTCGTTAACCGTTTGTTCATTTCTTCCATTTAACTCGAGGAAAAAAGCTTCTTTTGCCTCACCCGAGGGTGATTTAGGTTTGTCTAAGCTCGAAACGACGCCCAAAATAGCTTCCTCTATCATCTGCTCTGTTGCTGGTTTTGATTTTATCCATGCTATGGCTTCATCAAAATCATTTAGCGTTTCGCTGAGTCTGGGATCTCTGTAAGAGAAAAATCTGAAAGCTCCTGAGTCACTATCTTGAGAAGCTCCACCTCCGTATGCTCCACCTATTTCTCTAATCGCTTGATGAAGATATCCATTTCTCAATATTCCTCCAAGTACGGATAAAATTGGTGCATCAGGATGTCCTGATGATACGGTTTCATACGAGCGAGCACAGAAATTTACTTGTGTATTGGTGGTGAAGCAAGAACTCCTATGACTTGATTCTAAATCAAGTTCAATTTTTCCTGGGGATAGATCGAATTGATGTTCGCCAAGTGCATGATTTTTTATATTTTCGGTAAATTCGATCATATCCCTTGGCTCGCACACGAGCAATATTTGACGAGCTTGTGACATAAACTTGGTGTGAATTGAACTGAGTTTTATGCAGAGTTCACCGAAATTGTCCTCTAGCGAATTCGCTAATGTATTTTTTACAGTGGTTAAACTCTCAATACCTGACCAAATTTCTTTTAATTTACCGCTCGCAGAGATAGATTTCGATGCCGCCGTCATAGCGATAAGGTGTCCACTCCCAATTATTGCCAATTCTTTTGCACTCTTTATTTGGTTGAGTAACTCCTCAACACGCTTTATTTCAGAAAATTTTGCACCCTCAAGAGTGCTGTGGATAAGTTCATTTATTTCTCTTTGGTGGCGTTTCAATCCTTTGGTCGAGAGAATTAGGTTAGCGTTTAAGTTATTAGTATTTGATAAAGATGATCTAACCAACATTGACGCATCGAATGATCCAACAATTCTAGATTGCCAAAGCTGTGTCTCCTCATAATTGATTTCACCCACTCCAACTTCTGTTACTAATGCGGTGTACAAGGGTAGGATTTTCAATTCTTCTGATGTTAATGTGGGGACGGGAATTACAATATTTTGATAGACAATTCCATTAGTAGCGGCATCATAATTGATAATTGGTACTGGACCATCAACTCTACCTTTTTCAGACTTCAAAGAATATTTATCGGGTATATCTGAAAGCTCCAGCTTTGGTAAAACGCTTAAATCCTCCTCCAAAGATTGCCTTTTTTGAAGCTTTGTTGCGATTTCAATTATACGATCTGCTTCTTTTTCAGAAATTGATCTTTTTATCTGACGTAGTTTATTTTTTTCATTATCCACTTTGTTCTGAAGCAATGAAGGGTCGGGTTGCAGTGTCAGTATTACTCTGTGATTATTCTGGATAAATAACTTTTCAATTGTATCTTTTAAAAAGTTAGGACTCTGAATTTCTTCTCTTAAATCTGTAAGTACTGATTCGATATCAAGAAGTTCTTTTGGATCGCCTCGATGAATCGCTCCCGACATACACGATAGAATAAGTTGGAGTCCATAGGGATAGCTTGATCCAGTAATTTCACGCTGAGAGAGCTCGATTTGATCTAAACTTGCAATAATTTGTTCATTGCTCACACCTTTCTTTGCAGTGGTCTGCAGTGTTTCCAGTATCAGTTTTTCGACCTCTTGAGTATGCTTTGATTCTGAACCTTCAACTCCACAGACAAAACACATTTCCTTCATCGAGTCCTCGAGACCGCACATAGGAGACGGTGAATTCGCAAGTGGAGTGGTCTCCAAAGCCTTTAAGAGTGGAGAACCACTGTTATCCAATAGTATGTTAGAAATTAATCGAGCTTTAAGATTTTCTTTGATATCTACCGAGTTTCCTAATAACCAAGCCATCACAATATGAGTATTATTTTTTACATTTTTGTCTGTTGCTGGAAATGATTCCTTTACATATTTGGGGTCATGAAATCTTGCTTCAGCATTGACCGCGATTCTTTCATTCATTTTATTGAAGTGGGCTAAAGCATTTCTTTCAAAAACCTCTTGATGATGACATGCGCTGATGTCGCCAAAGGTAAAAAAGATCGCATTGCTTGGATGATAGTGTGTTTCATGAAAATTTTTGAAGTGCTCATAAGTAAGTTTCACGATCTCTTCAGGCTCTCCTCCGCTGTTGAAGTGATAAGTTGTGTTTGAGAACAGATTCTTTGTAATCGTTTGCCACAAAATAGAATTCACTGAACTCATGGCTCCTTTCATTTCATTGAAAACAATGCCTTTATTGACAAGTTCAGACTTTCGATTGTGTAACTCTGAGAATTCCAATCTATGACCTTCCTGGGCAAAATCTAGTTCATTCAAGTTTGGGAAAAAGACAGAATCGAGGTAAACAGATAGCAAATTGCCGAAGTCTTTTTGATTCTGACTCGCAAAAGGATAAGCTGTCCAATCGGAGCTAGTGAATGCATTCATGAAAGTATTCATAGATCTTTTTAGCATCGAAAAGAATGGATCTCTAACGGGAAACTTTTTGCTCCCACACAACACTGTATGCTCGAGAATGTGAGCAACCCCAGTAGAGTCTTCAGGAATGGTTCTAAACGCGACCATAAAAACATTTTCTTTATTATCAGAGGCAAGATGGATATGTTTTGCACCTGTATTTTTGTGCTCATACTCTTGATATTCAAGGCTAAGACTCTCTATTTTTTGTTTATTTAACAATCGGAATGTGCTCAAAAAAAGGCTCCTATTTGGGACATAAAATTATAGATTAATTTATCATTCTTCATATACACAGAATCATACAAGGTTAGATTTATTCTTTTTTCTATAAGCTATCGGTGTCATTTTTTCCCAACGGTCAAATGCCCTATAAAATGTGCTGGGTTCGCTAAACCCAGTAAGGTAAATAATTTCATTGATACTCTCATTAGTTTTAATAAGAAGCCTTGTAGCAAGTTCATGTTTCAAATCATCCAGAATCTCTTTGAAAGTTTTGCCTACGAGTCTGAGCTGATACCTTAGCTGTCGAGAAGTCATATTATTACTTGCTGCTACTTTTTCGAGGGTAATCCTATTGCCCTCAAGCAAGCCAGCCATCGTTGAGCGTATTTGGTTTATGAAGTCATTTTTTGTCAGTAGCTCAATACTTTTATCAGCTGTCTTTAAATGTAGTTCTAAAAGCTCGGGCTCAGCATAGATTGATTTATATGAAAGCACCTTTTTATCGAAACTTAATTTAAAGCTTTTGGCTTTGAACTCTACTGGGCATCGAAAAATACGTTCATATTCCGTCTCATCTGCATTCGGCTCATGATTGAAGATGACCTTCGTTGCCACGAATTCTCCATTTGTTACTGATCGAAGTGACCTTATTAAAGCGACAACCATAGCCTCAGCTAAATGAGAGGTTGCATTTGTATAGTCAGAGAAATGACTTACTAGGTGTGGTTCGGGATTTTTAATAAATGATGCGTGTAGGGCATCGCTGATCAGCCTTTGATATTTTAAAACTCGTCGAAGTCCCTCTTCAAAATTTGAGCTACTCAAAATTAAATACTCAAGAATTTGCCCTTTATAGATGGGCATACTCTCTCCTAAATGGAGTCCGATTGCTGGATCGCCTGAAACCTCGATTGCGCTATTCCAAAATAATGGTTGAGCAGAAAATGGTGTTCTCAAATTGATTTCGTATAACTTTGATTTATCGAAACCCGCTCTGAATAAGATGTCATCAGCATCAATTTTCATATCCAATAAACCTTGATATGCGAGCCTTATTAATGTGCCAGAGTCCGTTAATTTCATAAGCTTAATGCAACTAAAAATTAGTATTTTATACTATTGACTTTAGTGACAAAAGTAGATGTCGCAAAGGCTACTGACATCGACATTTTTTATAAGTACTTTTCGCTGTAAATATAAGTCAGAGCATAAGGATGCTCATGTTTGGAGGATTACTAAAATGCCCGATTTTCGAGTGCCGGTTGAGGACTATAAATTTCTTTTCAGACATGTATTTAAAATGGATGAAAATTATTCAAAGCTCAATTGCGATAATGATTTCTCATTGGATCTTTTAGATACCATTCTCGATGAGGCTGCAAAATTTTCAGAGAATGAATTAGCGCCCCTCTATCAATCAGGTGATGAAGAGGGATGTGTTTTGGAAGATGGAGTTGTCACAACACCCAAGGGATTTAAAGAAGCCTACTCAAAATTCATTGAGGGCGGATGGACATCATTAACTGGAGATGTTGAATTAGGTGGTCAAGGACTTCCATCATCGGTAAGTCTCGTGGTGAATGAAATGTTAACAACAGCTAATTGGGCTTGGGCTATGTATCCTGGTTTAAGTGAAGGTGCTGTAGCAACCCTGGAAAGCCATGGAACGGATGCTCAAAAAAATGATTATTTGCCAAGACTTATTGATGGTCGTTGGAGTGGAACCATGTGTCTTACCGAACCGCATTGTGGTACCGACTTGGGACAAATGAAGACAAATGCTAAACCGAATGGAGATGGGAGTTTTAGTGTTAACGGAACTAAAATCTTTATAAGTGCGGGCGAACATGATCTAACTGAAAATATAGTGCATATTGTACTTGCAAAATTGCCTGATGCACCCAAAGGAACTAAAGGTCTCTCTTTATTTATTATTCCAAAATACCTGCCAGGAGAATCTGGGGAGGTTGGAAAACGCAATGGGGTTTATTGTGGTTCGATCGAAAAAAAGATGGGCATTCATGGAAATGGCACTGCTCTCTTAAATTTTGACAATGCCAAAGGCTTTTTAATAGGGCAACCACATGACGGTCTAAGTGCAATGTTTACATATATGAATGTTGCAAGAATAGGGACGGCCAGCCAGGGAGTTGCCGCAGCAGAGCGCTCATATCAAGGAGCGTCGACTTATGCACTTGAAAGATTGGCAATGAGATCACTATCGGGTGTAAAAAATCCTGATGGGCCTGCAGATAAAATTGTCGAGCATCCAGATGTAAGAAGAATGCTTTTGACGCAAAGGGCTATAGCAGAGGGAGGGCGTGCAATGATTATGCATGCCAGTGAGTATGCAGATACTTACAGAAATGGTATTTCCACTAATGAACGGGATCAAGCAGAGCAAAAATTAGGATTTTTCACACCCATATTGAAAGGATTTATTACTGAGCTCGGTGTCGAGGCAGCCAATTTGGGAATTCAAGTTTTTGGTGGACATGGATACATTAAAGAGTGGGGAATGGAGCAAATATTTCGTGATAGTAAAATAGCGACATTGTATGAGGGTACCACCGGCATTCAAGCACTTGATTTGATCGGCAGAAAGGTGCTTTTAGACAAGTTTAAGCAGTTAAAGTTATTTTCTAATGAAATTGCAAAATCCTCGTTTAAAAATTTACTCGCCACTTCTGTAAGAATAAACATAAAAGGTATCAAAGCATCTGCTAAGTTACTCAAGTTGGCATTAAAGTGGAGATACATTGCACTGAGGATTGCCTTACGAGCAAAAACTGATCGTGACGAAGTAGGCAGCGCATCTGTAGATTTTTTGATGTATTCTGGGTATGTCTACATGGGTTATATGTTTATGAAGATGAGCCAAGTTGCAAATAATTTTAGCGGAGACACAAATATTGATTTTTATAAGAACAAGGTTCTTACCGCAAATTTCTTCTTTGATAAAATATTACCCCGAGCTGATATGCATGCCTCATCTATATTGTCTGGATCTCAAAGCGTGATGGCAATGCCGAATGAGTACTTTTCACAGTGATCTGGCTTTGTCGATTGCCATCGATTTAATGCAGAGCATTTAATAGTCCCAGTATCGAAGAGAACAAAAGCAAAATTCCTATTAATTGTTGTAGTTTTGAAGTGTCTTTAGTCAAGATTCGTTGATGTAATTTATTACCTATATTGTTTCCAAGCCATGCAAATGGTAGTAAATAAAGTGCTACTAAGTAATAAATTGGGACATTCGCTATCCAAAACGCAATCATTTTTATCATTACTAATAAAATCCACAATACAAAAAGTGTTTGTCTAAACTCTGGAGGAGGAATCCTCTTCATTGCGACAGCGACAATCATTGGACCACCAATCAATGAGTTACCGCTGACGTAGCCACCGAGTGCTAACAAGATAAAGTCGGTAAAGTTAGAGTTACTTTTGAATGGTTTCTTGATGATATACGTTACAGAGTAAACACCAATCAAAATAAAAATTATTGTATTAACTAGTTGCTGTGGAAGGCTAATTAATCCAATTACACCGACGACCTTTGGAACTATCATTACTAAAAAGGCAAACCTAAGAAATTCCCAATTTATTTTTATGTCAGATGCTCCAAAAGTCCCATTAACGCTTTGTTTTGAATTTTGAAAGATCGTTAAAGGCGCAAAAAATAGTAAGTGTAATCCGATTATCGGCAGAAAAAAGAGTGGATCATCATGAACTAATAAAAGAAAAGGTAATGTGAAAAGAGCACCACCGAAGCCGAATCCTGATCTAACAAATCCACTCCACGTGAAGATAATTGTTATCAAGACCCATTGAAGCAAGCTGAATTCCATCTGACCATTCGCCAGTTATAGATTTAAACCTTTAAAGATTTGAATCGTATGATTACCAGAGTGGTAAGGATTTTACAGTAAAGATAATACTAGTTGCACAAGTTTACACCTTTGGTTTTATGCTTTGTAAATAGCCTTGGTAACTTTTTTTCATTTTCAGTGTCCAAAAAATAACTCATTACTCTTTATTTTTTATGGAAGATACAGATCAAATGGAAGCTAATTCGTTCTCTGATTTACTCGGACCTGATGTGGTGCCGATTAAAAAATCAGACAGTCTTCGTCATTCAAAGAAAAGGACAATTACTCCAGGGAAGTTGATCAGACGAGAATCGGCAGTAGCCACTAAGCGTGCGTCAAATCCGTCATTTGATCTGGAGAGTGCTATCACGTTTGTTGAACCTAATGATTATTTAGATTTTAAAAAGCCTGGTATACAACATGGTGTTTACAAGAATCTTCGTCAAGGAAAGTATGAGATTCAGTCTCGTCTTGATTTACATCGGCATACAGTTGAGCAAGCTAGAAATGCGCTCTGGCAGTTTTTAAGGGACTGCGAGGTGCATAATGTGCGATGTGCGCTTGTGACCCATGGGAAAGGAGAGGGGAGATTACAGCCTGCAAAATTGAAAAGCTGCGTTAATCATTGGTTAAGGCAATTTAACAGCGTTTTGGCATTCCATACAGCGCAGAGGAGAGATGGAGGTATGGGTGCAACATATGTCTTGCTGAAGAAAAGTGAGACAGAGAAATTGAAAACGGCGGAAAAACTATCGAAAAAGTGAAACAAAGAATGAGTTATTTTAATGCAATGCTACATAAGTTAATTTTTGTTCTGCTATTGGCATACGGGTCTGTAAACCTCAGTCAAGCAGGGGTTTTAGGAGGACGAAATATTGATGACCAGCTCATCAAATTTGATGTATTTCTGGGTAGTAAAAAAGTTGGTTTTCATACATTTTACTTTGAAAAAGTGGGAAAGGAGTTGCACGTTAAGTCAGAGGCTAACATGTCATTCCGAGTTTTTTTATTTAAAAACATCAAGTATCTCCATGAAGCCAATGAGGTATGGCAGGATAATTGTTTATTAAAATTTTCTAGTAAGACTATTAAAGGTGACAGCAAGCTTAGTGTCGAAGGCAAAAATTTTGGTGATAAATTTATCGTGAGCAACTTGAGTGGTGAAAATCAATTCTCCGGGTGTGTACGAAGTTTTGCTTACTGGGCACCAGAATTATTGGAAGCTGAAGAGCTATTAAATGTTGAAAACGGTGTTCTTGTGCCCGTCAAAGTTGATAAGCAGCCTAATCATAACGAATCAGGATACTCTGCTACTATCAACTTACCGAAGAGCAAAATTGATCTCAAATATCAAGACGATGATAACTGGATTGAACTTGAAACAAATCTTAAATTGCTGGGTAAATTAAGATATAAAAAAGTAGTCACTTAAGGATAGTATGAAATGAAGATACCTCGTATCTCTGCGCTTGTTACCGTTTTACTATTGGCAAGCTGCACTGCGACTACACCAATAAAAACAGTTTCCCAGGTTGATTTGGATAGATTTATGGGTAAATGGTATGTAATTGCCAATATTCCCACGTTTTTTGAAAGAGATGTCTTAAATCCTACTGAGACGTATGAGCTTACCCCGGAGGGATATATTGATACGAAATTTGAATTTTATGATCCGAATTCTGAAAGAAGTAAATCCTATAATCCAAAAGCATATATTCTGAACAAAGAAACGAATGCAACATGGGGGATGCAATTTATTTGGCCTTTTAAAGCTGATTTTAGAATCGTCTATTTGAATCAGGACTACTCTGCGACTGTAATAGGAAGAAGTAAGAGGGATTACATTTGGTTGATGGCAAGAACACCCGAAATTTCGGATTCAATTTATGAAGATATGTTGAAAAAAGCAGAAACGCTTGGTTATGACGTGACTAAAATAGAGCGAGCAATACACCAGCCAATCAATGAATAAGTCATCTTTTAAAGTTGTCATTTTCTGTGTGTTATTTGGTTTTACAATCCTTCTCCGCGGGGAGACTTTAACCGAAATAACCAGAATACAGTATGTTGAAACTAGTTTAGCTAAGTCGGAAAAATTCTTATTTGAGAATGGAAAGATCACTTTTTTTAAGGATGGCTCATTAAAAGGTCGAGCAGAACTAACAAAAAAACAAAAAACAGCCTTTTCAAAGATCGTCAAATCAATAAATATGGGTCACTTACCAACTTTAGCGATTCCCAGTAAGAAGTTTATGTTTGATGGGTCTGCTTTTGGCCAACTAAAGATTGTCTCAGCAAAGAAAATTTCTAGCACACCGTTATTTGATGTTGACAGCCCTCCCGAAGAAATTCTTGAACTAGTCAGGTATTTAAAAAACCTCGCAAAAGGCGAAATAACCTAAACCTAAGTAATCACTGACATTTTCAGTGATTTTTATTAAGCTTCCATTACACAGCAAAACTTGGGATAAAAGATGCTAGCGTCAACCACATCTGCATTAATTTTTTGTTTTTACATTGGGGTAATACTTTGCATAGGTGTTATTGCGTTCCGACGAACTAATGACTCATCTGATTATTTCTTAGGTGGTAGAAAACTGAGTCCAGGCGTTGCAGCAATAAGCGCTGGGGCGTCAGATATGAGTGGTTGGACTCTGCTTGGATTACCTGGTTTTGCCTATATAGCAGGTCTCGAAGCGTTATGGATTGCGATTGGCTTGGTGTTAGGTGTAGCTGCAAGTTGGATTTTTGTCGCTAAAAAACTCAGATTAGCGAGTGAGAAATTAGGGAATGCAATTACTATCCCCATGTTTTTGCATGCACGATTTGAGTGTCAGAAACCATGGCTCAAAATTATTTCCAGCCTTAGCATCTTAGTTTTCTTTCTCTTTTATGTCGGATCTGGACTTATAGCAGGTGGAAAGCTCTTCAATGAGGTATTCGGAGTTGATTACGAACTTGCGGTTTACACCAGCGTCGTATTGATTCTGATTTACACAATTTTCGGAGGATTTTTGGCAGTATCATGGACAGATGTATTTCAAGCTATTCTGATGCTTATTGCCCTGGTTTGTGTGCCAATCATGACCGTTTATACCATTGGTGGTACTGATATATTTCATGAGCGTGTTATTAACAAAAATATAAATCTTTTTAATATGTTCACTGATGTTAATGGAGCCTCACTTACTTTTTTTGCAATTGTAAGTTACTTAGGTTGGGGATTAGGTTATTTCGGACAACCTCATGTCTTGTCGCGCTTTATGGCTATCAAATCTTCTGAATCTGTTCCGATCGCATCTAAATATGGAGTAATTTGGGCACTATGCTGTTACACACTTGCAATACTCATTGGATTGAGTGGAATAAGTTTTTTTACTGAAGAATTAATGGATGGTGAAAAAGTTTTTATAATGTTGACTGACTTGCTGTTTCATCCTGTAGTTGCAGGATTATTTTTGGCCGCAATTCTTGCAGCTATAATGAGCACAATTGACTCTCAGTTATTGGTTTGTTCAGCGTCACTCGCAGAGGACCTCTACCCGCTGATAAAAAAAGAAATTAGTTCGCATCAAAAATTAGCTGCGGGAAGAATGACCGTAGTGTTAATTGCTGTTCTTGCAACTCTGATAGCTCTTGAACCAGATAGCAAGATTTTAGACGTTGTGTCTTATGCCTGGGCAGGCTTGGGTGCATCCCTTGGTCCGGTGGTCTTATTCTCTCTTTATTATAAAAAAATGACCGAAATTTCAGCTATTTTGAGTATATTTTTTGGTGGAAGTTTGGTTCTAGTATGGGATCTTTTTTCTGGTGGAATTTTTTCCCTTTACTCACTAGTGCCCGGCTTTACTCTCTCTAGTATTTCAATCATCCTATTGAGCAATATGTTTCCTAAAAAACATAATAGTCAATCTTAAATTCTACTCGGTTGCTTTTATTTTCATCTTACATTTTTTCCATCACTTCAATACCAAGAAGATTAAGGCCGCATTTGAGTGTTTCAGATGTTACTTGGCATAGCCGTAACCGACTTGCTTGCACATTAACGTCGATATTTTTTTTCAAAATAGGGCATGTCTCATAAAAGTGCATGAATTGGCTGGCAAGAGCATACAAATATGAGCATAGAATATGCGGATAACAATCCAACGCCACCTGGTTTATAGTCTCTTCAAATTGAATAACCTGCAGAGCAAGTGATCTTTCAGATTTTTCTTCCAATAAGATAGGTACATTTTGCTCTAATTCAATATCTGATTTTCGGAATATGCTTTGAATTCGTGTATATGCATATTGAAGATATGGTGCTGTGTTACCGTCAAAAGATAGCATGGTTTTCCAATTAAAGACGTAGTCATGAGTCCTTGTAATACTGAGATCAGCGTACTTGATTGCACCTATCCCAACCTTTGTGCTTATACTTCTTATCTCATCCTCACTTAATTCCTTATTTTTCTCTGTCACAACAACTCGGGCACGATCAGTCGCTTCATTCAATAAATCATTTAGTTTGACTGTGCCACCAGTCCTTGTCTTGAATGGCCGTCCACTCTCATCCATCATCATGCCGAAAGCATGGTGTTCAAGAGAAACACCATTTGCCACTAGCCCAGCTTTTCTTGCAGTAATGAAAACTTGTTTCATATGCAGTGATTGTCGCGCATCAATTAAATATAAAATTCTATCTGCTTTGAGATTTTCAGATCTGTAATTAACTGCAGCCAGATCAGTTGTTGAGTAGAGATAACCACCACCAGATTTTTCTATAATCATTGGGGAAGGCTTTCCATTTTTGTCAGCTAGTTCAGGTAAAAAAATGACTTTGGCGCCATCAGAGTCCAAAGCAATATTTCTTTGCATCAAATCGGCAACTAGAGGTGCAAGCTTATCGTTGTAGGAACTTTCTGGCTTTATATGTTCTGTCTTTAAACCCACATTTAACTTTTCATATATATTTTGATTATGCGAAATAGAAATGTTTATGAATTTTTCCCATAACGATTTACAGTAGGGATCTCCTGATTGAAGTTTTACAACATATTCTCTAGCTGTGTTTGCAAAATTTTCGTCTTCGTCAAAATGTTTTTTTGCTTTTTGATAAAAGTGTTCTAAGTCATTTAATGCAAACTCAGCTTCATTTCCCTCTTCAATCTGTTGCTCTAACTCTGCGATAAGCATCCCAAATTGAGTTCCCCAATCACCCATATGATTTTGTCTTATTACTTTGTGGCCCAGTTTCTCAAAAACCCTTGCCAGGCAATCACCGATTATCGTAGATCTTAGGTGACCAACATGCATTTCCTTTGCAAGGTTGGGAGATGAGTGATCAATAACAATATTTTTTATCGATTTTTTTGGTAGCTTTGATACGAGTGGTTTGGATATCTCTTCTGCCAAAAACTTTGCCGATAAGAATATGTTTATGAATCCTGGACCTGCAATTTCAAGTTTATCAACTGCCTCTGAGAGCTCAACTTTTTCGATAATCAATGCAGCAAGATCTCTTGGTTTTGAATCAATCTTTTTTGCTGCTTTCATTGCACCATTAACTTGATAATCACCGAACTCGGGACGGCTGCTCAGTGCAATTGAAGGCGGACAATCTGCAGGGATGCCCAGCTCAACCATCGCTGTTGCAAACTTTTCTGTCAGAAAATTTTTTATTTTCAAAAGTCTTAGCTCAAAAAATTAGATTAGTAATAGGGATTGTAGTAATGATAACGGGTTTTTAATACCCTCAAGTTGCAAAAATTGGTTTTATTGATATAGTCTGAGCGAAAATATTAAGTAAGTATCTCACCTCAACCTTTAACCCACTTTGTAGTAGAGTTTTATTTTGTCAGATTCGGTAATCTCAGAAGGTATCAATGTACTCGCATTTGGAATGGGTACTGTCTTCATTTTTCTTATACTTCTTGTACTAACCACACAATTAATGACTTTTTTTATTAATGCTTTTTTTTCCGGTAAAGAGGGGATTCCTGATTTGGAGTCCTTAGAAAGCCAAACTAATGTTGATCCCGATATCGTGCAAGCAATCAAAAAAGGCATCGACTTACATAATAAAGCGACTTCGCGCTAAATGTTCTTTTCAAAATATTATTTTAAAACCGCAATGTATTATCTAAATAGACTAAAGAATGAAAATTGACAAAAAACCATTGGAGTTGACTGAGGTTGTTTTTAGGGACGGATCACAATCTCTGCTGGCGACTCGATTGAAACTTGATGATATCTTACCGATAGCCGAAAAAGTTGATGATATTGGTTTTTACTCAGTTGAGTCATGGGGAGGAGCAACTTTTGATGCCTGCATTCGATTTCTTGCAGAGGATCCCTGGGAGAGAATAAGAGAAATCAAAAAGGTTATGCCAAAAACCCGACAGCAGATGCTTTTTCGTGGTCAAAATATTTTAGGTTATAGGCATTATGCTGATGATGTAGTGAAAAAATTTGTTGAGAGAGCGGCAGAGAGCGGTATAGAGATTTTCAGAGTATTCGATGCATTAAATGATATTCGGAATATGACATCATCAATTGCCGCTGTAGGAGATATTGGAATGCATGCTCAGGGAACATTATCGTATACCACAAGCCCTGTTCATACGATTGAAACCTGGATTGATCTGGCAAAGTCTTTGGAAGATGCGGGCGCCAATTCCATCTGTATAAAAGATATGGCAGGCCTGTTGACTCCTTATAATGGATACGAATTGGTTTGCAGGTTAAAAAAAGCTGTTTCAGTGCCGTTGCAACTGCATGCTCATGCAACAACGGGTATGTCTACAGCAACAATATTAAAGTGTTGTGAGGCAGGAATAGACAGAGTTGATACGTCGATATCAAGTATGTCTTTGACTTATGGGCATTCTCCAACTGAATCAGTTATTGCGATTTTGAAGGGTCATGATAGAGATACGGGGCTCTCTATCGAAAATGTTGAGGTAATCGCACAATATTTTCGCGAGGTTAGAAAAAAGTATTCACATTTTGAGGGCTCTCTGAAAGGGATTGACTCACGTATTTTGACGGCTCAAGTACCTGGTGGGATGCTAACAAATATGGAAAATCAGCTCAAAGAGCAAGGAGCTTCAGATCGATTATCGGAGGTTCTTGAGGAAATACCTCAAGTAAGGGAGGATTTAGGTTACATACCGTTGGTTACTCCTACTTCTCAAATTGTGGGAACTCAGTCCGTGCTTAATGTTCTTACAGGTGATAGATACAAGTCAATCGCAAAAGAGACGGCAGATATTTTGAAGGGCGCGTACGGTAAAACTCCAGCACCTGTCAATAAAAAGCTGCAAAAGAAGGTTCTTGACGTTGATGAAAAGGTAATAGCTTGTCGTCCTGCTGATCTTTTATCACCTGAGCTTAGTTCAATTGAAGAAAATCTAGAAAGTTTGTCGCACGAGATGCACTTTGATTTGATGTCAGGAGAATCGAGGGTTGATGATGTGCTCACTTACGCTTTATTTCCAAACGTTGCTATTGATTTTTTCAAGAATCGGTCTAAAACAGAAGCTCGCAGCGAAACCATGTCATCAGATCCAATAGATCCCAATATTGATATAAAAACAGGTATTTACACGGTAGAGGTAAACGCCAAGACCTATGTTGTAAAAGTATCCTCGGGAGGAGACATTTCAAAAATTTCGGAGCGTGTTGAAAATAAAACTAATAAATATTCTGAAACTGATGAGACAGAGATCAATGCTCCGTTAGCAGGAAATGTAATTAAAGTTAATGTTCAAGAAAATGATAATGTGCAGCAGGGCGACTCCATGATTATCCTAGAGGCTATGAAAATGGAGACATCTATCTCAGCTCCGATAGCAGGAAGAGTAAAACAAATACGAGTTAAGAGTGGTGATACTTGCGCGGCTGGACAACTTTTATTGGTAATCTCCTCTTGAGGGCTAATTAATGGAAAGTCTTCTTAACTTGTTTGCTAGCACAGGGTTCTCACAAATTCAGTTTGGTCAAATCGCAATGATATTTGTTGGTTTGATGTTACTTTTCGTAGCAATTAAGCATGGTTTTGAGCCTTTATTACTAATCCCTATTGGGTTTGGAACGCTTTTGGTTAACATTCCCGGTGCAGGATTTGATTCAGCTCCTGTTTTTGATGCAGTGGGAACTATGATAGAACCTGGTGGATTACTTTTTTATATCTACAGTATAGGTATCGAAACAGGTGTATTTCCATTACTGATATTCATGGGAGTTGGCGCCATGACAGACTTTGGTCCCCTATTAGCAAACCCGAAAACATTATTATTAGGTGCGGCAGCGCAAGTGGGTATTTTCTCTACTGTTTTGGGCGCGGTCACACTAAGTTATTTCGGAATTTTTGATTTCACAATAAAAGATGCAGCATCCATAGGAATTATTGGAGGTGCTGATGGACCAACAGCTATTTTTGTTACCAGCAAGTTATCTCCTGATTTATTAGGTGCTGTTGCGGTCGCAGCATACTCATATATGGCGCTTGTGCCGATTATTCAGCCGCCTATCATGAAGGCATTAACTTCCCCGGAGGAGAGAAAATTAGAAATGCATCAACTCAAAGAAGTTAGTCAAAAAGAAAAAATAATATTTCCTTTGATGCTCATCATTCTTGTCGCGTTGTTTTTGCCAGATGCCGCGCCACTGCTGGGAATGTTCTGTTTTGGAAATTTAATGAAGGAGTGTGGTGTGGTTGATAGATTGAGCGACACGGTCCAAAATTCCTTGATAAATACAGTAACAATTTTTCTGGGACTTGGTGTTGGATCAAAAATGAGCGCAGATAAATTTCTGAATTTTGAGACAATGGGGATACTTGGTTTAGGTGCTGTCGCATTCTGTATTGGGACGGCATCTGGCGTTTTAATGGCTAAAATTATGAATCTGTTCTCGGCCAATAAGATTAATCCACTAATTGGTGCAGCTGGCGTATCTGCGGTTCCTATGGCTGCGCGGGTGGTAAATCGAGTAGGGCAACAAGAGAACTCACAAAATTTCCTTCTAATGCATGCGATGGGTCCAAATGTGGCTGGTGTAATTGGATCAGCGGTGGCTGCTGGTGTCATGATCAGTCTTGTTGGATAAGTAATCATGAAAGAGCCCGTTAAAAACAAGATTGTCGAGAGATTAACTCAGGAATTTAATCCGGATTTCTTGGAAGTCATTAATGAAAGTTCTTCTCACTCAGTGCCGTTAGGTTCAGAGAGCCATTTTAAGGTAATTCTTGTGAGTGAATCTTTTATTGGCTTAAATCTAGTTCAGCGACATCGCAGAGTGTACAGTGCGCTCTCTCATGAAATGGAGAATCAAATACATGCTTTGACGATGCAAATACTAGCTCCAAAAGAATGGGAGGATCAAGGTTTAAAAATTCATAATTCTCCAGTGTGCTTGAGCGAAAAGGTATGAATCATTTGTTTAAATTTTTATAACCCCTGAGATTGGATTTGTCTCTCAAACCAGTTCATCGCATATATACCCCTATTCACCGAATTACTATGGAGCTTGCACGTTAGGCCGCACAGAATCATACTGTGCATATTGGTTTAAATTTTGCCGAAAAATAATAAAACAAACGTAGGGGGAGTTATGCATCTGCAGTCATCTGTGAGTCATCTTGGATGGTTCAAATCTATTTTTTCAACCAACAAATTTAGCGCGATACTTGCTATTTCATTTTCACTAATTCTTTCTGCTTGTGGTGGTGGTGGAAATTCAGTCACTGAAAATGATTTGCAAGATCCTACTAGTGATGGTGTTCCACCTATACTGACGAGTGTCTCCATCTTGCAATCGCAAGAAAGGGATGCAAGTCCTGATGGTGTCGCAAAGCTCGGTCAATCAATAAAAGTAGACTTTACTGCAAGTGAAGCTTTGATGCTTCCAGTCGTGACAATTAACGGTGTTTCGGCATCTGTTGAAGGTAAGATTGGTGATTGGAGTGCGTCTAGGGAAATGGTTGAGGCAGATGTTGATGGCTATGTAACTTTTAATATTTCATTTACTGATATCAGTGGAGTCCCCGGCACTGACGTATCAGAAACAACGGACGGAAGTCGAGTTCAATATTGTGCAGAGGGCTGTGTTGCGCCAGTAGAGGATCCATTAGTTGGAGAATGGATGCTCGATGGAGAGGGTGCTGCAGGTGTTGGTCCGACGGCAGGAAGTATGGAATGGTGGTCCACAAATGCAGATGTTGTTAGCGAAAGGGCATGTTGGTTTGATGATCTCTTTGCTTTCTCTCTAGATGGGACTTTTCAAAACATTCAAGGCGAGACTACTTGGGTAGAAGCATGGCAGGGTGGTGCAGATTCTTGTGCGGCGCCTGTATCTCCTCATGATGGAAGTAATCCTGCAACCTGGGCTTGGGACGAATCTGCAGGGACAATCACAATAAATGGTAAAGGAGCTCATCTTGGGCTTGCCAAAGCAGTAAATGGTGAAGAATTATCATCTTCTGGTTCGGCTCCTGATTCAATTACGTATACGATTTTGACACTCACTGCAGATGGAATGAATCTGACAGTTACGCTTGAGACTGCCCCTGGCGTATGGTGGACTTTTAATCTAGCGAAGAAGCCTGTTTCACCTTTTGTGGGTAATTGGAAACTAGATGGTGAGGGTGCGGCTGGAGTTGGTCCTACTGCTGGAAGTATGGAGTGGTGGTCGACTAACGCTGATGTTGTGGCAGAAAGAGCTTGCTGGTTTGACGATGTTTATGCATTTGGCTCCGATGGATCATTCACTAATATTTTTGGTGAAGATACGTGGGTGGAAGCATGGCAAGGTGGTTCAGACTCATGTGCGGCTCCTGTAGCACCGCATGATGGTAGTGCGGCAGCGACATTTAGTCATGATGAAGAAGCTGGTACTTTAACCATAACTGGTAAGGGAGCACATCTGGGCTTGCCAAAAGCCGTCAATGGTCAAGAGTTATCATCTTCTGGCTCAGCTCCCGATTCGATAACGTATCAGATTTTAACATTAACCTCGGATGGAATGAATTTAACAGTCACTCTCGAGACAGCGCCAGGTGTCTGGTGGACATTTAATTTAGCAAAAGTACCGCCATCGCCGTTGGCAGGAAATTGGAAGTTAGATGGAGCCGGATCTGCTGGTGTAGGCCCAACTGCTGGAAGTATGGAGTGGTGGTCTGCTAATGCTGATGTGGTGGCAGAGAGAGCGTGTTGGTTTGATGATAGATTTGTATTTGGTGAGGATGGTTCATTCCAGAATGTCCTCGGCGAAACAACATGGATAGAGGCATGGCAGGGTGGATCTGATGCATGTGGAGCGCCCGTAGCACCTCATGATGGTTCGGCATCTGCAACCTTTAGTTATGACGAGGCCTCAGCAACCCTAACTTTGACGGGGAAAGGAGCTCATTTAGGCCTTCCAAAGGCTGTAAATGGGGAAGAATTATCTTCGCCTAGCTCAGCGCCTGATTCAATAACGTACCAAGTTTTGTCGCTTACCTCTGATGGTAACTATATGAGTGTTACTCTGGAAACAGCGCCAGGTGTATGGTGGTCATTTAATTTGGCAAAAGTTCCTGTTTCAGCCTTAGCTGGAACATGGTCGTTAGATACGGGAGCTAGCCCTGCTGCCGCTGGTGTTGGGCCGACTGAAGGAAGCATGGAGTGGTGGTCAACGGGCGCTGATGTAGTAGCAGAGAGAGCGTGTTGGTTCGATGACACTTACGTGTTTGGTGATGATGGGACGTTTACCAACGTGCATGGTGAGGATACTTGGGTAGAGGCATGGCAAGGTGGATCAGACTCCTGTGCTGCTCCAGTCGCTCCTCATGATGGAAGTAACCCTGCAACATTTACGTATGATGAATCTGCTGGTACCTTCACGATAAACGGTAAGGGTGCATATGTTGGACTTGCAAAGGCTGTTAACGGATCCGAATTATCTTCCTCTGAGTCTGCGCCTGATTCGGTCACCTATAATGTGCTAACTGCTACCTCCGATGGTAAGTATCTCACGTTATCAATTGAAGCTGGCGCGGGTGTTTGGTGGACATTCAATTTAGTTAAAAGCGCAGGTGGTGGAACTGATCCGGCACCAGAGCCTGAACCAGAGCCTGAACCATCCATTTACGCGGAGTGGAGTGCCTTTGATGGAGCGGTGAAAGATGGTGATAATTACTCGTGGGTTGAGGGTCAGGATTGGGCTGGATTTGAGAATACCAATACTTCTTTGAATCCCTTCTCATTCCCATATGGAGGAACAATTACTTTCTCGGCGAATGTTGGTGGTGGATTGACCTCAACAGACCTAAATTTCACATTCGAAGCTAATAAGTACCCTAACAATAATCCACAGTTCACCGTGGGTACTACCGTTGATAGTGAATCTGAAATGAACTACTCGATTGATGTTCCGGCTCAAGGCGATCAAACCTTCAACTCATTGCTAATGAAGCTTGGTGCAAGAGTTGCAGAGGGTCAATATGTGACGGTGAAAAATGTTCTTATCACCGCTAACACTTCTGATCCAACCGAGCCAACTGATCCAGTTGAACCTACAACTGAGTTGGTAACCAACGGAGATTTCCAAAATGGTATAACAGATTGGGAGGGTGGTGCTGCAGTTGCTGAAAATATAACGTCATATTTTGCTGTTGCTGAAACAACTTCAAACAATGTTTATGACGTTAACCTTAGCCAGTCAATGACGCTTGTCCCAGATTCAAATTACACAGTGTCATTCAAAGCGAAATCATCAATAGAGCGAACAATTATTGCGGGTCTGGGTCTATATCATGACCCGTGGACTAATGTGGGAGAATCTGTCTCATTAACAACAGAGTGGCAAACCTTTACATTGGAGCAAACAACTACAGGCTTTGGTGATGATGATAGCCGAGTTCTATTTGATCTCGGTGGAGATCAAGGTGGTCAGGTTTGGATTGATGATGTCAGTGTTGTTACTTCCGATGGAACTGAGTTAGTTGAAAACGGTGATTTTCAAAGTGGCATTACTGGTTGGGCAGGAGGCGCTGCGGTTGCGTCTAACATAACGTCTTACTTTGCTGTGGTTGAAACAACCTCCGCTAATGTTTATGACGTGAACTTGAGTCAGACAATGACATTAGTTCCAGATACAGATTATACGGTCTCGTTCAAGGCTAAATCCTCAATTGAGAGGACAATACTTGCAGGCCTTGGTTTGTATCATGACCCTTGGACAAATGTTGCTGAGTCTGTCTCACTTACCGGTGATTGGCAGTCATTTACAATGACTCAAACTACCACTGGGTTTGGTGATGATCAGAGTCGTATTCTGTTTGATATGGGCGGTGATCAAGGTGGTCAAGTTTGGATTGATGATGTCAGTGTTTTAGGACCGGGTTCCTCTGATACGGAAACTGAGATAAAGATTGAGGCAGAGTCATTTACTAACACGGTAGATGTTGGTTTGGAGAATGGAGATACCACCGTAGGATTCTTTGATGGTGGTGAAGTTCTTGAATACTCATTTACCGTTGAAACTGCTGGTAACTACCTTGCGAAATATCACGTTGCGAGTAACGATGGAAAAGATCCAGGATTGAATATTAAGATTGATGGATCACTTGCTGATATTGTTACAGTGCCTGCAACAGGTGGATGGGGTAATTTCCAAACGATAGAAGGCAGGGTGATTGCCATGTCTGCAGGAACTTATGCTCTCAGTGTTGAATCTGTTGATGGCGGCGTAAATGTTGATTGGTACAGCTTTACATTGACTGATGCAGCTCCGAGTGAGCCACCACCCTCTGAGAGTGAGTTGGGTACTGGAATGGATAATGTACTCAACGTAGATGAGGTAATAGACTTTAATTCGGCTACAGCGGATTATGCATTGGTTGATTTCGGTGGGAACACAAGTACGGTAGTCGCTGATCCTACTGATGCGACGAATTCCGTAGTTTCGGTCATTAAAGGGACTGAAACTTGGTCTGGTACAACAGTTGCGAGAGGTAAAGTTGTTTATCCAATTACGGAGGCAGCTCCTGGAATGTCTATAAGAGTTTGGTCGCCAGAGGCTGGAATAACTGTGAAATTAAAACTAGAGGAATCTGGAAACTCTGATAACTCGGTTGAGACTGATGCAGTTACGACAAAGGCTCAAGAATGGGAGACTCTAGTCTTTGACTTCAGTAAACCAAGTGCAGGCACCCCCGCGATGAACTCAGATCATGTCTATGATACCTTGTCTGTTTTCCTCAATTTTGGATCGGCGGGTACTTCAGAGACCTATTACTTTGATGATATTAAGTATATTGGCGTTGTGCCACCATCCGTTGCTGCCTCTGATTTGGAGGGAAGTTGGAAACTTGCTCCTATAGCAGGAGCGTTCGCAGTAGGCCCGAATTCGTCAGATTTGAGTTGGTACTCAAACTCTGCTGATGATGTTACTACGAGAGCGTGTCTCTTCGACGACCTATTTGTATTTGGTGCTGATGGCGCATTCTCTCAAGATATGGGAACTGAAACATGGCTTGAAGGATGGCAAGGCGTCTCCGCAGATGGGTGTGGCACTCCAGTAAGTCCTCATGATGGAAGTGCTACTGATTATACCTATTCGGTCACTAACAATATGGGTGTTGGTTATTCTACTGTTACAGTCAGCGGAATAGGTGCTCATCTTGGTCTTGCTAAGGTTCATAATAATGGTGAGTTGAGTTCACCTGAGGGTGCAAATGATGTTTCGTCAATAACCTATAATATCACTGAATTTGCTGCTGATGGAGAGAGCATGACCGTTCAAATACAATACAGCGGACAGCAAACTTGGCAGTTTAAATTTGTTAAGTATGAGGCTCCAACACCCACAACGGAGGGTTTGATTTCAATAACTAAAGTTATTGAGACAAACGCATCTTCAAGCAATGGATTCTTGAAGTCTGTTGAACTTTATGTGACAGGAACAGTTGATTTCTCAACGGCAAACGTGGTGATGAATTATATGCAAAATGGTGAGCCGTGGTCGGAGCGTCAGATCGATCTGTCACTTCTTGGATCTCAGACTGATACCTATATTTATCTCGTTCGAGATCTTGCGGTAATGCAGGGTGAATTTCCGAGTACAACCTTCACTGATGTAACAACTGGCTCAGGCAACACGCTGATTGTAGATATGTCAACAAACGGTGATGATGGTTATCAGGTAGTGATTGATGGGTCGGTTGCGAGTCAATTTGGAGATACTGAGACTGATGGAACAGGCACAGCTTGGGAGCACCTCGATAGTTTCGCAGAGCGCATTCAGGGTACTGCCGAGGATGGAGCCTTTAATATCGATCATTGGTCAGTTCAGGCGGTGAACTATCTTGATGACTATGGAACTTTCAACGGTGCCGCAGCTCTTGAGACAGTGATAACTCTAGGCAATTGGAAGGCTGCCTCGTCATCATCCCCAACTAGTCCCTATCCAGAGGCAACTCAGGATCCAACAGGTAATGGACCAGATGGTACATTAGGCACTGATGACGATGTTACAATCAAAGATTTATACACAGTGACGGATTCTGTAGTTGGCGAACTTACCTTTGTAAGACCTCCTTTAAATGGTGAAGCCCCCGAGGCAACCTGGGGCTCGGCAACTGGTCGTGACCTAAATCGCGTTGGTACCAATAGATATTTCAGAAAGTTCCAATGGCAAGCTGCTAGTGATTGGTGTGTGAGTATAGATGCAAGACTTGCGACAGCTGCTGAAGTGGCAGAGCATATAAGAAATGGTGCAGACACTGGAATTGTAGGACCAGGCTCAAGTGGCTATTGGGAATCTGATCTGCATTGGCCTCAGCAAAGCTCTCATTATTGGGTTGCTGACTTGGCGGGTGATGATCCGGGTGATGGATCCCGACATAGAGCTTTTATTACTTATAACACAAGTAATGGAAATTCAGTCCACCAAGTACAGGGTAGGGCAAACACAAATAATTTCTGGCCACTTTGTGTTATGGAATAAATAGATTGACAATATGAAGACAAGAAAACCCAGCGAATGCTGGGTTTTTTTATTTCTCGTTATTGATAACCAAAATGTGTTTCTCAGTTTTCCAAGGTTTGTAAATTCGTCTTGAAAAGACTTCACCACCAAGTTTGTGGCACTCGTCCACAAGATTCCAGAACGGAGGGCGTCCTGGATCCGCAATAACTATTCGCTTAACATGCGTTTTCAGTGATCTTTTGATAAATTTTAATACGGGGAGTGTCATCTCATCCCAAAAACAGATATCTGAGCCTACGATCAAGCTATATTTGCTAAGTTCTTCAATTTTAAATTTAGTAAAGTCCCTAATACATATTCTAGTATTCGCATTGTTTATGTTTGACTGAAGAGAAAAAAATGGTCTAACTGATGGATCGATATCTGCTGAGTGTATATCATTTGCAAAATATGTGGACATAAAAATACTGATAAGTCCCCATCCACAACCTATTTCGAGAACTTTGTCATTAAATGCTGGTGGATTGTCCTTTAAATAATCCATAAGGACAAACGATGATCGCCAATTTTTGTTACCATGAGCACTGTGATTTGGATTTTTATATTTTAACTTTTTTACCTCTGGATGCGCAGAAGATAATGCCTTTACGCCGAGAAATTCGGTATAGTGTTTGGGTTTACTAGAGGGCTTTGGATTCTTCATAAAATATGGATAAAACAGCTAATATGTCTCCTAATTTAGGCTCTTCAGAGAGAGTTTATGAGGATAATGATGTTAGTTTTTGGTTTTTGCAACTTTCCGGTTGGTTTGCCCTCGCACTAATAAGCTTTTTTAGCCTCACAGTGTGGTATAACCGAGATGAGCTCACTCTTGGCTATATTTTTCACCCTCTTGTTCAGTCAGCAATTGGTGTTGTAGTTTCATATCCTATGAGACCACTCTCAAACTCTGCATGGCGTCTTCCTTTTTGGACTAGGTTGACGCGCATTTCTCTTGGAATAGTCGTTTTTGCAACTATTTGGACATCTCTGCGGTTATGGACCTTTATGTTGATCACACCTGAGCAGAATCTTTGGTCGGATTTTGGTGGCTGGTTGTTTACATCCATATTGATATTTATTGCATGGGCGGCGATATATCATGGAATTAACTACTATCAACTGTTGGAGTCTGAAAGATCTAACTTACTGTCAATTCTCGCTGCAAATAAAGAGGAGCAATTGAAAAGAGCAAAGGCCGAAAGTATGGCTCATGAGGCGCAACTCAAGATGCTGAGGTATCAATTAAATCCTCATTTTTTATTTAACACATTAAATTCGATTTCATCGCTTGTTAATAAACGCGATGATTCTCGTGCAAACGAGATGATTCTTCAATTAAGCGATTTTCTTCGCCACTCCTTGTATATTGATCCAGTAGAGGGGATTACATTAAAAGAGGAGTTGGATGCTTTGCACCTATATCTTCGAATTGAGCAAGCAAGATTTGGTGATCGTTTATCAATTCATCTTGATGTAAGTTCTGATGCAGAGCAGTTGCACGTCCCAAGTATGATACTTCAGCCACTAGTGGAAAATGCAATTAAATATGCAATAGCTCCCTGTGAAGAAGGTGGAGAGATCAAGATTTCCGCAGGACTTCACAAAGATGAAATGATAGCGATTAGCGTTGCCGACAACGGTCCTGGCTTTGATGAAAACTTAATAGATGAGTCAAGCGTTGGTGTTGGACTCAGGAATACCAGAGAGCGATTAAACACTTTTTACAGAGGTAATTCACGATTTCTCATTGATTCAAATGGAAAAAATGGCACGAAAATTTCCATTATTGTCCCAAGAACAAACCACGAGGTCAGTTGAACTGTGGGGATCTCAAAGTATCGAGTTATTATAGCTGATGATGAGCCTTTAGCCAGAGACTTACTTTCCTCTATTCTCGAGGAGTTTGATCAGATAGAAATTATTGCTAGTTGCAAAAACGGGCGAGAGGCAATCGATGCATGCACAAAATACTCACCTGATATGATTTTCCTCGATATTCAGATGCCGGGAGTCAATGGGTTTGAGGTGGTTAAGGCTTTGCAGCCTGAAGACATGCCTTTAATAATTTTCGTTACGGCTTTTGATAAATTTGCTGCAGATGCATTCGATCTTCATGCAGTAGACTATATTTTGAAACCGATTAATGCAGATCGAGTTAATCGAGCTATTGATAGAGCTGTTGTTCGTTTGACAAGTCCAGCGACTAAAGAGTACAAGCTTCCTTTAATAGGAGCTATCGATCAGATATCAAGGAGAATAACTGAGGATATTTCTGCAAAGCAGCATCAAAGATCCACAAAGGCTGATAATTCACGAAGAAAATTATTCGTCAAAGATTCAGGAGTCGTCAAAGTAATTCCTTTTGACGATATAGATTGGGTAGATGCAGCAGGTGATTATATGTGCGTGCATGCTAAGGGAGAGACACACATTATTCGCATTACACTCGGTGAATTGATGGATAAGCTCGATGAAACTTTATTTGTTCGGATCCACCGATCTACGATTGTGAATATTGAAAGGGTTATTAGTATTGCTGCTTTACCAAAAGGAGGCAGCTTGCTCGAGCTGACATCGGGTACCTCATTGAAAGTGAGTCGAAATTACAGAGAATCTGTTCGAAGTTTCTTCCAATAACACTCAAAAACATCTTGATAATTCCCATTTATCGCATGAGTTCAACTTGCTATCTCAGCAGCTATTCCACTTTTCATTTCCTCGTGAAATCATTGCGTTACTATAAATATAAGTATTGAGTCAGATATTGTTGCAAGGGGTGCGTCCATGACTTATTTCGTCGATATTATACCTGTAAAACCAAAATCAAGGATTCAGAGTTTTGGGGAAAAAGTAATTTGTTATTTTCTATTATTTTGCAGTGTTTGCACGCTTGCAGATGAGGATTCAAAGATGGCTATTGAAAGTCGCATTCAAGAGATCATGAAGGATATGACTATCGAGCAAAAGGTTGGCCAGATGGTCCAGGGAGAGATTAAATGGATAAAGCCAGGAGACGTATCTAATTACCACTTGGGTTCTATTCTCAATGGTGGTGGTTCGCATCCTAACAGAAATAAGAATGCTGATATTCAAGAGTGGCTAAATCTTGCTGACGAGGTTTATCTAGAATCTATTGACAAATCAAGGGGTGGGGCCGGTATCCCCATAATTTGGGGCACTGATGCAGTTCATGGCCATAACAACGTTATTGGCGCTACGTTATTCCCTCACAATATTGGCTTAGGGGCTGCTAATGATCCTAGCCTACTGAGGAGAATTGGTGAAATAACTGCACGAGAAGTTGCTGTCACGGGTATTGATTGGATTTTTGCACCCACGGTTGCGACTGTAAAAGATAATCGTTGGGGGAGAACCTATGAGGGATATAGCAGTGAGTCAGACATAGTAGGTAAGTATTCAAGGGAGATTGTGATTGGTATTCAGGGTGATAATTTGAGTGAGCTTCGATCCAATCCGGAGAAATTAATTAGCACTGCAAAGCATTTTGTGGGTGATGGAGGCACTTACAGAGGAATCGATCAAGGCAACACAATTTTGTCATTGGAAGATTTACTTGAACAACATGGACAAGGTTTTTATACGGCGATTGATGCAGGTGTGCAGACTATCATGGCGTCTTTTAACAGTTGGAACGGTGATAAAATTCACGGAAATAAGCACTTATTGACAGATATCCTAAAAAATCAGATGGGATTTGATGGTTTTGTTATTGGAGATTGGAATGGACATGGCCAAGTAGAGGGATGCACCAACAAAAGTTGTCCTCAGGCAATCAATGCTGGGATTGATATGATTATGGTTCCAGAACATTGGAAACCATTCTTAAAAAATACTATTCAGCAAGTAAAAGATGGAATTATTCCAATAGCCCGAGTCAACGATGCCGTATCTAGGATTTTGCGAGTAAAAATTCGTGCTGGTATGTTTGAGAAAGGTCTTCCCTCAATGAGAGCGTCTTCAGGTAAAATAAATTTGTTAGGTTCGGTCGAGCATAGAGAAGTCGCCAGGGATGCTGTTAGAAAATCTTTAGTCCTATTAAAAAATGATGGAGTCCTCCCGATAAGGCAGGGCCAAAATATTTTGGTAGCAGGTGATGGAGGAGATAATATAGGAAAGCAGAGTGGTGGCTGGACAATAACTTGGCAAGGCACTGGAAATTCAAATGAAGACTTCCCTGGAGCGACGAGCATATATGAAGGTATAAAAAATGCTATAGAGTCAACTGGTGGATCTGCTGAATTTAGCGAGAGTGCTGAGTGGAAGAAAGAACCTGATGTTGCTGTTGTGGTTTTTGGTGAAGAACCATATGCGGAGGGTCAGGGCGACATCGCTTACTTAGAAAATAAAACTATGACCGAATCAACTCTTCAGTTAATTGAAAAGCTGAGATCACAAGGTATCCCCGTAGTAAGTGTCTTTTTGACTGGTAGACCCTTGTGGGTAAACTCAATAATAAATGCTTCTGAAGCATTTGTGGTTGCCTGGTTACCTGGTAGTGAAGGTGAAGGGATTTCCGATCTTCTGATCGCTGATAAAGAAGGAAATCAACGATTTGATTTTCAAGGTAGATTGCCTTTTCCGTGGCCTAAGTATGAAGTTAATTTGAGTGACGAAGCACTAGCTGTGAATGACTTCTTGTTACCACTTGGAAGCGGAATGAAATACTCTGATGCTAGCATCTTACCAAAATACTTGAATGAGAAAAGTTCAATTGTTTTGGAGGATGTAGCAGATATCATTTTTTCAGGTTCAACTAGAGATCCTTGGAAGACTTATGTCGGAGACATAAGTGACTGGCATCGTTTAATAAACACTGGCGCTGGATCAACTCCTCATGGCGACATGACCCTTGATATCGTAGATGGCCTGGTCCAAGAAGATTCATTAAGAATAAGCTGGAAAAAAGGCCATGAAAGTCAATTCTATTGGCAGGCAGATGTTCCTGCAGATTTCTCTCAAATGGAACAAGATGGTGGTGCGCTGGTTATGGAATTTATGATTAACAAGTATCCAAAAGGTTCTGTCACACAAAGAATGGATTGTGGTTGGCCATGCAGGGGTGAGATCGATGTCACTGAGTTTTATAAATCAATTCCATTAAGGCAACGCAGTAAAGTAGGTATATCACTCTCATGCTTTAAAAAAATGGGAGTAGACATGGAGAAAATCACTTCTCCACTCGTCTTAGTGAGTAAGGATGAATTCGAAATAACATTCTCAGATGTGAGGGTGATCGCTAATGCATCTGAAGATAATACGATTCAGTTATGCGACAGTGAGGTTGCTACTCTTTTGCAAGATTGAAGAAAGCAGTTGCATTTTCGGTGGTAGCGAATTTTATTTCATCCAAAGATTCATGTCGATTTAATGCGATTTGTGAAGCAACATAGTCTAAAAATGCGGGTTCGTTTATCCTTTTTTTTGGCCTTTTAGGCATATTTTGTGGCAGCAAATATGGGGAGTCAGTCTCCATCATAAGCTTATCAATTGGAATTTGATTTACTATTGCTCTTAGGTTTTCCCCTCTCTTCTTATCACAGATCCATCCAGTGATTCCTATATACATTCCCAAATCAAGGTATTCAGCTAAGTTATTTTGAGAACCAGTGAAACAATGAATGACTGATTTGGGCAAATCTTGCCCAAAACTTTTTAAGATTTTAATTTGATCATCAAAAGCGTCTCTTTCATGCAGAAATAATGGAAGCCCAATGTCGATTGCAAGTTCAATATGTTTTGAGAAAGATTTGACTTGAATTTCTTTGGATGAGAAATTTCGATAATAATCTAAACCGGTTTCCCCTATTGCGACAACACATTTATGTTTTGTAAGATTCTTGAGCTCTTTAAGGGATGAGTCGGAGAATGAACTTGCCTCATGAGGATGAATTCCAACGGTACTGTGAAGCATATTTGGAAACATCTTTTCAAAATCCTGACATAAAGATATAGCGTTTTTACTCTCTTGTGCTGAGGTGCCAGTGACTATTATTTTTTTAACATTATTTTCTTGGGCATTGGACAACACAGTAGAGACATCATTAAACTGCGAGCTAGTGAGATTTACTCCGATATCAATCATAGTGTGAGCCACTTTTTTATATGTGTTCTTTTACTTAAGAATTGCTATCAGGTGTAAATGGTAACCGAGGAGTGGATTAATTGATATCAAAACTCAGTTGAATTTAAAGATATATCAGCAGGTGTAGTGATATGGTATGGATTGTCATTCTTATTTGTCTGTCTTTTGCAATAATGCCGATGATATGGGTTAAACAATCCCCCTATCAAAAGAAAATTGCTGAGTTCCGAAAAGCAGCTCGGGAGAATGGCCTATCTGTCCGGAGGTGTCGAAGACCAGATTTTCGCGAAGGTGAAAATAGATTAGTGTCGGTCTGTTACGAGATTAGTACAACTTATAAAGAAGATGATATGAAATTTTGTATCCACAGATTTAGTAATCGTGGAGAAGAATCCATCTGGAAATCTTGGAGGTGGGCAAGTGAAAAACCAAATCAAAAATGGAACCATCTCATTGAGTATGTGACCATTTCCTCAAACGACAACGTATTAGCATTGATTGTGAAACCGGGGAGCATTGGTTTGGTTTTAGATGAGAAAAAAGTTTCTGAGGAAATTAAATTTTTCAAAGAAATTTTGCTAAATTCCAAAATAAAGGTTGACCAAGGCTTGATGTTGCAATTATAAAAGCGACTATTTTAAAAAAATACATAGCGTCACTAAGGGCAGCTAATTGAATGGGTAAATCACTAGTTATAGTAGAGTCTCCAGCTAAAGCTAAAACGATAAACCGCTACTTGGGGGATGGTTTTATCGTGAAATCAAGTGTTGGTCATATTCGGGATTTGCCAACAGGATCGAGCCGAGAGCCCTCTGATCCAAAAGAGCGAGCTCGTCAAGCAGCGATAACTAGGAAGATGTCTCCTGAAGATAAGGCAGCTTACAGAGAACAAAAGGCTAAGTTGCAACTTGTCAAAAGTATGGGCATTGACCCTGAAAATAACTGGACTGCAACATATACCGTTTTGCCGGGGAAAGAGAAAGTTGTTAAGGAGCTTAAGAAAGCAGCTAAGGACTCACCAGAAATATTTTTAGCAACGGATATGGATAGAGAGGGAGAGGCAATAGCTTGGCATTTGAGTGAGCTGTTGGGAGGCGATAGCCAACGGTACAAAAGGGTTGTTTTCAACGAAATTACTAAAAATTCGATAAAACAAGCGTTTGAGAATCCAGGAGAGGTCAACCTAAACAGGGTTGAAGCTCAGCAAGCGAGACGTTTTTTGGATCGCGTTGTGGGCTTTATGGTCTCACCATTGTTGTGGGAAAAAGTTGGAAGAGGGTTATCGGCAGGGAGAGTTCAATCAGTTGCTGTCAAAATGATTGTCGAGCGTGAAAGAGAAATTAGGGCTTTTATACCTGAGGAGTACTGGACGCTGGAAGCGGATCTTGATTGCTCAAATCGAAGAATGGATACAAATTCCAAGTTGAGATTTGATGTCAAAAAAGTGAACGGGAAATCCTATAGACCGTCAGATAAGGACCAGTCAGATTTTGCAATTAGACAACTCGAGAATGAGTCTTTTGTTGTAAAAGAGGTCAGACAAAAGCCCACCGAGTCAAAGCCTTCGGCTCCTTTTATCACCTCTACTCTTCAGCAAGCGGCGAGTACAAGACTTGGTTTTGGAGTCAAAAGAACTATGATTTTAGCACAGCGTCTGTATGAGGCTGGCTATATCACTTATATGAGAACAGACTCTACAAATTTGAGCAAGGATGCGGTTGAGGCTTGCCGGGATTATATAGCTACGAGATTCGGTTCTAGATATTTACCGGATGGAGAAAGAGTATATAGCTCAAAGAGTGGCGCACAAGATGCTCACGAAGCTATAAGGCCTTCCAACGTGGACATCGCACCCGGCTCTCTGAACGACTTAGAACCTGATGCCACAAAACTATATCAATTGATATGGCAGCAGTTCATTGCATGTCAAATGACTAATGCATTATTCACATCTACGACTATTGATGTGGCTGCTGGCCAATATTTACTCTCGACAAAAGGTCGAGTTACCAAATTCGATGGCTACTTAGCTGCAATGCCCAACATCAAAAAAAATGACGAAGACAAAGAACTACCCAATCTAAAAGTCCAGGATAATCTTGAATTATTGGCATTAATCCCATCACAACATTTCACAAAACCGGTTGCTCGTTACTCTGAGGCCTCGTTAGTAAAGGAGTTGGAGAAGAGGGGTATTGGTCGCCCTTCAACTTATGCGTCAATAATTAGCACAATTCAGGATCGAGGATATGTGAGAATCGAAAATAAAAGAATCTTTGCTGAGAAAATCGGTGATATTGTTACGGATCGATTGTCTGAGTGTTTTGATGACCTTATGAATTACAGTTTTACTGCAACAATGGAAAAACGGCTGGATGAGGTTGCCGGAGGTGTTGTTAATTGGAAAACCTTACTCAATCAATTCTATACTGGATTTAATGCAAATTTGCAGTCCGCGAAATCAATTGAATCTGGAATGAGGCCCAATATGCCCTCTGAAACAGATATAAGTTGTAAGCTATGCGGAAGGCCAATGTTGGTGCGAACTGCGGGTACAGGAGTATTTTTAAGTTGCTCTGGTTATTCGTTACCTCCGAAAGAGAGATGCAAAGGGACACTCAATCTAACGGCTGGAGACGAAGCGATAAATATTGAGGATGATGACGAAGCAGAATCCAAGTCATTGATTCAGAAACAGAGGTGCAATCTATGTAATACATCGATGGATAGTTACCTCATTGATGAAACACGAAAACTTCATATTTGTGGTAATAATCCTGATTGTTCGGGTTTTTGGACTGAAAAAGGAAGTTTCGTGTTAAAAGGATACGATGGTCCCACTCTTGAGTGCGATAAATGTGGCAGTGAGATGCAACTTAAAAATGGAAGATTTGGAAAGTACTTTGGTTGCACTGGTATTAATGACTCGGGAGAAAATTGTAAAAATACAAGAAAGCTACTAAGAAATGGAGAACCGGCACCTCCCAAGGTTGATCCAATAGCAATGCCTGATTTAAGGTGTGAAAAAGTTGATGATTTCTATGTTTTAAGAGATGGTGCGTCTGGATTATTTCTCGCCGCAAGTCAATTTCCCCGTCATAGAGAAACGAGAGCACCATTAGTAAGAGAGCTTCTTCCATATAGTGAAAAAATTGATGATAAATATCACTTTCTACTGAAGGCCCCTTTGAAAGACAGTGATGGTAATGACGCAATTATTAGATTTAGTCGGAAAACGAAAGAGCAGTATGTCCGGAGCGAGAAAGATGGCAAACCAACGGGTTGGAATGCGTTCTATGAAAATGGTAAGTGGTCAGTAGCTAATTAATAGTAGATAGCAGTTGATCGAAATAATAGAAAACTAAAAGAAATGAATTTCAGACAAACGCACCGCATTATGCTAACCTCTGAAGAGGCATGTAAGCGGAAATTAAAAGGACTTTTATAATGGCATTGACAGAGTACGAACTTGTTTTGATTGGTAATGGTGAGATTGTTCTTCAAAGGGCTGGCTCAAATGAGCCCCTTGTAACAATAAATTTCTCATCACTAGTTATGGATTACCTCGGGAATAAGCATGTGGACGTTGCAAAAGCCATGATAGACGCAGGAATAAAAGCTGCCGTTGATCTAAATGAAAGTAGTAATGTTTCCAAAACCGTTAACTTTGATCCCAAACAGCATAGTATCCATTAGTTTCAGAGATTTGTTCGAAGAATACCGACTGCTAAACCTTCAATCATAAAATCTTGAGATCGTAAATCAACTTTAATTGGATCATAACTGTGATTTTCTGGGAGAAGATGTATCTCAAAATCTCTTTTAGTTTTCTTAAACCTTTTTACTGTTACTTCGCCATCGACTCGTGCCACTATGATTTGGTGGTTTTCAGCGATTTCCTGTTGTTTTACCGCTAACAAATCACCGTCACATATGCCAACATCGATCATACTTTCGCCCTGCACCCTTAAAAAATAATCTGCATGCGGATGAAACGAATCACTCGATATTTCTTGATAGTCTTCAATATTTTGGTCCGACAAAATAGGTTCACCGGCCGCAACTCTTCCTACAATTGGGAGTCCCCTTTCTTGTTGAACAATTCTGATGCCTCTAGATGCACCGGGAATCATTTGAATCACGCCTTTCTTTGCTAGTGCTCGAAGGTGATCCTCAGCTGCATTCGGAGATTTAAAACCCAGCTTAGACGCTATCTCAACTCTTGTTGGTGGATATCCAGTTTCTTCAACACAGTTTTTTATTAGATTAAAAATTTGCTGCTGCCTGTTTGTTAATAATTTCATGCACACCTCCGTGATGCTGTGATTATATACAGTATTTTATTATATATCCAGTTTTGATGGGTATTTGTATAGGGTCTTAAGAAACATGTATATTTCCTCTTGCAATAATTACAAATTAGAGTGCTGCATGTAATGAAGAACTTTTACGGTAGGTTGATGTTGGATATTGAAGGAGAGACTCTATCTCATGAAGAGAAAAAGTTAATTTCAAATCCAAACGTTTGTGGAGTCATTTTATTTGCTCGCAATTACGCAAATAAAGCTCAAGTCAGAGATCTTATTCTGCAAATCAAGAGTACATCGCCTGATATTCTGATAGGTGTTGATCAAGAGGGTGGAAGAGTACAAAGGTTTCGTAATGAATTTGTGAGATTACCGTCCATGCAAGCGCTAGGTGATTTGATGAGCGCTTCACCAGCCTCTGCGATCTCTTTTGTACGTGATGTTGGTTGGTTAATGGCAACAGAAATAAAATTATGTTCTGTAGATTTTAGTTTTGCGCCAGTTCTTGATGTAGACCGAGATACCAGCTCTGTCATCGGAGACAGATCGTTTTCCGACGACCCGGAGTTAGTTTCTATCGCTGCGAAAGCCTTCATAGAGGGGATTCATGAGGCTGGTATTCCTTGTGTTGGTAAACATTTCCCGGGTCATGGAAGTGTTAAGGCTGATAGTCATATCGATCACCCATCAGATTCTCGAACAATTAACGAGATTAAATCTCATGATTTAATCCCTTTCGCGCACTTAAGTTCACATTTAGATGCAATAATGCCAGCACACATGACATTCCCAAACATAGATAAAGATCCAGTCACCTACTCAGAGTTTTGGTTAAAGCGTGTTTTAAGAGAGAATCTGAAATTCAAAGGTGTAATCTTTAGTGATGATCTGAGTATGAAGGGCGCAGAAATCGATGGTAACTTCAGTGATAGAGCAAAATTAGCTTTAAAATCAGGTTGTGACGTCGTCTTGATTTGCAATAATCGCGAAGGAACACTTGAGGCTTTACATCACCTCGAGAAGAATGATTATCAAAGTAATACAGTTTTGGATGCGATGTGGCAAAGATCAAGAAATGATACAATCGAATTGGATAAAAACGCCGAAATCCGATTAGAGAAAGTAAAAACTGCAATCGAGCAGATGTAAATTGTAAAATCACTATTTTATAGGACTTATCAATGGAAAATGTGATCGCTTGGATTGACAATATTGTTGCCCCAAAATATGTTTGGATTCTTGAGTTAGGAGTAATTTTTCTCCTGGTTTTGGTTTTGAATCAGCTAAGTAAACTTACTTTGAACAAGTTGGAGATTAAAGCGCAAAAAACAAAGAATACCTGGGATGATGCGTTTATTTATGCTTGTAGGATACCGATTCGGTTTTTGGGTTGGCTGATTGGTT